>NZ_JBIAVS010000024.1:0-164947 GCF_042894545.1 Streptomyces sp. NPDC001530
CCCCCAGACCCCCCTAAAAGATTGCGCAGTTCCCCGCGCCCCGTTTAGGGGCGCGGGGAACTGCGCGACAAGCCCCCGCCCACCCGCAGCCGAAAGGCTGGTACGGGACGGGCAGGGGCGGAGGGGCGAAGAAAACCCACCCCCAGCCCCCGCCCACCCGCACACGCCGAAGGGGCCGCCCGCACCACGGATGGCGGGCGGCCCCTTCGGGCGTTCGGTGACCGGAGGTCAGGAGGCCTTGGCCTTCTCCTCGGTCTTGGCGGGCGCGGGCGCGGCGGCCGCAGGCGCGGGCGCCGGCGCCGGCTTGGCAGCCTCGTAGAACTCCTCGCGAGGAGACTCGATGGCGCCGAGCGAGACGACCTCACGCTTGAGGAACATCGCGAGCGTCCAGTCCGCGAAGACGCGGATCTTACGGTTCCAGGTGGGCATCGCCAGACCGTGGTAGCCGCGGTGCATGTACCACGCCAGACGACCCTTGAGCTTGATCTTCATCTTGCCCATGACGATCATCGCGACGCCCTTGTGGAGGCCGAGCCCGGCCACAGCACCCTTGTTGGAGTGGCTGTACTCCTTCTGCGGGAAGCCCCGCATACCGGAGACCACGTTGTCGCCGAGGACCTTCGCCTGACGCAGCGCGTGCTGCGCGTTCGGCGGGCACCAGGCGTTCTCGACGCCGGCCTTGCGGGCGGCGACGTCCGGCACCTGGGCGTTGTCGCCGGCGGCCCAGATGTAGTCCGTGCCCTGCACCTGGAGGGTGGTCTGGGTGTCCACGTGACCACGCGGGCCGAGCGGCAGACCGAAGCGGGAGAGGACCGGGTTGGGCTTGACGCCCGCCGTCCACACGATCGTGTTGGAGTCGACCTCGAGGCCGTTCTTCAGGACGACGTGGCCGTCCACGCAGGAGTCCATGGACGTGGAGAGGTAGATCTCCACCCCGCGGCTCTCCAGGTGCTCCTTGCCGTACTGGCCGAGCTTGGGGCCGACCTCGGGAAGGATCTTGTCCGCGGCGTCGACGAGGATGAACCGCATGTCCTCGCGGGACACGTTGTTGTAGTACTTGGCCGCGTCGCGGGCCATGTCCTCGACCTCACCGATGGTCTCCGCACCAGCGAAGCCACCGCCGACGAAGACGAAGGTCAGCGCCTTGCGGCGGACGTCCTCGTCCGTCGTGGAGTCGGCCTTGTCGAGCTGCTCGAGTACGTGGTTGCGCAGGCCGATGGACTCCTCGATGCCCTTCATGCCGATGCCCTGCTCGGCGAGGCCGGGGATCGGGAAGGTGCGGGAGACCGCGCCCATCGCGATGACGAGGTAGTCGAAAGGCAGCTCGTACGCCTCACCCACGAGGGGGGCGATCGTGGCGACCTTGCGGTCCTGGTCGATGGTGGTGACCCGGCCGGTGAGGACCTCCGCCTTGGGGAGCACGCGTCGCAGCGGGACGACGACATGCCGCGGGGAGATGCTGCCGGCGGCGGCTTCGGGGAGGAAGGGCTGGTAGGTCATGTACGACCGGGGGTCGACGACCGTGACGGTCGCCTCTCCGTAGCGCATCTTCTTGAGAATGCGCCGAGCTGCGTACAGGCCTACGTACCCACCGCCTACTACGAGGATCCTGGGACGCTCCGTGGTGCTCATGCCATCGAGTATCCACCCGGTCATGGGGGGTCGCTCGTGCGCCCCTTCACAAGCTTGGGCAGGCCCTCTGCTACACTGCGCCGCCCGCGTGACACAGGTCATGGCGGCACGGGGGGACCACCGTCCGGTTCGGACCGTTGTCAACACCGCGTGAGCTGCCGCTCCGGCCTTTCGAACCGACCGGACCAGCCCCCTGTTTCTCCCGCCGGCGACACCCTCGAAACGCCCCCGTGAGCACGCTCCCAGGCCGCCTGAGTCCTCGCGGACCACCCCAGGGGCCCATTCCGCGCCCAGCAGGGGCTTTTTCCTTGTGAAGAACTTCACGAAGTTTCCTGAGGGCGCCTCGCCGAGGGGCTTTCGAGGCCCCTCAGGCGCGCTCATACGTTATCCGACCTGCTCAGCCGAGGCTACCGACAAGTAGTCAAAGGAGACCCAAGCCACGGCTCAGCAGTGGCCCACGGCACAGTCCAGGAGCCCCGGACGACAGCCAAGGAGCCCTAGGCGATGGACCAGGCGATGCCGTCCAGGATGTCGTGCTCGCTCACCACGACCTCCCGGGCGTCGATCCGCTCCATGATCGCGAGGAGGACGAGGGTGCCCGCGGCGATCACGTCCACCCGTCCCGGGTGCATCGAGGGGATCGCGGCCCGCTCGGCGTGCGTCGAGTCCAGCAGCCACTCGGTGATCTCGCGGACCCTGTCGTAGGAGATCCGGGAGTGGTGGATGGCCGCCGAGTCGTACTCGGGGAGGTTCTGGGCGATCGCCGAGACCGTGGTGACCGAGCCCGCGAGCCCGACCAGCGTGTGCGCCTCGCGCAGCGGCACCGTCTGCTCGGCGAGGTCCAGCGCCGCCTCGATGTCGGCGCGGATCGCCTCGACCTGAGCCGGCGTCGGCGGATCGCTCACGACCCCGTCGTGCACCAGGTGCCGCTCCGTCATCCGTACGCAGCCGATGTCCACCGAGCGGGCGGCGCGCACATGCTCCTCGCCCACCACCAGCTCGGTCGAACCCCCGCCGATGTCGACGACCAGGAACGGCTTGGCGAGGTGGTCACTGCCCGTCAGCTCCTTGGTCGCACCGGTGAAGGAGAACTCCGCCTCCTGGTCCCCGGTGATGACCTCCGGCTCGACCCCGAGGATGTCCAGCACCCCGCGTACGAAGTCGTCGCGGTTCTCGGCGTCCCGGGACGCCGAGGTCGCCACGAAGCGCAGCCGCTCCGCGCCGTGCTCCTTGATGATCGCCGCGTACTCGCGGCACGCGGCGAACGTGCGCTCCAGCGCCTCCGGCGCGAGCCGTCCCGTCCGGTCGACGCCCTGGCCGAGCCGCACGATCGTCATCCTGCGGTCCAGCTCGACGAGTTCGCCCGTCTCCGGGTCCGCGTCGGCGACCAGCAGCCGGATGGAGTTGGTACCGCAGTCGACGGCGGCGACGCGGGTCACTGGGCGTCCTCCTTCGTGCTCGCGCCGTCCACGGGCAGCGTCACGCACGCCCCCTTGCGCCACCACTCCGGCAGCATCGCGATCGCCTCGTCCCCGAGCGGGTTCACGCCCGGCCCCGCGGCCAGGGAGTGGGCCACCAGGACGTGGAGGCACTTCACCCGGTCCGGCATGCCGCCCGCGCTCGGGAAGCCCTCCAGGACCTCGATGGCGTCGCGGCGCGCGATGTAGTCCTCGTGGGCGGCGCGGTAGGCGGCGGCCAGCTCGGGATCGGTCGCCAGCCGGTCCGTCATCTCCTTCATGACGCCGTTGGCCTCGAGCGTGCCGATCGCGGACGCGGCCCGCGGACACGTCAGGTAGTACGTCGTCGGGAACGGCGTCCCGTCGGGAAGACGCGGCGCCGTCTCGACGACGTCCGGCTGCCCGCACGGGCACCGGTGCGCGATCGCGCGCAACCCGCGCGGCGGCCGGCCCAGCTGCTGTTTGAAGGCCTCGACGTCCGCGTCGGTCGGCTCGGTGCGCGGGGTGGTCGGCGGTGGCGTTTCCATGCCGTGAGTCACTTGTCTTTCTGGTCAGTTCAGTGGTCGGCGGCGTCGGACTTGTCCACGCCGTCCCAGACGTTGGCGTACCAGGGGCGGGCGGCGGCCCCGTGGTCGGCGCGGGACTGCTTCGCCGCGTCCGGGTCGATCACCACGTAGCCGGTCTCGCCCGGCATCACATAGTGCAGCCGTTCCCGGATCTGCTGCTCGGCGTACGCGTCGTCCTGCCAGCGTGCCTTGAGGTCGCGCAGCTGCTCGACCCGCTCGCGGGCCTGCTCCCGCTGCCGCTCCATGTTGGCGATCTCGGCGCGCTGGGACACGTACTGCCTTATCGGGTACGCGAGGGCCACGATCAGCGAGCAGAAGACGAGGGCCAGGAGCGCGGCCCGGCCGGTCAGCCGGGAGCGGCGGGCCTGCCGTTTGGTCTGGGAGCGGTAGACCCGGGCCGCCGTCTGCTCGCCGAGCAGCCGCAGCCTGGTCGCGGTGGAGAAACGGTCCCGGTCCTTCACGGCCACTGGCTCTCCGCCTCCCCTTCTCACCCGTCATACGCGCGTACGTCCCCGGACACGGTACGGGACCGGGTACGGGGACGTACGTACGACTGGCTATGTCTTAGCCCGGGAAGGCGCTCAGCCCTTGAAGCGGGGGAAAGCGGAGCGGCCGGCGTACACCGCGGCGTCGTCGAGGATCTCCTCGATGCGCAGCAGCTGGTTGTACTTGGCGACGCGGTCCGAGCGGGCCGGGGCGCCGGTCTTGATCTGGCCGCAGTTCACCGCGACGGCGAGGTCGGCGATGGTGACGTCCTCGGTCTCGCCGGAGCGGTGGGACATCATGCACTTGAAGCCGTTGCGCTGGGCCATCTCGACGGCGTCCAGGGTCTCGGTCAGCGAGCCGATCTGGTTGACCTTGACGAGCAGGGCGTTGGCGGCGCCCTCCTCGATGCCGCGGGCCAGGCGCTCGGGGTTGGTGACGAAGAGGTCGTCGCCGACGATCTGGACCTTGTCGCCCAGCTTGTCGGTGATGATCTTCCAGCCGTCCCAGTCGTCCTCGTACAGCGGGTCCTCGATGGAGACCAGCGGGTACGCGGAGACGAGCTCCTCGTAGTACTCGGTCATCTCGGCGGCCGAGCGGGACTTGCCCTCGAACTCGTAGGCGCCGTCCTTGTAGAACTCGGACGCGGCGACGTCGAGCGCGAGCGCGATCTGCTCACCGGGGGTGTAACCGGCCTGCTTGATGGCCTCGACGATGAGGTCGAGCGCGGCGCGGTTGGACTCCAGGTTCGGGGCGAAGCCGCCCTCGTCGCCGAGGCCCGTGGACAGGCCCTTGGTCTTCAGCACCTTCTTGAGGGTGTGGTAGACCTCGGCACCCCAGCGCAGGGCCTCGGAGAAGGACTCCGCGCCGATCGGGGCGATCATGAACTCCTGGATGTCCACGTTCGAGTCGGCGTGCGAGCCGCCGTTCAGGATGTTCATCATCGGAACGGGCAGCAGGTGCGCGTTCGGGCCGCCCAGGTAGCGGAAGAGGGGGAGGTCGCTGGCCTCGGAGGCGGCGTGCGCGACGGCAAGCGAGACGCCGAGGATGGCGTTGGCGCCGAGGGAGCCCTTGTTGTCGGTGGCGTCCAGGTCGAACATGGCCTGGTCGATCAGGCGCTGCTCGGTGGCGTCGTAACCGACGAGCTCCGGGCCGATCTGCTCGATGACGGCGAGGACGGCCTTCTCGACACCCTTGCCCTGGTAGCGGTTGGGGTCACCGTCGCGGAGCTCGATGGCCTCGAAGGCGCCCGTGGAGGCGCCGGACGGGACGGCGGCACGACCCGTGCTGCCGTCGTCGAGGCCGACCTCGACCTCGACCGTGGGGTTGCCTCGGGAGTCCAGGATTTCCCGGGCTACGACGACGTCGATGGACGGCACGAGCATCTCCTTCTGGGATGTGACGCGGGTACGCGGGGCCGCGGGGCCCGTAGTGCACGGAGCCGCGGTCGGCTCCGCGAGATGAGCCTAACCGCCTCGGGGCGATCGGCCAGCCGGTCGACCACCCCTTGGGCAGAACCGAGAGTAAATTGTTTCCGAACGGAACAAAAACCTGCCCCGTACACGAAACCAGCCCGCCCAAGAGCCACGCAGAAAAAAGCCCCGCCCCGGTGCGTACGGGGGAACACGCACCGGAGCGGGGAGCCCGTGGGGACGGGGGACCCTCACGAGGCCTCCAGTATGGAGACCCCGTCCATGAGGGCGTCTATGAGGGGGCTGCCACTCGGTTGAGGTCTGCCACTCAACTGAGGTCTGCCACTCAACTGAGGTCTGCCACTCAGCTGAGGTGAAGCTGCTGACCCGGGTAGATGAAGTCCGCGTCGTCGATGATGTCCTTGTTCAGCTCGAACAGCTTCTGCCAGCCGCCCTTGACGTGCTTCTTCTCGGCGATCGAGCTGAGGCTGTCCCCCGTGACGACCTTGTACTCGCCGTCACCCTTCTCGACCTTCTTGCCGGTCGGGGTGGTGACGGTCTTGGCGGCCGGACGCTCCGCGGAACGGGAGGCGGGCTGCTCCGTCGTCCGGGTGGTGGTGCTCGGGGTGGTGCTCGACGAGGAGGACGGGCTGCTCGTGCCGCCGGTGTACGCGGCGCTCGACAGGCCCGTGCCGCAGGTCGGCCAGGCGCCCTTGCCCTGCGCGGCGAGGACCTTCTCACCGATGGCGATCTGCTGGGACTTGGAGGCCTGGTCGGCGGTGGCGGCGTAGGCGGTGCCGCCGTACGCGGCCCAGGTGGAGGCGGAGAACTGCAGGCCGCCGTAGTAGCCGTTGCCGGTGTTGATGGACCAGTTGCCGCCGGCCTCGCACTGCGCGACGGCGTCCCACTCGGAGGCGGTGGCGGCGGAGGCGGTGCCCGAGGCCATCAGCGGAGCGGCGATGGCGACGCCGGTCACGCCGGCGAGCGTGGCGACACGGGCGGCCTTGGACGGGCGGCGGTGCTTGCCCTTGCTGGAAAACAGCATGGAGAGATCCCCTCACCGACGCCTGCGAGGTGAGCTGTCGGGTTCGGGCGGGTGAGTGCCCGGCCGTGCGCCGTTGGCGCACGACTTCACCCCAAGCCGTTCCCGGTGTCTTTCAACTCCCGGACGCGGCGCTTACCTTGGGTCCCCCGCTCCTGCCTACGGCGCTTGACGCGACGACTGTTCCCGTACGGCCGTTGGCAGGATTCGGCGTTGCGACCGTCGGGGCCCGCTGTGGCGAGCGGTGATGACCGTAGACATGCGATCGACGGAATTTCAAAGACGATCAGGGCTTCTGAGACTCATGTCTCACTCGCGCCAAACCGGACATTCCCCGGCGAACCATGACGCGAACTCCCGCTACTTTTCGTCCGATTCAGCACCAACTGCAAGCCTCTGACCGGGGATGATGAGGTCGGGATCGGTGCCGACCGTCTCCTTGTTCTCGGCGTACAGCTCGGACCATCCGCCGCTCAGGTCAAGGGAGTCGGCGATGGTCGAGAGACTGTCTCCGGAGCGGACGGTGTACGAGCCGTCGACGGCGTCGCGGGAGGCGCCGGAGCCGCGCGAGGCGTGCCGCCCGGACGCACCGTCCGTACGGCCGTCGGTCGCACCCTCCGTGGCGTCCTCCTCGGCGCTGTCGCCACGGTGGCGACCGGCACCGGACGTGGAACTGTCGGACGTACCCGAAGAGTCGCCGTTCTGGCCCGACTTGTCCGACTCGTCGCTCTTCGTCGTGTCTGTATCCGAGCTGTCGGATTCCTTTGAGTCGCCGCTCGCGCCAGAGGACGAGGTATCGGACTTCGTCGTGTTCTCGGTCGCACCGGAGGAGTCGCCGGAGGAGGAGTCCGAGTCGGACGAGTCGGATGAACCGGAGGAGTCAGAGGAATCAGGTGAATTGGACAAAGGCGAATTGGACAAACCCGACGAAGTCGATGAGCTCGACGAGTCGTCCGCCACACCCGTGTCGACCTCGACCTCGCCCGAGTCCTTGCTGAGCCCGGAGAGCGGTCCACAGGTCGGCCAGGCGGCGAGGCCCTTGTCGTCGAGGACCTTCTCGGCGACGGCTATCTGCTGCGAGCGGCTGGCCTGGTCGGCGCTCGGGGCGTATGCGAGGCCGCCGTGCGCCTCCCAGTTCTCCTGGGTCAACTGCAGCCCGCCGTAGTACCCGTTGCCGTTGTTCGCGCTCCAGGAGCCGCCGCTCTCGCACTCCGCGACCCGGTCCCAGGTGGTGCTGTCGGCCGCGCTCGCACTGGTGGCGCCGAGCAACGGGATGGCGATGGCCGATCCGGTCACCCCTGCGGCGACGATGAGGGCAGGGGCCTGACGGGGGCGACGGTGACGGCCGTTCCCGGAGAGCATGCGGAAGCCTTTCGCGTGACAGCAGGTGACTACAGCGGCTACAGCGACAGATGGGCCGCGTTGCTGGGTGAACGTATCCGCAGTCGAACGCTTGTCACAAGTTAATGCAGCGTAGATCACGTGAAGATCACAGACTTGAGGGTCCGTCACTTTTTCCCGAGCCGACGGCCGTTTCTCCGGCATGCCTACCGACCGGGGTGAACTCCACGGGAAGCATGCGTAATCCACGCATAATGAGCCCGCCACGCCAGCGCGAATCGGCCGAATCTCCCGCGAGTCGGAGATCGGGGAGGCGGGCGGGGAGCGTGGCGAGCGCGGTCTGGCCCTCCAGACGGGCGCGAGGTCGAGGACACCCTGAGTCGGCGAACCGGGCCGGGTCACGGAGGGGAATGGCACAGTCCGGCGTCCTCATCCACGCCGCGCGACTCCCGGTACCGTCACCCCGTGAACGCCCCACATATCGAACCCGAACTCTTTACCTGGGAGTTCGCCACCGACCCCTACCCCGCCTACGCGTGGCTCCGCGAGCATTCGCCCGTGCACCGCACCACGCTTCCCAGCGGTGTCGAGGCGTGGCTTGTGACCCGGTACACGGACGCCAGGCAGGCGCTCGCCGACCAGCGGCTCTCCAAGAATCCCGTGCACCATTCCGAAGACGCCCAGGGCAAGAGCAAGACAGGCATCCCCGGCGAGCGCAGCGCCAATCTCATGACCCACCTGCTCAACATCGACCCGCCGGACCACACCCGGCTGCGTCGGCTCGTCTCCAAGGCGTTCACACCCCGTCGAGTGGCCGAGTTCGCGCCCCGCGTCCAAGAGCTGACCGACCACCTCATCGACCAGTTCGCGCCTACCGGAAGCGCCGACCTCATCCACGAGTTCGCGTTCCCCCTCCCCATCTACGCCATCTGCGACCTGCTCGGCGTCCCCCGCGAGGACCAGGACGACTTCCGGGACTGGGCGGGGATGATGATCCGGCATGGGGGAGGCCCGAGGGGCGGTGTCGCGCGGTCCGTGAAGAAGATGCGCGGCTATCTCGCCGAGCTGATCCACCGCAAACGGGAGGCGCTGCCGGACAACCCCGGCCCCGGCGAAGACCTCATCTCCGGTCTCATCCGCGCCTCCGACCACGGCGAGCACCTCACCGAGAACGAAGCCGCGGCCATGTGTTTCGTACTACTTTTTGCTGGTTTTGAGACGACCATCAACCTCATCGGCAACGGCACGTATGCGCTCCTGCGCAACCCAAAGCAGCGAGCGCAACTACAGAAGTCGATCGAGCGTGGCGAGGAAGAGCTACTCGACACAGGCATCGAAGAACTTCTCCGTTACGACGGCCCCGTCGAACTGGCCACCTGGCGCTACGCGACCGAGCCCCTCCACCTGGGCGGACAGCGAATCGCCTCCGGTGACCCCGTGCTTGTGGTCCTCGCCGCCGCCGATCGTGATCCCGCCCGTTTCGAGGAGCCGGACACACTCGACCTCTCCCGCCGGGACAACCAGCACCTCGGCTACGGACATGGCATCCACTACTGCATCGGCGCCCCGCTCGCCCGCCTGGAAGGCCGCACCGCGCTGGCCACTCTGCTGCGCAGGCTGCCCGACCTTCGGCTTGCCGCTGATCCCGCGGACTTGCGCTGGCGAGGCGGCCTGATCATGCGCGGTCTACGGAACCTCCCCGTGGAGTTCACGGCCGCCTGACAGGTGGGGAGCCAGCCGCGGCGCCCTGAGGGTGATGGATCATCTCGCCGAGGTGCCCACGCTTCTTCCTCTCGGGCGGCGCGACGCCGCTGGGGAGTCTGGTCCGGGGACGAGGGCGTGTGCGCGGACAGGCGTACACGCCGCGTGCCAACGGGGACATCAGCAGGTCACCCACATCGCCAAGGCCGCCGCCAACGCCCCGCTCACCACGCCCCTTGCTCCCGAACACCCCGGACCAACGACACTCAGCTCCGCCCTCGTCGACCCGCCGCACGCTTCACCCCGGACTGTCCGGAAATCGCCTGCTGTTTGACTCCGCGACTCGACAACTCCCTACATTCACGCGGTGGACCCCGAAATACTCAGATCCAGCTTCGCGGTCGTCGAGAGACGGGCCGAGTTCGCGGTCAAGTACTTCTACTCGCATCTGTTCCGGCACCACCCGGACGTCCGCGGGCTGTTTCCGCTGGACTTCCCGGAGGACATGGAACGGCAGCGGGACAGACTGTTCGCGGCCCTCACCTATGTGATGGAGCGGCTGGAGGATCCGGGGCTTCCGGAGTACTTACGGGACCTCGGGCGAGACCACCGGAAGTATCTGGCACAGCCGGAGCACTACGCCGCCGTGGGGGCGAGCCTGATCGCCGCGTTCGCCGTCGTCGCGGGGTCGGCGTGGAACGCGGAGGTCGAGAAGGCCTGGGGCGAGGCGTACGGGGCGATCACGAACGTGATGCTGCAGGGCGCCTGGGAAGCGCAGCACCACGGCGAACCACCCTGGTGGGACGCCGAAGTCACCGCCCGCACGCGGCACGGCGACGACCTCGTCGTCCTGACCCTTCGTCCGCACCAGCCGCTGCCCTACTCCCCCGGCCAGTACGTCAGCGTCAACGCCCCTCATCTGCCCGGCATTTGGCGGCCGTACTCGCTGGGCAACGCGCCCCGCGCCGACTACACCGTCGACCTGCACATCAGCCGGGTCGAGGACGGTGTGCTCTCCACCGCCCTGGTCCGGCAGACCCGCGAGGGCGACGTCCTGCGGCTGGGCTCGCCCGGCGGCGGGCTGGTCCTGCGCACGCCCGTGGAACGGCCCCTCACCCTCATCGCGGCCGGCACGGGTTGGGCGCCCGTGAAGGCGCTGCTGGAACAGCTCGACGACACGCACGAGGCCCGGCTGTTCCTCGTCGCCCGCGACACCTCGTACCTGTACGACCGGGACGCCGTCGAGCGGTTACGGACCCGGCTGCCCCGGCTCGCCGTCACCTTCATCACCCCCGCGCCCGGCCGGCCCAAGGCCCAGGCGACCGAACGGCTGCTGACCGCGCTGGGCAATCGCGCCGGCTGGACCCGGCACGACGTCTATCTGGCCGGTCCCCCCAAACTCGTCGAGGAGATCAGCGAGACCCTTCCCGCCCTCGGCACACCGGCCGAGCGCATCTTCCACGACGTCCTGGCGCCAACCGGTCAGGGGCGGCCCCGGCCGGTGGGCGCGGCGGAATGGCTCCTCGACCGCCCGCAGCCGAGCTGGCACAACCCGTCGGGCCGCGCCCCGCGGGCGTAACTCCGGCCGTCCTCGGCCTCCGTGATCGTCAGCGCAACGTCTCCCCCTCTCGGTCCTCCCCCTCTCGGTCCTCCCCTTCGCCCGACCGTCGAGCACCCGGCTCAGACGCTCGCCCGTCAGGCACTCAGCCTCGGGCACCCGGCCGTCAGGCACTCGCCCTCGGGCACCCGGCCCTGGGTATCCGACCGTCACGCACCCGGCCCCCTCAGGCGCCCGACCCTCAGGCATCCGACCGTCAGGCACCCGGCCCCTCGGGCACATCGGCCGTGAGGCACCCAACCTCAGGTACTCGACCGTCGCGCACCCGGTCGTCGCGCACCCGGTCGTCGCGTACCCGGTCGTCGCGCACCCGGTCGTCGCGCACCCGGCCCCTCGGGCCACCGGCCGTCGCATACCCCAGCCGTGCATACCCGGCCGTGCATACCCAGACCTCAGTCCTCCGCGTCCGCGTCCGCCTCCGGAGCCCCCTCCACCGCTCGGATCGCGTCCCGGTACGCCCGTGCCGCCGCCCGCAGTGCCGCCTCCGGGTCCACGCCCTCGGCCTCGGCGCGCGCGGATATCGCCAGCAGCTCATATCCGACGCCCTCGCCGCGCGGCAGCTCGACGTCAAGTCCCGCCGTACGCACCCGGGATGCCAGCTTCGCCGCCAGTGCCAGGCCCGGCTGGCCCAGCGGGATCCCCTCGGTCACCGATATCCGCTGCTTCTCCACCGCCTTCGTGCGCAGCCAGTGCTCCTTGACCTCCTCGGGCGTCGTGGCCGTCTCGTCGCCGAAGACGTGCGGGTGGCGGTGGATGAGCTTGGCGACGATGCCGCCCGCCACATCGTCGATGGAGAAGGGGGCGTCCTCGTCCTCCTCGGCGATGCGGGCGTGGAAGACGACCTGGAGAAGGACGTCACCGAGCTCCTCGCGCAGCTCGTCGCGGTCGCCCTCCTCGATCGCCTCGACCAGTTCGTACGCCTCCTCGATGCCGTACTTCGCCAGGCCCTTGTGGGTCTGCTGGGACGACCAGGGGCACTCGGCACGGATGCGGTCCATGACCTGGACGAGGTCGAGGAGGCGGGCGCCCGGCAGGTCGTACGAGGCGGGGAGCAGTTCCAGGTCCGGCATCTGTATGCGGCCGGAGCCGGCCAGGCGGGCCAGGCCGTCGGTGAGCCGCGGCTCGCCCTCGCCCGTGGCGACGACGACCAGTGTGCGGCCGCCCGCGCAGGCGTCGACGAGCTCCTGGGCGGTCGGGGACGCCTCGTCGACGGTGATGCCCGCCTCGCGCAGATAGGGCAGCTGCGGGTGCGCGCCGTCCGCGCACAGGACCTGGTCGGCGTCGCGCAGCGCCTGCCAGGCGGGCCAGGAGAGCAGCCCGGGCGCCACACGGTGGCTGGTGGTGAGCAGGACGATACGGCCGGGGTCGGTGGAAGTGGCGGGGGCGTCGGGGCCGGTCGCGTCCGGAGCGCCGTCGAAGCTGGTTGCGTTCACCCCTCGAACGTAACCCACGCCGCCGACAGCCCCAGCAGTTATCCACAGGCCCGGCGGTCGACCGTAAGTTCACGGAGCGGCCCGGCGCGAACGGCCCGACGAAGGCGACCGGGCGAAGGCGACCGGGCGGGGGCGGCCCGGCACGAACGGTCGGGCATGAACGGCCGTACGAGGAAAGCCGGACAAGCAAGGCCGTACGACTCTATCCGCGAGCCGCCCGGCCGAACCGTTTATCCACAGCCCCGCGCCCCGAAGCCTTTACGTCGTCTGCTGGGTGGCCGTCGCGGTGACTTCCCGCAGCCACGGCGTCTTCGCGTCGACGCCGCTCTTCTGGACGTCCCAGGCGCCGTAGCGCGGGTTCAGGTCGACGTGGAGTTCCTTGGACGCGGCGGACATCGCCTTCCAGAACGTGGCCTTGCCCTCGGCGGTGTTCATGTCGGCGCCGAGCGTGGCGGCCAGCTTCTGGGCCTCGATCTCGGTGCGCAGGCTGTCGTCGATGCGCTGGGGCGCCACCCCGTACTGCTGGAGCCAGACCGTTTCCAGCCCCTTCGCGCCGCCCGCCTGCTGTTCGAAGGCCGACCGCATCTGCTGGGTGTCCTTGCGGGTCACGGCCACGCCCGCGTTCTTCGCGGCCCGGTCCAGGACCCGGTCGAGGACCATGTTGTGCAGGGTGTCGCGGGTGAGGGTGCCGGTCCTGGCGATGACCTCCTGATACTGGGCCTCGTCCTTGGTGGCGGCCCGCTGCGCCGCGCGCACCTCCTTCACCCGGCTCTCCAGCTGCGCGACCGTGATCCGCTGACCGCCGACGACGGCCGCGGCGCCTGGATGCGCGTCGCTGCCGCACGCGGTGAGGAGGGGGGCCGCGGCGACGATCGCGGCGGAGAGGACGAGCGCGGTGCGACGGCGGCGGTGCAAGGAAGCCTCCCGAGGAGATTGTGCGACGGTGCACAAAGTCTTGCGGTGATCGATGGTAGGCAGTGGCCCAGCTCTCGGCCACCCTTTCGACCAACGATTCGCCCAGCCTTCAGGCACCGTCGCACCATCACATGGCCATCCATCGGCACCATCCGCATCATCGGCGGCGCAGGGGCGTCAGCCCGTGATCGCCACTGGCGCGTCCCAGGCGTCCCGGTCCACGGTGCTGGACCGCTCCGGCCACGGTGCTGGACCGCTCCGGCCACGGTGCTGGACCGCTCCGGCCACGGTGCTGGACCGCTCCGGCCACGGTGCTGGACTCCGGCCACGGTGCTGGACTCCTGCCACGGTGCGCAAAAGCTACGGACCACGGGTGGGGTCAGCCCCGCACCTGACCCAGCCATTGCAGTGTCCGCCGGATCTCCGCCGCCATGGGGTGCCCGAGTCCGCGCAGCCGTTCCACATCGTGCAGGAGGCGGGCCAGCGTGTCGTGGGCGGCGCCCCGGTCGCCGAGGGCGAGCAGCAAGTGACCCACGCGACGGCGGACTTCGAGGGAGATCTCGGGGTCCCCGGCGACGTATTGGTTCTCGTAGTACGGCAACAGCGCCCGGTACTCCGCGAGCGCCGCGGCGGGTTCGCCGAGCTGCTCCAGGCACTGCGCGGCCTCGTAACGGAAGCGCAGGGACTGCGGGTCGGCCTGGCCGGCCTCGGCGGCGCGTTCGTCGGCGAGACGGCGCAGTTCGGGCAGCGCGCGCCGGTACTGGCCGTCGTCCATGAGCGTGGCCGCGTACTGCTTGCGCAGGGTGCGTACGACGGGCGAGTGCTCACCGTGTTCGGCGGCGGCCGCCGGAAGGATCGAACCGAGGATGTCCACGGCCTGCGTGATGCGCCCCTCGCCGAGCAGCCGCTTGACCTCGTCGACGGCGCCCGCGACATCGGGTTTCTCCACGGCGGGCGCGGCCTGCGGCTGGGACGCCGGCGTGCGCGCCCGGTCCGGCCACGGGGCATGCGGGCGCAGGAAGGGGCGCGTGGGGTCGAGGGGAGCGCCGGTGGGCATACCGCGCGCGGGAAGGAGCGGGAGCAGTTGCTCGTACGTCTCCTGCGCGGACGCCGGCCGGTGCTGCGGGTCCTTGGACAGCAGGCGCAGGACGAGACCCTCCAGCGCGGGCGGCACCTCGGGGCGCAGCCGGCGCACCGGGAGCGGCGGCTCGTAGAGATGGCGGTGCAGCACGCCGAGCGCCGTCGAGCCGGAGAACGGCACGTCTCCGCTGAGGAGTTCATGCAGCAGTACGCCGAGTGCGTACAGGTCGGTGTACGGGCCGACGGCGCCGCCCATCGCCTGCTCGGGGGCCATGTAGGCGGGGCTCCCGATGGGCGAGCCGGTGTGGGTCAGGCGCGTGGTGTCGGTGTCCATGACGGAGGCGACGCCGAGGTCGAGGACGGTGACCGTGCCGTCCTGCTTGACCATCACGTTCCGCGGTTTCAGGTCGCGGTGCACGATCGGCACGGCGTGCACGGCGCTCAGCACCGCGCACAGTTGCGCGGCGACCGCGACCGCCCACTGCCAGGGGTACGGGTCGTGTTCGGCGAGGTGGTCGGAGAGGTCGGCCCCGTCCACGTACTGCATGACGAGGAACAGCTCCTCGCCCTCGCTGCCCGCGTCGTGGACCGTGACCAGGCCCGGGTGGTCGACCTGCGCGGTGACCCGGCACTCGCGCACGAAGCGGCGGCGCAGCTCGTCGGCCTCCTGGCCCGCGACCTTGTCCGGGCGCAGCAGCTTGACGGCGACACGCCGGTCGAGGCGCTGGTCGTAGGCCGTCCAGACCTGGCCCATGCCGCCCTGTCCGATCAGCGTGGACAGCTCATAGCGGTTCGCGACCACACGCCCCGTCGCCACGCTCACCTGCCGGCCCTGCCGTCGTCGTGATGGCCGTCGTGCTTGCGGAGGTAGTCACTGAGCTCATCGAGCTCGGCACGCACCTGGTCGATCCGCGCGGGCGCGGGCCGCTGGTGCGGCGGGGACGACACGGGCGGCACGGGCGGCTGCGTCTGGGGTATCGGCGGCACCGGGGTCTGCGGAGCCGTCGTGGCGGCGTACGGCGGCGACTGCTGCGGGTACCCGTACGCGGGCGCCTGGGGCTGCTGCGGCGGTACGTACCCCGTGAAGCGGAGCTGGTGGAAGTGGCGTATGTCCGCCGCCAGGTAGTACGAGATCGCGATCACGAGCGAGCCCAGGAGCAGGGCGAGGCCCGTCCAGCCGCCCGCGGTGTGGATCTCCTCGCCGGGCTCGGTGCCGAGCAGCACGAGGCTGAGGACCTCGGCCGCGATCGCGGCCACGAACAGCCCCCAGTCGACCGACTTCCGGGTCACGATCGCGAGGCGCAGCATCATCGTCCAGGCGAGCAGGCCGAGGCTGAACACCGAGATCACCACGAAGAACACGCGCAGGAAGACCAGCCACCCGGTCGGGGGCGGCGGTTTCAACGGCTGCGCCTGGCCGTGGCCTTGCATGGCTGCTCCTGGAGGCCTGATGAGGATGGACGTACGAGTTCGAAGTCCGAGCGTATAGGCCGACAAGGACAACCGGTCCCGGGTTGTACCGAACCGTTGTGTCCTGATCACCGCACTCGTTGTCCTGGGTCTCAGCCGGGCCCGACCGTCCCGTCCGTCAGGCCGTCGTACATGCCGCGCACCAACTGCTCGCCGAGCCGGCCCGCGCGCCGCAGCGCATCCTCGAACTCGGCCAGCGCGCGGAAGCGTTCGCCGTAGCGGCCCTGCTCGTCGAGCGGCAGCCGGGGCAGCTGGAGGCGGCGCACGTCGAGCCGGGTGGCGGTGGACGCGTAGCTGCTGGCCTGGCGGTTGTTGGCGGTGCCGCGCAGGAAGCCGGCCAGGAACCACGGGTCGAGGGCGGCCGGGTCGGGGCGCAGGAGCGTGAGGTTGCGCCCCAGGGCGGCGCCCGCCGTCTTCTCGTCGACCACGCGCGCGATGGAGCCGCCGCCGAGCACAGGGACGACGACATCGCCGGTCTCGACGAGTACGCCTTCCTCCTCCCCTTCGGGGAGGGTTCCGGACGGCGCGGTTCCGGCGAGCACGTCGTGGTCGGTGAGCACGGGCACGCGCGCGGGGGCGCTGTTTCCGCCCGTCCGCAGCAAGAGCGCGCCCCCGCGCGCGAGTTCGCCGACGGTGATGAGCGGCCAGCGCGCGGGCTGGGTGCGCTGCGCCTCGGGGGGTGTGAGGTCGGCGGTCAGGCGCAGCGTCTCGCCGAGCCGCTCGCGCACGTTCGCGAGCTGCTCGGTGCCGCCCCCCGCGGCGGCGGGCGGCAGATGGCGGGCGGGGGCCAGGTCGACGTCGTCGTCGAGGAGTTCGATGACGGGCACCGAGCGGCTGAACCCCGGCTCCTGCCGCGCGCTGCCGGTGCGCTCGAAGGGCCGCCAGGCGTCGAGGACGGCGCTGCGCACGGCCTGCCAGTCGAGGCCGCCCCGGTTGTCGGTGGCCAGCGCGCCGGCGTCGACGAGCAGCAACTCGGGCTGCGCGGGCGCCCTTTCGGGACGGCGCAGCACCCAGATGTGCAGCGGGATGTTGTACGGGGGTGCCGCGCCGATCGGCAGGGCGATCACGGCGCGCAGCGCGCCGCGGCGCAGCAGGTCGGCGCGGATACGGCGGCCCGAGCGGCGCGAGGCGGCGGCCGGGGGCATCAGCATGACGGCGCTGCCGCCGTCCTTGAGGTGGGCCAACGCGTGCTGCACCCATGCCAGTTCGGACTCCGTGCGGGCCGGGAAGCCGTACTCCCAGCGGGCGTCGTAGGCGAGTTCGTCGTGGCCCCAGTTGCGCTCGTTGAACGGCGGGTGACACAGGACGGCGTCGGCCTGGAGCGTGGGATGCGCGTCGGCCCGCAGGGTGTCCCCGGCAGCGGTGCGGACGGCGGCCTTCCCCTGCAGGGCGAGCCGCAGCCCGGAGAGGGCCGCCAGCTCGGGGGCGCTGTCCTGGCCGTACAGCTCCTGGTCCGGTTTGGGTGCCACGGCCCGCAGGAGCGCCCCGGTGCCGCATGCCGGATCGAGCGCCGTGCGCGCCGGTCCCGCGAGCTCGGCCATCAGCGTGGCGAGGTCGCCCGGGGTGAGCGTGTACTGGCGCGGGTTGTTGTCGAGGTGCCGGCCCAGCAGGAACTCGTACGTCTGCCGCGCGCCCATCTCGGCGGCGAGCCCGGCGGCGCCACGCAGGAGCGGGGCGGAGGGAAGCAGCTCGGGGCCGGTCGGGGTGTTCACAGCACGCTCGCGGGGCGCACCGAAGCGGGGGGTGATCACCTGGTCGAGCGCGGCGGGCAGCAGGGCGGCCAGGCGTTCGTCGGAACCGGCGCTCAGCTCCAGCCAGTCGGTGGGGCGGTCATGGATGAGCAGGAGGGCGCAGCCGGCGTGCACGAGGGCGGTGACGGGGCCCTCGGGGTGTCCGGCGAGCTGCTGCCAGACGCGTTCACGGAGCGGGACCTCGGCGAGTTTTCCCTGGTTGCGCAGCCATGCCTCGACTTCGGCGAGCGCGAAGGAGGGGCTGGTCTCGGTGCCGCCGACCGGCTTGGGGAAGTCGGCGTGGCGGCGGCGCCAGTTACTGACGGCGGCGCGGCCGACCCCGGCGAGCCGCGCGATTCCGGCAGCGGTCACCTCTGTCGCGTTGTCCTGCACCGCCCGGCTCCCCTCGTCCTGGCCTGTGACGCCTGGTGGCGCCGCCCTGGTCTGTGACGTCGAGCATACCGACATACGCAAGATCTATCGCTTCACAGGCGTGTACACAGCCCTCCCTGTGAATCGTGTTGACTCGGTTCACAAGCTCTGCTCTTATTGACCCATCGAACGGGCAAGGCGCCGGAACGACCCGGCCGCCCAGCCCATTCGCGGAATCTGTACACAGCCAGGGGAGGGCACAGTCATGGGCATCAAGGTCAAGGTGGGGCTGGGGGCCGTGGTCGGCATCGTCGTCATCGGTGTCGTGTCGGCGAACGCCGGCAACAGCGACGACAGCGGTTCCGGCGACAAGGGCAAGGACACCTCCGCCTCCGCCGAGCGGGAGTCCGGCAAGAAGGCTGACGCCAAGACGGGCGACAAGGTGAACAAGGCCGAGAAGAAGGTCGCGTTCAAGGGGGACGGCGACTTCCAGGTCGGCACGGACATCAAGCCCGGCACCTACCGGACCACGGGCAACACCGACGACATGTGCTACTGGGAGCGCGCCAAGGACGCCTCGGGCGAGATGGACTCGCTGCTCGCCAACGACAACGTCAGCGGCACCAGTTACGTGACCATCAAGGCCGGCGACAAGCTCTTCAAGACCAGCGGCTGCAAGGACTGGGAGGCCGTCGACGCGAAGGCGTCCGGTTCACCGGCCTCGCAGATGAAGGGCAACGGCGGTATGTACAGAGTCGGCGCGGACATCGCTCCCGGCACCTACAAGTCCACCGGCAACACCGACGACTCCTGCTACTGGGAGCGCGCCAAGGACGCCACGCACTCCATGAACTCGATCCTGGCCAACAACAACGTGACCGGCACGGCCGTCGTCACCATCAGCGCCGGTGACGGCTACTTCAAGACCACGGGCTGCGGGGACTGGAAGAAGACCGGCTGACGGCACCCGCCGCCACCCGCCGTCCCCACCCCGCTGCCCCCACTCCCCCCACACCTCATCACCACCTCACATCACTTCAAGGAACTCTCATGCGTCGCACCGCACTTGCCGTCCTCTGCCTCGCCGCCGCGGCCACCGCGGGCCTCACCGGCTGTCTGCCCGGCGAGAACAAGGCGGACAGCAAGCCGAAGGGCCCGTTCGCCGGGCTGACCGGGGGCGAGATCGCCGACCGTGCCGTGAAGGCCACCATGGGCGCCACCTCGCTCCGGATGAAGGGCGACGTGCCCGACGAGGAGGACGGCGGCACCATCGGCATCGACATGGCCCTCAACAAGAAGGGCGAGTGCGCCGGCACGATGAGCATGGCCGGCCAGGGCAAGGCCGACCTCATCAAGACCGGCGACACCGTCTACATGAAGTACGACGAGGCGTTCCTGCGCGCCCAGGGCAAGGGCGATTCCAAGTCCGAGACCGACGGGGTCGTGGAGCTGCTGGCCGGCAAGTGGACCAAGATGTCCGCGACCGGCTCCGACGCCAAGGACATCGCGAGCTTCTGCGACCTCGACACCGTGCTCGCCGACGCGGAGGACGTGAACTCCGATGCCACCCGCGGCAAGACCACCACCGTCGACGGCACCCCGGCGATCATCCTGCACGAGAAGGACGGCAAGGACCGCTACACCCTCTACGTAGCCACCGAGGGCAAGCCCTATCTGCTGCGGGTCGACAGCACCTCCGCCAAGGACCCGGGCACGATCACCTTCAGCGACTACGAGAAGCCGGTCCCGGCCGAGAAGCCCGCGGGCAAGATCCTCGACCTGGACAAGCTGGGCGGCTGACGGCCCACCTGTCACAGGCCATACGCCTCACAAGCCATACGCCTCACAAGCCATACATCTCACAAGCCATACGTCGAGCTCACAGGGTGTGCCGCACCCACACATTGGGCTCGACGTATACGGCGTATCCGCGCCTCGGTTCGCAGTGCACTGGCACCAGCGCTCCAGGCACCTCGACGAGGCCCTCCGTGTCGAAGGGCAGCCCCGTCCAGCCGCGCCACTCCTCCAGCGAGGCCGCGACCGTCATGGACGCCGGTGCCACCGCCTCGATGACACCGCCCGCCCGGACGTGGACGCGCAGCCACGGGTCGTGCGGCAGACCGTCGGCGCGCTCCCGGAAGGCGTACTCCTCCATCGGGGTGCGTGGTTCCAGGTGTTTGGCGCTGGGGCGGACGGGGGCGACGACCTCACGGAAGCCGTGTGCCCGGGCGTTCTGGCGCATCGCAGAGAGCATCCGGGCCGACAGTCCGCTGCCCTGGGCGTGCGGGGCGACGACGATCGAGATGGCGCTCACCGTGTCGGGCGGTGTGCCGCGGCGCCGGTCGGCGAACGCCCAGCCCAGCACCTCGTCCCAGCCCCGCGCGGGCAGTTCGCCCCGGTCCTCGTCGGCGAGGGCGAACGGCACGCTGTACCCGTGGGCGACCACCTGCCCGCCCTCGTCCTCGGCGAACAGCACGAACTCCGGAAGCTCGGTGGCGATCCGACCGTAGTGCGTGTCCCCCACCGGGTCGTGGACCAGGAACTCCGGCCAGCTGTTGGCCATCCGGACCACCTGCCCGAGCATCTCGGGACGCTCGGCGAGACTCGACACCTTCAGCTGCATGCCGGACACGGTAGGCGTCGACTCGACCCGGATGAAACGGTTTTGCAGCGCCGGGCGGGATGACGCCGCGCCGCCGGCTCGCGGGTTCCGCGTCGGGCAGGACCAGGGGGGCCACTCGATCCGCTGGGCACGGGTGGCCAGTTGACGTCAGTTCGCGTGGAACCGCTTCGGTGCCTGTGTCGGGTTGCCGCCCGAGGGGAGTTGCTGGCCGGGGCAGCCGGAGAGGACCTTCTTCATGGCGGCCTTCTCGGCGGCGGTGACCCACAGTCCGTACTTCTTCTTCACGGCCACCTGCGCGGCGACATAGGTGCAGCGGTACGCCTTGTTGGACGGGAGCCAGGTCGCCGTGTCGCCGTCGCCCTTGCTGCGGTTGGCGCTCGCGCCGACGGCACGGAGGTTGAGCGGGTCGTTGGCCAGGGCTATCCGCTTGCTCGCGTCCCAGTACTTGGCGCCTTTCTGCCAGGCGTCCGAGAGCGCGACGAGGTGGTCTATGTCCACCAGGCTGCGGCCGCGCGCGAAGGTCACGTCCTGACCCCCGTACGGATCCGGAGAGAGGATCCCGGAGCTCACCTTGCACTTCCCGTCGCTGAACTTCACGTCCTTCAGGTCCCGTTTGAGGATGTCGTCGCGGGTGTCGCACCGGTTGGAGTCCGTGTCGGCCCAGGCCGTGCCGAACCGCTCCCGGCTGTACCCCGTCTTGGGCGCGCGCCCCTTGACGGAGAGCGAGTCCACGGCGGCGAGGGCGGCGCCACCGGCCGCCGTCTCCTGTGGGCCCGCCGAACCGTCGGTCTCCTTCTTGCAGCCACTGACACCGGCACCGACGGCGAACAGCACCAGCGCGGCCGCGAAAGCCCCACCCTTCAGACGCAGCACGGCGCCCCTCCCCTTGCCTCCCCGGGTCCGCCCTGTAACCGGGCGCGTCTCCCCTGGTCCCACGGTAGCGGCGTGGGAGCCTCGACCATACCCGTCCTCAACGGGCAATCGGTGCACGCCGGGCGTATCGTCGGTGGTGAGCCACCTCCGGAAGGAGCTCTGGATGGGCATCTTCGACAGGTTCAAGAGCCAGGCGCAGCACAAGGCCAAGCACGTGTCCGACGCCGCAGAGCAAGAGGTCAACGAGAAGACGGGCAAGAAGTACACGGACCAGGTCGACGACGCGCAGCAGAAGATCGAAGGCGCGACGGGCATGGACCGTGACCGGCCCGAACAACCGTGACCCAAAACGCACGGAGGCTTACGCCGACCGATTCACCCTGAACTCTTGCAACAGAGACCGTCTGCGGAGACCAGCTTCCCGTGGGCGGTTCTGCTGTGCGCGGACCGGAGTTGGCCTTCTGCGGTGCAGATCGCTCGCTTCTGGGCCCCCTCTCCCCCTCCCCTGATCCCGGTCGGCCACGTGACCGCGTCTCACACCTTCCCGATCCCCAACGTCGTCTCCGAAGGCAGCAGTCCCGAGCTCAGCACCGCGACCCAGAACTCGCCGAGCAGGTCGGCGAGGCGGGCGGTGGTGTCCGGGCCGAGGGCGCGCCAGGGGGCAGCGGCCAGTTCGTCCGTGTGTGCTTCGACCTGGCGGCGCAGCTCGCGGCCGGCCTCTGTGGCGGTGCCGTCCTCGTCCACCAGGCCGCGGGCGGCGAGGCGTTCACGGGCGGCGGTCCACTCCTCGGCACTCCAGCCGCGGCTCTCGAAGCGCTCCACGGAGGCCGCGCCTATCGCCGCGAAGGAGACGAGCGACTCGACGGGGTCGAGCCCGGCGACGAGCAGTGCGGCGAGGTGGCCGTCGCCGCGGTGCTCGCGCAGGACCGTCGCCGCGTGCCACAGCTGGAGGTGGGGAGCCTCGGGCCAGGCCAACTCCGCGTTGGCGGCGGCGAGTGGGCGGCCCGCGCTGTTCGCGGCCTCGGCGGCACGGCGGGCCAGGGCGGCGGCCTCGGCGAGTTCGGAGCTGGTGACGCGGTCCCCGAATATCGCGCGGTAGGCCCGGTCGACCGCCCGCTCACGGGCCTTCAGCACCTGCCCCGGGCTCGCGGTCCGCCACGCGGACTGCACGTGTTCGGCGACCATGCGCGGGCTGAAGCTGTAGAAGGCGGAGGTCACACGCTCGCTTCCGACCGCTCCCAACGGGGCGGCGCGGTAAGGGAAGTAGCTCGGCCAGCGCTCCTTCGTGTCGTAACCGAGCGCGGCCGACTCCTCGAAGGCCTCCGGCGCGTAGTAGAACACGGCGTGCAGGGGCTCCAGCAGATGCCAGAGCTGGCGCACTCGGCCGAGCTCGACACCCTCCCCGGCTCCGGCTTTCGTCCCGCTCGTCCCGCTGACGTTCTCCGACATGACTCCACCCCTCGTCGCGTTCGGCTCGCTCCACAACTTGACACTGACTAGATTGCCCGAGTCCGTCGAACTTGTCAATGCCTAGATTCGGCGTACGCTGCTGACCATGAACCCCGCGAAGACCGGCGACTCCGCGCGCCCCTACCACCACGGCGACCTGCGCCGCGCGATCCTCACCGCCGCGCTCGACGTCATCACCACCGACGGCCCCTCCGCGCTGAGCCTGCGCGATCTGGCCCGCCGCGCGGGCGTCTCGCACGCCGCCCCGGCCCACCACTTCAAGGACCGCACCGGCCTGCTCACCGCGATCGCGGCCGAGGGGTACGGCCTACTGGCGGCCGCGCTCGCGGAAGCCGACGACCTCAGGGACGCGGGCGTGCGCTACGTACGGTTCGCGCGGGAGCACCCGGCCCACTTCCAGGTGATGTTCTCCCCGGAGCTGCTCCGCGAGAACGATCTGGAGCTGACGACAGCCAGGACCCTCGCGGGCGAGCGCCTGCGCGCCGCCGTCTCCGCCGTACCGGCCGAGGGCCGCGGCCCCGACCCCCGTCTCGCCGGAGTCGCCGCCTGGTCCCTCGCCCACGGCTTCGCCACGCTGCTCCTCAGCCACAACCTGGACGGCCCGGTCGGCGACCAGGACCCCGACGAGGTCTTCCGCGCCCTGACAGGAATGCTGTTCCGGCCCAAGCAAGCCCCCGTGCCTCCCTCCTGACCCCTCACTCCTGACCCCTCACTCCTGCCCCCTCGCCCCTGCCTGCCTCCTGACCCCTCATCCCTGCCGCCGCACCGGCTCCGGATGCCGGATCAGCCACTCCTGGAACTCCCGGTGGCGGAACTGATAGGCGGGCCCGGACACCCGCAGCAGCCCGGCTCCGTGGGCCCAGCGCAGGAACCGGGCCAGGCGGAACGGCACCTGCCCGGCCGCGAGCAGGAGGGCGAGCAGATAGCGGCACGAGGAGCGGCTGAAGGCCCACAGAGTCAGGGCGATCACAAGGGGCGGCGCCCACGGTCCGCCGTAGAACTGGGTCGGCAGCCAGCCCAGGCTGAGCCCGACGCCGTACAGCCAGTCGGCGGGCATGACGTCCCGTGGGCTGACGAAGGCCGGCGCCAGGTGGGCGGCGGGTCCCGCGCCGCGGAGCGCCACGAGGACGGGGCGTACGACGACGTAGTACCCGATGCCGCAGACGGCGACGACGGTGGCGAGCAGGGCGTCCCGCTGTGACGGACCGTGCAGTACGCCCAGCACGGCGAGCGTCGTCCACACCGCCGCCATCACGGCGAGGAAGCCGATGGTCTCCGGGTTCCGGAGTTCGGCCGCGACGATGCGCCGTACGTGGGACGGCCGCAGCCGGTGCAGCGGCGCGGCCGCGGCGCTCGGCCGGGACGAGAGGGGCCGGGTCGCGCCCCACCAGCACACGGCGCACAGGGTGAGGCCGAGCAGCGCGTTGTAGAAGGCGTTGTCCGCGGCGCCGAGCAGACTGGGCGGGGCGTACAGCAGGTCCCGGGACGGTCGGTGGCGCAGGGCGGGCAGCGCGATGATCGCCAGCGCTGCCGTCAGTACGGCGGTCACCGCGATGTCGGCCGCCCGCACCAGGGCGAACCGGCGTACGGGAACGAGCCACGGTCCCGGCACCATGTCCGTCCGCCCCTCCAGGCGCACGGCCAGGGAGCGCAGCCAGCGGTGGACGCGCTCCGGGGTGTACCGGGCGGGTGTGGCGGGACTCAACCGCATCGCCGCTCGCACGTACTGGCCGAGCAGCAGGTCCGAGACCTGGCGCGGGGTGGTGCAGCGCAACAGGTCCGCCGGTTCGCCGTCCCGCGCATACACCGTCGCCGCCAGGGACAGCAGCCACGGCGTGGACAGCGCGCGGGCCACCGGCCCGGTGGGGTCGCGTTCGAGGACGGCGAGCAGCGGCTGCCAGGCCGCCTCGCGTCGTGCGGTCCGCTCCGCCAGGTACTCCCGGGCCTCCTGCCGGGTCACCGGTGAGACCTCGATCCGGGCGGCGTCCAGCAACTGGTGTCCGGCGGCGGCGAGTTCGGCGTACCGCTCGCTGCGGCAGGTGAGCACCAGGGGCACGGGGTCGGTGCCGTCGGCCCAGCCGTCCAGGGCGTCCAGCGCGCCGGCGGCCCGCTCCTCCATCTCGTCGAGGCCGTCGAGCACGGGCAGGAGGGCGTCGTTGTCGACGAGGTCGCGGGACAGTTCGGGCGGGATGTCGTAGTCACGGGTGAGCTGCCGGGCGATCCAGCCGCGGGCCGGGAGCGAAGGCTCCCACTCGGCGAGCGTCAACCGCACCGGTACGGGCTCGTCCGGGGTCCGCTGCTTGATGAGTTCGAGTACGAGTCCGGTGGCGAGGACGGTCTTGCCCGCGCCCGCTGCCCCGGTGACCAGGAGGCGGCGCGGCCGGGCCGCCCGGAAGGCCTCGACGACGGAGGTGAGCCGGGGCGCGGGTGCTCCGACGACGACTGCGGTCCGCGGTCCGCCGCCGGTCGCGAAGGTGAGGCCCACGTCGATGGCGACCCGGTCGCCGCCGAGCAGATGGCGCCACTGGGTCGACTCGGCGTTCTTGACGGCCTGGGCGAGCCGGGCCGCCGCGGCGGCCAGATCGGGCTCGGTGCCGGGCCGTTGCCGCAGCGCGGCCGCCGACAGGGCGAGGGCGGCCACCCCGATGACGGCTCCCACCAGCACGCCGCGCAACTCGCCGCTGCCGAGGCCGCCTTCGTAGGCCCGGGTGATCCACACGACCACCCCGGCCGACACGACGACGGTCCCGGCGGACAGCCCCCAGCGCCACGCCCTCCGCTGCCGACGCCCCCCGTGGAACATGCCCCCATGGTGGCAGCGGACCGGGCGCCGGTCAGTACCAAGAATGTCCCTCTACGACACCGAGGCCGCCGCTTACGAGCCGAGAATCGACGCCAGGAACTCCCCGGTCCACCCCAGCAACTCCCGCCCCACCAACGGCTTCCCGCCCACCTTCGCCGTCTTCGGGCGGGGTACGAGGATCTGGTGGACGGCCGGCTTGATGACGGTGCCCGGGTACAGCCGCTTCAGGCGCAGCTCCTGGGACTCCCGCAACTCCACCGGTGCGAAGCGGATGTTGTTGCCCTGGAGGACGATCTCGCCGACGCCGCAGGCGCGCGCGAGCATGCGCAGGCCTGCCACCAGCAGCAGGTTCTCCACCGGCTCGGGCAACTTGCCGTAACGGTCGACGAGTTCCTCGCGTACGGACTTGACGTCCTCCTCCGTGTTGGCGGAGGCGATGGAACGGTACGCCTGGAGGCGCAGCCGCTCTCCCGGGGCGTAGTCGTGCGGGACGTGCGCGTCGACGGGGAGCTCGATCTTGACCTCCAGGGGCGGCTCCTCCTCGACGCCGCCTTCCAGGGAGGCGCGGTAGTCGGCGACCGCCTCACCGACCATGCGGACGTAGAGGTCGAAGCCCACGCCCGCGATGTGGCCGGACTGTTCGCCGCCGAGCAGATTGCCCGCGCCGCGGATCTCCAGGTCCTTCATCGCGACGTACATGCCCGCGCCCATCTCCGTGTGCTGGGCGATGGTCGCCAGACGCTCGTGCGCCGTCTCCGTCAGGGGCTTCTCCGGCGGGTAGAGGAAGTAGGCGTAGCCGCGCTCGCGGCCCCGGCCGACACGGCCGCGCAGCTGGTGCAGCTGCGAGAGGCCGAAGTTGTCGCCGCGCTCCACGATCAGCGTGTTGGCGTTGGAGATGTCGATGCCCGACTCGACGATCGTCGTCGATACGAGCACGTCGAACTTCTTCTCCCAGAAATCGACGACGACCTGCTCCAGGGACTGCTCCGACATCTGTCCGTGCGCCGTCGCGATCCGCGCCTCGGGGACGATCTCGCGCAGCCGCGCGGCCGCGCGGTCGATGGACTCGACGCGGTTGTGGATGTAGAAGACCTGGCCCTCGCGCAGCAGTTCACGGCGGATCGCCGCGCCGATCTGCTTCTCCTCGTACGGGCCGACGAAGGTGAGCACCGGGTGGCGCTCCTCCGGCGGGGTGGTGATCGTCGACATCTCGCGGATGCCGGTGACCGCCATCTCCAGGGTGCGCGGGATCGGGGTCGCGGACATCGTCAGGACGTCGACGTTGGCGCGCAGCTTCTTCAGCTGCTCCTTGTGCTCGACACCGAAGCGCTGCTCCTCGTCGACGATGACCAGGCCCAGGTCCTTGAACTTCGTCTCGGAGGAGAACAGACGGTGGGTGCCGATGACGACGTCCACCCCGCCCTCGCGCAGCCCCTCCACGACCGCCTTCGCCTCCGTGTCCGTCTGGAAGCGGCTGAGCGCCCGTACGTTGACCGGGAATTGCGCGTAGCGCTCGGAGAACGTGCCGAAGTGCTGCTGCACCAGCAGGGTCGTCGGTACGAGGACGGCGACCTGCTTGCCGTCCTGCACCGCCTTGAAGGCCGCGCGGACCGCGATCTCCGTCTTGCCGTAGCCCACGTCGCCGCAGACCAGGCGGTCCATGGGGACCGTCTTCTCCATGTCCTCCTTGACCTCGGCGATGGTGGTGAGCTGGTCGGGAGTCTCCGCGTACGGGAACGCGTCCTCCAGCTCGCGCTGCCAGGGGGTGTCGGAGCCGAACGCGTGCCCCGGCGCCGCCATGCGCGCGCTGTACAGCTTGATCAGATCCGCGGCGATCTCCTTGACCGCCTTCTTGGCGCGCGCCTTGGTCTTCGTCCAGTCGGCGCCGCCCAGCCGGTGCAGGGTGGGGGCCTCGCCACCGACGTACTTGGTGATCTGCTCCAGCTGGTCGGTGGGAATGTAGAGGCGGTCGCCGGGCTGGCCGCGCTTGGCGGGGGCGTACTCCACGACCAGGTACTCGCGGGTGGCGCCCTGTACGGTCCGCTGGACCATCTCGATGTAGCGGCCGACGCCGTGCTGCTCGTGCACGATGTAGTCGCCGGTTTCGAGGGTCAGCGGGTCGATGGTCTTGCGGCGGCGGGCCGGCATGCGCGCGCCGTCCTTGCCGGCCGCCTTCTGGCCGGAGAGGTCCGTCTCGGTCAGGACGGCGAGCTTCAGCGCGGGGTCGACGAAGCCGTAGTCGATGGAACCGCAGGAGACATGGACGACGGAGGGGCTGATCTCCGCCAGTTCGATGTCGAGGCGGGCCGCGATGCCCTCGCCGCCGAGGACCTCGACGCTGCGGGCGGCGGGGCCGTGCGCCTCGGTGACGTACACCGTGCGCCAGCCGTCGGCGAGCCAGCCCTTGGTGTCGGCGAGCGCGCGGGCGGTGTCGCCGCGGTAGCTCTCGGGGGCGTGCATGCCGAGCTTCAGGGTGTCGGCGTCGAGCTCTTCGTCGGCGGCGAAGGGGCTCACCGACCACCACATCATGTCCAGCTCGCGCGCCCGGTCCCGGACGTCCGCGATGGACCACAGGGACGCCGCGTCCACGTCGATGGGCGCCTCGCCGCCGCCGGCCGTCGCCGCCCAGGACGCCTGCAGGAACTCCTGCGACGTCGCCACCAGGTCCGCGGCCCGCGTCCGCACCCGCTCCGGGTCGCATACGACGGCCATCGAGCCCTTGGGCAGTACGTCGAGCAGCAGCTCCATGTCGTCGACCAGGACGGGCGCCAGGGACTCCATTCCCTCCACGGCGATGCCCTCGGCGATCTTGCCGAGCAGCTCGCCCAGCTCCGGGTGCTCCTCGGCGAGGGCCGCGGCCCGCCGCCGTACGTCGTCCGTGAGCAGCAGCTCGCGGCAGGGCGGCGCCCACAGGCCGTGTTCGGCGACTTCGAGGGACCGCTGGTCGGCGACCTTGAAGTAACGGATCTCCTCGACGTCGTCGCCCCAGAACTCCACGCGGAGCGGGTGCTCCTCGGTGGGCGGGAAGACGTCCAGGATGCCGCCGCGGACCGCGAACTCGCCGCGCTTCTCGACGAGCTCGACCCGCGAGTACGCGGCTGCCGCGAGCGCTTCGACGACCTCGCCCAGGTCGGCGGTCTGGCCCGTGCGCAGCGCCACCGGCTCCAGGTCGCCGAGGCCCTTGACCTGCGGCTGGAGCACGGAGCGGACCGGGGCGACGACGACCGAGACCGGGCCGGTCTCCGGGTCGTCCGGGCGCGGGTGGGCCAGGCGCCGCAGTACGGCGAGGCGGCGGCCGACGGTGTCGCTGCGGGGGCTGAGGCGCTCGTGCGGGAGGGTCTCCCAGGAGGGGTACTCGACGATGCCCTCCGAGGGGAGGAGGGACCTGAGCGCCGCGGCCAGGTCCTCGGCCTCGCGGCCCGTCGCCGTCACCGCCAGGACGGGGCGGCCGGCCTCGCGGGCCAGGGCCGCGACCGCGAAGGGGCGGGCCGCGGGCGGGCCGACCAGGTCGACGTGCATACGGTTGCCGTCGGTGGCGGCCTTCACCGCTTCCGCGAGGGCGGCGTCCTTGACGACGGCGTCGAGCAGACCGTGCAGGCTCATGAAGGGCTTCCATCCCGGGGAGTGGGCAACGCGAACCGCCCGACACGTGTGACGGGCCGGGGGTTCTCCAGCCTACGACGCCGGGCGGCGGTACGCCGGGCCTGTGGATAACGCCCGGCTGCGGGGGCTGCGGCGTCGCTGCCGGGCGGGTGGGTGGGTTTTTCGCCCCCTCCGCCCCTACCCTCCCCCAAGCTCTCGGCTTCGCTCGAGCAGGGGGGACCCCCGTCGTCCCCGGGGGCTGCCGCCCCCCGGACCCCCCGCTTCGGCCTGAACGGCCTCGTCCTCAAACGCCGGACGGGCCGAAAATCTCCAGCCCCTGCGGGGGCGAGAAAACCCACGGCCCGGTCCCAAGGAGCCGAAGCTCCCCGGGACCGGGCCCGTCCCCCGCAACCCCCGTACGCGGTGGTTCTTCGGTGGCCTTTCGGCCGCTAATCGGTGGCGATCGCGTTCAGCACGTTCATCCGGCCCGCCCGGAACGCCGGGATCAGGGCGGCGAACAGGCCCACGAACGCCGAGCCGATGAAGACGCCGATGATCGTCGGCCAGGGGATGTCCAGGACCTTCAGGCCCTCCAGGGCGAGAAGTTTCTGCGCGGTGGCGCCCCAGCTCATGCCCAGGCCCAGGCCGAGGAGCGCGCCGAAGAGGGCGATGACGACCGACTCCAGGCGGATCATGCGGCGCAGCTGGCGGCGGGAGAGGCCGATGGCGCGCATGAGGCCGATCTCGCGGGTGCGCTCGACAACCGACAGGGCCAGGGTGTTGACGACGCCGAGGACGGCCACGACGATCGCGAGAGCCAGCAGGCCGTAGACCATGTTCAGGAGCTGGCCGATCTGGTCCTTCAGCTCCTGCTTGTAGTCGGTCTGGTCGCGGACCTGGTACTGCGGGTACGGCTCCATGGACTTCTTCAGGGCCGCGTACGCCTGCTTCTCCTGGCCGTCCTTGGCCTTGGCGAACATGATCTCGTTCGGCGGGATCCTGTCCGCGGGCAGGTACTTCTTCATCGTCTCGATGCTGGTGTACCGGGCGCCCTGGTCGATGGCCACGTCGTCGTCCGTGATGGCCGCGACCTTGAGCTTCGCCGTCTCGCCGCCCTTGAAGGCGACGGTCAGGGTGTCGCCGAGCTTCACGCCGTGCTTCTTGGCGTATTCCGAGCCGACCGACATCGCGTCCCTGCCGTACGCCGCCGACAGCTCACCGGCGGTCGTCTTGCGGCGCAGGTCCTGGGCGTAGGAGGGGTCGGCCGCGGTGATCCCGGAGTCGTCGACCTGGCCGTCCGGCGAGGTCAACTTGGCCTGCAGGTCCTTGTAGCGGGTGACGTGCGCCAGGCCCGGCGTCGACTCCATGGCCTTCTCGGCCTGCTGGACGATCCGCTGGTTGCCCTGGACGATGAAGTCCGCGCCGACGGTCTTGTCGAGTTCGTCCGTCGCCGAGGCCACCATGGACGAGCCGACCACGGAGAGACAGGCGACCAGGGCCAGGCCGATCATCAGGGCCGCGCCGGTGGCGCCCGTACGGCGCGGGTTGCGCAGCGCGTTGCGCTCGGCGAGCCGTCCGACCGAGCCGAACATGCGCAGCAGTACGGCGCTGATCGCCCGGACCACGCCGCCCGCGAGGAGCGGGCCGATGATCACGAAGCCGATCAGGGTGAGGACGACGCCGGCGCCCAGCACCATCGAACCGTCGCTCGCCTTGTCGGCGGTGGCCGCCGTGTAGAGCGCGAAGGCTCCGGCGCCGGTCAGCAGCAGGCCGATCAGACCGCGTACGAGACCGGCCTTGCCGTCCGCCGGGGTGCCGGCGTCGCGCAGCGCGGCCATCGGGGAGACCTTGCCGGCGCGGCGGGCCGGGAGGTAGGCGGCGAGGACCGTGACGACGACGCCCAGCAGCAGGCCCACCACCGGAGTGGTCGTCTTCACCGTCAGGTCCCGCGTCGACAGGTCCATCCCCATCGACGACATGATCTTCATCAGGCCGACCGCGAGGCCGACGCCCGCGCCGACACCGAGGATCGAGCCGAAGAAGCCGAGCAGCAGCGCCTCGACCAGGACCGAGCGGTTGACCTGCTTGCGGGAGGAGCCGATGGCGCGCATCAGGCCGATCTCGCGGGTGCGCTGGGCGACCAGCATCGAGAAGGTGTTGATGATCAGGAAGATGCCGACCAGGAACGCGATCCCGGCGAAGCCGAGCATGGCGTACTTGATGACGTTCATGAACTCGCCGACGCCCTCGCGGTTCTCGTCGGAGTTCTCCTTCTGCGTCTGGATCTTGAAGGATCCCGACCCGTCGAGCGCGGTGGAGACGTTCTGCTTGAGCCGCGCGTCGGAGACGCCGGACGCGGCGGAGAGGTTGACCTGCGTGAACCGGCCGGTGGCGCCGAGCAGTTCGCGCTGCGCGGTGGCGGTGTCGAAGTAGACGACGGCGGCACCCGGGTTGGTCACCTTGAAGGTGGCGATACCGACGATCTTCGCCTTGAAGTCACCGGTGACCGCGATGGTGCGCAGTTCGTCGCCCATCTTCAGGTGGTGCTTGTCGGCGGTGTCGGCGTCGACCATCACCTCGGTCGGGCCGCGCGGGGCATGGCCGGAGGTGATCTCCATCGAACGCAGGTCGTTCCGGGTCCAGTTGCCCGCGATGGTCGGGGCGCCGGTGCTGGACCCCATGTTCTTGTTGTCGCTGTTGACGACGGTCACGTTCATCGAACTGACCGCGCCCTCGGCGGACTTGACGCCCTCCGCCTTCTTCGCCCGCTCCAGCACGGAGGCCGGCAGCGACTCGGGCTTGCCGTTCTGCGGGGTGTCGTCGTTCTTGGCCGCCTTGGGCAGGACCGTCACATCGGAGGAGGTGACCGCGAACAGCTTGTCGAACGTCGTGTTCATCGTGTCGGTGAACACCAGCGTGCCGCAGACGAAGGCCACCGACAGCAGGACCGCCACGGCCGAGAGAGCCATGCGTCCCTTGTGCGCGAAGAAGTTGCGCATCGAGGTCTTCAGGACGGTCATGACGTACGCCCCCGGGCGTCGAAGTCCTTCATGCGGTCCAGGACCTGATCGGCCGTCGGCTGATACATCTCGTCGACGATCCTGCCGTCCGCGAGATACAGCACCCGGTCCGCGTACGAGGCGGCCACCGGGTCGTGCGTGACCATCACTATGGTCTGGCCGAGCTCGTCCACCGAGCGGCGCAGGAAGCCCAGCACTTCGGCACCCGCACGGGAGTCCAGGTTTCCGGTCGGCTCGTCACCGAAGATGATCTCGGGGCGGGCGGCCAGCGCACGGGCCACGGCGACGCGCTGCTGCTGGCCGCCGGAGAGCTGGTTCGGGCGGTGCTTGAGACGCCCGGCGAGCCCGACGGTCTCCACGACCTGGTCCAGCCAGCCCTTGTCCGGCTTGCGGCCCGCGATGTCCATCGGCAGCGTGATGTTCTCGAGCGCGTTCAGCGTCGGCAGCAGGTTGAACGCCTGGAAGATGAAGCCGATCCGGTCCCGGCGCAGTTGCGTGAGCTTCTTGTCCTTGAGCCCGGTGATCTCGGTCTCGTCCAGGTGGATCTGGCCGGAGGTGACGGTGTCGAGCCCGGCGAGGCAGTGCATCAGCGTGGACTTGCCGGACCCCGAGGGGCCCATGATCGCGGTGAACTGGCCCCGCGCGATGTCCACGTCGATGTGGTCCAGGGCGACGACGCGGGTCTCCCCCGACCCGTACGCCTTCACGACCTGCCGCGCCCGCGCGGCAACGGCCGTACGCCCTCCAGTGCCCCCGTGCCTGGGAATGGTCACAGCCGATGTCACGGTAAGTCTCCTATGTCGGGCAGCAGATGATTCCGCTGCTCAGCGGTTGAAAGTGCGCTTCGGTACGTTCGTAAGTCTGGTGTCGAGGGGTGGTCCCGCGCGCTGGTGCCCAGCGCAGTCTTTTGCTGGGGATAACCCCACCCCCGCTGGTTCGGTGCACCGCCCCCCAGCGGCGTAAAGCCAGGTTAAGGACGGGACCTGCCCCGTCTCGTCCTCCGGCGGTACGAACCCTCCCCGAGCCGTAGTACGGAGGGACCCCTAGGGGTTCTCCACCCTTCGGTGGAGTCCTTCTCGGGGGCACCTCCACCCTTGAGCCCACTCAGCGTCCACCCTCCCGCGACGTGAGGGGCAAGTGAGATGGTGGTCGACGGCAGATAGGTGCAGGGGGAAGGAATCCGGAGTGGACCAGGGAGACACCGACATACCGACCGCGACGGAGGACTCACCCGGCTCTCCCGTCGCGACGCGGGCCGAGACCAGCCGGCGCCACGCCGTCGTGGCCGCCCTCATGCTCGCCATGGCGCTGGCCGCGCTCGACTCCACCATCGTCTCGACGGCCGTCCCGCAGATCGTCGGCGACCTCGGTGGCTTCTCCGTCTTCTCCTGGCTGTTCTCGGGCTATCTGCTGGCGGTGACGGTCACCCTCCCCGTCTACGGCAAGCTCTCCGACACCTTCGGCCGCAAACCGGTCCTCGTCGCGGGCGCCGCCCTCTTCCTCGTCGGCTCCCTGCTCTGCGCCACCGCCTGGAACATGGCCGCGCTCATCGCCTTCCGCATCGTGCAGGGGCTGGGCGGCGGCGCCCTCCAGGGCACGGTGCAGACGCTCGCCGCCGACCTCTACCCACTCAAGGAACGCCCCAAGATCCAGGCCAAGTTGTCCACCGTGTGGGCGACCTCGGCGGTCGCGGGTCCCGCCCTGGGCGGAGTCCTCGCGGCGTACGCCGACTGGCGGTGGATCTTCCTCATCAATCTGCCGATCGGCGCGCTCGCCCTGTGGCTGATCGCCCGTCACCTGCACGAGCCCGCACGGGAGACGACGCGCCGCCCGCGCATCGACTGGGCGGGCGCCCTCGCCGTCTTCGCCTGCGGCGGCGTCCTGCTCACCGCGCTGGTGCAGGGCGGCGTCGCCTGGGCCTGGCTGTCGGCGCCCTCGCTCGCCCTGTTCGGCACGGGACTCGCCCTGGTCGCGGTCGTCGTGGCCGTCGAACGGCGCGCCGCCGAACCCATCATCCCCGGCTGGGTGTGGCGGCGGCGCACCATCGCGGCGGTGAACCTCGCGCTCGGCGCGCTGGGCCTGCTCATGGTCGCGCCCACCGTCTTCCTGCCCACCTACGCGCAGGCGGTCCTGGGCCTGGCCCCCATCGCCGCCGGATTCGTGCTCTCCGTATGGACGTTGAGCTGGCCGGTGTCCGCGGCGCTCAGCCAGCACGTCTACCGGCGCATCGGCTTCCGCAACACCGCCATGCTCGGCATCGGCGCGGCGACCCTGCTCCTGCTCGCCTTCCCCTTCCTGCCCTACCCGGGCGAGCCGTGGCAGCCCGCCCTGCTGATGCTCCTGCTGGGCGGCGCGCTGGGCCTGTTCCAACTCCCCCTGATCATCGGCGTCCAGTCGACCGTCGGCTGGGCCGAACGCGGCACGACCACCGCGTCCGTCCTCTTCTGCCGCCAGACCGGACAGACCGTCGGCGCGGCCCTGTTCGGCGCGATCGCCAACGGGGTGCTGGCCGCACGGCTCGGCGGCGCCGGGGACCTCGACTCGGTGACCCGCGCGCTGGACTCCGACGCCCCCGCCGAGCACCTGCGCCACGCGGTCGCCGACGCCGTCCACGCCGTCTACCTGGGCGCGGCCTGCGCCGCCGCGCTCTCCTTCCTGATCCTGCTGTTCGTGGCACCGCGCCGCTTTCCGGTGCTGAAGAACCCCGGGGAGTGAGAGACGCCGCGATCCGCCATCGCGGCCCACCAACTGGGGAAGGGCGGAACTCGCTTGCCCCACAGTCGAATCGCGCCGCAGCAGCCACGCGGGTAGTCGCAGGTAAACGCGGGTAACACCCAAGGTCACGAAAGTAAGCGCATACCGACCGCCCAGTTTGGTGAAAGCCTCGCGCGCCCCAGCTACCTGCGAGTAGCGTGCGCTGCTCACCCCCCAGCTCCCTGCGGTCCGCACCGGGCCCGAGCCACGCAAGGAGAAACGGGATGCCAGACGCGTTCTCGTCCCCCGAGTACCAGCCGCCGTACCCATCGCCGTACCGACCGTCGTCCCCGCCGCCGTACCAACCGCAGCACCAACCGCAGCACCAGTACGCGCAGTACCCGCAGTACCCGCAGTACCCGCAGCACCCGGAGTACCCGGAGTACCCGAAGCTCCCGAACAGCTCCTCCCCCTCCTACGTCACCTACCCCTGGCAACCCCCGCCACCCGAGCCCGCGCGAAGGCGGCTGCCGCGCCATCACGCACTCGGGCACCACAGCGACATCAGAGTCCTGCGCGGCGCGTACCGCTGGCAGCGGCGCGTGGCGACGCTCACCGCGCTCGGATACTTCACCCTCTTCCTCCTCCTCTCCGCGTTCGCGCCGTCGCTGATGACGAGCACGGTGTCCGGCGGGCTGTCGACCGGGCTGCTGCTCGGGCTGCTCCAACTGCCCGTCACCTGCCTGGCGATCGGGCTGTACGAGTACACGGCGCGCCGTCGCGTCGACCCGATCGCGGACCGGATCCGCAAGCAGTCCGAGCTCGACGCGAAGCGGGAGGCGGCACGATGACGGGGTTCAGCAGTTCCGCGCAGGCCATGTCCCTGGTGGCGTTCACGACGGTGGCCACGATCACGCTGCTGCTGTGCGTGATGACCGGCCCCGACCGTGACGACCTGGACGAGTTCTACACGGGGTACGGATCGCTGTCGCCGATGCGCAACGGCCTTGCCATCGCCGGGGACTACATCTCCGCGGCGACCGTCCTCGGCACGGGCGGAGTGATCGCGCTGACCGGCTACGACGGCGTCGTCCTGGCCCTCAGCACAGCCCTCTCCCTCATGCTGCTGATGTTCCTGCTGGCCGAACCGCTGCGCAACGCGGGCCGGTTCACCATGGGCGACGCGCTCGCGCGCCGGATGCCGGGCCGCGCGGTCCGTATCACCGCGTGCGCGGTGACCATCGTCGCGCTGCTCCCCCTGATGCTGGTCCAACTCGCCGGCGCCGGCGACCTGGTGGCGTTCATCCTCGGCTTCTCCAGCGACTCCCTCAAGACCGGCTGCGTCATCGGGCTCGGCGCGCTGATGATCAGCTACGCGGCGATCGGCGGCATGAAGGGCACCGCCCTCATCCAGATCCTGAAGATCGTGATGCTGCTCGGGTCCGGGGCGATCGTCGCCGTCCTCATCTTGCACCGCTTCGACTGGAACCCGGGGGCGCTGCTCGACGCGGCCGGCCAACAGAGCGGTGTGGGCTCCGCCTTCCTCCACTCCGGCCTGGAGTTCGCGGGCAGCCCCAGCCCGCGCCTGGACATGATCACCTCGGAGCTGACCGTCGTCCTCGGCGGAGCCTGTCTCCCGCACATCACCATGCGGATGTACACGGCGGGCAGCGCCCGGCAGGTACGCCGCTCAATGTCCTGGGCGGTGCCGTGCGTGGCGCTGTTCGTCCTGATCATCAGCGTCGTCGGCTTCGGCGCCACGGCACTCATCGGGCGCGAGGTGATCGCGGCCGCCGATCCGCAGGGCAACACCGCGTATCTGCTGGGCTCCAGGGCGGCATTCGGCCCGGACGTCTCGACAGCGGAAACGCTCCTCTTCACCACGGTGACGACGGCGATCTTCCTGACGCTGCTCGCCTCGGTCGCCGGAATGATCCTGGCCTGCGCCAACTCCCTCGCCCACGACGTCTTCGCGCACGTCGGCCTCTTCCGCGCCCGCCGCCACGACGACGAGCTGTCACCGCGCCGCGAGATGCTGCTGGCCCGCCTCTCCGCCCTCGCGGTCGGCGCACCGGCCATCCTCCTGGCCACCCTCGTCCAGCACCGCAGCCTGCAACCGCTCGTCACGCTCTCGTTCTGCCTCGGCGCCTCCGCGATAGCGCCCGCGCTGGTCTACACCCTCTTCTGGCGCCGCTACACCCGCACCGGTCTCCTCGCCACCCTCATCGGCGGCACCCTCACCGTCCTCCTCCTCATGCCCGGCACCAACCTCGTCTCCGGCTCCCCCACCTCCGCCTTCCCCAACGCCGACTTCAACTGGTTCCCCTTCACCACAACAGGCCTCGTCACCATCCCCCTCGGCTTCGCCTACGGCTGGCTGGGCACGGTGGCCTCCGGGAGGAGAAAGGCAGAGGAACAGAGAAGGCAGTACGAGGCGGTGGAGGGGTGGATTCTGGCGGGGGCGGTGAGGAGGGGGAGTTAGCCGGAGGTGTCCGGGGCGGTGCGGAGCGGGAGCCCGGCGGGGCGGCACACTCCGTTCTCACGGTGATGCTGGCGTTGTTCCCATGGCGGTGCGGGCGCTGATGCGTATCGGCGCCGCAGCCGCCTTCGCGTTGCCCTTCCATCCAACCGAGGCGGGTGGGCGGGTGGGAAAGCCGCCGCGGAGCGGCAAAGGCCTCCGGGGCCGCGGAGCGGCCAAAGCCTCCAGGGGCCGCGGAGCGGCAAGGGCACCGGCGGCCTCCTACTCCGCCGGCGCCCGCCCCGTCAACGTCGTCAGACTCGTGCGTACGTGGTCCATCTGGGCCCGTACGTCATCCCACCGCTCCCCATGCTCACGCAGCACCCGCTCGGTCTCCCGGGCGATCCGATCCTCCCGAACCCGCGCCTCCGCGAGCAGCTCCCCGGCCCGGGCAACGGCATCCTCCTGCCCATGCCGAGCCGACTCCTCGGCCTCGGCAAAGGCCTGCTTCGCCTCGGACAACGCGGCCTCGGCGCGCGCGACGCGTTCGACATAGTGCGCGTCCAGCGCGGCCTCCCGCTCGGCGGCCGCCCGCTCGGCCTCCGCCCAGCGCTCGGCGTGCTCCTTCTCCTGCTCGGCGAGCAGCCCCTCCGTACGCTGCCGCACCTCGCGCAGCGCGGCCAACGCCTCCCCGCGATTCTCCTTGATGTCGCGGCGAGCCGAGATCCGCAGGTCATCGGCCTCGGCGCGGGCAGCGAGCAACCACTGCCGGGCACGTTCCTCGGCCTCCCCGCGCACTTCGTCGGCGTACGCCTGCGCGGCCTCCCGCACCTGCCGCCCCGCCGCCTCCGCTTCGTCGACGTCCCGCTGGGCCTCGCGGCGCGCGCTTTCGCGTACGGCCGCGACCTCCTCCTCGCCGAGTTCGAAGATCCGCCGGGCGCGCTCGCCGAGCGTCTCGTACGTCTGGGGAGCGAGCCGCGCCACGACCTCCCGCAGCCGCTCCACCTCCGCGTCCATCTCCTTGGCCAGCACGGTCAGCCGGGCCGCCCGCTCCCAGGCGGCGTCGCGGTCCCGGGAGAGCGCCGCGGCGTACGCGTCGACCTGCTCGGTACGGTAACCACGCCCCCGTACGGCCATGAAGCCGTGCGGCGACACCGATGCGCTGCTCATCCTTGGACCCCTCTCCGCCTGGAACACACGAAATGACGATGCCGAAATGAAGATTTCGCGCACATCTTGATGGATCACACGGAAGTGTTCATAACGCGACACTCCGCCCATCCATCCGGCCAGGTATGTGTCATTTGAGGTCAGAAGCCGGAATTACGGTGTCACGGCACAGCGCCGAGAAGAGCTGCTCGACCTTCGCCCAGCAGTTCCCTCAGCGGTTCACCGGCGAACGTCTCGAGCGCGTCCGTATGCCGGGGCCGGAATCCCCCCAGAAGTACAGGCTGATGGCGTACGCGGCGACCAGCAGCGCCAGAGCGCCAGAGCGCCAGAGCGCCAGAGCGAGCATGACCGAGGCGCCCGACCCCTCACACAGGTCGAGCGCCTCGTTCGTCCTTGAACCCGCTTATGCCCGCGGGCTTACAGCAAGCCGTCCCACATCTGCTCCAACAGGACCGACCACCAGCTCTCCGGCGAACCGAGGGCCGCCGGATCGAGGGAGGCGAGCTGGGCCTGGAAGTCGACGGTCCAGCGGCCCGCCTGCTCCTGATTGAGACCGAAGCGCAGCCGCCACATGCGGCCGAGCAGGGCGAGGCAGCGCGCGAACTCGGGCAGGCCCGTGTTCACGAACTGCGGCGGCACCGGGGCACCGCCCGGCCCCGCCTCCACCGGCACGGCCACGATGTTCGCCGTGCCGTACTGAACACAGATCGCCTTGCCGAAGTCGCTGCCCATGACGAGGTACGAGCCCGCGTCCGCGGCGGGCTGCACCCCGCGCTCCTGCGCCAGCTCGGCGAGCGTGGGCACCGGGCGGCCCGGCTGGGCCTGCGCCCAGAAGAACGGACCCATGTCGACGGGAAGTCCGGCCACCACCAGCGTGTGCGCCACGATGTTCGGCACGCCCTGGCGGGACACCGCCGCCTGATCGAACCGGAACAGCCCCGGCCCGAACGCCGCCGCCAGCTCCTGCCCGATCGCCTCCGGCGGGATCGGCGGCGCGGGCTGCACCGGCGGAATCGGCGCCCGCACCGGCGCCGGACGCGCGGGACCGTCCGCCACCTGATGCAACTCTCCCTGATGCGCGAGGAGTTGGTGCATGCCTTGCTGACGGCTCGCGTGATCCGTGCCGTACGGCGCGATGCTCGTGATCCGCGCCTGCGGCCACGTCTCGCGGATCATCCGCGCGCAGTACGCGCCCGGCAGCTCGCACGACTCCAACTCCGTGTGCAGCTCCAGCACTTGCTGCGGCGGCACGTTCATCGCCCGCAACTCGTGCAGGATCTGCCACTCCGGGTGTGGCGTACCCGGCGCGGAACGCCGGATCAGCTGCTGCTCGGAACCGTCCTGCGCGCGATAGCGCAGGACGGCCTGATAGCCGGGCCCGACGGTCGGCTGCCCCGCCGGCGGATAGCCGTACGCCGGCTGCTGCCCGGGGGGCATGGGCTGACCCGGCATCGGCTGACCCGGCACGGGCTGTCCGGGCAGCGGCTGCGGCGCGCCCGGGGGCATGCCAGGGGCCTGCGGGGGCGGCGGTGCGCCGGGGCCGCCGACGGGCGGGCCCGCAAGCATGGTCGCGGCGTGATGCACACCACCGGGAGGCGTGCCACCCGGAGGCTGCGGCGCACCAGGAGCACCAGGAGCACCGGGGACACCCGGCGGCTGCGGCGCACCGGGACCACCCACGGCGGGACCCGCCAGCATCGTCGCGGCGTGATGCACACCACCGGGAGGCGTACCACCCGGAGGCTGCGGCGCACCAGGAGCACCCGGCGCGGCAGGCTGACCCGGAGCACCGGGGACACCCGGGACACCCGGCGGCTGCGGCGCCCCGGGACCGCCGACAGCCGGACCGGCCAGCATCGTCGCCGCATGGTGCACACCACCCGCAGGCGTACCACCCGGAGGCTGCGGCGCACCAGGAGCACCGGGCGCGGCGGGCTGACCGGGAGCCCCGGGCGCGGCAGGCGCGCCAGGCGCACCCGGCCCCGCCGCGAGCCCCTCGGGCCCGCCCGGACCGAGCTGCGAGACGAGCTGCGTCGGTACGTACCCGCCCGCCGGGGTCCCCGGAGCACCGGGCCCGGACGGCGGAGGCGGCGTGCTGCCCGGCCGCGCACCCGGCACACCCGGGGCGCTCGGCGGAGGCGGCGCGCTCGCTCCACCCCCGCGCGCACCCCGCGGCGGCGCCTGCGCCTTGCTGGTCGCGGCGTCGGCGATGTCACCGGCGTTGGGCGGCAGGGGCCGCGAAGGAGAGGGGGGCGGCGGCGTACCCGGAGCCCCACCCGGCCCCTGCGGGAACCCGTACGCGGGCGCGCCCGGAGGAGGCGTGCCCTGCGGACCACCGGGACCCTGCGGGTAGCCGTACGAGGGCGCGACCGGCGGGGTCGCGCTCCGGGGGGCGCCGGGCCCCTGCGCCGGTGGCGGGCCGCCGGGCGCGCCAGGGCCCTGCGGAGCGTTCGCGGACGCCGCGAAGGGCCCCTGTGGCGGCGGGCTGGTGTCGACGTGCATACCCGGACCCGGCGCGCCCGGACCGGGCACAGCCGGACCCGGCGCGCCCGGACCGGGCACAGCCGGAGTCGGCGCACCCGGACCCTGCGAAGGGCCGGACGGCGGCGGCGTGTTCGGGTCGTCGACCGCGGGCGCCAGCGCCGTACGCGGAAGTTGGCTGCCCCCGGACATCAGCGCGGTCTTGGCGTCCGGCGTCGCGGCGGGCGGCGGGGTGTCGGCGTCGTCGACACCGGTGAGCGGCGGCGCGAACACGGTCGCCGGCAGCGGTACGGAACGGTCGTCACCGGCATCGGCGTTCGTGTCGGTCCCCGCCCACGGGGTGGCCGCGGAGGGCGCACCCGGCGAAGGCGTGTCCTGTGGACCCGAGCCCGGCTCATCGGCGGCAGCGGCCGCGGGCCACGGCGTACCCCCACCGGGAGCCGACGGCGTACCCGGCGCGGAAGGCACCCCGTGCACGTCCGACTGCCCCGGCGCACCCGGCATCGAACTCCCGCTCCCGGAAGCCCCGTTGACAGACCCGCCGCCCAAGGACGCATCCCCGCCCGCAGAGGCGGCAGCGGCGGCGGGACGAGACCCCGCCCCGTCGGACACCCCGGCACCTGACCGCCGATCCGGAATCCCCAACTTGTCCGCGGCCTCCTGCAACCACTCCGGAGGACTCAACAAGAACGACGTCTGGTTCAGATCGACCCGCGCGGGAGGCGCCGGCGAAGGCGCGGGCGCCGCGTCCGGAACCCCGTACTCCTCCTCGTACCGGCGAATCACCTCACCCACCGGCAGCGCGGGCCACAGCGTGGCCTCCCCGCTGTCGCGCGCGATGACGAGGCGCTGCGCGCCCCCATCGGAGCGCGGTCCCTCGGCGCGGTCCTCGGCCCACACCACGAACCCGAGTTCGAACTCCCGCACCCGCACCTCACGATGCTGGTACGAGGCCACGTCCCCGTTGATCCACTCTTCCGCGCGCTCCTGCGCCTGCGCGAAGGTCACCATCGGAAGTTCACTCCCCCACCGAAGAGACGGGCACGGCGCGCGCGAAGCCGCCGTCCACCATCAGGTTCGCCACCGTCTCCAGCTCGGGCGGATTGCCCGCCAGCCGGGACAGGAACTGGTCGAAGTCGTCGCCGCACGGCAGCAGCAGCCGCTGCACCCGCTCGGCCGGCGCCCAGGCGTCCTGGTCACGCGCGTCGTCGTACGCGCAGAACCAGACCGACCCGATCCGGTCACCCTTGACCTTCACGGCCAACAGCCCGCCCTGGACGAAGCCAACACCCAAGTAATCCTTGGTCAGATGGTCGCGCAGACATTTGTTGACGTAGACGAGGTCATTGACGGCGGCCTCGTCGCGCACCGTGAAGAAGGGCTGGTCCACCAAGAGCCCCAGCTCGGCGTCGAGCGCGGCGCCGACCGGCGCGCACCCCCCGGCCGCCTTCAGGAAGGACCGATACGCACCCGGCAGCCGATACCCGAGATCCTCCTCGACCCCCAGCACCTGCTGCTCCGTCACCGCCACGGCCGACTTCGGCAGTCCGAAGTGCGCGGGCCGCGTCTCCTGCAACGGCCGCGTGCCCCGCTTGTTGTGGTCGACGGCCGCGGTCGCGATACCGCCGTGGTGCCGCAGCAACGCCTTGACCTCGACGGGGACCAGCTCAACACGCCGGGTGCCCCGCACGTGATGCCAGGTCCAGCCGTGCGGCGTGGCCACCGACGGGATCGTGTCCCACAGGTCGTGACCGGTGGCGGCCAGCGCGGCGTTCGCGGACACGTAGTCCGTCAGCCGCAACTCGTCGACACCGAAGCCCTCCGGGGGCTCGGCGATCTCCGCGGCGGCACGCGCGTAGAGCGAGAAGTCGGGGTAGCCGTGCTCGTCGACCCGTACACCTCTGGGGTGACGGGAAGCCCGGACCGGGTCCGGGAAATGCACGACCTGCCCGGCGTAGGCCGCGTTCGGCGGCGCGGCTTGCTGCCCGAGCCGACCTGTCGTCATGGCGGTTGCCCCCTGCGGCGTTCTCAAGAGCGGTATGGATCGTGGATGTCGACAGCCTATGCGGTTGTACGACACCGGTCACCGGGCCTCCGGTTCCGTGACCTGCCGTCACCCCGCCGTGACGGTACGACGAAGACCGGGCGTGTCGCGCCGCCCCAGCTTCCGCACCCGCCACGCCATTTGGCAGTCTGTCTCCGCATCGGGGGATGCACGGGAGGGAAGAACGATCATGAACGCGACGCATACGGGCACCTCCGGGGACCCTCGGGTCGGCTGGAGCAGCGCCGAGGCGCCCCACGCCCCCGCCCTCCTGCACCGCCGTGACGGCATACTTCCCACTGTCGCCGCCGCCCTCTCCGTACGCGGCGCGACCCTCACCGGCACGGCAGCGCGCGGCGATCAGCCCCCTGCCCTCCACCCGCTGGTCCAGGACTTCCTCGACACCCTCACCAGCGCCCAGCGCGACCGCTTCACCGGCCGCTGCGCCGAGGCGATCCTCATCTCCCGGCACATCGCCTCCGCCGACGCCGCCCGCAGCAAACGCGCCGCGCGCAAGCCCATGACCAACGGCGAGGCCCGCAAGGTCCTCAAGCAGGCCAAGCTCACCGCCCGCCACATCCGCGAGGACGGCGACCCGCTGCACGGCAGTTTCGCCGCGCCCTGCCGCTCCTGCACGGCGCTCAGCGACCACTTCGGCGTACGCATCGTCGACCCGATAGCGCCGGAAGCCTGAACCCCCCACCCCACGCACGTACTTGCATGTCCCAACCCTCGACGAACGAAGGGCAGATGCACGCCGACCGCTCCTCCACCACACGCTTCTCCGTCCCCGTGGACGCCGCGCTGCGCTCCGCGGGGTGGCAGCCCGGGCGCTGGGACATAAAGCAGGCCGAGTACTGGGCCGACGCGCTGCGCAGCCACGCGTCGCCGGCCGGGCACCGGCACGCCGTGTTCCCGGCGGCGGTGGAGGCATGGGCGGAATTCGGCGGCCTCCGCATCCGCTCATCGGGGCCCGGCCGCCAGCTCGCCCCCGCCGCCCTCCACCTCGACCCGCTGCACGGCCTCCACATGGCCCGCACCCTCGGCGACCTCGGCCGCGCCCTGGGCACCGAGGTCTGCCCCCTCGGCGAGGAGCCGGACACCCGCGCCCTCCTCGCCATCGACGCCGAGGGCCGCGTCTACACCCTCGACCACACCGGCGACTGGTACCTCGGCCCCACCATCGACGCAGCCCTCACCGCCCTCCTCTCCGGCATAGAGCCGCCCCGCCTCACCGCCGGCTGACCCCACCCAGGCTTTTCTGGCCCCCTCCGCCCCGCACCCGGGGGCTGCGCCCCCAGACCCTTACATCGGCCTTGACGGCCTCGTCCTCAAACGCCGGACGGGGCTAAGACACGATCGCCCGCTCCGGCCGGGTGGGGAGAGTGCCAGGCGGCGGGAACAGGGCGAGCGGGACGCATGGGATGCGGCTCGCCTGGATCTCGGGCGCCGGACGCACTGGTAATTGCTGCCTGCCGCAATGGAGGGGCAGGCAGGGCGGGTGGGACACACCCGCAGCCGCCCACGCACGGAAGGGGCCGTGACGGTACATCAAATGCCCCGTCGCCCCGTAATGATCACCAGGCCGAGCAATGACACCACGCCAAGCTGCAACCGCCGACGGGGCGGATGTACCGTCACGGCCCCGCCCCACCCACCGGCGGAAAGCGCGCCGACCACCAAATCCAGCCCAGCCCAGCGGCAGCGCCTACGCCGGGATCACCGCAGACACCCGAAACCCCCCCGCCTCCGTAGGCCCAGACACAAACACGCCCCCCAACGCAGCCACCCGCTCCTTCATCCCCAGCAACCCATTCCCCCCACTGGGCAACCGCACGGACGACACGACCCCCGCCTCCGACGGACACTCGTTCTCCACCTGCATCGCGATCTCCGACACCCGATGCGCCAACCGCACATGCGTCTTCGCACCCGCCGCGTGCTTGTGGACGTTCGTCAACGCCTCCTGCACCACCCGATACGCCGTCTGCTCGACCTCCGGCGCATAGGCCCGCACATCCCCCTCCACCGACAGATCGACGACCATCCCCGCAGCCGCCGACTGCCCGATGAGCTCGTCCAGCTCGGCGAGACAGGGCCCATCCGCAGCCCCGGAAGCGTCAGCGGCCCGCGAAGCCGCCGCGGCAGCCGCCGCCCCCACCGCGGCCAACGGCATCGGCGGCACCGGCGGCACCCGCACCCCCAGCCCCTCCCCCGTACGCAGCACCCCCAGCATCTCCCGCAACTCGGTCAACGCCTGCCGCCCCATGTCCCCCACAAGCGCCGCGTTCCGCACGGCCTTCTCGGGATCCTTCCGAGCCACGGCCTGAAGGGCAGCCGCATGCACGACCATCAAAGACACCCGATGCGCAACCACGTCATGCATCTCGCGAGCGATCCGCGTCCGCTCCTCGTTCCGCGCCCACTCAGCCCGCTCCTCGGCCCGCTCGGCCAGCAGCTGCAGCTCCCGCTCCAACGAGTCCGCCCGCTCCCGCAGGCTCTCCATCAGCCGGCGCCGCGCCCCCACGTACAACCCGAGCAGGACGGGCGGAGCGGTCATCCCGATGGCGGTCGTAATAGAGATGAAGGGGACGAACCAATCCCCCATGGTCACGTCCCCGCGCACGACCCCTTGATGCGCCCGCACGAACGTCACGATCAGCATCCCGGCGAAGGACATCCCCGCCAGCGCCCCGATGATCCGCCGCGGCAACTCGGACGCGGCAAGCGTGTACAGCCCGACGAGCCCCATCAGGAACCCCATCTGGGCAGGCGTTATCGCGATGGAAACCAGAACAACGGCGATAGGCCACTTCCGCCGCAGCAACAGCACCGCCCCGGCGATCAGCCCAAACCCGACGCCCACCGGCACCGGCAGCCCCGCGTCATGCGCGAACCGAACTCCCTCCCCCGCGCACTCCACCGCGGACGCCGTCGCGAGCCCCGCGTCCAGCACCGCACTGCGCCACCTGACCCACCACCACGGCCCGGTCCCGGCCGCGGTGTGCTCTTCCCCCGTCGTGGTCATGCCTCCAGCCTACGGTCGCCCCCCGCCCCTTTTCCGGTGAGTTTCGCCTACTGGCCTACACCACCCTCCGTAATCGAACAGAAGCGAAACCGGCCGGTATCCCTCGAACTGCTGAATCGCTCACCGTTCGCCCACGGAAGCCCACATTCCGCCCGGACGGTATGCCCATGGCACACGCACATGGCAAATACGCCGACTTCGAGGGGCTGCGGGAGCGGGCGGTAGCGCTGCGACGGGCGGGACTCAGCCGCCGTCAGATCCGAGACCGGCTCCACGTCGACAACAACGACATCCTCAATCGCCTCCTGGAGGGTGAGCCGCCCCCGCAGTGGACCAAACGCCCGAACGCGAAGGACGACCTCCGCGACAGGGCCCGGGAGCTACGGCTCCAGGGCTGGACGTACGACCAGATCCAGGTCGAGCTGGGCTGCTCAAAGAGTTCGATCTCACTGTGGGTACGGGATCTGCCGAAGCCGGAGCGGCGGGACCCGACGGAGCAGGCGAAGCTGGCGGCGCGGAAGCGATGGGAGCACGAGCTGGCGGTGCGGGACAAGGAGCGCAAGCAAACGAAGGAGGCAGCCACTCGTGAGATCGGCACAATGACTGACCGGGACCTGTTCGTAGCCGGGGTAGCCCTGTACTGGGCGGAAGGCGCGAAGGACAAGCCGTACGACCGTCGGGAGACGGTCAACTTCGTCAACAGCGATCCGGGCGTCATCCAGCTCTACTTGGCGTGGCTGACCCTGCTGGGTGTCGAGCCTGAGCGCCTGCAGTACCGCGTCATGATCCACATCACGGCTGACATAGAGGGCGCCAAGCGCTACTGGGCCGACCTCGTCGGAGTCAACGTCTCCGTATTCCAGAAGACGACCATCAAGAAGCACAACCCCAAGACCGTCCGCAAGAACGTGGGCGAGAACTATCGAGGCTGCCTCGTGATCCGCGTCTCGCGGGGCGCCGAGCTGTACCGGCGCATCGAAGGCTGGTGGACTGGGATGGTGGTGGCAGCCGAACTACGAACCCCGTAGGCTAACCCCGGCATTCCCGGGTTGCTCTGTCGGTAGGGGCGACTGGACTTTGAATCCAGGTACGACGCAGGTTCGACTCCTGCCCCGGGAGCAAACGGTTCGGGCCCTGACAGCTCTGTCAGGGCCCGCTCTCATGTCGCTGCTGATACGCCCCGGTATCCTGCGGATGTCAAAACCCCCCATCCGAAGCCGAAGGGCATACCCGTGAGCGCCAATCGCCCGGCAGCCGTCGTCGTTCTTGCAGCGGGTGAGGGCACCCGTATGAAGTCGGCCACACCGAAGGTTCTGCACGACATCTGTGGCCGCTCCCTCGTCGGCCATGTACTCGCCGCCGCGCGCGAGTTGGATCCCGAGAACCTGGTCGTGGTCGTGGGGCACGCCCGCGAGAAGGTCGTCGCGCATCTCGCCGAGATCGACCCGGGCGTACGGACGGCCGTGCAGGCCGAGCAGAACGGCACCGGGCACGCCGTGCGGATGGGGCTCGAAGAGCTGGGCGGACGCGTCGACGGCACCGTCGTCGTGGTCTGCGGCGACACCCCGCTGCTCAGCGGCGAGACCCTGCAGCGCCTCGCGGCCACGCACACGGAGGACGGCAACGCCGTCACCGTGCTCACCGCCGAGGTCCCCGACGCCACCGGCTACGGCCGCATCGTGCGGGACGGCGCCAGCGGCGCGGTCACCGCGATCGTCGAGCACAAGGACGCCAGCGAGTCGCAGCGGGCCATCCGTGAGATCAACTCCGGGGTCTTCGCCTTCGACGGGCAGCTCCTCGCGGACGCCCTCGGCAAGGTGCGTACGGACAACAGCCAGGGTGAGGAGTATCTGACCGACGTCCTCGGGATCCTGCGCGAGGCCGGGCACCGCGTCGGCGCGGCCGTCGCCGCCGATCACCGCGAGATCGCCGGCATCAACAACCGCGTCCAGCTCGCCGAGGCCCGCCGCATCCTCAACGACCGGCTGCTCGAGCAGGCCATGCTGGCCGGGGTGTCGGTCATCGACCCGGCGACCACCTGGATCGACGTCACCGTCACGTTCGAGCGGGACGCGATCGTGCACCCGGGGACGCAGTTGCAGGGCGCCACGCACCTGGGTGAGGGCGCCGAGGTCGGGCCCAACTCCCGCCTGAAGGACACCAAGGTGGGGGCCGGGGCCCGGATCGACAACACCGTCGCCGACAGCGCCGAGGTCGGCCCGCAGGCCTCCGTCGGCCCGTTCGCCTACCTCCGCCCCGGCACCCGCCTCGGGCTGAAGGCCAAGGTCGGCACGTACGTCGAGACGAAGAACGCGAAGATCGGCGAGGGCACGAAGGTCCCGCACCTCTCCTACGTGGGCGACGCGACGATCGGCGAGTACTCCAACATCGGTGCCGCCAGCGTCTTCGTGAACTACGACGGGCAGGACAAACACCACACCACGGTCGGCTCGCACTGCCGTACCGGTTCGGACAACATGTTTGTGGCTCCTGTCACGATCGGGGACGGCGCGTACACCGCGGCGGGCTCGGTCATCACCAAGGACGTGCCGCCCGGTTCGCTGGCCGTGGCCCGTGGCCAGCAGCGGAATATCGAGGGTTGGGTGGCCCGTAAGCGTCCGGGGAGCGCGGCCGCGAAGGCGGCGGAGGCGGCCTCCCGGGAGCCGGAAGGCGAAGCCTGACCGGAATCAGGCACGTCTGACACGGCGTACCGTGATAAGTGCACAAGCGCACCGTGCATCCGCACCCCCAGCTGAGACGACCTCTCGCGCCCAGTGGAGATGTCCTCTCAACGCCCAGCTGAGACACCTCTGAGGAGACAGTGCTGTGACCGGGATCAAGACGACCGGCGAGAAGAAGATGATGTTCTTCTCCGGCCGCGCCCACCCCGAGCTTGCCGAGGAGGTCGCCCACCAGCTGGGTGTCGGGGTCGTCCCGACGAAGGCCTTCGACTTCGCCAACGGCGAGATCTACATCCGCTACCAGGAGTCCGCGCGCGGCGCCGACTGCTTTCTGATGCAGAGCCACACGGCTCCGATCAACAAGTGGATCATGGAGCAGCTGATCATGATCGACGCGCTGAAGCGCGCGTCGGCCCGCTCCATCACCGTCATCGTGCCCTTCTACGGTTACGCCCGGCAGGACAAGAAGCACCGTGGACGTGAACCGATCTCGGCGCGTCTGATCGCGGACCTGATGAAGACGGCCGGTGCGGACCGCATCCTCACGGTCGACCTGCACACCGACCAGATCCAGGGCTTCTTCGACGGCCCGGTCGACCACCTGTTCGCGCTGCCGATCCTCGCGGACTACGTGGGTACGAAGGTCGACCGCGACAAGCTGACCGTCGTCTCCCCCGACGCCGGCCGCGTGCGCGTCGCCGACCGCTGGTGCGACCGTCTCGACGCCCCCCTCGCGATCGTGCACAAGCGCCGCGACAAGGACGTCGCCAACCAGGTCACCGTCCACGAGGTCGTCGGTGATGTGGAGGGCCGCGTCTGTGTCCTGGTCGACGACATGATCGACACCGGTGGCACGATCTGCGCCGCCGCCGACGCCCTGTTCGCCCACGGCGCCGAGGACGTCATCGTGACGGCCACGCACGGTGTGCTCTCCGGCCCGGCGGCCGACCGTCTGAAGAACTCCAAGGTCAGCGAGTTCATCTTCACGGACACCCTGCCGACCCCGGGTGAGCTGGAGCTCGACAAGATCACGGTGCTGTCGATCGCGCCGACGATCGCGAACGCGGTCCGCGAGGTCTTCGAGGACGGTTCGGTGACGAGCCTGTTCGAGGAGCAGTAAGCCCTCGCCCTCCTCGATCCCCTAGATCGATTTCTTGTACGGCCTCCCCGCCGCGTAAGCTGTCACAGTTGCTCGGCGAGGGAGGCCGTACCGCTTCACAAGGCGGAACGGCGGTCCGTTATCGACGCGCTCTTCGTAGCAGGCCGATGGTTTTGGCCGGGTGACCACCTTCCCCAAGATCTACGAGGAGTGAACATGTCCGAGGTCAAGCTCGTCGCCGAGACCCGTACCGAGTTCGGCAAGGGTGCCGCCCGCCGCATCCGCCGTGAGAGCAAGGTTCCCGGCGTGGTCTACGGCCACGGTGCCGACCCGGTCCACGTGACGCTGCCGGGCCACGAGCTGCTGCTCGCCCTGCGCACGCCGAACGTCCTGCTGTCCCTGGACATCGAGGGCAAGACCCAGCTGGCGATCCCGAAGGCCGTGCAGCGTGACGCGATCAAGGGCTTCCTCGAGCACGTCGACCTGCTCCTGGTGAAGCGCGGCGAGAAGGTCACCGTCGAGGTCTTCGTCCAGACCGAGGGTGAGCTGGCCGCGGGCGGCAACCTGCTCGAGCACGTGCTGAACACGCTGACGGTCGAGGCCGAGGCCACCCACATCCCGGAGTCGGTCACCGTCTCCGTCGAGGGTCTTGAGGCCGGCGCCTCCATCCACGCCAAGGACATCCCGCTCCCCGCGGGCACCACGCTGGCGATCGACGAGGACGCGGTCGTTCTGCAGGTCCTGGCCGCTCAGGCCGAGGAGCCCTCCGCCGAGGGCGAGGGTGAGGGCGAAGAGGCCGCCGAGGCCTGATCCCCCCGGATTCTCATCCGCCGGCCGCCGCTCCCGCACGGAGCGGCGGCCGGCGCGTATCAAGGACACGGCGCGTATCAAGGACACGGCGCGTATCAAGGACACATGGGAGACACGGACGTGACGACCGACGCGGGCGCCCCCTGGCTGATCGTGGGCCTCGGCAATCCCGGCCCCGAGTACGCCATGAACCGGCACAACGTGGGCTTCATGGTCGCCGACCTGCTGGCCGAGCGGATCGGCGGGAAGTTCAAGCGGGCCGGGAAGGCGCAGGCGCAGGTGATCGAGGGGCGTATCGGCCCGCCCGGTCCGGCGAACCGCCGAGTGATCCTGGCCAAGCCGATGTCGTACATGAACCTGTCCGGCGGCCCGGTGAACGTGCTGCGGGACTTCTACAAGGTGCCGGTGGCGAACATCGTGGCCGTCCATGACGAGCTGGACATCGACTACGGCGTGCTGCGGCTGAAGCTCGGCGGCGGCGACAACGGCCACAACGGGCTGAAGTCCATGACGAAGGCGATGGGTCCGGACTACCACCGGGTGCGGTTCGGCATCGGGCGCCCTCCGGGCCGTATGCAGGTCGCCGATTTCGTGCTGAAGGACTTCTCCTCGGCCGAGCGCAAGGAGCTCGACTACTTCGTGGACCGAGCGGCGGACGCGGTGGAGTGCCTGGTCATCGAGGGCCTGGAGCGGGCGCAGTCGACGTACAACTCGTGACGGGTGTCGTGGCCGGCGCCTCGAGGCAGCGCTCCAGGTGGGCGTGCTCAGCGGTCGCGTCGGGGTGGGCGGTGATCCAGGCCTCGGCATAGTCCCGTATCGCCGTGTGGTGCGGGGCGGCGCCGGCGTATTCGCCGAGGCTTCTGATGACACGCCAGGCGTGCTCGCCCTGGCCGTGCTCGGCGAGCCAGTCGAGGGCCTGCCGTACCGTGCCGGGGTCCGGAAGGCCGGCTTCCTGCAGACGGAACAGCACGGGAGCGAGGACGAAAGAGGCGACCTCGAGGGGGCTGTGCTCGTCGAGCCAGTCCACCGCGTACCCGAGGGCCGGCTTTCGCACCTCCAGGGGGAGGGCCTCGATTTCCAGGAGGCGGCGGAGTACGAAGCTGGCGCTTTCGGCCGTGCCGTGGTTCTTGAGCCAGCCGAGGGCCAACCGGATCGCGGCCGCGTCGGGGGATTCGACGGTCTCCAGGCGTTGCAGCAACCGGCTGAGGATGAAGGAGTCGTCCTCGGTCAGGTCGGCGGGTCGGTGACCGAGCCACTTCTTCGCGCACCGGATGGCCCCTCGCTCCGTCTCCGGGTGCAGGGGTGGGAGTTTCAGGAGGAGTTCCAGTACGGGGTTTCTGTCCCCTGTTCGGTTGTTCCGGTGCTGGCCGCGGAGGCGGGCCACGGTGCGCAGCGCGGCGCATTCTGCCTGGTCGGGGGTGAATTCGGGGCCGCGGGCCAGCAGGATCCGCAGGAGCGAGAGGTCCTGTTCCAGGCGCCGTGGGTCCTGTGGGGCTTCCTCGGCCAGCCAGGCCAGGGTGAGTTCGAAGGTCCGGTCGGCGACGGTGGCGGCGTCGAGGGTCTCTGTCGCGATGTCCTGGCATTTCAGCAGCGCCCAGAGGACAGAGCCGACTCTGTCGTGGTCGCCGTACTTGTCGAGCCAGGCCAGAGCGCGCTCAACGGCGAGGGCGAGGACGTCCTGCGCTCCGCGGAAGCGGGCCTGGCCGATGAGCCCGGTGAGGACGAAGGGGGCCTCGGCGATGTCGTTGTGGTGGCGCAGCCAGGTCGTTGCGAGGGCGAGGACGCGTTCCTGCTGGTGCTCGGGCAGTTCCTTGATCTTCAGAAGTTCGCGGAGCGGGTGACACTCCATCTGCTGCGGAGGGCCGGGCCTTTCGAGCCGGAGCAGTGCGACGGTCACCGCGCGGGCGGTCCGCTCCTGGAGTTCCAGAGCGCGGGCGGTCTGCTCCTGGAGTTCCAGAGCGCGGGCGGTCCGCTCCTGGAGTTCCCGGTCGCGGGTGAGGAGGGCGAGGAGATAGGTCAGCGTCTGGGTGTCGTCGGATGTGGCGCCGTATTTCTCGAGCCAGGTGAGCGCGTGCTCGCCGGACTGGTCGGCGACAGTGGCGGCGTCGAGGTCGTCGGTGGTGGCGTCGGGGAGCCTGAGGAGGAGTCTCAGGACGAAGTCCGCGGCTCGGGTGTCGGCGTGGGTCTCGAGCCAGGTCAGGGCGCGGGTGACGGCCGTGCGGGGGTCGCTGTGCGGGGTACCGGTCCAGTTGTGGCTGAGGAGGCGGGCGATGACGTGCGAGGCCCGTGTCCGGGTGCCGTGGATGGTGAGCCAGCTGTGGGCGCGCTCGATGGCCCGCTGGAGGAGCTTGTCGGGGATGTCGCATCGTTCCAGGACCTGGGTGAGGACGAATCCGGCGACGGTCTTGCGGCCGTGCAGGCCGAGCCAGCCCAGGGCGAGCTTGGCGATGTACTCGGCTGCGGAGGCGGGGAGCTTGTCCTGGCGCAGCGCCGCGGAGAGGACGAACGCGGCGCGTTCGCGGGTCTGCTGTTCCTTGAGCCACTGTTGTGTGGCGGTGGAGATGCGGCGCCAGTCGTTCTCGGCCATGTGGTCGGAGCGCAGGAGGGGAATCAGCAGCCGTTCGGTGCCGAGGTCGCGGGAGCATCGCTCGGCCAGTGCGAGGGCGGTGCGGGTGATCTCGTCGGCGGTGGCACCGCGGTGGTCGTGGCATTGGAGGAGGAGTTCGAGGCGGTTGCGGGCCTCGGGGGCGGCCCCGTACCGGCGGAGCCAGGCGCTGGTGCGGGCTTCGAGGCGATCGCGGTCCTCGTCGGCCACGGATCGGGCCAGGGTGTTGATCAGGTGGACGGCGTCGAGGTCGGTGTCCGCGTTCCCGTCCAGCCAGGTCAGCGCCGCGGCCGTGAGGGGAGCGGGCGGTTGGTCGTCGCAATTGCGGATGGCGTTGGCGAGGAAGAGCCGGGTGAGCGAGCGCTCAGCGACATCTCGTGTCCAGCGGGCGACGACGGCGTCCCAGTTTTCGGTGATCCCCTGCCGCCAGGGGGTGGTGGAGACCATCGCCACGAGGAGGCGCATGCCGTGTTCGGGGCTGCTGAGCAGCATGTCCACGAAGGCCTCCGCGTGCTCGCCCAGCCAGCGGGAGCAGGCTGCCGCGATCCGGCCCTGTTTCTGGTCGTCGAGGTCGGCGGCCCAGCGGTTGAGGTGTCCGGTGGCCCGGCGGAACGAGCGCAGGTCGCCGAGGAGCGCGGAGAGGAGTTTGCGCAGGGTGGCGGAGTGGAAGGTTGAGGCGTCCTTCAGACAGGTCTGCTGGAGGAAGGCATCGGTGACGATGTCGTGGACCGTGTCCATCGTGTCGGGGCCGTCGGCCTTGGTGGGCACGAGCCATCCGAGCGCTTCGAGGTGGTTGACGGTGCTCTCGCCGTCGTCGTCGTGTCCCAGGGCGTGGGCGTCCAGGAACCGGTCGACGGCTGCTTCGACGGCCTCGCGCTCCTGGGCGCAGGAAAGGGCGGCGACGGTGGCCGCGAGCAGGGCGGTGCGAGCCGGGGGTCCGTCGGTCTGGGAGCCGATGCCCTCGGGGGTTCGCCGGTCGAGCCAGTTCACGAGGTCTCGGGGGCGGGGTGGGGCGGCCGGCGGTCCGTCGGTGCCGACGAGTTGTTCCACGGCGAGGGCGTGGAGCAGCGCGAAGATGGGCCGCTCTCCGCAGATCTCGGTCATCTTCGAATAGCCCCAGGCTTCGAGGGCGCGGGGGGCGGCCGTGGCGAAGATCTGCGCGGCGACGGCCTTGCGGTAGGACTCGTCCTGGGAGAGTCCGATCTCCTCGAACAGGTCCTGGGAGCCGCTTTTGCGGACGTCTCGCAGGGCGCCGGGGCGCACCGAGGCCAGGCAGGCGATGCGTCCGCCGGCCTGGTCCTCCGCGTACAGGGCGCGGCCGAGGGCCTTCAGGTCGAGGCGGTGGTGCTGGTCGAGGTAGTCGAAGATCAGCAGGAGGGGCCGGTCGGGCCGGGCTTTGATCTCTTCCTGGACCTCGGCGAGCAGGTCGTATGCGGACAGTCCGGCATCCTGTTCGAGGTGCAGTACCTGCCACTTGTTCTCGTGGGCGAGCCGGGCGACCTCCAGGCAGGTGCGTGTCTTTCCGGCGCCGGCGGGTGCGGTGAGCAGGACGCCGCGCAGGGGTCCGCCATATCCGGAGGTGGTGGGCGGGTCGGCGAGCCGGGCCAGCAGGTTCTCGGGGCAGGCGCGGTCGTCGGGGTCATCGGGGGCGACGTAGGGCAGTGTGTCGCCGCTGAGGTAGGTGCCCTTGGGGCCGAGTTTGCGGATCGCCTCGCGGTGGTCGAGGAGTCCGGGGGCTCGAGGGGTCGGCGCGTCCCATCGGTAGGGGGTGCCGTTCCAGTCGCGGGCGTCGATGCGGGGTGTCTGCCGGTCGGCGAGCTCGGCCGTGCGCTCGCGGACCGGCTCGATCAGCCGTGTGAGGTCGGGTGGCCAGGACGTGGCCGTCTTGGAGGCGCTGTCGAGCTCGTTGAGCAGAGCACGAGTGAAGTTTCCGCCCTCCGGCTCGCTGGAGGCGAAGGCTCCGTCCTGGACCGCGTACATGGTCAGCAGCGGTGAGCGGGCTCCCTCCCCGGCGGGGAGGGAGAGGCTGCGGCCCCCGTATCCCCCGACGCTGGCCTGGAAGTGCCGGCAGGCGTCGACGAAGAGCGCCTTGTGCCGGATGTTCTGGAAGCGGGGGCTGTGCAGGAACGCCTTCTGGAGGTTGTCCAGGTTGAGTGCGTACTCCCTGTCGGGTGCGGCGTCGGCGAAGAAAAGGCGGTGTTCGTCGGTGCGCGGATCCAGCGCTCCGTGCCCGCTCCAGGCGAACCACAGCAGGTCGTCGTGCCGTTCGGGCAGCTCCTTGTCGATGATCTCCCACACCATGTCGTGGGTGGCGGGGAGGACGGGGACCCCCATGGCGAGGGCCCTGGCACGGACGTCGGCGTCGTTGTGGGGCATTGCGGATACGCACAGCCGGATGTTCCGCGCGGGTACGCCGCTGTCGAGCAGCCACTGGGCATGGCCGAGGGCGTCCTGGGCGGGACCGTCGAGAGGGGTGATCTTCCCGTGGGTGTACGTCTCCACGGCGACGATCACCGCGAAGGTCTGCCTCGGATCAAGACGCGGCTGCTCGGTGCTCATGTGCCGCTCTGCAGGATGCCGGCGAGCAGCCCGTGAACCTTTGGGTTGGGGAAGTAGCCGCTGTGCGCGGCCGGGAAGGGCTCTCCGCTGGACAGCTCGACGTCCGTCACACGCCCTGGGAACACCGGTTCGGCGGTGAAGCCGAGCAGGTCGCGGCGGTCGTACACGTTGGTCCAGCTGGGGAAGTGCTCGGGCAGCGGGCTGCCGGGGTCCAGACCGGGCAGCGCGCCGATCTCGTGCAGGTGCGCGGCCTGCGATCCGGCGGTGACCAGATGCCGTACGCCGGGCAGCTCCTCCTGGGCCAGCAGGTCCACGGCGGCGACGCCTCCGAGGCTGTGCGCGAACAGCACCACGGGCCCGTGGGTGCGGGCGACCTCCGTGACGCGGTCCTTGATGAGGGTGCGCAGGCCGTGGCCGCGCGCCAGGTACTTGAGGATGTCGCCGGCGGTGGGGTGGCTGCGCGTCATCAGCCATGCCCGGCGCTTCTCGACCGCGCGCATCACGCCGAGCTTGTGGGCTGCGTAGCCGTGGCCGAGGACCAGGAGAAGACCGAGTCCGCGGACCTGGCCGCCCAGTTCGCCGGTGATGATCCGGACGGCCGCGTCGCGCTCCTGCGTGGTCCACAGCAGGGGGGCGCCGCGCCGCTGGGCGCCGCCGGCGAGTTGGGCCACGGTCGCGGTGGCGACCGCCTGGGGCAGCGCGCCGGGGCCCAGCCCGAACGTGAGGGCGTCGCGGCCCTCGGGGCTGTCGAGGACCGCGGTCAGGGCGGGCTCGAATTCCTCCCGGGCGCCCGCGATGTCGAGGAGCCGCTCCAGCGAGGCCGGGGGCTCGGCGGCGAGAGCACGGGCGCGGTTCTCGACCCGCTGGCCCGAGCGGTCTGCGAACATCAGGCCTCCGGCGTCGTCGAGACCGCCGTCGTCACCTTTCTGGCGGCGTAGCGGCGCCAGCGGGTCCTCGTAGAGCACACCCCAGGTCACGGCGTCCCGGTCGTCCTCGGCGAGTTCTTCCACCACGACGGGTTCCGGTTCGGGTGCGGGTACGGGAGCGCCGGGCAGCACCGCGGCTCCCACATTCGGCGGCACACCGAACGCCTCGCCCCAGTAGCAGTCGTACACCGGGGCCTCCGGGACGAGGGCTCCGAGCCGATCGCGCAGCAGTGTCAGCGTCTCTCCGTACGCCGGCTGCCGTACGCCCGTACCGTGAATGAACAGCAACGCACTCATCGCTCTCCCCCGAAGCCCCTCATACCTTCGTTGCCATCTCCCGTTCATTCTAAGGAAGTTGTGGGAGGCTACCGAAAGTTCCCGCTCGGACCGACATTGACTTCCAGTGACCCCATGGCCAATGATCCCCGCCATGCCTGCCGTCTCCTCCAGAACCTCCCGTCAGAACGCGCACGCGGCGCTGCAGTTCGGACGGCTCGCGGCGATGGGCGCGGTCGCCGGGCTGATCCTGATCGCGGGCGTCTGGGCGTCCTGGGGCACCGCCCAGCATGTGATGCTGAGCAAGGGCCGGGAGCAGGGGACGCTCGCCGTGAAGGCGTGTGCGGACGGGTCCTGTACAGGGCCGTACACGCCGACGTCGGCGGGTTCGAAGGCACGGGCTCGCGTGACCATCGAGCAGTCGGTGGCGGTGAAGAAGGGCCAGACGTACACGGTCACGGTGAAGCCCGGCAGCAGTGAGGTCGTGCGCAGCGGCCCGGCCGGACTGCTCTACGCGTGGATCCCGCTGGGCGGCGCCCTGTTGCTCGCCTCGGTCGTGGTCGCGGGCGGTCTGCGGCTGACGCGGGCGGCGTGGGTGATGGCGGGGCTGGGGCTCGCCCAGCTGACGGCCACGTTCCTGGCGCTCTGACCTGCCGACCTGACCTGCCGACCTGAACTGGTGCCCTGACCTGAGGCTCTCCGGCCGGGCTCGTCTTTGCATCCATGGAAAGTCTGTGCGTTCCCTGATTGTTATGCGTGACTATTGGGGCGATACGCGACACAGGGTGCACGAGGGATTTCCTTCCGCTTGACCGGTAGTCAGCGGGACACGATGCTGAGCCGCCCCCTCCACATCTTCCGTTTCTCTTCTCGAAGATGGACTGCCCATGCGTACCCTCACCCGCGCCGGCGCTCTCGTCGCCGGCGCATCCGCAGTGCTTCTGATGGCCCCCTCCGCCCACGCCACCGCCCCTGGCGACAACGGCACCGTGAAGATCCACGACGCCACCACCGGCGAGGAGCTCCGCAAGAACGAGCCGCACGTCTGCACCTTCTACCTCGACGCCTTCGGCTTCGACGGCGTCCAGCAGGTCGACTGGCACATCGAGGCCTGGGCCCCGACCGCCGATGTGAAGGGCGAGACCGTGAAGTCCGGCGACATCACGCTCGACGCCGAGGGCCACGGCCGCACGAACGACCTGTCGCTGCCCGACGGCCACTACAAGCTGTTCTGGAACTTCGACGGCGAGAAGGGTGCCGCGAAGCACAAGGTGTTCTGGACGGACTGCGAGGACGAGCAGGGGGGCGGCACGACGCCGTCCGCCTCGGCGACGCCGTCCGCCTCCGCGTCCGGCTCGGCGGGGGCGAGCGCGTCCCCGACCTCGACCGCCTCCTCCGGCGAAGCGGCCCCGTCGGCGTCCTCCTCCCCGTCCGCGCAGGGCGGCGGCGACCTCGCCGAGACCGGCAGCAGCGCCCCCGTCGGCACCCTCTCGGCCGCGGCGGCCGCGCTCGTCGCGGCGGGCGGCTACCTGGTGTTCCGCCGCCGCAAGGCGAACAACGCCTGACAGGGCAACGCCTGACATAGGCAAAAGCGGTGCCCCCGGGTTCGTACGAACACGGGGGCACCGCCATATCTACGAGGACCTCAGCCGGTGTTGCGCAGCCCCGCCGCCACACCGTTGACCGTCAGGAGCAGGGCCCGCGAGAGCAGCGGGTCCGCTTCCGCACCGGCGGCCGCCTCGTCGCGCTGGCGCTTGAGCAGGGCGACCTGGAGGTAGGAGATGGGGTCCAGGTAGGCGTCGCGGATGGCGAAGGTCTGCTGGAGCACCGGGTTGGTGTCCAGGAGCTTTTCGCCGCCGGTGACGCGGAGCACCTCGCGGACGGTGAGCTCGTGTTCGGCCTCGATGGTGGCGAACACGTGCTTGAGGTCGTCGGGGACGAGGGTGTCGACGTAGTGGCGGGCGATCCGCAGATCCGTCTTGGCCAGCGTCATCTCGACGTTGGAGAGGAAGTTGCGGAAGAAGTGCCACTGCTCGTGCATCTCGTCGAGCACGGTGTCGAGGCCGGCTTCGCGGAGCGCCTTCAGGCCGGAGCCGACGCCGAACCAGCCCGGCACGATCTGCCGCGACTGGGTCCAGCCGAAGACCCACGGGATGGCCCGCAGTCCGTCGAGACCGGCGCCGCTGTCGGGGCGGCGGGAGGGCCGTGAGCCGAGGTGCAGGTCGGCGAGCTGGTCCACGGGCGTGGCGGCGAAAAAGTACGCCGGGAGGTCCGGGTCCTCGACGAGTCGCCGGTAGGCGTCGTGCGCGGCGTCGGAGACGACGTCCATCGCCGCGTCCCAGCGGGCCAGCGCCTCGTCGGACTGGCGCGGGGCGGTGTGCAGCGCGGAGGCCTGGAGCGTGGCGGCGACGGTGAGTTCCAGGTTCTCCCGCGCGAGCGAGGGCACCAGGTACTTGTCGGAGATGACCTCGCCCTGCTCGGTCACCTTGATCTCGCCCTCCAGCGTGCCCCAGGGCTGCGCGAGGATCGCGTCGTGCGAGGGGCCGCCGCCGCGGCCGACGGTGCCGCCGCGGCCGTGGAAGAGCCGCAGTCGTACGCCGTAGCGGTGGGCGACGTCGCGCAGGCGGCGCTGGGCGCGGTGGATCTCCCACTGCGAGGTGGTGATGCCGCCGAACTTGGAGGAGTCGGAGTAGCCGAGCATGACCTCCTGGACGTCGCCGCGCAGCGCCACGAGACGGCGGTACGACGGGTCGGAGAGCATGTCCTCCAGGATCGTGTCGGCGGCCTTGAGCTCGTCCGTCGTCTCCAGCAGGGGCACGATGCCGATCTTCGCCCAGCCGGCGTGCAGGTCGAGCAGTCCGGCCTCGCGGGCGAGGACGGCGGCGGCGAAGACGTCGTCGGCGCCCTGGCACATCGAGATGATGTACGACTCGATGACCTCGGGTCCGAAGATCTCCAGGGCCCTCTTGACCGTCTCGAAGACGCCGAGGGTCTTCTGGCCGGCGGCGTCGAGCGGCGCGGGGGTCGGGCCGAGCGGCCGCCGGGACCTCAGCTCCTTGGCGAGGAGCTTGGCACGGTAGTCGCGGGGCATGTCGACGTACCGCCAGGACTCCTCGCCGAGGCGGTCGAAGAGCTGGCCGAGCGCGTGGTGGTGGGCGTCCGCGTGTTCGCGTACGTCCATGGTGGCGAGCTGGAGGCCGAAGGCGGCGAGGGTGCGGATGGTGCGGTTCATCCGGCCGTCGGCGAAGAGCGCGCCGCGGTGCTGGCGCAGCGAGGTCTGGATCAGCGTCAGATCCTGGAGCAGCTCGCTCGTGCCGAGGTAGTCGCGGCCGTCCTCGTGCGGGGTGCCCTTGGCGAGGCGCTGCTTGGTGTTCTCCAGCTTCTGCCGGATGCAGGTGGCCTTGAGGCGGTAGGGCTCCTCGGCGTTGAGGCGCTTGTAGCGGGGGCTGATCTCCGGCAGGCGCTCCAGGTCGGTCTGGAGGGACTCCAGGAGCTCTTCGGTGGCGCCCGTGTAGCGGATGGAGTTCGACAGGAAGCCGCGCAGCTCGTCGATGAGTTCCAGGGCGTCGTTGATGCCGTGCTCGTGCTGGAGGATCAGGACGTCCCAGGTGACGGCGGGGGTGACGTTCGGGTTGCCGTCGCGGTCGCCGCCGATCCAGGTGCCGAAGGTGAGGGGCCGGGTCTCGTCGGGCAGCGTCACGCCGACGCGCTCCAGCTCCGCCGTCAGGTCCTCGAGTACGTCACCCACCGCACCGGCGTGCAGCTCGTCCAGGTAGTAGATGGCGTTACGGGCCTCGTCGGCCGGCTCCGGACGTACGACGCGCAGCTCGTCCGTCTGCCACACCAGGTCGATGTTCTCGGCGAGGCGGGTGTCGTAGCGGCGGCGGTCGGCCTCGATGACCGGGGTCTCCAGGAGCGCGGCGATACGGCGCAGCTTGTTGAGGACCGAGCGGCGGGCGGCTTCCGTCGGGTGCGCGGTGAAGACCGGGCGCACGTTGAGGTGCTTGACGGTCTGCCTCAGGTGCTCGGGGTCGGCGTCCTTGAGCCGGTCGGCCGTACGGGCGAGGAGTCCGCCCTCGGCGGCGCGCTTGGCGCGCAGCTCGCGGCCTCGGTGCACCTGCTCGGTGACGTTCGCCAGGTGGAAGTAGGTCGAGAACGCGCGGACCAGCTTGGCGGCGGTCTCCAGCTCGGTGCCGCGCAGCAGCTCGGCGGCGGCCTCGCCGTCCTCGCGGGTCAGGCGGCGGACCTTCTCGACCAGCTCCAGGAGCTCGGGGCCCTCCTGCCGGACAAGGGTCTCCCCCAGCAGGTCACCCAAGCGGCGGATGTCGGCGCGCAGCTCGCTGCTGGTCGTCGTGGTCTGGTCGTCGGCACTGCTCACAGGTGCGGCTCCTTGCAGTGGTGAAGCTCGTCTGAAGAGTGTGGAATCTCGTCTGAAGCTCGGCTGGGGAGGGAACCCGGGTGGCGACCGCGCGGCGGGTGCCGCTTAGGTGCGTGGCATCCGGGAAGAAATCAGAACGGACCGCGCTGTCCGACCGACTCCAAGGATAGGTGTCCATACGGACGTGCAGGCTCACGGGCTCTTGCCGCCGGGCTACGCGCTGCCATACTTACGACGCCGTAGGTTACGGACGCGTAGGTACTCCCGTCAGAATCCGGGAGCACCCTGGGATCCGTACCCCGGACATCTGGCTCAACCCTCTCCCCGGACATCTGTCTCCACCCTCGATACCCACAGGGGACGCCCATGACCACGAGCTCCGATGTGATCGACGACGCCCCGCAGGCGAACAACGACACCCCGCTCCCCTCCGCCACGCTGGGCGGCGAGCAGAAGCGGTCACTCGAACAGATCACGCTTCTCCTCTTCATCACCGTCCCGTTCCTCGCGTTGCTCGCGGCGGTGCCGCTGGCCTGGGGCTGGGGGGTGAGCTGGCTGGACCTCGGCCTGCTGGTCTTCTTCTACTACCTGGGCTGCCACGGCATCACGATCGGCTTCCACCGCTATTTCACCCACGGTTCCTTCAAGGCGAAACGGCCGCTGCGGATCGCGCTGGCGATCGCCGGTTCGATGGCGGTGGAGGGGCCCCTCGTGCGCTGGGTCGCCGACCACCGCAAGCACCACAAGTTCTCCGACGCGGAGGGCGACCCGCATTCGCCGTGGCGCTTCGGCGAGACGGTTCCGGCGCTGATGAAGGGCCTGTGGTGGGCGCATATCGGCTGGATGTTCGACGAGGAGCAGACCCCGCAGGACAAGTACGCGCCCGACCTGATCAAGGACCCGGCGATCCGCACGATCTCGCGCCAGTTCATCCTCTGGACGGCCCTGTCCCTCGCCCTTCCTCCCCTGATCGGCGGCCTGGCGACGATGTCATGGTGGGGCGCGTTCACGGGTTTCTTCTGGGGCTCACTCGTTCGAGTGGCGCTGTTGCACCACGTGACGTGGTCGATCAACTCGATCTGCCACGCGGTGGGCAAGCGCCCCTTCAAGTCGCGTGACCGTTCGGGCAACGTGTGGTGGCTGGCCGTGCTCTCCTGCGGCGAGTCCTGGCACAACCTGCACCACGCCGACCCGACCTCGGCGCGGCACGGTGTGGAGCGCGGCCAGCTGGACTCCTCGGCCCGGATCATCCGCTGGTGCGAGCAGCTCGGCTGGGCGTACGACGTGCGCTGGCCGTCACGGTCGCGTATCGATTCCCGCCGCAACACCGATCCGTCCGTCTCCCGCCGCAGGACGGAAACCGCCGACGCGGCATGATTGACAGCGTGGCGACCGACTCCAGCAGCACCTCGAGCAGCAATGAGAAGCCGCGGCGCGCGCGCCGCACCCGCATGACCGGTGCCGAGCGCCGTCAGCAGCTGCTGGAGATCGGCCGCACGCTGTTCGCCGCCAAGGGCTTCGAGGGCACGTCGGTGGAGGAGATCGCCGCGAAGGCCGGGGTCTCCAAGCCGGTGGTGTACGAGCACTTCGGCGGCAAGGAGGGCCTGTACGCGGTGGTGGTGGACCGCGAGATGCGCCGCCTGCTGGACATGGTGACCAGCTCGCTGACGGCGGGCCACCCCCGCGAACTGTGCGAACAGGCCGCCTTCGCGCTCCTGGACTACATCGAGGAGTACACGGACGGCTTCCGCATCCTCGTCCGCGACTCCCCCATCCCCCAGTCGACGGGCTCCTTCGCCTCGCTCATCTCCGACATCGCCACCCAGGTGGAGGACATCCTGGGCCGCGAGTTCAAGAGCCGCGGCTTCGACCCGAAGCTGGCCCCGCTCTACGCCCAGGCCCTGGTCGGCATGGTCGCCCTGACCGGCCAGTGGTGGCTGGACGTCCGCAAGCCCCGCAAGGCGGAGGTCGCCGCCCATCTGGTGAACCTGGCTTGGCACGGCCTGGACGGCCTGGAGCCGAAGCCGCGGTTGATAGGCCACCGCAAGTCCTGACGGGGCCTGATGGGCCACCGCACGTCCTGGCACCGCACGTTCTGACGGGCTCTCTTCAGCGCGGCTCCAGGAACTCCAGCCGGTTGCCCACCGGGTCTTCGGAGTAGAAGCGCCGGTGGCCGGGGAGGTTGTCGTCCCAGGTGACGGACGCGTCGTGCGCCGTGAGCCGGGCGGCGTACGCCTCGATGCCGGTGACCCGCAGCCCGGTATGGGCCTTCTTCGCGGGCCGGAAGTCTTCCTCGATCCCCAGGTGCAGCTGCACGGCACCCGCCCGGAACCAGCAGCCGCCGCGGGCGGCGAGGGCCGGCGGCTTGGGCATCTCGGTCATCCCGAGGACATCGACGTAGTACGTCCGCAGTTCGGGCTCGCTGCCCGCACTCGCGGCGAGCTGGACGTGGTCGACGGCTACGAGCATCAGGCGGCGGCCTTCCTGGCCACGGCGAACAGCCGGCGGAACGGGAGCACCGTCCCGTACGGCTCCGTCGGGTAGGCGTCGCGCAGCAGATCCCGGTACTCGCTCACGAAGGCTTCCCGGACCTCGGGTTCGTCCGCGACGGCCGTGAAGACGGGCCGCAGCGCCGTGCCCTTCGCCCAGTCCAGCACCGGGTCCTCGCCCGCGAGCAGCTGCATGTACGTCGTCTCCCAGACGTCCACCTCGCAGCCGAGGCGGGCCAGCCGGTCCAGGTAGACCAGCGGGTGGTGGACCGAGTCCTCGCGCCGGAGCACATCGGCGAGGCGGTCCTTCCAGCGGGCGGTGGCGGCGAGTTCACGCATCAGGGCGTGCAGGGGCGCGTCGATGTTGTGGGGGACCTGGAAGGCGAAGGTGCCGCCGGGGGCGAGCGCGTCGAGCCAGCCCGGGAAGGCGTCCAGGTGGCCCGGGACCCACTGGAGCGCGGCGTTCGAGACGATCAGGTCGTACGTCTCCGGGGGCGCCCAGTCCGTGAGGTCGGCGTGGGCGAAGTCGAGCCGGCCGCCGTCGGCCGTGGCACCGGCGTACTCCTCGGCCCTCCTGAGCATCTCCGGGGAGTTGTCGTAGCCGGTGATGTGCGCGGTGGGCCAGCGTTCGGCGAGCTGGGTGGTGACGTTGCCGGGTCCGCAGCCGAGGTCGGCGATGCGGGCCGGGTCGCGGGGCAGCACCGGGACGCGGGCGAGGAGGTCGGCGAAGGGGCGGGCGCGGTGCTCGGCGTGGCGGAGGTACTGGGCGGGGTCCCAGGTGGGGGTGGTGGGGGCGGGCATGGGTGGGGCCTCCTCGATCGAAGTCACCGGAGAGTCGTGCACGGCCGTCGAAGATCGTCGAAGGCCGTCGATGGTCGAAGGCCGTCGAAGGCCGCTGAAATCCATCGACGGCCTCGACCGATCAGGTACCCACCTTCACCCGCCAGCTATCTCGACGTCAAGAGACTTCACATCAAGAGACTTCACGTCGACACAACCACTACACTGATCGTCATGGAGGACGAGGTCGATCGGCTGGTCGCAGCGTGGCGCCGGGAGCGCCCGGACCTCGACGTGGAGCCGCTGGAAGTGCTCAGCCGGGTGAGCAGACTGGCCCGGCACCTGGACCGCGCGCGCCGTCTGGCGTTCTCGGAACACAGCCTGGAGCCCTGGGAGTTCGACGTCCTGACGGCACTCAGGCGCGCCGGAACGCCGTACCAGCTCTCCCCCGGCCAGTTGCTCACGCAGACCCTGGTCACCTCGGGCACGATGACGAACCGCATCGACCGGCTGGCGAAGAAGGGCCTGGTGGAGCGCCTCCCCGACCCGAGCGACCGCAGAGGCGTGCTGGTGCGCCTGACGGACGAGGGCCGCGACCGGGCGGACCAGGCACTGGCGGGCCTGCTGGAGCAGGAGCGCGCGATCCTGGCGGAGCTCACCACGGCCCAGCGGGGCGAACTGGCGGGACTGCTACGCCAGTTGACCGCCCCGTTCGACAACATCCCCGGTTAGGTCGACGGGCCCGACCCCGGCACGGCGGGCGAGCGCCACGGCGGCAAGCGTGGAGTGCACGCCCAGCTTCCCGAGCACGTTCTGCATATGCGTGCGGACGGTGTGCGGCGACAGGAACAACCGCTCGGCGACGGCCTTCCTCCCCAGCCCGGCGACCATGCACCGCAGCACTTCCCGCTCCCGGGGCGTGAGCGACTCGACGAGCCGCTCGCTCTCGGTGCGGTGCTTGCGGGCGGCGGTCAACTCGCGCAGTACGCCGGTGAGCAGGGCGGGCGGCAGGTGGGTCTCGTCCCGCAGCACGCCCCGTATGACGGTGAGCAGCCGCGACAACGAGCAGTCCTTGGCCACCCATCCCGAGGCCCCGGCCTGCAGGGCGAGCGCGGCCCGCCGGGGATCGTCCTTCTCGGCCAGCACGACGGTCCGTACGCTCGGCTGCCCGGACCGCACACCCGCGACGAGCGAGATGCCGTCCACCAGCCCGTCCTCATTGCTCTCCTGGACGGGCACGGCCGCCGGACGCAGGCCGGGCAGATTGCCGCCCAGGTCCGCGTCGACGAGCAGCACATCGAACCTGCGGCCTTCCGCCGCCGCGCGCTCCAGGCAGCGCAGCGCGGCGGGACCGCTGCCCGCTGCGGACACGTCGACGTCGGGCTCGGCCGCGAGGGCGGCAGCGAGCGACTCGGCGAAGATGCGGTGGTCGTCGACGACCAGTACTCGGATGCGAACCACTGAAACCCCCACTGTCGGGGGACGGCCGGTGCGGGTACGGCGCCCGAAGTGATCCCGAGCCCGCTGACGACTCGGGAAATGGGGTGCCACAGCCGCACGGCCGCCGCCGTGCTGAAACTGCTACCCCCACTTCGGGCGTCGTACCCGACTGTCTCGCCCCCTGATCAGCACCGGCCCCCACCGGTGCTGTTCATCAGGGTAAGGCCGGTGGCGGAGAGCGGAAGGCAAATTGCAGAACTGGTTGGCCAGCGCGTTTATGGTGAGCCGTATGTTTCGTATTGAGACAGGAGACGACAAAGACCGGCGCGATCTGCTCCGCCGCCGCCTGCGCGAGACCAACACTCAGGCCTCTCCCGTCCTCCGCGCCCTGCGCGGAACCCCAGGTGAACGCGAACTTCCGCTCCACCTCTGGGCCTTGGACTCCACCGACACCCTCGCCGGCGGCCTCGTCGGCCACACCTGGACGACCTGGCTCCACGTGACATACCTCTGGGTCGACACCCCTCACCGCGGCACCGGCCTCGGCTCCCGCCTCCTGGCAGCGGCCGAACACCTGGCCGCCACCGAGCGCGGCTGCCGCAACTCCCGCCTCGAAACCTGGGACTTCCAGGCCCCGGCCTTCTACAAGAAGCAGGGCTACGAGGTGGTGTGCGTCATCCCGGACTATCCACCGGGGGTGACGGAGTACACGCTGACGAAGCGATTGGACTGAGCACCAGGGGTTTTCGCCCCCTCCGCCCCTACCCGTCCCGTACCTGGGGGGCTCCGCCCCCCAGACCCCCCGTATCGCGCTTCGCGCTCGTCCTCAAACGCCGGACGGGCTAAAGCTCTCCAGCCCCTCCGGCGTTTGAGGAGCGGGGTCTGGGGCGGAGCCCCAGGGACGGGACGGGTAGGGGCGGAGGGGGCGAAGAAACCCTCAGCTCAAGCGACGCGCGCCCGCGGAGGGCACCGCCGGGAACACCCGGGGAGCCGTGTAGCCCGCCGCCGCGAAGGCTTCTTCCACCGCCTTGGTGATCGTGTCCGCGTCCGCGGACTCGGCCAGGACGATGGCCGAGCCGCCGAAGCCGCCGCCGGTCATGCGGGCGCCGAGGGCGCCGGAGGCGTTGGCCGTGTCGACGACCAGGTCCAGCTCCGGGCAGGAGATGCGCAGGTCGTCGCGGAGCGAGGTGTGGCCGTCCGTCAGGACGGGGCCGATGGCCCGGACGTCGCCCGCGTCCAGCAGACCGATGACCTGGTCCACGCGGTGGTCGTCGGAGACGACATGGCGGACGTAACGGCGCACGCGCTCGTCGGAGAGGCGGGCGAGCGCCGCGTCGAGGTCCTCGTACGCGACGTCACGAAGGTGGGAGACGCCCAGCTGCCGCGCGCCCTCCTCGCACCCCTCGCGCCGCTCCGCGTACGCCCCGTCGCCCAGGGCGTGCTTCACGCGGGTGTCGACGACCAGGAGTTCCAGCCCCTGGGAGGCCAGGTCGAAGGGGATCTGGCGGATCGACAGGTCGCGGCAGTCGAGGTGCAGGGCATGGCCCTCGGTGCAGCAGGCCGACGCCGTCTGGTCCATGATGCCGCAGGGGACGCCGACGAAGTCGTTCTCCGCGCGCTGGGCCACGCGAGCCAACTCGGCTCGGGTGAGGCCCAGTTCGTAGAGGTCGTTGAGGGCCAGGGCCGTGACCACCTCCAGCGCCGCCGACGACGACAGGCCCGCGCCGGTCGGCACCGTCGAGGAGAGATGCACATCGGCCCCGCCCACAGCGTGCCCGGCCTCGCGCAGCACCCAGACGACACCCGCCGGGTACGCGGCCCAGCTGGTGTTCGTCAGCGGTTCCAGCGACTCCACATCCAGTTCGACGATCGGACCCTCGATGTCCGCGGAGTGCAGGCGCAGTACGCCGTCGTCGCGGCGCGACACCGCCGCCACCGCCGTGTGCGGCAGGGCGAGCGGCATCACGAAACCCTCGTTGAAGTCCGTGTACTCGCCGATCAGGTTGACCCGGCCGGGAGCGGCCCAGACGCCCTCCGGCGCGGCACCGTACAGCTCCTCGAAGCCCTCACGAACCTCCACGTGCCCCACCTGTGTACTCCTCAGTCCCTGTTCTGAGCGAACGCCCACGCGTCCGCGACGATCCCCGCGAGATCCGCGCGGGACGGGTTCCAGCCGAGCCGCTCCCGGGCCGTGGCCGCCGAGGCCACCAGCACCGCCGGGTCGCCGCCGCGGCGCGGAGCGACCACCTCGGGGATCGGGTGCCCGGTCACCTGACGTACCGTCTCGATGACCTCGCGGACGGAGAACCCGTTGCCGTTGCCGAGGTTGCAGATCAGGTGTTCGGCGGGCCGAGCGGCCGTGAGCGCCAGCAGATGCGCCTCGGCCAGGTCCGCGACGTGGATGTAGTCGCGGACGCAGGTGCCGTCCGGCGTCGGGTAGTCGTCGCCGTAGATCGAGATCGCGTCGCGGCGGCCCTGCGCGACCTGGAGGACCAGCGGGATGAGGTGCGACTCGGGGTCGTGGCGCTCGCCGCACGCCCCGTACGCGCCCGCGACATTGAAGTAGCGCAACGAGACCGCGCCGAGGCCGTGCGCCGCCGCCTCGCCGGTGATCATGTGGTCGACGGCGAGCTTGGAGGCGCCGTACGGGTTGGTCGGCTTCGTCGGCGCGGTCTCGACGATCGGGGTCGTCTCCGGCTCGCCGTACGTCGCCGCCGTGGACGAGAAGACCAGCTTGCGGACGCCCGCCTCGCGCATCGCGGCGAGCAGCGCCATCGTGCCGCCGACGTTGTTGTCCCAGTACTTCTCGGGCTTCACGACCGACTCGCCGACCTGCGAGAACGCGGCGAAGTGCAGCACGGCGTCGAACGAGGAGTCGAGCCACTTGGCCGCGTCCCGGATGTCGCCCTCCACGAACGAAGCACCCGCCGGTACGCCCTCTCGGAAGCCCGTCGAGAGGTTGTCCAGTACGACGACCTCGTGGCCCGCCTCGATCAGGTGCTGCGCGACCACGCTGCCCACATAGCCCGCGCCACCGGTGACCAGGTACTTCCCACTCATGAACTCGCTACCTCTCGCAGTCGCTGGGCCGCGGTCTCCGGCGGCACGTCGTTGATGAACACGCTCATGCCGGACTCGGAACCCGCGAGGAACTTCAGCTTGCCGGAAGTACGTCGAATGGTGAAAAGCTCAAGGTGGAGCGCGAAGTCGTCCCGGTTGACGCCCTCGAACTCCTCCAGCGAGCCGAACGGCGCCTGGTGCCATGCGGCGATGTACGGCGTCGGGGGCTCCCCCGCCCCTTCTTTCCCGCCACCCGGCGCCCCTTCTTTCCCTCCACCCGGCCCATCGAAGATCCGGTCGAAGCGCTTCAAGAGTTCCAGATAGACCTGGGGGAACTCTGTGCGCGCGTCCTCGTCGAGGCCGAGCAGGTCGGGCACCCGGCGGCGCGGGTAGAGGTGGACCTCGTACGGCCAGTGCGCGGCGTACGGCACGAAGGCGACCCAGTGGTCACTCGACAGGACGACCCGGGAGCCGTCCGCCACCTCGCGGGCGACGACCTCGTCGAAGAGGTTCTCGCCGCCGGTCGCCTCCTTGTGCGCGGCGAGCGAGCGCAGCATCAGGGCCGTACGCGGGGTGGTGAAGGGGTAGCCGTAGATCTGTCCGTGCGGGTGGCCGAGGGTCACGCCGATCTCGGCGCCGCGGTTCTCGAAGCAGAAGACCTGTTCGACGGAGGGAAGGTGCGAGAGCTCGGCGGTCCGGTCCGTCCACGCGTCCAGCACCAGCCGCGCCTGCTCCTCGGTCAGGTCGGCGAAGGACGCGTCGTGGTCGGAGGTGAAGCAGACGACCTCGCAGCGGCCGGAGTCGCCGGCCAGTGAGGGGAAGCGGTTCTCGAAGACCACGACGTCGTACGACGAGTCGGGGATCTCGCTCAGCCGGTCGCCCTGCGTGGGGCAGAGCGGGCACTCGTTCGCCGGCGGGTGGTACGTACGCCCCTGGCGGTGCGAGGCAATCGCGACCGCGTCGCCGAGCAGCGGGTCGCGGCGGACTTCGGACGTGGTGACGGTCGGGTCGAGCGGGCGCCGGTCCACGGCGTCGCGCACCACGTCGTCGCGTGAGTCGTAGTAGATGAGCTCACGACCGTCGGCGAGCCGGGTCGAGGTCTTCTTCACAGTCGGACTCCCCATCCGCACCCATTCAAACCTTCAAACAGAACCGAACACAACAAACCACAATGCAACAGTAACGTCAATGCCTGCGCGGGTTTGGGCGGTGTCTGTGAAGCTTGGGCAGCCTTGCGGGGCGTCCGGGGCATAGATACGGGCATGCCTACCCCCACGTATCTGGCCGACGGGCTGCGAACCTCCCTGGCCGACGAACTCGGGACCTCTCTGGCCGACGGGCTCCGGACCTCCCTGGCCGCCGGGCTCCGGCTCCCCACGAACTGGCTCGACTACACGATCCTCGGGATCTACTTCGTCGTCGTCCTCGGCATCGGCTTCGCCGCCCGCCGGTCCGTCAAGACCACCCTCGACTTCTTCCTCTCCGGGCGCTCCCTGCCCGCGTGGATCACCGGCCTGGCCTTCATCTCGGCCAACCTGGCCGCCACCGAGATCCTGGGCATGGCCGCCAACAGCGCCCAGTACGGCGCGTACACCGTGCACTGGTACTGGATCGGCGCCATCCCGGCCATGGTCTTCCTCGGCCTGGTGATGATGCCCTTCTACTACGGGTCCAAGGTCCGCTCGGTCCCCGAGTTCCTGCTGCTGCGCTTCGACAAGTGGGCGCACCTGCTCAGTTCGATCCTGTTCGCCTTCGCCGCCATCCTGATCGCCGGTGTGAACCTCTACGCCCTCGCGATCGTCGTCGAGGCGCTCCTCGGCTGGCCGCAGTGGGTGGCGATCGTGGTCGCCGGGGCCTTCGTCCTCGCGTACATCACCCTCGGCGGTCTGTCGTCCGCGATCTACAACGAGGTGCTGCAGTTCTTCGTGATCCTGGCGGCCCTCATCCCGATCTCCGTGCTCGGCCTGAAGAAGGTCGGCGGCTGGGGCGGCCTGAGCGACAAGCTCACCGCCACCCACGGCCCCGACTTCGTCACCGCCTGGGGCGGCACCGGCATCGGCAACCCCAACCCGCTGGGCGCCAACTGGCTGACCATCGTCCTCGGCCTCGGCTTCGTGCTCTCCTTCGGCTACTGGACGACGAACTTCGCGGAGGTGCAGCGCGCGCTGTCCGCGCGGAACCTCTCCGCCGCCCAGCGCACCCCGCTGATCGCCGCATACCCGAAGATCTTCATCGTCTTCCTGGTGATGATCCCCGGCCTGGTGGCGGCGGTACTGGTCCCGAAGATCGGCACGAGCGGCTCGGATCTGCAGTACAACGACGCGATCCCGTACCTGATGCAGGAGCTGCTCCCGAACGGCGTCCTGGGCATCGCGGTGACGGGCTTGCTGGCGGCCTTCATGGCAGGCATGGCAGCCAACGTCTCGTCCTTCAACACGGTGTTCACCAACGACATCTGGGCGAAGTACGTGATCAGGCACCGGGAGGACGAGTACTACGTGCGGTTCGGCCGCCTCATCACCGCGATCGGAGTCTTCGCGTCGATCGGTACGGCGTTCCTGGCGTCGTCGTTCTCGAACATCATGAGTTACCTCCAGACCCTGTTCTCCTTCTTCAACGTGCCGATGTTCGTGGTCTTCATCGTCGGCATGTTCTGGAAGCGGGCGTCCGCGAAGTCCGGCTTCTGGGGCCTGCTCGCGGGCACGGTGACGGCGATGGTCAACTACTTCGTGATGTACAAGAGGGGCATCATCGGCATTCCCTCCGACCAGGGCGCCAACTTCGTCTCGGCGATCGCGGGCTTCGTCGCCGGTGCCGTGGTCATGGCCGTCGTCTCGCTCTTCACCGCCCCGAAGCCGGCCGACGAGCTCGAAGGCCTGGTGTACGGCACCCGCTCCCCCGGCATGGCCGAGCCGCCGGCCGTCGGCGACGACGCCTGGTATCGCAAGCCGGCCCTGCTGGGCTGGGGCGCGGTCATCCTGGCCGCCGCCTGCTACATCCCGTTCTCGTTCTGACCGCGGGAGGATGGAGAGACCATGTCCGAGCACTCCGAACACTCCGAATTCTCCGAGTACCCCGGACATCCCGGATACTCCGAGAAGGACGTCCAGCGGGAAGTCACCGAGCTGGAGCACAAGTCCGCGACCGCCGCGCGGATCTTCGACCTGCGCCGCATCATCGGCGGCCTCTTCGTGATCTACGGCATCATCGTCACGATCGCCGGCATCACGGTGTCCGACGCCAACCTGGACAAGGCGGAGGGCGTCAACATCAACCTGTGGACCGGTCTGGGCATGCTGGCCCTCGGCGTGTTCTTCCTGGCCTGGCTGTGGCTACGCCCCCTGGCACCACCTCCGCTGCCGCTCCCTGAGGAGGAGAGGCCCTCGGAGTAGAGATGTGCTGCCCTCACAGGAGGTGGAGGATGGGCAGATCTGGGCCATCGGCGGCTCACAAAAAGCCTGCTCAACGCCGCACCGGCCGGCCCAGATCTGCCCATCAGGGCTACTGCGCGGGGCGCGGGTCCTCCGCAGCCCCGGGTGGCATCGCCACCGGGCCCGCGCGGTCCAGCAATCCCGTGCGCGCCGCCAGTGCCGCTGCCTCAAGTCTCGACCCCACCCCCAGTTTCATCAGCACGCGCTGGACGTGGGTCCGGGCCGTCGACGGGGCGATGCCCATGCCGGCCGCGATCAACCGGGTGTCCTCGCCGTCGGCCACCCGGACCAGGACCTCGACCTCTCTCGGGGTGAGCATCTGGAGCAGGCGCTGACCCTCGTCGTCCGGTTGGGCGGCGGGGTTGAGGAGTTCGCTGAAGGCGCTCTGGAGTAGTTGTGGGGCCACTGCCGCCTCGCCCGCCCTTGCCTTCATGATCGCGCGCTCGACGCCTTCAATGCGTTCGTCATGGCGTACGTAGCCCGAGGCGCCGGCGGCGAAGGCGGCGGCGATGCCGCGCGGGTTCGGTACGGGGCCGAGGACCAGGACCGCCACCTGCGGGCGCTCCCGTTTGATCTTCACCACCGGGTCGAAGATCCCCGGTTCGGCGGGTGTCGCCGTGCCGAGCAGGCACACCTCGGGTGCCCGTGTGATCACCAGCTCCGCCGCTCCGGCAGCCGGCGCCGCCGCGGCGAGCACCCGGTGCCCCCGCAGCTTCAAGGCCGAGGCCAACGCCTCGGCGAGCAGTCGGTGGTCGTCGACCACCATGAGCCGCACTCCCATCAGGCAACCCCCCAGTCCCCCCAAGCATCCCCACTGGTTCCCCGTGGATTAGGAGCCCCCCGGCTCTCCATCCCCCGGAAGCTACACGCTTGTTCGACGTTGCGCTTCCCCTACCGGAGAGAAGTGCCCCGGAATATCGAAATCCCTCCCATTCGGGAGTGATGAGGGGTACGCGAACGACCCCGCCCCTGAGCAGGGATCCTGCACCAGAGGCGGGGCCGTTCACAACGGCGCGTTTCAACTACCGCGCGACTAGTGCGCGACTACTGCGCGCCAAAGGCGATCGCCAGGTACTCCTTGTCGTCCGAGGACGACGGCTTGTGGGCGTAGACCTGGGACATGTACAGGTGCCCGTCGCTGTAGATGATCTCGGCGTACTGCGGGAGCATGCTGGACTCCGCGTCACTGACCGAGTCGCTCGCCGGGTTCTCCAGCAGCTTGGTCGCCTTGAACGAGGTGCCGTCGATGCTGACGATCTGCCCGCCCTTGTCGTACGGCGGACGCTTGTACGCCAGGAGGTTGCCGCCGTCCATGCGCAGCGGGGTGATGGTGTAGCCGTCACCCGCGTCGGCGCGCTGGCCGGTCTGCTTTCCGGTGGCGAGGTCGAAGGCGACGATCTCGTTGGTCTGGCTGTACTTGCCGGTGCCGTCGTGTTCCTCGGTCGGGATGTACAGCTTGTCGTTGCCGACGGCGAGCGAGGAGCAGGATTCGATCCTGCTGATCCCGTCGCACCGGGCGGCGTACGTCTTGCCGGGCGCCGAGATCTTCGTCCGCAGCTTGCCGGTCTTGTTGTCGATGGAGAAGAAGTCGGAGATGCCGCTGCCGTCACCGGCGGAGTCGCCGACGTCGGCGGCGACGACCAGCGGGTTGGTCGACACGACGCTCGCGTACTCGATGCCGGGCGACATCTTGTACTCGGAGAGCACCTTCCCGGACTTCGGGTCGATGGTCTGGATGTGCAGCTGACGGGTGCTGCCGTATTCGCCGCACTTGCGCACCGCGACCAGCTTGTCGCCGCCGCCGTACCCGGCGTCGTAGCAGCTGTCGGTCGGCTTCGGCGCCCACAGCTGCTTGCCGGTCGAGATGTCGAACGCGGCGCCGCCGCTGGTGCTGCCCGCGGCAACCGTGTTCGCGCTCACGGTGACATTGTCGATGTTGACCAGTTCGTCGCCGGACTTGACCGTCTTGGTCCACAGTTTCTTGCCGGTGTCGAGGTCCAGGGCCGCGAGCTGACTGCAGCCGTGCGAGGGGTCCGCCTTGGTCGGCATGGCGGGCTCGTAGATGATCGCGGTCCGGTTGGCGTCGGTGGCGTGGCGGCTGGCCTCGCACACCGGGCCGGGGAGCTTGATCGTCCAGAGCTTGGCGCCCGAGTCGGGGTCGTAGCCGTTGACCTCGGCGTTGCCGCTCTTGGCGTACACCTTGTCGGTGAGCCAGGAGCCGACGGTGGTCACGCTGCTGTCGTCCTTCACCGCGGGCGCGGGGATCTGGAACAGCACCTTGGAGCTCGTGTTGGACGGGACCTTCTCCTTGCCGGTGGTACCGGAGGTCTTGCCGCCGCCCTTGCCGTCCTTGCCGCCGGTGCCGCCGCTCGTGCCCGAGGAGTTGTTCTTGCCCTCGTCCTTGCCGGTCGAGCTCGCGTACCAGACGCCGCCGCCGATGATCAGCGCGACGGCCGCCACGGCCGCCACGATGATGACCAGCTGGCTGTTGAACTTCCGCCCGCCGCCCCCGCCGTGGGGAGCCTGCGGCTGCATCGGCATCTGCGGCTGCGGATAGCCGTACGGGGCCTGCGGCTGGCCCGGGGCGCCGTACGGAGCCTGCTGCTGCCCCGGGTAGCCGTAGCCGCCGGGCTGGGCCGGGGGCGGCGGCGTCTGCGGGTAACCGTACGGCTGCTGCGGCGGGGCGGGCGGAGCCGTCTGGGGCGGCGGGGGCGTCTGCGGGTAGCCGTAGCCGGGGCCCTGCGCGGGCGGCGGGGGCGTCGGGGCGCCGAAACCGCCGGGGGGCGGGTCCTGCGGGGCACCGAAACCGCCGGGCGGCGGGTCCTGGGGCGCGCCGAAACCGCCCTGCGGGGGCTGGTTCGGCGGGGGCGGGGGCGGCTGGCTCATGACGTGTGTACCTCGGAATACGAAGGGTTGGCGGGTCTGAACGAAAGGAGGACGAGGAACGCCCCGGCGAGGATCAGCAGGTCACTTGCCGTAGGCCAGCATCAACTTCTCCTTCGCCTCGTCATTGCCCGTCAGCCGGGTGGTGGAGATGTAGAAGCGCCCGTCCACGTAGTCGACCGCCTTGGAGAAGAAGCCGTTCTCGATGTCCGCGGCGCCCTGCGGGTTCTGCAGCAGTTTCGTCGTCTTGTGGCTGCTGCCGGTCGTCGGGATCGACACGATCTGACCACCGGCGTCGTACGACGGCTCGACATAGGCGACGAGGTTCGTGCCGTCCATCTTCAGCGGCAGCATCGACTCGTCCGCCGGCGACTTGACGCGCCACTTCTCCTTGCCGGTCTCCAGGCTGAACGCGACGATCTCGTTGGCGCCGGTCTTCGCCTCGGTCGGCAGATAGAGGGTGTTGGCGTCGGCGACGGCGCCGAAGCAGCCCGACAGATCGCGGTCAAGGATGGCGTAACCGCACTCCGGCGCGAAGGTGTCCTTGCTCTCCAGCTGCGAGCGGAGGTCGCCGTTGTTCTTCAGCGTGGTGACGTTCACCCGCTTCTTGTCCTTGTTGGTCATGTACAGCACGACGGGGTCGACGGAGTACGCACGCTCGACCGTCCAGCCCTTGGGGATCTTCGTGGTCCACTTGGCCTTGCCGGTGGCCGGGTCCAGCTCCTGTACCTCGTCGTGCTCGGTGTCGGTGGCGACCCCGCAGGACGAGACGGCGATCAGCTTGGCGCCGCCCGCGAACCCGGCCGGGTAGCAGCCCGAGCCGTACTTCTTCTTGTCCCACAGCTGCTTGCCGCTGCTGACGTCGTACGCCGTACCGGACATCGAGCGGCCGACCATCAACGTGTCGCCGGTGATGGCCAGTTCGATGGTGAGCGTGCTGTCGAAGAGCTCGCCGTCGGGGACCTTCGTGCTCCAGCCCTTGGCGCCGGTGTTGAGGTCGATCTGCTGGAGCTGGTTGCACTTGGCGTTGTCGCCGGAGCCGCTCATGTACGCGACCACGGCCTTGTCGTCGGAGGTCTTCTGCGGGGTGACCGCGCAGATCTTCTGCGGGAAGGCGATCGCGTCCCAAGTCGGCTTGCCGTCCCCGACGTTGTAGGCGAAGACCTGCTTGTACGCCGGCTTCACCGCGGCCTTGTCGGTGACCCACAGGCCGGGGGCGTCGGCGCCGGAACCGGGCGCGTCCGGCGCCTCCTTGTACCAGAGCACCTTCGCCTCGCCGGCCTGGCGGCCCGCGTTGAGGTCCTCGGGATCCTCGCCGCCGTCGCCGCTGCCGTCACCGGGGTTGACCGGATCGTCGGAGGCGGAGGCCTTGCCGCTCGGGCTCTTGTCGGCGACCGGCTTCTTGCCGTCGTCACCACCGCCGCTGACGGCCCATACGGTGCCGCCGACGACGAGCAGCGCGGCCACCGCGGCGCCGATGATCATCGCGGGCCGGCCCTTGAAGGGGTTCTTGGAGCCGCCGCCGGGGGGCGGGGTGCCGGGCGCGCCGGGGTACTGCGCCTGAGGCGGGTATCCGTAACCGGGCTGCTGCGGCTGCCCGTAGGGGCCGGGCTGGCCGTACGGGCCCGGCTGCTGGGGGTGTTGCGGCTGCTGCGGTTGGCCGTACGGGCCCGGCTGGGCGTAGGGGCCGGGCTGCTGGGGGTATCCGTAACCGGGCTGCGGAGGACCGGCGGGCGGAGTCTGCGGGGGCGCGGGGGCCTGGGGCGGCTGCGCGGGCGGAGGGGGTGTGCCCTGCGCGCGCGGGTCCTGGGGTGCGCCGGGGGGCGTGCCCTGGGGTGGGCTCTGGGGTGCGCCGAAGCCGCCCTGCGACCGCGGGTCTTGGGGCGTGCCGAAACCACCGCCCGGCGGCTGGTCCTGCGGTGCTCCGAAGCCGCCCTGCGGCGGCTGACTGGGCGGCTGACTCATCAGCGCTTCCCCCTCTTCACTGATGTGGCGCCCCACCGGCGGCGCTGGATTCGCGCCACGTCCGGTGGTTCTCAGACTGTTCTCAGACGGCTCTTTCTATCACTCTGGCGCCCCCGCACAGGGGGCCGGTCCGCCCCCTGTTCCCAAGGGAGGACCGGCCCGTGATGCCGTCGTTACGCGCCTTCACGCGCCCTTCACGCGGGGCCCATGTCGCCGTACACACTGCGCACTTGCGGTGTACGCGCCCGTCGCGTGCCTTCTGACGCGCCCTGCTACAGGCCCTGCTGCACGCCCTGTTACGCGTCCTCCGCCAGCTCCAGCCAGCGCAGCTCCAGGTCCTCGCGCTCCCCCGCCAACTCGCGCAGCTCGGCGTCGAGTTTGGCGACCTTCTCGAAGTCGGTGGCGTTGTCGGCGATTTGGGTGTGCAGCTTGGTCTCCTTCTCGGAGATCTTGTCCAGCTGCCGCTCGATCTTCTGGAGTTCCTTCTTGGCGGCGCGGGCGTCAGCGGCGGAGGCGGCCTTGGCGGTGGGCCCCGGCGCGGCGGCGAGTACGGCGGCCGCGGCCACCTCCTCCATCTTCCGGCGCCGCTCCAGGTACTCGTCGATGCCGCGCGGCAGCATCCGCAGGGTGCCGTCGCCGAGCAGCGCGAAGACGTTGTCCGTCGTCCGCTCGATGAAGAACCGGTCGTGGGAGATCACGACCATCGAGCCCGGCCACCCGTCCAGCAGGTCTTCCAACTGGGTGAGGGTCTCGATGTCGAGGTCGTTGGTGGGCTCGTCGAGGAAGAGGACGTTGGGCTCGTCCATGAGGAGCCGCAGCAGCTGCAGCCGACGACGTTCACCGCCGGAGAGATCCCCGACCGGGGTCCACTGCTTCTCCTTGTTGAAGCCGAACGTCTCGCACAGCTGCCCCGCGGTCATCTCGCGCCCCTTGCCGAGGTCGACCCGGTCGCGGACGGCCTGGACGGCCTGCAACACACGCCAGTTCGGGTCGAGTTCGGCGACCTCCTGGGAGAGGTAGGCGAGCTTGACGGTCTTGCCGGTGACGATCCGCCCGGCGGCCGGCTGCTCCTCCCCCTCGCTGCGGGCGGCGTCGGCCAGGGCCCGCAGGAGCGAGGTCTTGCCCGCGCCGTTCACCCCGACGAGGCCGACCCGGTCGCCGGGGCCGAGGTGCCAGGTGAGGTGCTTGAGCAGCACCTTGGGGCCGGCCTGCACGGTCACGTCTTCGAGGTCGAAGACGGTCCTGCCGAGCCGCGAGCTCGCGAACTTCATCAGCTCGCTCTTGTCGCGGGGCGGCGGTACGTCCGCGATGAGCTCGTTGGCGGCCTCGACGCGGAAGCGCGGCTTGGAGGTGCGGGCGGGCGCCCCGCGGCGCAGCCAGGCGAGCTCCTTGCGCACAAGGTTCTGCCGCTTCACTTCTTCGGTGGCGGCGATCCGCTCCCGCTCGGCGCGGGCGAAGACGTAGTCGGAGTAGCCGCCCTCGTACTCGTACACCGCGCCCTTCTGCACGTCCCACATGCGGGTGCAGACCTGGTCGAGGAACCAGCGGTCGTGCGTCACGCAGACGAGGGCGGAGCGGCGGTCGCGCAGATGCTGCGCGAGCCAGGCGATGCCCTCCACGTCCAGGTGGTTGGTGGGCTCGTCGAGGATGATCAGGTCCTGCTCCTCGATGAGCAGCTTGGCGAGGGCGATGCGGCGGCGCTCGCCGCCGGAGAGGGGGCCGATGACGGTGTCGAGCCCCTGTGGGAACCCGGGCAGGTCCAGCCCGCCGAAGAGCCCCGTCAGTACGTCCCTGATCTTGGCGTTCCCCGCCCACTCGTGGTCGGCCAGGTCCCGGATGACCTCGTGGCGGACGGTGGCCGTGGGATCGAGGGAGTCGTGCTGCGTCAGCACGCCCAGGTGCAGGCCGCCGGAGTGCGTGACGCGGCCGGTGTCGGACTCCTCCAGCTTGGCGAGCATCCGGATGAGGGTGGTCTTGCCGTCGCCGTTCCGCCCGACCACACCGATCCGGTCCCCCTCGCTGACGCCGAGGGAGACTCCGTCGAGCAGGGCACGGGTGCCGTACACCTTGCTGACGGACTCGACATTGACCAGATTGACGGCCATTACTCTCCTGCCAAGGGGGACGATCGACCCTCAAGGGTAGTCCGCGCGGCCTACAGACCAAGCCGAGAGTTTTTTCGCCCCCTCCGCCCCTGCCCGTCCCGTACCTGGGGGCTGCCGCCCCCAGACCCCCGCCATCGCGCTAACGCGCTCGTCCTCAAACGCCGGACGGGCTGAAAAACCGCGCCCCGTCAGGGGCGCGGGGAACTGCGCGACCAGCCCCCACCCACCCGCAGCAGAAGAACCACCCACGGGGTCTGGGGCGGAGCCCCAGATACGGGACGGGCAGGGGCGGAGGGGGCGAAACCCCCACCCGCACCCCCGCCGGAGAGGCGTTACGCTCCGTCGCCCGACAGACGCTGGCGCGGGATCAGGGCCGATGCGGGGGCCAGGGCTCTTTCAGGGGGTCTGGCTGCCGGTGCCGCCGCGGCCGAGCACCGGGCGGGGTACACGTGCAGCGGGCCGCGCTCAAGGCCGCGTCCGAGCGGGCCGAGCTGCTGAGCGGGATCCCCGGGGTGTACGTGAGCCTCGCGCGCTGCAGCCAGGTGCTAGGCACCCAGCAAGCGTCCTCGCCCCGCCCGCTCCACCAGCAGCCACCCCACGAGCGTCATCGCCACGGCCGCCGGAGCGGTCACCCGTACCGCGATCAGCATCGCCGTACGGCCTTCCAGCAGCCCACCGAAGCCGACCATGGACAGCCCGAGCACGCCGAAGAGACACAGGACCGCACCGGCCGCCGCAGCCGGACCCGCACCACCGGCGGAAACCTTCAACTCCCCAGCCCCAGAAGGCCGTTCGAACCGTCGGAACACGGCGACCAGCACCCCCGTGACCACGACGGCCGCCGCGATCCGCAGCGGCACCTGCGCCCACCAAGCCGCCGTCGCGGGCTCCGGCAGCCGCGCCCCCACGCCGAGCAGCACTCCGTACACCCCGAGCATCGCGGTGAGATGCCACAGGAAGGCCGTCATGGAAATGCCGTTGGCGGCGACGACGGTCCGCCACACCCGCGGCCCGCGCAGCCACCGCGCCGCGGGCCCCCGCAGCAGCTCCACCGCGCCGACCAGCCACAGCCCGTGGCACAGCAGCGCGAAGGTCGGCGGCGCCATGTTGGAGATCTTCTCGCCGGGCATCCCGACCATCGACAGCGGATACGGCCCGTACGCCACCAGGAGCGCGGCCCCCGCGAGTCCGCCGCCCGCGAGGACGTACGGCCGCCCCAACCGCCCGTCCGCGCGCAGGAATCCGAGCTGGTGGACCGCGAGCCAGACGAAGGCGAAGTTGAGGAACTCGACGTACGGCACGCCGAGGGCGAACCGGAGTACGTCCACGCCGCCGGCCGCCGCCACCAGCCCGCCGAACGCGCCCCAGCCGTACCGCTCGTGCAGCCGCAGCAACGGCGGCGTGAACGCCACCATCGCCAGATAGATCCCTATGAACCACAACGGCTGGGCCACCAGCCGAAGCGAGACGTCCAGCAACCCGCCCCCCTCACCAGCGAGTTGCAGCACCAGGGCCGCCGCGCCCCACACCCCGATGAACACGACGGTCGGCCGCAGCAGCCGCTGCAGCCGGACCCGCAGAAAGACGGAGTAGACGGACCCTGACGCCCCCTGCGCCCCTTCTGCCCCCTCTGCCCCTTCTGCCTTGCGGCGGAGCGAGCGGTACGACAGCGCGTGCGAGAAGCCGCCCACGAAGAAGAACACCGGCATGATCTGCAGTGCCCAGGTGAGGAGTTGGAGCCTCGGCTCCACGGCGAGCAGATTGCCGATCTCGGCCCGCCCGTCGTCCCCGACGGTCACAGCGGCCATGAGCCAGTGCCCGAGCACCACCGTGCCGAGCGAGGCGACCCGCAGCAGGTCGATGTACTTGTCGCGCGAGGCGGGCGTGGCCGCGGCGAGGACATCAGCGCTTGATCCCATACGAGTACGGTGGCGCCGCACGCCCGTCGGACGGCAGCGCTCCCGTACTCAACTCGCTTCTGAGTATGTGCCGTACGCGCCGCAGGTGCTGAAGGTGCCGACGCGCCGTACGCGCTGTCAGAGGACGGTCGCGCCGAGCGCGGGGCTCTCGGTGACGCGTACGGAGCGGCAGGTTCCGGAGGTGAGCAGCGCCTCGGCGACCGTCTTCGCGGACCGCGCGTCCGAGGCGAGGAAGGCGGTGGTCGGGCCCGAGCCGGAGACGAGCGCGGCGAGGGCGCCGGCCGCGCGGCCCGCGGCGAGGGTGTCGGCGAGGGCCGGGAAGAGGGAGAGGGCGGCGGGCTGGAGGTCGTTGGAGACGGCGCCCGCGAGGGCCCCGGCGTCCCCCTTCGCCAAGGCGTCGAACAGCTCCTGCGAGGCGACCGGCTCCGGGATCCGCACCCCGTCGTTCATCCGGTCGAACTCCCTGAAGACGGCCGGGGTCGACAGCCCGCGCTCGGCCATGGCGAAGACCCAGTGGAAGGTCCCGCCGACCTCCAGCGTCCGCAGCTGCTCGCCCCGCCCGACGCCGAGCGCCGCCCCGCCCACCAGGCTGAACGGCACATCACTGCCCAACTCGGCACAGATGTCGAGGAGTTCGTCGCGCGAGGCGTTCGTACCCCACAGCGCGTCGCACGCCACCAGCGCACCGGCCCCGTCCGCGCTGCCGCCCGCCATACCGCCGGCGACGGGAATGTCCTTGGCGATGTGGATGTGGACGGCGGGGTCGAGGTCGTACCGCCGGGCGAGTTCGAGGGCCGCGCGGGCCGCGAGGTTCGTACGGTCGAGAGGCACCTGTCCGGCGTCCGGGCCCGCGCACGTGATGCGCAGCTCGTCCGCCGCCGTGACCGTCACCTCGTCGTACAGGCCGACCGCGAGGAAGACGTTGGCCAGGTCGTGGAAGCCGTCGGGGCGGGCGCCGCCGACCGCGAGCTGGACGTTGACCTTGGCAGGGACGCGTACCGTCACCGACTCCGTCACGGCTGACCGGACTCCTTGTTCTCGACGTTCTCGACGTTCTCGACGACACGGTTCTCGGCGATGCGGGCGAACTCCTCGACCGTGAGCGACTCCCCGCGGGCCTGCGGCGAGACACCGGCGGCGACGAGCGCGGCCTCGGCGGCGGCCGCGGATCCGGCCCATCCGGCGAGGGCGGCGCGCAGCGTCTTGCGCCGCTGGGCGAAGGCGGCGTCGACCACGGCGAAGACCTCGCGCTTCGTGGCCGTCGTCTTGATCGGCTCGGTCCGGCGAACGAGGGATACGAGCCCGCTGTCCACGTTGGGCGCCGGCCAGAAGACATTCCGCCCGATGGCGCCGGCCCGCTTGACCTCGGCGTACCAGTTCGCCTTCACGGACGGAACGCCGTACACCTTCGACCCGGGCGCGGCCGCGAGCCGGTCCGCGACCTCCGCCTGCACCATCACGAGCGTGCGCTCGATGGTCGGGAAGGTGTCGAGCATGTGCAGCAGGACGGGTACGGCGACGTTGTACGGGAGGTTGGCGACGAGGGCCGTGGGGGGCGGGCCGGGGAGTTCCTGTACGTGCATCGCGTCGGAGTGCACCAGCGCGAACCGCTCCGCGCGGGTCGGCATGCGGGTGGCGATGGTCGACGGGAGCGCTCCGGCGAGCACGTCGTCGATCTCCACGGCGATGACCCTTTCGGCCACCTCCAGCAGGGCGAGGGTCAGGGAGCCGAGGCCTGGGCCCACCTCGACGACCACGTCGTCGGGACGCACGTCCGCGGTGCGCACGATGCGGCGCACCGTGTTCGCGTCGATCACAAAGTTCTGGCCGCGCTGCTTGGTGGGTCGCACGCCGAGGGCGCCCGCGAGTTCGCGGATCTCGGCGGGGCCCAGGAGGGCGTCGGGGGTGGGGCTGGTCACGGAGCAAGGGTACGGGTGCCGACGGCCGGAGAGGTTTTTCGCCCCCTCCGCCCCTACCCGTCCCGTCCTCTGGGGCTCCGCCCCAGACCCCCGGGTCGTTCTTCTGCCGCGGGTGGGTGGGGGCTGGTCGCGCAGTTCCCCGCGCCCCTTCAGGGGGCGAAGAAACCCCTCACGCGCGCAACCGGCCGCCGCAGTGCGGCCAAGGGCTCGCCCCCCGGCGTACGTACAGCTTCTTCGCTCGGTAGGTCTGCTCCGCGGCCGACGCGTCCTGGGGGCGCCCGGAGCCGCCGAGTGCGTGCCACGTGCGGGTGTCGAACTGGTAGAGGCCGCCGTAGGTGCCGGAGGGGTCCACGGCCCCCGGCCGCCCCCCGGACTCGCACTCCGCGAGCCCGGACCAGTTCAGATGGTCGACCCCGTCGACGGACGGCGGCCGGGGCTTCGTACCGACCTTCACCAGCGCCGCCCGCGGCTCCCGCACCACCTCGGACTTGGTCCGCCGCGGCTTCTGCCTGACCCCGTTGACGGTCCGGAGCGCGTATGTGACGCGTCGCGCCCCGGTCTGCCCGGCGCGCTCGACGACCTCCGTGCCCCGGAACAGCTGGGGATCCTGACTCCGCCGCACCTCGAACGGAATCGGCTCCTCGCGGACCTCCTTGCTCCTGGTGACCCGCAGGACGGTGACCGTCTGCCCGTCGCGCGGGAAGCTCCCGGGCGCGACGGAGGTGGTGTCCTGCCCGCGCAGGGTGATCCCGGCCTCCTCGACGGCCTCACGGACGCTCGCCGCGTTCGTACGGATCGTCCGCGTCCGCCCGTCCGCCATGATCGTCACCGTGCGCTCGGTGCGGACATCGAGCGCGAGGCCCTTCCGCCCGATGCGCTGGGAGCGCGACGTCGACAGGTACGCGCCCTCCGCGCGCACTCCCAGCTGTCTGAGCGCCCCGTCCACCGTGTGCGCCGTCGTCCACACCTTGTGCCGGTGCCCGTCGAGGGTGAGGTGCATCGGCCGCCCGTAGCGCACCGCGACCTCGTCACCGCTGGCGAGCGCCGTACCGGGCGCGGGCGCGACGACGTCGTGCGCCCCCACCTCGACCCCCTCCTCGGCGAGCAGCTCGGTGACGTCGTCCGCGAAGGTGTGCAGGGTGCGCGGCTTCCCATCGACGCTGAGCTCGATCGCCTTGTCGCTGGCGACGAACGCGGAGGTGCCCCCGGCCAGGAACGCCACCACCAGCGCCTGCGGCAGCAGCCGCCGCAGCGGTGCGGGGCACTCGATGGTGCGCTTGCGCCGGGCCGCACGCCGGGCCGCGGCTCGCCCGCCGGGCGTGGGCGCCCCGTCCGCCTGCCCCTGCCGAGGCAGCAGGGGCTCGGTCGGCGCCTCCGACACGGGCACCCGGGCCGCCTCGTACGCGGGCCGGTACGTGTCCGGGTAACCCAGGCCGTACGCCGGCGCGTCTCCCTCGTACGACGTCCCCGTCGCACCAGCGCCACCATCGGCGCCGACGCCACCACCGGCGCCATCGGCACCGGTGCCACCAGTCGGTCCATACGTCTCGTACTGCGAGCTGCTCACGACGACACGCTCCAGGGAGGGTCCGGTGGAGAAGAAGGTGCGCCCGAAGGGCTCATGCAGGGTGGCGGTGGGAGACGGGCGGGCGACCAGAACCTAGCGGAGCGGTCGTCACTCTCCCAAGCGGCGCGACTACGCTGTGTCGCGACACTCCCCCGAGGTCACCCCGGAGAAAGCCCCGGAACCGTTATCCGTCAGTAATCGAACGCCCGCGCAGTGTTCGCGGAGATCGAGGTCGCCAGCGCGTCCTCGTCGATGCCCCGTACAGCTGCCATCGCGCGCACTGTGATCGGAATGAGATACGGCGCGTTAGGCCGTCCGCGGTACGGCGCGGGTGTCAGGAAGGGCGCGTCGGTCTCGACGAGGACGAGTTCCAGGGGCGCGACGGCGAGTGCGTCGCGCAGCGGCTGGGCGTTCTTGAAGGTCATGTTGCCGGCGAAGGACATGAAGTAGCCGGCGCGGGCGCAGATCCCGGCCATCTCGGCGTCGCCGGAGTAGCAGTGGAAGACGGTCCGCTCGGGGGCGCCCTCCTCCTTGAGGATGCGCAGCACGTCGGTGTGGGCGTCGCGGTCGTGGATGACCAGCGCCTTGCCGTGCCGTTTGGCGATCTCGATGTGGGCGCGGAAGGACCGCTCCTGTGCGGCCTTGCCTTCGGGTCCCGTACGGAAGTAGTCGAGCCCGGTCTCGCCGACGCCCTTGACCTGGGGGAGGGCGGCGAGGCGGTCGATCTCCGCGAGCGCCTCGTCCAGCGCGGCGTCTCCGCCCGGCTGCCGCGCGCCCTGCCGGGACCAGCCATCGGGGTCTCCGTGGACGATGCGGGGCGCTTCGTTCGGGTGCAGCGCGACCGTCGCGTGGACGGCGTCGTAATCCAAGGCGGTCTGCGCGGCCCACCGCGAGCCGTTCACGTCGCAGCCGACCTGCACGACCGTCGTCACCCCGACCGACGCGGCCTGGGCGAGGCCCTCCTCGACCGTGCCGGACTGCATGTCGAGGTGGGTGTGCGAGTCGGCGACGGGCACCCGGAGGGGGTCCGGCAGCGGCGGGGCTTCGACGGTGGGAGGCATGCCCCGATCCTACGAAGGGGCATGCCCGACCTCACCACGCGGGGAGCCGGGAGGCCACACCGCCACCGGGCGGATCAGCCCGCCTTGCGGTGGTGAAAGGGGTGCAGCAGATCGGAGAGGTGCCAGTGGTGGTGCTCCCGGGGCGCCTCGGGCGCCGTCTCGGGCGCGTCCGCCGGGCGCTCGGGCCGCCGCGCGGACACCGGCCGCTGCAGGGAGTTCCGCGCCGAGGACACCTGCCCCGGACGCATGATGCGCACCACATGACTTTCGCAGTTCTGGCAGGTCGGGCGGCTCAGCGGCGACGGCACGACACGGCCGTCGGCCACGTACATGACGAACTCGTTGCCCTCGGCGTCGAGGTGGTGCTCTATCTCGTAGGACTGCTCCCAGCCCTGCCCGCAGCGCATGCAGGCGAAGGAATACGACTCGTTGACAACGGCAGTCGCCGCACCGCGGTGGCCGGTCTGCCCTGCGCTCTCACTCATGCCAGCTCCAGTTGTCCGCTGGACAAGCGCCCCCGCGAACGGGGGCGAGGGACGGGTACGTCCCTTCAACCAGTGGACGCTTCTCCCGGCGCGAACGCATCTGGCCTGTCGACTATTGGAGTCAATTTGGCCTTTCCTTGTCGGAAGGTCCCGTTACCCGGCCCGGGCTTTGCCTTTCACCGCAGTCCTTTGCCCTTCTATGGGGCGCTTCGTGCGGCGTTCTTTGCCGCGACGACCGCATCGAAGACGTCGCGCTTGGGAATTCCCGCCTCGGCGGCGACGGCCGCGATCGCCTCCTTGCGCCGCTCCCCCGCCTCCTCGCGCACCCGCACCCTGCGCACCAGCTCGGCGGCGTCCAGTTCCTCGGCGCCCTTCTCGGCGGCGCCCTCGACGACGACGGTGATCTCGCCGCGTACGCCCTCGGCGGCCCAGACGGCCAGCTCGCCCAGCGGGCCGCGCTTGACCTCCTCGTACGTCTTCGTCAGCTCGCGGCAGACGGCGGCGCGGCGCTCGGTCCCGAAGACCTCTGCCATCGCGGCGAGGGTGTCGTCGAGCCGGTGGGGCGCCTCGAAGTAGACCAGCGTGCGGCGCTCGCCCTCGACCTCGCGCAGGCGCGAAAGGCGTTCGCCCGCCTTCCTGGGGAGGAAGCCCTCGAAGCAGAAGCGGTCGACGGGCAGCCCGGACAGCGCGAGCGCGGTGAGCACGGCGGACGGGCCGGGTACGGCGGTGACCTTGATGTCCTTCTCGACGGCGGCCGCGACCAGCCGGTATCCGGGGTCCGAGACGGACGGCATCCCGGCGTCGGTCACCAGCAGCACCCGCGCCCCGCCGGCCAGCGCCTCGACCAGCTCCGGCGTACGGGCGGCTTCGTTGCCCTCGAAGTACGACACCACGCGCCCGGCGGGCTGCACGCCCAGCGCCTGGGTGAGGCGCCGCAGCCGCCGGGTGTCCTCGGCGGCGACGACGTCCGCGCGCTCGAGCTCCTGGGCGAGCCGGGGCGGAGCATCGGCCACGTCACCGATGGGGGTGCCTGCCAAAACAAGGGTTCCTGTCACGTTTCCATCCTCGCAGGGCCCAGGCACGGGACTCCCACAGACGTGTTCCCTACGATGGCGCGGTGACCAGTACCGCGTCCTCCACGGACACCCGGCAGGGCCAGGCCGCCGAAGAGCAGCGGCCGTCGTGGCAGCAGCGGCTGCGCCGCTTCGGATACACGGCGCCGCCCAGAAGCGATGTCCGCGACCGGCTCGTGCCGCCGTACGCCGAGCCCAGCCCGCGCATCTGGGCCACGATCGGGCTGCGCCACGAGGTCGCCGAGCGCGTCACGCGCTGGTCGGGCTGGATCGGCCCGCTTCTGGTGACGCTGCTCGCCGGGGTGCTGCGGTTCTGGAACCTGGGCAACCCGAAGGCGGTGATATTCGACGAGACGTATTACGCCAAGGACGCCTGGGCGCTCATCCACCGCGGGTACGAGGTCAACTGGGCCAAGGACGCCAACGACCTGATCCTGCAGGGCAACGGCCATGTGACGATCCCGTCCGACGCCGCCTATGTCGTGCATCCGCCGGTCGGCAAGTACGTCATCGGGCTCGGCGAGTGGATGTTCGGGTTCAACCCCTTCGGCTGGCGTTTCATGACGGCGCTGCTCGGCACGCTGTCGGTGCTGCTGCTGTGCCGGATCGGGCGCCGGCTGTTCCGCTCGACGTTCCTCGGCTGTCTCGCGGGCGCGCTGATGGCGGTGGACGGCCTGCACTTCGTGATGAGCCGCACCTCGCTGCTCGACGGCGTGCTGATGTTCTTCGTGCTCGCGGCGTTCGGCTGCCTGGTCGTCGACCGCGACAAGGCGCGCGCCAGGCTGGCGGCGGCGCTGCCCGCCGACGCGGACGGAGACGTACGCCCCGACGCGCACACCGCCGAGACGACTCGCCTCGGCTGGCGCCCCTGGCGCTGGATGGCCGGTCTGATGCTGGGCCTGGCCATCGGCACCAAGTGGAACGGCCTCTACATCCTCGCCGCGTTCTGTGTGATGGCGGTCCTGTGGGACGCGGCCTCGCGCCGGGTCGCGGGCGCCCGTCACCCGTACCAGGCGGCCCTCAAGCACGACACGGGCATCACGTTCCTGGCGACGGTCCCGGTCGCGCTGGCCGTGTACCTCACCTCCTGGATCGGCTGGATCCTCTCCCCCGACAACGGCAAGGGCGGCTACTTCCGCAACTGGGCGGTGACGGACGGGAAGGGCGGCAGCTGGGCCTTCCTTCCCGACTGGCTGCGCAGCCTGTGGCACTACGAGCACGAGGTGTACGAGTTCCACGTCGGCCTCTCGTCCCCGCACACCTACCAGTCGAACCCGTGGAGCTGGATCGTCCTGGGCCGTCCGGTCTCGTACTTCTACGAGTCCCCGCTGCCCGGCAAGGACGGCTGCCCCGCCGACGCGGGCGACAAGTGCGCCCGCGAGGTGCTGGCGCTCGGCACCCCCCTGCTGTGGTGGGCGGCCTGCTTCGCGATCCTCTACGTGCTGTGGCGCTGGGCGTTCCGCCGCGACTGGCGCGCGGGCGCCATCGCCTGCGGCATCGCGGCCGGCTACCTCCCCTGGTTCATGTACCAGGAGCGCACGATCTTCTTCTTCTACGCCGTCGTCTTCGTGCCGTTCCTCTGCCTGGCCGTCGCCATGATGATCGGCGCCATCCTCGGCCCACCCGGCTCCACCGAACGCCGCCGCGTCATCGGCGCGGCGGGCGCGGGCGTCCTGGTCCTGCTGATCGCCTGGAACTTCATCTATTTCTGGCCCCTGTACACCGGCACCGCGATCCCCATCGATGAATGGCGTTCACGGATGTGGCTCGATACTTGGGTCTAACGATTCGGAGAACGTCCGCCCCTTGAGTCACAGCTCCCGCATACAGTTCCCGTAGACCAGCTTTTCTGAACGCGTTCAGAAGTTCGGGGGAGGGTCCACGGGGAGGGGACAGCGGCATGCGCAGAGGGGCAAAGGCTGCCGTCATCGGCGGGGTGTTCGCCGTGATGGTGGGGGGCGCCGGGTACGGCGCGTACAACGTGGTGACCGCGATCAGTGGGGACGGCGGCTCGGGCGCGGCCGGGCCCGCGGCGGTGAAGACCGGGCCGCCGAGCGGTGCGGAGGTCAAGGAGACCAGCGACAAGTTCTTCGCGGCCTGGGAGAAGGGCGACGCGGCCAAGGCGGCGGCGTACACCAACTACGCGACGAACGCGCAAGAACTGCTGGCGGGTTACCGCACCGCCGCGCACCTCACCGACGTGAAGATCACGCCGGGCACGCCGTCCGGGGCGACCGTGCCGTTCTCGGTGAAGGCGACGGTGTCGTACGACGGGAAGAGCAAGCCCTTCTCGTACGACTCCGAACTGACCGTCGTGCGCGGGAAGACCACCGGGAAGGCGCTGGTCGGCTGGAAGCCGTCCGTCGTCCATCCGGACCTCAAGGAGGGCGACACGCTCGTCACGGGCGAGTCGGCGAGTCCGGCGATCGAGGCGGTGGACCGCGACGACGCCGTCCTGACGAAGGAGAAGTACCCGTCCCTGGGGCCGATTCTGGACGCGCTGCGCGACAAGTACGGCGACACGGCGGGCGGCACGCCCGGGGTCGAGCTGGCGATCCGGCACGGGAGCGAGGAGACCGGCGACACGACCCTGGTGACCCTCGCCAAGGGGCAGCCGGGCAAGGTCCGTACGACGCTCAGCGCGAGCGCGCAGGCCGCCGCCGAGAAGGCGGTCGCGCAGTACTCCGAGTCGTCCGTGGTGGCGGTGAAGCCGAGCACCGGTGAGGTGCTGGCGGTCGCCAACCACCGGGAGGACGGGTTCAACGCGGCGTTCCTCGGCAAGGTCGCGCCCGGCTCCACGATGAAGATCATCACCGCGGCGATGTTCATCGACAACGGCGTGACCACGATGAACGGCCCGGCGCCCTGTCCGCCCACCGCCACCTGGCAGAGCCAGACCTTCCACAACCTCACGGGCATGACGCCCAACGAGAACGCCAGCCTCGCCAACAGCTTCATGCGGTCCTGCAACACGGCCTTCGTGAAGCTCATCGACGGCACCGACAGCACGCCGCTCACGGACGAGTCGCTGACCACCGAGGCACAGACGCGGTTCGGCCTCGGCCAGGACAACTGGAAGACCGGTATTCCGTCCTTCGACGGCAGCGTCCCGGCCTCCGGCGGCTCGGACCGCGCGGCCAACGCGATCGGCCAGGGCCAGGTCCAGATGAGCCCGTTGAACATGGCCTCGGTGACGGCGACCGCCATCACCGGCACGTTCCGTCAGCCGGTCATCGTGCCGCTGAAGCTCGACGACCGCGTGCCGGCGCAGGCCAAGGGCCTGCCGGCGAACACCGCCGCGCAGCTCAAGCAGATGATGCGGCTGACCGCGACGAGCGGCACCGCCGCGCGCGTCATGGCCGGGCTCGGCGGTGACATCGGCGCCAAGACCGGCTCCGCCGAGGTCGACGGCCAGTCCAAGTCCAACAGCTGGTTCACCGGCTACCGCAATGACATCGCGGCCGCCGCGATGACCCAGGAGGGCGGCCACGGAGGGGACGCCGCCGGTCCGATCGTCGCAAATGTGCTACGAACTGGTGGCTGAAGTCACCCCTCACAGGGCGGGACTCTAGGGTGGTGCTCTCGTTGAGGAGCGTGAGGCCACGGGGGCGGCAGGGGATCCAGCGGAGGACTAGTAGCTGTGGGCAAGAGAAGGCGCGTCGCCGAGCGGCGGAAGACGAAGCAACCCGCCATGCTCGGCGGGATGATCGCCGTGGTCGTCGCCGGCGGGGCGTTCGGCGCCTACAGCCTCTACGGCAGCGGTGCGGCGGCCGAGGGCCGGACGTCGGCGACGGCCGATCACAAGGCCGTGAAGACGGGCCCGTTGTCGGCGAGCGAAGTGCGCACGACGGCGGCCGCGTTCCTCACCGCCTGGCAGAGCGGCGACGTCGCGAAGGCGGCCGCCGCCACGGACGACTCGGCCGCCGCCACGACCGTGCTGACCGGCTACGGCAAGGACGCGCACATCACCGGCGTGACCCTGACGAGCGGCGAGCGCTCGGGCGCCTTGGTCCCGTTCTCCGTCAAGGCCACCGTCACCTACAAGGGCAAGAGCAAGCCGCTCGCGTACGAGTCGAAGCTGACGGTCGTACGACGCGCCAAGGACGGCGTACCGCTGGTCGGCTGGAAGCCGTCCGTCGTCCACCCGGACCTCCAGGACGGCGACCGGCTGGTCACCGGCGATTCGGGCACACCCCCGGTCACGGCCCTCGACCGGGACGGCGGGGAGCTGACCACCGCCACGTACCCGTCCCTGGGCACGGTTCTCGACGGGCTGCGCGAGAAGTACGGCAAGACGGCCGGCGGCAAAGCGGGCATCGAGCTGCGCGTGGTGCGCAAGGCCGCGAAGAAGGGCGCCCAGAAGACCCCCGACAAGACCCTGCTGACGCTCAGCAAGGGCACGCCGGGGACCGTGCACACGACGCTCAGCCCGACCCTGCAGGCCGACGCCGAGCGGCGAGTGGCCGCCAAGGCGAAGGCGTCCGTGGTCGTGCTGCGCCCCTCGACGGGCGAGATCCTCGCGGTCGCCAACTCCAGCCACGGCTTCAACACCGCCTTCCAGGGCTCCCTCGCCCCCGGCTCCACGATGAAGGTCATCACTGCGTCGCTGCTCTTCGACAAGGGCCTGGCCTCGGCCGACGAGAAGCACCCGTGCCCCAAGACGGCGACGTACGGCGGCTGGAAGTTCCACAACGACGACGACTTCGAGATCAAGAACGGCACGTTCAAGGCGAGCTTCGCGCGCTCCTGCAACACCGCCTTCATCACCCAGGCGAAGAAGCTGGAGAACGACGACCTGACCAAGCAGGCCCAGCAGGTCTTCGGGCTGGGCATGAACAACTGGGCCATCGGCGTCCCCTCCTTCGACGGCTCGGTGCCGGTGCAGAGCGCCGCGCAGATGGCGGCCTCGCTGATGGGCCAGGGCGGCGTCCGTATGAACCCGCTGAACATGGCGTCGGTCGCCGCGACGGTCCAGGCGGGCACCTTCCACCAGCCCTACCTGGTGTCCCCGACGGTCGACCACCGCACGCTGGCCACCGCGTCCCGCACCATGTCCGCGTCCACGCTCTCCCAGCTCCGCGAAGTCATGCAGTACACGGCGGCGTACGGCACGGCCGCCGAGGCGATGTCCGGCCTCGGCCCGAACTACGGCGCCAAGACCGGCTCCGCCGAGGTCGACGGCCAGGACAAGCCGAACGGCTGGTTCACGGCGTGGAAGGGCGACCTGGCTGCGGCGGGCGTCGTGCAGCAGGGCGGGCACGGGGGCGACACGGCGGGGCCGATCGTGGCGGCGCTGCTGAAGGCGGGCAGCTAGGCACGGGGCTTTCCGGCCCCCGGCAGCTCGCCTCCCCGCCGCGGAGGGGGAGTTGAGGGCGGGGTCCGGCTCGGGTGTCGTGTCAGTGGGGGCCTCTACGCTCCGCGTATGACGTTCTCGCTTCCCGAAGGGCTGCCTGCCGGGCGCCTCTTGCCCGACGGTTCCCCCGTCCAGTGGCAGTCCGACGAGCCTCCGTCGGACCCGTTGGCCGAGTGGACGCGTTACCAGCGGCAGCAGGGCGACACCGGTCTGCTGCCGGTGCTCTGCTCTCCGAATCGCCGTCCCGAGGCGCCCGACCTCGCCGCCGTGGACGTCTTCGACCTCGAGGGCGAGCTGGAGAGGGGCTGGGGTGCGTACCGGCGGCGCAGGCTCGGCTGGGACGAGCCCGCGCCGCCGTTCGACCACTGGCCCGGACTGGCTCCCGGCACGCTCGCCTCCTCGGGCGCCGACCCGGACGAGGCGGCGCGGTCGGCATTCGCCCTGCTGGTGGACGAGTGGCCGTACGAGCTGTGGGACGGCCGTCTCGCCCTCGTCGCCGCCCGGCGCAGCGCCGACATACCGGTCGTCGTCAACTGGCAGGCGGAGGCGCCCCTTCCCCTGCTCTGCGCCCTGTTGCGCAGTTGGGAGGACCGCTTCGGGGCCCGCGTCCTCGCCGCCGTCGGGTCGACGCTGTACGTCTCCGTCGCGAGCCCGCCGCGCACCGAGGCAGAGGCCCACCGCATCGCGCTGGAACACCTCCTGACCACGGCCGACAACCTCGTCGACGACCCGCCGACCCCCTTCCCCCAGTACGCGCAGTCCCTCGTCGACGCCCCGCTGTGGCGCTTCTGGTGGGACTAGGAACTCGGTCGCGTGCCCCGTACACCGACCGCTAGCGTGCCGTTCATGACCGCCACCGATGAGAACGCCGCCGAGGAGCACTCCTCCGCGCAGAACGCCGCCCACCCCCGTTTCGCCGAGGCCCTGCGGGAGTTGGGGCTCGACGAGGTGAACGGGCGCATCCGCCGCTTCCCGGACGCGACCCGCACCGCCGCCGAGGCCGCCGCCGCGATCGGCTGCGAGCTGAGCCAGATCTGCAAGTCGCTGATCTTCGCGGCGGACGGCGTTCCGGTGCTCGTGCTCATGGACGGCGCGTCACGGGTCGATGTGGAGCTCGTACGGCGGGAGCTGGGCGTCGAGAAGGTGACGCGGGCGAAGGCGGACGTGGTGCGGGAGACGACGGGGTACGCGATCGGCGGGGTGCCGCCCTTCGGGCACCGTACGAAGACCCGTGTCCTGGCGGACCGTTCGCTGCTCGACCACGACACGGTGTGGGCCGCGGCGGGCACGCCGTACACCGTCTTCCCGATGGACCCGAAGAGCCTCATCGCCCACGCCGGCGGCACGCTGGTGGACGTGCGCGAGCCGGTGGACGTGCACGAGCCGACCGCGTGACGCCGGTCGTCACCGCGGCGGTGCTGCTCGCCGCGGTCACCCATGCCAGCTGGAACGCGCTCGCGCACCGCATCAGCGACAAGCTGGTCGGCTTCACGCTGATCGCGGGCGGCGGCATGCTGATCGGCCTCGTCATGGTGCCGTTCGTGGCGTTCCCGGCGGCCGGGGCGTGGCCGTACCTCATCGCGTCGGCCGTGATCCACGTCGCCTACTACGTGCTGCTGATGCGGTCGTTCCGGCTCGGCGACTTCGGGCAGGCGTACCCGATCGCGCGCGGGAGCGCTCCGCTGGTCGTGACGGCGCTGGCGGCGGTCTTCGCGCATGAGGTGCCCGACGGGTGGGCGGCGTCCGGGATCGCGCTGTCCTGCGCGGGGCTCACCGGCGTCGCTCTGTGGGGGCTGCGCGGGCGTCGCCCCAACTGGGCGGCGATCGGCGCCGCGTTGGCCACCGGCCTGTCGATCGCCGCGTACACCGTCGTCGACGGTCTGGGCGTGCGCGCGTCCGGGTCCTCTCTCGGGTACATCGCCTGGCTGATGGCGGTCGAGGGCGTCGTGATCCCGGCGTACGCGGTGTACCGCTGGCGCGGTGAACTGGTCTCCGTGCTGCGGCCGTTCGCCGCCGTCGGCTTGCTCGGCGCGGCGCTTTCCGTCGCGGCGTACGGGCTGGTCCTCTGGGCCCAGACCCGTGCGGAGCTCGCGCCGATCGCCGCCCTCCGCGAGTCCTCGATCATCGTCGGCGCCGCCATCGGCGCGATCTTCTTCAAGGAACGCTTCGGCGCACCCCGCATCGCGGCAGCGGGCCTGCTGGTCCTGGGCATCGGCCTGATGCTGCACGCGGGCTGACCACCGCCCCGGGGTCGGGGTCGCTGTCGGGGGTGCGCTTACCGGCACTCGCAGGGTGCCGCTGTGCCCACCCGTGCCGCCCCTAGCGGCACGCCTGCCCACAGCTGGGACAGTTGCGACGGCACCCGGCGCTCCGGGCGCCCTCCCGGCCCTCCTAGCTGTGGGCAATCGTGCCGCTGGGGCGGCACGGGTGGGCACTGGGGGTACCCCCTGCTCGAAGAGCTTGGGGGAGGCACCCCGTTAGCGCCGGATTGCGCCGCCCACCCTCGACGCCGACCCCGGTGCCGGCTCAGCCCCCGACAGCCACCCGAACCGCCCGCACCAACGCCTGGGCCCGGGCGTCCGCCGTCACGCTCTTGCGGAAGGCGTTCGTGACGTAGCCGAAGGCGATGCCCGTGTCGGGGTCGGCGAAGCCGAGGGCGCCGCCGCGGCCGGGGTGCCCGAAGGAGCCCAGGGAGAGCAGGGGCGAGGCGGTGCCGTGGAGCATGTAGCCGAGGCCGAAGCGAGTGTTGACGACGAGGACGCGGTCGGGCCCCGCGGACTGTTCCGCGCGGGCCGCCCCGACGGTCTCCGGCGTGAACAGCCGTACGCCGCCGTCCACTTCCCCGATCAGCGCCGCGTAGAAGCGGGCCAGCCCCTCGGCCGTAGCGATGCCGTTGGAGGCGGGCAGGACCGCCGCCCGGTACGCCGGGTCGTTCTCGTCCGGCATCGGCGTGATCGCGGCGAAGGCACGGCGGGTGAGCGAGGACGGATCCGCGTACGCCTCGGAGACCGTCCGCTTCGGGCGGGTCTTCAGGCCACCCGGCGCCGACGGGGCCTCGACCTGCGCGACCCGCCCGACACGCCCCGCCTCCGCCTCCGGCAGCCCGACCCACAGATCCAGCCCCAGCGGCGCCGCGATCTCGTCCGCGATCCACGCGCCGATCGAGCGCCCGGTCACCCGCCGGACCAGCTCGCCGGTCAGCCAGCTGTACGTCTGCGCGTGGTACCCGTGGTCGGCCCCCGGCTCCCACACCGGCGCCTGCGCGGCCACCGCCGCGGCCGCGAGGTCGGGATCCGCCGCCTCGGCCGGGGTGAGCGGACGGTCGAGGACGGGCACCCCGGCCCGGTGCGCGAGCACGTGCCGGACGAGGGTGCGTTCCTTCCCCGCCGCCTTGTACTCGGGCCAGTACTGGCCGACCGGAGCGTCCAGATCGAGTTCCCCGCGCTGGGCGAGCAGCAGCAGTACGGCGGCGGCCACGCCCTTCGTCGCCGAGCGCACGATCTGCGCGGTGCCGTGCTGCCAGGGCTCGGTGCCGTCGACGTCCCGCGTGCCGCCCCACAGGTCGACGACCTTGTGCCCGTCGCGGTACACGGTGGCGGCGGCGCCCAGGTCCCCGAGCACCTCGAAGTTGCGTACGAACGCTTCCCTGACCGGCTCGAAGCCCTCGGCCACTGTGCCGTTCACGTCCACGCCCGCGCTCCTTGTCGCCTCACCTGTGCCACGGTGAGTGCAACACACACGTACAGGCCTGGATTCCTAGCCCAGCAGGATCGTGACCTCGATGTTGCCTCGGGTGGCGTTCGAGTACGGGCAGACCTCGTGGGCCGCGTCCACGAGCTTGGCGGCCAGGTCCTGGTCGACGACGGGGAGCGAGACGCTCAGGGCGACCGCGAGGCCGTAACCGCGCTGCTTGTTCGGGCCGATGCCGACCTTCGCGGCGACGGTGGAGCCGGTGAGGTCGTACCCGGCGCGGCGGCCCACCAGCACCAGCGCGTTGTGGAAGCAGGCGCTGTAGCCGGCGGCGAACAACTGCTCCGGGTTCGTGCCGTTTCCGTCGCCGCCGAGCGCGGGCGGCATCGCGACCCTCAGTTCGAGCTGACCGTCCTGGCTGGTGACGTAGCCGTCCCGGCCGCCGTGCGCGGTGGCTTCGGCGACGTACATGATCTTCGTCGGACGGGTGTCGACAGCGGCGCCATCGATCACGACAGGACCTCCCCCAGGGCGTACAACACGGCAGGTAAAGCGGCAGACGACACAGATGTGTGCAAGTACATCGTGCACAAGGTACCGGCCGGTACGGAATTCTGTGTTACCAGGGGGTAGAAACCCTGGGTAACCCCAGGCGGGCGGCCGGGGCGATGATCGCGGTGCCGCAGGCCCGGTCCGCGCACCGACGCCCGGCGCACATCAGCGGCGCGCGCCGCCCGCCCGTCCGGCCCACTTCAGCGGCCCGCGCCGCCGCCCCCTCCGGCGCACTTCACCGACCCCGCGCAGCCGCCCCCTCCGCACGCTCCGCCAAGCGCCACAGCTCCTCCCGCAGGCGCGCGACCTCGGCCCCGCTCACCCCGGTCGCCGTCAGCAGCGCCTGCGGTACTTCCTGCGCGCGCTCCCGCAGTTCCTCCCCGCGCCCGGTGACCGCCACGAGCACGGAGCGTTCGTCGTGCGCCGAGCGCTCACGGCGCACGAGCCCCGCCGACTCCAGCCGTTTGAGCAGCGGCGACACCGTGCCGTAGTCGAGGTGCAGCGCGGCCGTCAGCTCCTTGACCGTGGTCTCGCCGCGCTCCCAGAGGACCAGCAGGACGAGGTACTGCGGATAGGTGAGACCGAGCTCCTCCAGCAGCGGGCGGTACGCGGCGGTCACGGCGCGCTGGGCGGCGTACAGCGCGAAGCACAGCTGGTCGTCGAGCAGCAGCGAGCCCGGGCTCTTGATGTCCTCGTTCGTCACGCGCCCATTGTTCACGTGCCCATTAGTTCACGCGCCCAGTTCACGCGCCCATGGTCACGGAGCGCGGGTCGAACCCGAAGGGAAGCTCCAGACGGTGGGTGCGCATCAGCTCGTCGTCGGAGAGCAGTTCGCCGGTCTTGCCGTCGGCCGCGATCACGCCCTCGCTCAGGACGAGCGACCGGGGGCACAGTTCGAGGGCGTACGGCAGGTCGTGCGTGACCATGAGGACGGTGACGTCCAACGACCGCAGGATGTCGGCGAGTTCGCGCCGCGAGGCGGGGTCGAGGTTGGACGAGGGCTCATCCAGGACGAGGATCTCCGGCTCCATCGCGAGGACGGTGGCGACCGCCACGCGGCGCCGCTGCCCGAACGACAGATGGTGCGGCGGGCGGTCGGCGAAGGCCTCCATGCCGACCCGCTCCAGCGCCGTACGCACCCGCTCCTCCAGCTCGGCCCCCTTCATCCCCGCCGCGGCCGGCCCGAACGCGACGTCCTCCCGCACGGTCGGCATGAACAGCTGGTCGTCCGGGTCCTGGAAGACGATGCCGACCTTGCGCCGGATCTCGGCCATGTGCCGCTTGCCGACGGGCAGTCCGGCCACCGTCACGGTCCCGGCGCCGCCGCTGAGGATGCCGTTGAGGTGCAGGACGAGGGTGGTTTTGCCGGCGCCGTTCGGGCCGAGCAGCGCGACGCGCTCACCGCGCCCGACGCGGAAGTCCACACCGAAGAGGGCCTGGTGCCCGTCGGGGTAGGCGAAGGCCAGTCCGGCCACTTCGAGAGAGGGGGTCGTCACAGGGTCCATCCCAACAGACATACGACAAGGGCGGCGAACGGGAGGGCGAGGGCGTACGACCACTGCGCCCGGGACGCGGTCACCTCGTCGATGACCGGCATCGAACCGGCGTACCCCCGGCTCACCATGGCGAGATGCACGCGCTCCCCGCGCTCGTACGACCGGATGAACAGCGCGCCCGCCGACTTCGCGAGGACGCCCCAGTGCCGCACGCCACGGGCCTCGAAGCCGCGCGACTCCCGCGCGATCCGCATCCGCCGCATCTCGTCCGTGATGACATCGCCGTATCGGATCATGAAGGAGGCGATCTGCACGAGGAGCGGCGGGAGCTTCAACCGCTGGAGGCCGAGGAGCAGTTCGCGCAGTTCGGTGGTGGAGGCGAGGAGTACGGAGGCGGCGACGCCCAGGGTCCCCTTGGCGAGCACGTTCCACGCGCCCCACAGGCCGTTCACGCTCAACGACAGGCCCAGTACGTCCACCCGCTCGCCCTCCGCCACGAACGGCATCAGCACCGCGAAGGCGACGAACGGGATCTCGATCAGCAGCCGTTTGAGGAGGAATCCGGCCGGCACGCGCGCCTTGTACGCGACGCCCGCGAGCAGGACGGCGTACAGCGCGAACGCCCACATCGCCTCGCGCGGGGTGGAGACGACCACGACCACGAAGGCGAAGGCCGCCGCGAGTTTGGTATGCGGAGGCAGGGCGTGCACGGGTGAGTGTCCGTGCCGGTACAGCCGGTGGGCGTGGCCCGCGCCCATGTCAGATGCCCTCGGGGAGGGAGGCGGGAGACGCGTCGGCGCTGCGGCGCCTGCGGATCGCCCAGAAGACACCGCTGCCCGCGACGACGGTGACGCCGACGCCGATGACGCCCGCGAGGCCGCCGGAGATCCGGGCGTCGGAGATGTCCTTGACGCCGTACCCGGCGAGCGGGGAGTCCTCCGTCGCGTGCTTCTCGACCTTCTTGTCGATGCCCTCGTCCTTGGCGACCTTCTCCAGGCCGTCGGGGCTGGCGGAGGCGTAGAAGCTGACGAACCCGGCGAGGACGAGGGAGGTGACGAGGCCGGTGATCCACACCTTGCGGTGCGAGGAGCGGGCGGCGACGGGGGCGAGGGTCGTGGGGGCGTCGACCAGCTCCCCGTTCACGCGCAGCTTGAGCCGCTGCTGGAGGCCGCGGGCGCCGTACACGAGATCGGGTCGTACGGCGATGACGGCGCCGACGGTGAGCGCGGTGATCGCGGCCTCGCCGATGCCGATGAGGACGTGCACGCCGATCATGGCCGTGGCGACCTTGGAGATCGCGACGTCGGTGGTGCCGCCGACCGCGTAGATGAGGGTGAAGGCGACGGCCGCGGCCGGGACGGACAAGAGCGCGGAGACGAAGGCGGCGACGGTGATGGAGCGCCGCTTGCGGGGCAGCAACTTCACCAGCCCCCGGAAGACGGCGTACGAGACGACCGTCGTCACGATCGCCATGTCCGTGATGTTCACGCCCAGTGCGGTCAGGCCGCCGTCCGCGAAGAGGATGCCCTGCATCAGCAGGACCACCGAGACGCAGAGGACTCCGGTGAAGGGGCCGACGAGTATCGCGGCCAGCGCGCCGCCGAGCAGATGTCCGCTGGTCCCGGCGGCGACCGGGAAGTTCAGCATCTGCACGGCGAAGATGAAGGCGGCGACCAGGCCGGCGAGCGGCGCGGTCTTCTCGTCGAGCTCGCGGCGGGCGCCGCGCAGACTCACGGCGATGGCACCGGCGGCGACCACTGCGGTGACCGCCGAGACCGGGGCGTTGATGAATCCATCAGGCACATGCACCGTTCGATGATAGTGCCTTGTTGCGAATGGCTTGCAAGAGCGAGTCGCCCATGAATAGCTCCCGAGGCCGCTGAACGCCCACCTGGGTCCATGATCAGCCCCTGAGGGATCGCCTCCCGAGGGCGGGGTCTTGGAGGATCACCTCAAATGATCCGGAAGCGGTTTCCGTGAGATGTGCGACATTGGAATGGTGCGGGATTCACAGATTCCGCACAGGTCACGCAGCGTGAGGAGTCGGTTTATGTATGCCGTCGAACAGTACGCCCGCGCCCATATCGTCACCGACACCGCCGACTCCCCCGACGACGAACACCGGGCCGTCCCGGTGGCCCTCCGCTACGACCCGGAGAGCGATCCCCGCCAGGTGCACATCACGCTGCCCGGCCCCCATGACTGGGCCTTCTCCCGCGACCTCCTGGAGAAGGGCTTGCGCGCCCCGGCAGAGTCCGGCGCCGTACGCGTCTGGCCCTGCGGCCGGGTACAGGCGGTCGTGGAATTCCACTCGTCGCACGGTGTATCGGTCGTGCAGTTCGACTCGAAGGCCCTGATCCGCTTCCTGCGCCGCACCTACACGGCGACGACGCCCGCGACGGCCGGCGGCCGGTCGTCCGCCCGGGTCATGCACGGTGCGGCCTCGCACGGCCGCGCCTAGCGTCTAAGCAGGCCTCCGCCTGACCGAAGCCAGGAAAGGGCGCCCCCACGCATGGGGGCACCCTTTCCGCGACTTGAAGCAGGCCGGTCAGACCCGGGCCAGTTCCCGGTCCTCGTCCTCGTCCCTCGACCGCTCGGCGAGCGCGCGCAGGCCCTCGCCCTCGACGTCGACGTTCGGCAGGGCGCGGTCCAGCCACTTCGGCAGCCACCAGGCCTTCTTGCCGAGCAGCGCCAGGACGGCGGGGACGATCGCCATGCGCACGATGAACGCGTCGAAGAAGACGGCGATCGCGAGGCCGAAGCCGATCATCTTGATCATCGACTCGCTGGAGCCGATGAAGCCGGAGAACACCGCGATCATGATGACGGCCGCCGCCGTGACCACCCGCGCGCCGTGCTTGAAGCCGGTCACGATGGCCTGGCTGGGCTTCTCCCCGTGGACGTATGCCTCGCGCATCCGGGTCACGAGGAACACCTCGTAGTCCATGGCGAGACCGAAGACGACGCCCACCATGAAGATCGGCATCATCGACATGATCGGGCCGGTCTCCTCGACGCCCATGAGGCCGGACAGCCAGCCCCACTGGAAGACCGCGACGACCGAGCCGAGGGCCGCCATCACGCTCAGCAGGAAGCCGAGGGCCGCCTTCAGCGGGACCAGGATCGAGCGGAAGACGACGATCAGCAGCAGGAAGGCGAGGCCGACCACCAGCGCCAGATACGGGATCAGCGCGTCGTTGAGCTTCTGCGAGAAGTCGATGTTCATCGCCGTGGTGCCGGTGACCAGCACCGTCGCGTCGGTGTCCGCCTTGATGTCGCCACCCGCGTCACGGATGCCGTGCACCAGGTCCTCGGTCTTGACGGAGGACGGCTTCGAGTCGGGGATCACCGTGATCATCGCGGTGTCGCCGGCCTTGTTGTACGTCGCCGGGGTCACCGTCACGACGCCCTTGAGGTCCTTGACCTTGTCGGACACCTCGGTGACGGCGCCCTTCGGCGCGTCGCTGGCCTTCGCGTCGACGACGACCATCAGCGGGCCGTTGAAGCCGGGCCCGAAGCCCTCGGACAGCAGGTCGTACGCGCGCCGCTGTGTGGTCGACGTCGGCTGCGAACCGTCGTCGGGCAGACCCAGTTCGAGCGAGGACGCCGGGATCGCCGCCGCGCCGAGACCCACGACACCGAGGAGCAGGACAGCCAGCGGGCGGCGCACGACGAAACTCGCCCAGCGCGTGCCCATGTTGGGCTTGCCCTCCTTCTTGGCGGCACGGCCACCGCCGAGCAGCTTGCTCTTCTTGCCCGCGGGCTGGACCCTGCGGCCCGCGTACCCGAGCAGCGCCGGGATCATCGTCAGCGCGATCAGTACGGCGATGGCGACCGTGCCCGCCGCCGCGACGCCCATCTTCGTCAGCATCGGGATGTTGACGACCGCGAGGCCGACCAGTGCGATCACGACCGTGAGACCCGCGAAGACCACCGCCGAGCCCGCCGTGCCGACGGCCCGCCCGGCCGCCTCCTCGCGTTCGCGGCCCTCGGCCAGCTCGGCCCGGTAGCGGGAGACGATGAACAGCGCGTAGTCGATGCCGACCGCGAGGCCGATCATCATCGCGAGGGTGGAGGTGGTGGTGCCGAGGTCGAGCGCGTTCGCGAGCGCCGTGATCGAGGAGACGCCGATGCCCACGCCGATCAGCGCGGTCAGCAGCGGCAGCCCGGCCGCGATCAGCGATCCGAAGGTGATGACCAGCACGACCGCGGCGACCGCGATACCGATGACCTCGGTGGACCCGGTCTCGGGCGTCGCCTGGAGGGCGTCACCGCCCACCTCGACGGTCAGCCCGGCGTCCCGCGCCTCCTGCGCGGTCTCCTTCAAGGCGTCCTTCGAGGCGTCCATCAACTCCATCCCGGAGACCTTGTACTTCACCGACGCGTAGGCGATCGACCCGTCCTTGCTGACGGCCTTCGCCCTGAACGGGTCGGAGACGGAGGTGACTTCGGAGCCGGTGCCGAGGGCCTTGACGGTCTTCTCGACGGTGGCCTTGTTGTCCTTGTCCGACATCTTCTCGCCGCTGGGCGCCTTGAAGACGACGCGCGCGGTCGCTCCGTCGGCGCTCATGCCGGGGAAGCGGTTCTCCAGCAGGTCGAAGGCCTTCTGCGCCTCGGTGCCGGGGATCGAGAAGGACGACGAGCCCGCGGCGGGCGCGGAGGCGGCGCCGACACCCGCGAGCGTCAGCAGTGCCACCCAGATCAGGGCGACGAAGTGCCGTCGCCTGAAGGCGAGTCGGCCGAGTTTGTAGAGGAACGTGGCCACGAGGGCGTACTCCCGGTCAGGTCGTGGGATGGCAGGGGCTGGTGTGATCACCCGTAGTGGGGACAGGGGGGATCAGCCCGACGACGTGAGCGGTCGCGTCAGGTGCAACTGATGGGTCTTACAAGGGAATGGGGGGAAGAGTCAGGCGCCGAGGGCGGGGAAGAGCACGGCGTCGAAGTACTTGCGGAGGAACTCCTGAGTCGGCGGCAGCTCGTCGATGAACGTGCGGGCCACGAAGCCACCGATCACCATGTGCAGCACGTAGTCCAGCGCGGGGTTGTCCGGACGGATCTCACCCCGGTCGACGGCACGCTGGAGCACCGTGCGCATCTCCACGATCTCCGGCTCGATGAGCAGCTCCCGGAAGGCCTTGAGGAGATCGGGGTTGGAGTGGACCGCCATGGCCAGGCCCCGCATCAGCGCGGAGTTCTGCTCCATGGTGCAGTCGTCCTCACGCGCCAGCAGCGTGAGGAAGTCGCCTCGCAGGGACCCCGTGTCGACATCGGCGATGCCCCGCTTGCTGTGCCGCATCGCCTTGACGACCAGCTCGGCCTTGCCGCCCCACTGGCGGTAGAGAGTGGCCTTGCTGGACTTGGTGCGGGCGGCGACGGCGTCCATGGTCAGGGCGTCGTAGCCGACTTCCCGGAGCAGGTCGAGCACGGCCCCGTACAGCTCGGCCTCGCGCTCGGGCGTGATCCGACTGCGACGCGCCGTTGCGACTTCAGCCATCCCACTCACCTTCTCTGCTCCGAACGACACGGTTTCGTACGTCTGTGACGATACCCCCAGCGTCAACGAAACGAAACCGTTTCGTACGTGTTCTGGGTCACGACCCGCGTTTTCACAAGTTGCCGGGGCCCGCCGAGAGGAAAAGCATGGGTAGGTGAGCGACGAGTACGAGAAGGCGACGACGGACCAGGCGACCACCGACGAGGCGATCACGGACCAGGCGACCACGGGCCAGGTGACCACCGACGAGGTGATCACGGACGAGAACGCGCCCGGATACCTGCGCTTCCCGCACCTCAGCGGCGACCTGCTGTGCTTCGCGGCCGAGGACGACCTGTGGGTGGCCCCCCTCGAAGGGTCGGACCGCGCCTGGCGGGTCACCGTGGACCGCACCAAGGTCGGCCACCCCCGCTTCTCGCCGGACGGCCGCCACATCGCGTACACGAGCTGGCGCAGCTTCGTCCCGGAGATCCATCTGGCGCCGGTGGCCGGCGGTCCCGGCAGACGGCTCACCTACTGGGGCAGCGCGGACACCCAGGTCTGCGGCTGGTCCCCCGACGGCGACATCCTCGCCGTCGCCTCGCACGGCGAGCCCTTCTCGCACTACACCTGGGCCTACAAGGTCCCCACCAACGGCGACCCCGGCGGCAAGCTGCCCTGGGGCCCGGTCTCCGCGATCCAGGTCGCCGACATCGACGGCGTGCACAAGACCCTGCTGCTCACCGGCACCCCGCCGCACGAACCGGCCGCCTGGAAGCGGTACCGGGGCGGTGCGATGGGCCGCATCTGGCTGCACGGCCAGCAGCTGCTCGCCCACATCGAAGGCCACCTCGACTGCCCCATGTTCGTCGGCGGGCGGATCGCCTTCCTCTCCGACCACGAAGGCATCGGCAACCTCTACTCCTGCGCGTACGACGGCTCCGACCTGCGCCGGCACACCGACCACGACGCCTTCTACGCCCGGCACGCGTCCAGCGACGGCACCCGGGTCGTCTACCAGTGCGCGGGCGACCTCTGGATCGTCGACGACCTGTCTCCCGAGTCGATCCCGCGCCGCCTCGACGTCCGCCTGGGCGGGCCGCGCGCGGGACGCCGTACGTACCAGGTCCCGGCCACGCAGAATGTCGACAGCATCTCCGTGGACGAGACGGGCCGGGCCAGCGCCGTCGTCGTACGCGGCAGCCTGTACTGGCTCACCCACCGCGACGGTCCCGCGCGCACCCTCACGGACGCCCCGGGCGTACGGGTCCGGCTCCCGGAGATGCTCGGCTCGGGCGGGCAGGTCGCCTACGTGACGAGCGCGGAGGGCGAGGACGCCGTCGAGATCGCCTTCCTCCCGCGCGCCACCGGCGACCGCGAACCGCGCCGCCTCGCCTCCGGCGAGCTGGGCCGCGTACAGGAACTGGTGTCGGACCCGCAGGGCGAGCGTCTCGCGATCGCCTCGAACGACGGGCGGCTGCTGTTGCTCACTGTGTCTGACAAAGCGGCTGCCGCCGCGGGCACCGAGGAGTCCGGGGGCACCTCCCGGACGGAGTCTGGGGGAGACGAGGTCACCGAGCTCATTCGGTCCATCAACGGGCCAGTACGCGACCTCGCCTTCTCGCCGGACGGGGCATGGCTGACCTGGTCGCACCCGGGCATCGGCCGCTCCCTGCGCCAGATCAAGATGGCGCGGATAAAGGACCGCCTGATCGTCGACGTCACCAACGGCCGCTTCGAGGACGAGAACCCGGTGTTCACACGGGACGGGCGCTATCTGGCCTTCCTGTCCTGGCGCGGCTTCGACCCGGTCTACGACGTGCACACCGGGGATCTCTCCTTCCCGCTCGGCTGCAGGCCTTATCTGGTGCCGTTGTCGTCCGCGGTCCCCTCCCCCTTCGCTCTGAACCCCGAAGGGCGTCCGGTCGCCGGGGGCCTGGACCCGGTCGAGGACGAGGGCGACCACGGCGCCGTGAGCGTCGAGCTCGAAGGCCTGGAGAGCCGGGTGACACCCTTCCCGGTCACCGCCTCCAAGTACTCGGCGCTGTGCCCGGTCGCGGGCGGCGGCCTGGTCTGGCTGCGCTGGCCGATCTCGGGCGCGCTCGGCGAGACCTTCGCGAACCCGGCCGACCTGTCCGGCCGCCCGACCCTCGAATACTTCAACCTCGCCAAGGCGAAGAAGTCCGAACTCGTCGAGCATCTGGACTGGTTCGCGGTGAGCGGCGACGGAACCCGGCTGGTGGTCGTGGACGAGGGCGACCTGCGTGCCGTCCCCTCCACCGAGTCCGGCGACATCGACTCCACGGTCTGGATCGACCTGCGCCGCATCATCCACACCGTGGACCCGCCCACCGAATGGCGCCAGGCGTACGCGGAGGCGGGCCGCATCATCCGCGCCTACTTCTGGGAACCGCACATGTGCGGCATCGACTGGGACGCGGTCCTCGATCAGTACCGTCCGCTGGTCGAACGGGTCGCGTCACCGGACGAGTTCGCCGACCTGCTGCGCGAAGTGCTGGGCGAACTGGGCACGTCGCACGCGTACGTCTCCGCCGCCCGCCGCAACGAAGGCCCGGCCCACTACCAGCGCTGGCAGGGCCTGCTGGGTGCCAACTTCGTTCGCCGCAACGGAAGTTGGATGCTCAAGCGGATCCTCCCCGGCGACTCCTCCGACTCCAAGGCCCGCTCTCCGCTTGCCGGTACGGGCATCCGCGAGGGCGCGGTGCTCACCCATGTCGACGGCCGCCCCGTAGACCCGGTGACGGGTCCGTATCCCCTGCTGGCGGGCGCGGGCGGTACGACGGTGGAGCTGACGTTCACCCCGGCGGAGGGCGAGGGCCCCTCGCGCCGGGTGGCCGTGGTCCCGCTGATCGACGAGCGGCCACTGCGCTACCAGGACTGGGTGGCCAAACGCCGCGAAGTCGTACGGGAGTTGAGCCACGGCATGTGCGGGTATCTGCACATCCCGGACATGGGCGGCTCGGGCTGGGCCCAGTTCAACCGCGATCTGCGCATGGAGCTCTCGCGCCCCGCCCTCATCGTCGACGTACGCGGCAACGCGGGCGGCCACATCAGCGAGCTGGTCATCGAGAAGCTGACGCGCACGATCCTGGGCTGGGACCTGACGCGCAACGCCCAGCCGGTGTCATACGCCTCGAACGCCCCGCGCGGCCCGGTGGTGGCGCTGGCGGACGAGGCGACCTCGTCGGACGGCGACATGATCACGGCCGCCTTCAAGCTGCTGAAACTCGGCCCTGTGGTCGGCCAGCGCACCTGGGGCGGCGTCGTCGGCATGACCGGCCGCCACCGCCTCGGCGACGGCACGGTCATCACGGTCCCCATGAACGCGGCCTGGTTCGACGCGTACGGCTGGTCCATCGAAAACCGGGGCGTCATCCCGGACTTGGACATCCTGCGCACCCCACTCGACTGGGCCGAGGGCCGCCACGCCCAACTCGACGACGCGATCCAACTCGCCCTGGACCTCCTGCACACCAACCCGGCGGCATCCCCACCGGACTACTCACACGTCCCGGACAGAACGAGACCGAAGCTTCCCCCGAGAAGTTGACCATCGTGCCCACGCGTCCCGCTCAACCCCAGCGGCAGCCAACACAAGAATGGGGCGCCCTCATTCAAGAGGGCGCCCCATCCCGGGTAAAGCCGGCGCAGCAAGTCGCAGCGACTCAGACGTCGTAGTCCTGGTCGAAGCGGTCCTGAGCCTCCTGCTGAGTGCGCTCGGTCTCCCGCTGCTTCTGCGAGCGCTGGTTCGGCGAAGTCCGCTCGCGCGTCTGCTCCTTCGCGTCACCCATCTTCTTCTTGGCCTGCTGCTTCATCTGCTCGGCCTTGTCCTGGAACTGGTCCTTCATGCCCATGAGGTTTCACTCCCGTAGTGGGTGAGGGGATTGGGCCTCGACCAGACTGACACGGTGGCACAAAGCACGCATTTCGATCAGTGACGCACGGTGAGCCATGGCAGATGACTCAAGGTGAGGTGCCCTGCCGCTGCTGCTCGTCGGCGGCTCCACCGGCCCCGACCAGCCCCGTACGCACACTTGCGAGCCGTGGCTCGAACCGCCGCATCTCCCGCTGGCCGACCGCCCCGATGATCCCGGGCAGATACCCACGGACGCCCTGCATCCCCCGCAGCCACCACTGCGCGTACACATGACTCGACCGCCGCTCGATCCCGGCGACGATCCGGTCCACCGCGGGCCCCAGCGGATACGTCTTGTTGGACGGCCACGGCAGCCGCTGCCGCAGTTCGCGCATCACCTCGTCCTGGTCGGCGCCCCGCACCATGTCGGTGTCGGTCCACGACAGATAACCGACCCCGACCCGCACGCCCTTGTAGCCGACCTCGGCGCGCAGGCTGTGCGCGTACGCCTCTACGCCCGACTTGGACGCGCAGTACGCGGTCATCATGGGGGCCGGAGTGATCGCGGCCAGCGAGGCGATCTGCAGCAGGTACCCCCGGCTCTCCATCAGCACGGGCAGAAACGCCCGCGCCGTCACCGCCGATCCGATCAGATTGACCTCGATGACGCGCCGCCAGGCGACAGGATCGGAGTCCATGAAGGGCCCGCCACTGGCGACCCCCGCGTTGGCGACGACGATGTCGACCTTCCCGAACCGCTGCTTGACCTGCTCGGCGACCCGCGCCATGGCCTCGTGGTCGGTGACGTCGGCGTACCAGTGGTCGCTGTCGCTGTGCAGCCGCTCGGAGACCTGCTTGAGCGCGGCCGCCTCCAGGCCGACGAGCGCGACCTTGGCGCCGCGCGCGGAGAGCTTACGGGCGAGGAGTTCGCCGACGCCCCGCGCCGCCCCCGTGACGACCGCGACCTGCCCTTCCAGGCTCACCCTGCTCATGCGCCCTCCTTGATCTCTGCGGTTTTTGCGATCTCTGCGGTCTTTGCGGTCTCTGCGGTCTCTGCGGCTTCCGGCGCCCCTGAGGTGTACGTGGTGACGAGTTCACGTATGCGCGAGGTCACCAGCTCGGGCGCCTCCACCGGTGTCATGTGTCCGAGCCCCGGCAACTCGGTGATCCCGACGCAGTTCGGCAGCGCGGCGACCAGGGCGCGCGCGTGCACGATGGGCGTCAACCGGTCCGCCGTGCCCGCGACCACGGCCGTCGGCACCCGCAACTCCCGTACCCCGTGGTCGAGATCGAGCAGTTCGAGGACGACCGACCACGCGTACCGCACCTTGCGCGGGCACGCGTGCACGATCCGCGCGCACGCCTCGACCATGCCGGGCGACGAACCGGCGCCCATGGTCGCGTACTTGAGGATCCGCTGGGCGATCGGTGTGACCGGCCCGAGCGGCGCGCGCGAGCCGAGGACGGACTTGGTGATACGGGTCCGCAGCCGCCCGGCGCGCATCGGCACGACGCGCGCCTCCGCGACCAACCGCGAGCTCCCCGTACTGCACAGCAGCGCTGCCGCCGCGTGCTCCTTGAAGCGCGCCCGCGCCGAGGCGGCCATGAGCGTCATCCCGCCCATGGAGTGCCCCACGAGCACGGCCTTCTCGCCCGGCGCGAGGGTGGCGGCGAGCACCGCCTCCAGGTCGTCGGCGAGCGCCTCCGTACTGCACCTGGCGCTCGCGGGGCTGCGCCCGTGCCCGCGCTGGTCGTAGGCGATGACCCGGTGGTCGGCGGCGAGGTCGCGTATCTGCGCCGCCCAGAAGGCGGTCGAGCAGGTCCAGCCGTGCGCGAGGACGACGGCGGGCGCACTCTCGGGCCCATGCACCTCGACGTGCAGTCGTGCGCCGTCGGCGGAGACGGCGGTCAGCTCGCGCGCGGGCGCGGGTGGCGCGTACGCCCCGTGCGCCACATGCATCAGTCGGCTCACGCCTCGGCCTCCACCTTCTTCTCGGTGCGGGACGTGCCGACCGTCGACGCTTCGGGCGCCCGCAGGACCTCGTACTCCCCGAGGTCCACGCGCCGTGTGGCCGTGCGGAACTCGCTCGTCGTGCCCGGCCAGATGGTGGTGTTGACGCCGTTGGCGTCGAGGTACCAGCTGGTGCAGCCGCCGGTGTTCCACACCGTGCGCTTCATGCGCTCCTGGACCTTGCGGTTCCAGGCGTTCACGGCGTTGGGGCGCGCGTCGAGGGCCGCGCGCCCGCCGAGTACGTCCAACTGCCGTACGAAATCGGCCATGTAGTTCAGCTGGGACTCGATCATCAGGATCATCGACGAGTTCCCGAGACCGGTGTTGGGCCCGATGATCGTCATCCAGTTGGGGAAGCCAGCCGCGGTGGCGCCGCGCAGCGACTTCATGCCGGTCCGCCACACCTCGGCGAGCGTCCTGCCATCGGCGCCCACGACCCGCTCGGCGATCGGCATGTCGGTGACGTGGAAGCCCGTACCGAAGATGATCGCGTCGGCCTCGGCGGTGCTGCCGTCGGCAGCGACGAGGGTGGAGCCGTCGATCTCGGCGAGCCCGGACGCCACCACGTCCACATTCGGCCGGGTGAGCGCCGGGTAGTACTCGCTGGAGAGCAGGATGCGCTTGCAGCCGATGCGGTAGTCGGGGGTCAGCTTGGCGCGCAAGGCCGGATCCTTGATGACACGGGCCATGTTCCGCTTGGCCAGCCGCTCCACCGGACCGAGCTCGCCCGGCCGCTTGGTGAACGCCTGGACCTGCAACTCCCGGATGCCCCACAGGAGTCCGCGCCGGGCCTGCGTGGTGAAGGGCAACTGGCGATGGATCCAGCGCTCGGCGCCACTGATGGCCCGGTCGACGCGCGGCATCACCCACGGCGGAGTGCGCTGGAACAGCGTCAGCTTCGCGACCTCGGGCTGGATGGACGGCACGATCTGGATGGCCGAGGCCCCCGTGCCGATCATGGCGACACGCTTGCCGCGCAGGTCGTAGTCGTGGTCCCAGCGGGCCGAGTGGAAGACCTTGCCGGGGAAGGTGTCGATCCCCGGGATGTCCGGGATCTTGGGGTCGGAGAGCGGCCCGGTGGCGGAGACGACGACGTCCGCCGTGAGGAACCCGCTGCTGGTCTCGATCCCCCAGCGCAGCTTCTCCGCGTCCCAGGTCATCATCTTCACTTCGGAGTTGAAGCGCAGATGCGACCGCAGCCGGAAGACGTCCGCCACGTGCTCCAGGTACGCCCGGATGTGCCGCTGCCCGGAGAACGTGCGCGGCCAGTCGGGGTTGGGCGCGAACGAGAACGAGTAGAGGTGGGACGGTACGTCGCAGGCGCACCCCGGGTAGCTGTTGTCCCGCCAGGTGCCGCCCACACTGTCGGCCCGCTCCAGGACGACGAAGTCGGTGACCCCTTCGCGGCGCAGCCGCACGGCGGCTCCCAGACCGCCGAACCCGGACCCGATCACCGCCACCCGTACATGCTCGTGCTCGGTCATCCCGACGCCTCCCTAGCCGCACGACCCTGCCAGTGAACACTGGCGCAGTGGGGAGCGTAGAGCAGCGGCGTACTCATGGGTAGGGGTCGCGACCGCGAAAGTTACCCGGGGTACGACATAGGGTGCGGACGTGGCGGAGAAGCGTGAGTACCGGATGGAGGAGCTGGCCAAGGAGGCCGGCATCACCGTGCGCACCCTGCGCTTCTACCGGGAGCGCAAGCTCATACCGCCGCCCCGCCGCGAGGGCCGTATCGCCTGGTACGACGACACACACCTGGCCCGCCTGCGCACGATCTCGGCGCTCCTCGAACGCGGCCACACCCTCAGCGGCATCGCCGAGCTGGCCGAGGCCTTCGACCACGGCCGTGACGTGGGCGAGCTGCTGGGCCTGGGCGAGCCCACCGAGGAAACCCCCGTCCGCCTCTCCCCCGAGGAACTGGCCGACGTCTTCGCGGGCCAGGCGACCCCGGAGAACCTCGCCGCCGCCCTCGACCTCGGCTACCTCGGCACCGACGGCGGCGAGATCGTCCACATCAGCCGTCGACTGCTCGACGTCTCGGCGGCCCTGGTCCGCGAGGGCATCCCGCTCGCCGACGTCCTCACCGCCGCCCGCCGCGTCCGCGAACACGCCGACGCCCTCGCCGAACTCTTCACCACCCTCGTCCTCACCGAGGACCGCACGGCCGAGGACCTCCAGCGCCTGCGCCCGCTGGCGAAGAGCGTGGTGGAGGCGGAGGTGTCGATGGCACTGGACCGCCGGCTCAGCCGACGTCCCGGGGCTTGAGTGTCCGCGGTCCGGAAGGGGCCGCGGAGGAACCATCGGAGATCCAGAACCCCGCCCCCTGAGCGTTCACCCCATCGAGCTACTTTCCGGCCAACGGAAGACAAACCTCAGTTCGCACTCCGAGAGTGAGACCGAAAAGACCCCGGCGGCTGTCCTACCAGCCCCGGGGCATGGCCGACACCGTCGAGGAGTGCCAACATGCCCAAGCGCAAGGCCCCACAGGCTTCGCCGCCTTCGCCTTGCGCTGAGCGACCGAGAGCTCTCACCGCACTGCGCCTCAACTACCTGACCGGCGCGACCACTTCACCTGGTCGACAGCGCTCCGCGATCCAACTCTGCGCCGATCGGCTCGACTTCACGCTGGTAGGCGAAGCATCGGACCTTGGCGTCTCGGCCCGCAGGACGTCCCCGTTCGACAGGCCGTCCCTGTCGTCCTGGCCGCGGCGCCCCCAGAAGTAGGACACCGTCGTGTGGTCCCACATTGACCGTGCCGTGCGATCTGTGGCGCACATGACCGAGTTGATCGCATGGGGGCGGCAGCACGACCGGACACTCGTCTTCGGAAGCGCTGCGTGCGGCTGGCCGGAGCGGCACTGTGCCGGCTGCGGCGGACGCATGTACTTCGCCGCGCGCAAGGGGTATCCGTATGGCGACTACGTGTGCCGTGCCCCTGCCCGAGGCTAGGTGTGCCCGCGCCTCCGGCATGCGATCCGACCGGCTCGAGGAATACGCGGTCAACCGCTACCGCCGGACGGCCACCGCAGAGGCCGAGGTGATCCGGGAGCACCTTCTCCACAGCGGTGTCCGCGTCACCGTCGCCAAAGGCCGCTCGGGCGGCGGCCCCGCTCGCCTGGCCGGGCCGGACACCTCACGCCTGACCTTCACCATCGGGCAGTTCCCCGCCGCATGTCGGGGCGACCGAGGTCCCACTGGGCGTGCCGCGCCGATCGGAGCGGCACATCCCGTACCCGTCAGGTCTCGAAGACCACGGTCACCGGCGCATGGTCCGACCAGCGCTCCTCATGGCTGGCGGCCCGCTCCACGTACCCCTTGACCGCACGCCGGGCGAGCCCAGGAGTCGCGACGGCGAGGTCGATCCTCCAACCTGAATCGTTGTCGAAGGCTCGTCCCCGGTACGACCACCACGAATACGGCCCTTCGACATCGGGGTGCAGCGCCCGCACGACATCGACGTACCCGCCGTCCTCAAGGTCGAAGACCCGCCCCATCCACTCCCGCTCCTCGGGCAGGAAGCCGGAGTTCTTCTTGTTGCCGCGCCAGTTCTTGAGGTCGGCCTCCTGGTGGGCGATGTTCCAGTCGCCGCAGACCACGACCTCGCGCCCGTCGGCGGCGGCCCGCTCGCGCAGCCCCTTCAGGTAGGCGAGGAACTCCCCCATGAACCGGATCTTCTCGTCCTGCCGCTCGGTCCCGACCTCACCGGAGGGCAGATAGAGGCTGGCGACGGTGACACCGGGCAGGTCGGCCTCGACGTAGCGCCCGCTGGAGTCGAACTCCTCGGACCCGAACCCGACCCGTACGCGGTCCGGCTCACGCCGGGTGTACAGAGAGACCCCCGCACGCCCCTTGGCGGCGGCGGGAGCGTGCACGACATGCCACCCCTCCGGCGCCCGTACGTTCTCGGGGAGCTGTCCGGGCTCGGCCCGCACCTCCTGAAGGCACAGCACATCCGCGGAGGTCCCCGCGAGCCACTCCACGAAACCCTTCTTCGCGGCGGCCCGGAGCCCGTTCACATTCACAGAGGTCACAGTCAGCACCCGGGCACGATACTTAATCCGTACACGTCAGCCGATGCATAGAAGTACGATATTACGCATGAATATCCAGCCGATCCCCTTCGACCACCCCGATGCCGTCAAGCTCAACGACCAGGTGCAGGCCGAATACGCCGAGCGCTACGGCGACGAGGGCGACGCCACACACCTCGACGCGTCGATGTTCGCCCCGCCGCTCGGCCTCTACCTCATGGCGTACGACAAGCGGGACCGCCCGTTGGCCACAGGCGGCTGGCGCACCCAGGACGAGAACGACGAGGGGTACTCGGACGGCGACGCCGAGCTCAAGCGCATGTACGTGGTCCCCGAGGCCCGCGGTCTCGGCCTCGCCCGGCGCATCCTGGCCGCCCTGGAGGCCGACGCCCGCGCGGCCGGCCGCACCCGCATGGTCCTGGAAACCGGCTCCAAGCAGCCCGAGGCCGTCGCCCTCTACACATCGAGCGGCTATGAACTCTGCCCCAAATTCGGCTACTACCGCTTCCACGAACTGAGCCTCTGCTACGCCAAGACGCTTTAGCGAACGCGCTCTGCCCAACGCGCTCTGCCCAACGCGCTCCAGCCAACGCCTAGGCGTTTCAGGACTGGGGCAGGGCTCTCCAGGGCAGGTAGGACGGGGCTGTGAGCCGATTGTCAGTGGCACCGTGCAAGATCGAGCCCATGACCCACGGATCCCTGGACGCCCTGCGCGATCTCGCCGTACGGCACTTGCCTCCCGACGACGCGGAGCGGTGGCTGAATCTGCTGCGGCCCGGCGTGCGCCTGGAAGCGACCGCGCACGGGAGCGCCGCGGCGGCGCACGACGTGGTCGGGCAGCTCGGCGGCCTTCCGAAGTTGCCTGCCGACGTGCACTGGCCGGTGTGGGCGGCGCACGGTCCCCTGTCGTTCATCGCCGCGATCGACTGCGCGGCGCTGCCCGCCGACGCCCTGGACATCGATCTCCCGGCCGATGGAACGCTGCTCTTCTTCTACTTCGACGGTCAGCTGGACGACGGCGAGGCCCTGGTCCTGGCCGAGGACCGCGACAGCTGGGCGGGCGCCCGCGTGCTCCACATTCCCGCCGGAGAGACGGTGATGGAGCACACCGCACCCGGGGGGCTCCAGCCGTACCCCGTGGTGCCACTGACCGCGCGGGTGGAGATGACGGCGGCCGAGCCCTGGCACCCGCGGATCCGCGAGGCCTTCGCGCCGGGGGCCCCGCTCGGGCAGCGCTACAACCACCCGGTGTGCGCCCAGGAGTTCCTCAACGCTCTTTGGGACTTCGGCGACGCGATCGGCCACCAGATCGGCGGCCACGCACGCTCCGTGCAGAACCCGGTGGAGATCGAGACAGCGGAAGCGTCGCTGGACGGGGAGGTGTCCTGGGAGGACCCGCGCCTGTCCGAAGAGGCGGGCAACTGGGTACTGCTGGCGCAGTTCGACAGCGAGGACGCCGCGGACATGATGTGGGGCGACAGCGGGGCCCTGTACTGGCTGATCCGTCCTCGAGATCTGGCCGAGCGCCGTTTCGACCGCGCGCTGTTCACGTGGCAGTGCTGCTGATGACCGCGCACGCCCGAAGGCGCACCCGATGACCACCACACCACCGGCCTGGGGCGTCCGGTACGCGCTGTGCCTGCCCGCCGAGGACGCGGCACGGGCAGCCGCTGCCGAGCTGGCCGGCCGAGGACACCGCCTGACAGCGGTACGAGCTCACGCCCCCTCCGGCACCGTCCCATCGAGCCCCTGGCAGGGCACGACGTCACTGGACCCCGAACTGGCAGGCTGGTGGCAGGTGTTCTCGCTGGCCGTCTATGGCGGAGCCGGCCGCGACCTCAACCGCCTGGCCCTTCAGCCCTTCCTCCGAGGCGAACGCCTACAGGTGGCCCACATCGCCCGCACACACGGCGGCTTCCAGCAGGGCGCCGGCGAAGGACACGCGGACACCCTCGAAAGGGTCTTCCCGAGGGACGGCCTGACACACGAACACCCAACGGCCGAGGTCCCCCTGCCCACCCCTCTCCCCACCGACCCCATCCGACCGCCGGCCGGTCCCTCGTGGCCCCTCGCCGGGATCGGCGACCCGACAGAAGTGGTCCGCGCGGTGGTGACGGCGGCCGAGCAGACGTACGGCAGCGCCGAGGACGCCCCGGACGCGGTGGGCTGGCTGCTGGACGAGGAGTTCGCCTTCGGCGAACCGTACGAGACGGCGGCCGAGTTCCTGGGCGATCTGGTGGATGCCGTGGCCCACCAGGGCACCTGCACCGCCGCCACGGCCGAGGCCGTCCCGTTCCTGGCCCACTTGGCCCGCGATGAGGACCTCCCCGACGGGACGCGCATCCTCCTGCTGGGCGACCTTCTACGACTTGCCGCCACCGCAGCGGCGACAGCCGTCTCCCTGGCCGACCGCACCGCCGCCCTCGGCGCCACCCGACCGGAGTCCGCCGGGGACCACCTGACCCGCCAGGCCATCACCCGCGAACTGCCAAGCCTGCTGGCCCGCTGGCCCGACGAGACCGACGCCACCCGCTTCGCCCTGGCCGCCCTCGCCGCCGCCTGCGACGACCAGAACGTCCCGCTCCCACCCCGACTGAACGAGCTGCCCGCCCCGTCCGGCACCACCAGAGCCGACGTCCTGTCCCTGGTGACAGCACTCCTCACCCGAGACGACCACGCCGTGGCCACAGCGCTGAACCAAGTGTCCTCATGGCATCCCCGCGCACAGGAAAAGGCCGCAGGCCCCCACGCGCTCCCCCGCGACGTGGCCCTGGCGATCCTCCCGGACCTCGCCATGTGCGACGTAGGCCAAGGGAATTGAACCCCCGTGACATGCCAAAGCCCCCGTCGGTATCCCCGACGGGGGCTTTGAGCTGCGTGGACCTGAGGGGATTTGAACCCCTGGCCCCCTCGATGCGAACGAGGTGCGCTACCGGACTGCGCCACAGGCCCTTGCAACGAGTGAAACTCTAGCATCCCCATCGAGGTGCTTGGAAATCCGTTCCTGGCTGGTCAGCCAGGGGCTCCCGGGCCCCCGTCGTCACACCCGTCACTCGTTGGCCGCGCGCGGCCGTTCCCCGTCCTCGTACTGGTCGAAGAGCGGAGTGCGACCGCGCTCGCGGGCGCGCCGGGCGGACGCGGCGCGACGCGCGTCACTACGACCGTCGTCGACGGCCTCCGCGGTGCCGGACTGCTCCTCGGCGGTCGGCTCGGCCTCCGGCGCGGACGGTTCGACGGCGCTGGAGCGCGCCGAGCTCCACGCGTCCGGTGCGCCCAGGTCGACGCTGGGCGTGGCCCGGGGCGCGACCGGCGCGGTCACGTACGTCGGCAGCGGAACCGGCACCGGGTCCCAGCTGTCGCCCTGGCCGGGACCGCGCTGGCGCTCGCGCTGCTGGTCGACCCACTCCGCGTGGTCGGTCTGCTCGACGAGCGCGCGGCGGTCGGCCGCGAGCGCGGAGAGGCCGGGGTCGGTCTCCGGCTCTGGGCCCTCGTCCGGCTCGTCGGCCCCGGCGGGGTCGACCGTCGGCCGCCGGCGCGGCTGCCGCTCCCGCAGCCGCTGCGCCGCGGCCTCGGCCCGGCGGCGGTCCATGGTGTAGGTGAAGCGCCGGCGCTCCTGGGCACGCAGGTACACGATGTACGCGCTCAGCATCACCGCGGGCACACCAGGCGCCCACAGGAACGCGAGCCCGCCGACGGCCGCCACGATCGCGCCGAGCGTGAAGGCAAGGAAGAGCATCACCGTCGTACGCCGTCGGCGCGCGAGCACCTTCGAGCGCTGGGCGCGCGCTGCGGCCTCCGCCGAAGAACCACGCCGCGCGCCCGGCACCTGCCGGGACGCGGACTGGGGCGCGGACTTGGCCGACGGCTGGGGCGCGGACTTGGCCGATGGCTTCGCCGCGGGTTTGGCCGACTGCTGCGGTACGGGCCTGGCGGCGCCCGGGGCCTCGTGGGCGGCCCCCTGCCTGGCGGCCGCCTTGGACGCCGCCTCGGGCTGCTCCGGGGACGGCGGCTGAACCCGCTCCTGCACCTGAGGCCGGTGCTGGGCCTGCGGCTGCGACCGGGTCGGAGGCATGGCGAAGGCCCGGACGTCCACCGAATCGGTGACGCCGTCCGGGTCGACGCTGGACTCCCCCTCTTCGGCGGAGCGCGCCCGCAGGTCCTTGGCGTACCGGCGCTCCATACCCGCCCGTCCGGACAGCAGCCGGATGGCGGTGCTGAAGCGTTCCGTCGGACGGGCTTCGTTCAGCTCGTCCTGCCTACGGAGCCACATCGGCACCAAGTAGGCGGCCCAGGCCCCGACGATGACTGCGTAGATGAGGCCGCTGCTGCTCACGCCTCACACGGTAGAGGGGTTTGCGTGAGGCCATCTGCCAATTCAGCCGGTGTGTCGCACGATCTGGCTGATATTTCGAGCTTTTTTTGTGACCGATGCGATCAGCAGGCCGCCGAGACCGCGAATTCAATGACCGGAGACAGACTCAAGACGATCGCCGACCGGTCAATTTCGAACACCTATTCCATTATCCGGCGTTGCCCGGCTTACTCGGGTTCTGCGAGCCCGCCTGCTCCGATCCCACCTGCTCCGAGCGGGTCTGTGCCGTGCGCGCCCGGCGCCAGCGTCCGAGCAGCCCTTCGGGCACCTCTTCGGCGGTGAGCGCGTACACGAGATGGTCGCGCCAGGCCCCGTCGATGTGAAGATAACGTGGGCGAAGCCCTTCCTCGCGGAATCCGAGTTTCTCCACGACCCGACGGCTGGGCCCGTTCTCGGGGCGAATACAGACTTCGATGCGGTGCAGTCCGACGGTGCGGAAGCAGTGGTCGGTCGCCAACGCGACAGCCGTCGGCATCACTCCGCGGCCCGCGACCGCCTGGTCCACCCAGTAACCGATGTGCCCGGAGCACATCGAGCCCCAGGTGATCCCGGCGACCGTCAGCTGCCCGACGAGCCGCCCCTGGTACTCGATCACGAAGGGCAGCATCCGGCCCGCGTTGGCCTCGGCGCGCAGATGCCGGACCATCTGGCGATAGGTCGGCCGGTGCGCGATCGGGCCGCTGGGCGTCGGCGGCGGAATGGTGGCCTCCCAAGGCCGCAGCCAGTCCCGGTTGCGCCGGTTCACCTCGCGCCAGACCCGCTGGTCGCGCAGCCTTATCGGCCGGAGGACGACATCACCGTCCACCAGCTCGACGGGCCAGGATGGGCTGTTCAGCTCGCACCCCCACTGCCGCTGGGTCTGGGGTGATCGCCGCCGCGGATCTGATCGACGGCGTGGATCAGGAGGGGCTCCAGGACGGCGAGGCCGTCACGCACCCCGCCGGTGGAGCCCGGCAGGTTGACGATCAGCGTCCGTCCCGCGACTCCGGCGAGCCCCCGGGACAGCGCCGCCGTGGGCACCTTCTCTCTTCCGAACGCTCTGATGGCCTCGGGAATGCCCGGCACCTCGTGGTCGAGCACGCGCCGCGTCGCCTCGGGGGTCCGGTCGGTCGGCGAGATCCCCGTACCCCCGGTGGTCACGATGACGTCGTACCCGGCGTCGGCGCCCGCCCGCAGCGCGGCCTCGACCGGGTCGCCGTCGGGGACGACCTGCGGCCCGTCCACCGCGAAGCCGAACTTCGCCAGCCCCTCGGCGATCAACGGACCGCCCTTGTCCTCGTAGACCCCCGCGGCGGCCCGGTTGGAGGCGGTGACCACCAGGGCGCGATACGACGATGCCGTCATGCCCGGCTCCAGTCGCCCGACTTCCCGCCCGTCTTCTCTTCCACCCGTACGTCCGTGATGACCGCCCCCTTGTCGACCGCCTTGACCATGTCGATCACGGTGAGGGCCGCCACGCTGACCGCGGTGAGCGCCTCCATCTCGACGCCCGTACGGTCGGTGGTCTTCACGGTGGCGATGATCTCGACGGCGTCGTCCGCGACCGACAGATCAAGTTTGACACCCGACACCGACAACGGGTGGCACAGCGGGATCAGGTCCGGTGTGCGCTTGGCGCCCATGATGCCCGCGATGCGCGCGGTGGCGAGGGCGTCGCCCTTGGGGACCCCCTCGCCGCGCAGCAGCTCGATCACACGGGGTGAGACCAGGACGCGGCCGCTGGCGCGGGCGGTGCGCGCGGTCACGTCCTTCCCGGACACGTCGACCATGCGGGCGGCGCCCGCATCGTCGATGTGGGTCAGTCGGTCCTGCACAGGGGGTCCGGGGGTCTCCCCCCGGGGCGGAACAGTCATGTGCGTCGGCGCTCCCGGTCCGGGCCCATCGCGGTGCGGCGCGTGGGCCTGTTGTGCGCGACACGGTACCGCCAAGTCGGGGTGCGCAGCCGAGCAGGATCCTCTCTGGCCGGGCAGCTCAGGTGAGCAGGTCTCTCTCGGGCCCGGCGGCTCAGCCGAGCAGGACCACCTCGACCTCGGCGCCGGGCTCGACGGAGGTGTCGTCCTCGGGGACGACGATCAGTGCGTCGGCGTGTGCGAGGGCCGCGACCAGGTGGGACCCGGCGCCGCCGACGGGCGTCACCTCGCCGTCCGCGTATGTCCCCCGCAGGAACTGCCGGCGGCCCGCGGGCGAGGTCAGCGCCTTGTCCGTCTTCAGGGTGGCTCTGGTCGTGGGCCGGTGGACGTCCTTGAGGCCCATCAGGGTGCGGATCGCGGGGCGTACGAAGAGTTCGAAGGAGACGTACGACGACACGGGATTGCCCGGGAGCGCGAGCAGGGGAGTGTGGTCGGGGCCGATGGAGCCGAAGCCCTGGGGCTTCCCGGGCTGCATGGCGAGCTTGCGGAACTCGACGCCGCTGCCCTCCTCGTCCTCGTCGCCCACGGAGGACAGGGCCTCCTTGACCACGTCGTACGCGCCGACGCTCACGCCGCCCGTCGTAACCAGCAGGTCCGCGCGGATGAGCTGGTCCTCGATGGTGGCGCGGAGCGTCTCGGCGTCGTCGGCGACCGCGCCCACCCGGTAGCCGATGGCTCCGGCGTCGCGGGCGGCGGCGCAGAGGGCGAAGCTGTTGGAGTCGTAGATCTGGCCTGCGCCCAACTCCTCGTCGGGCTGGACCAGTTCGCTGCCGGTGGACAGGACGACCACGCGCGGGCGCGGGCGCACGCGTACGGTGCCGCGGCCGATCGCGGCGAGCAGGCCGATCTGCGGCGGGCCGAGGATCGTGCCGGCTTCGAGGGCGCGGTCGCCGGCCTTCACGTCACTGCCCTTCGCGCGCACGTGCGCGCGTGCCTCGGCCGGGCGGTACACGTGCACATGTCCGGAGGCGGCCTCGGGGGCCAGGCTGCGGGCGCGCATTCCGGTCACCGGGCCCTCGCCGAGACCCCCGTCGGTCCACTCCACGGGGACGACGGTCTCGGCGCCGGGCGGCAGCGGGGCGCCGGTCATGATGCGTGCGGCCTGGCCGGGGCCCACGTGGAGCAGCTTGGCCTGGCCGGCCGCGACGTCGCCGACAACCGTGAGGACGGCCGGGTACTCCTCGCTCGCGCCCGCGACATCCGCGACCCGCACCGCGTACCCGTCCATCGAGCTGTTGTCGAACGGCGGCAGCGAGACCGGCACCGTGACGTCGTCGACCAGGACGCAGCCCTGGGCGTCAAGGAGTTGCAGCTCGATGGGTTCGAGGGGGCGGACGGTCGCGAGGATGTCCTCCAGGTGTTCGGTCACCGACCACAGGTGGTCCTGGCCGGTGGTGCGGGTCGCGGCGCTGCTCAAAGTCCCTACATCTCCTCGGCTACGTAACTGCGAAGCCAGGTCCGGAAGTCCGGGCCCAGGTCTTCACGTTCGCACGCGAGTCTGACAATGGCACGCAGGTAGTCGCCACGGTCGCCGGTGTCATAGCGGCGGCCCTTGAAGACGACGCCGTGCACGGGGCCGCCGACCTTCTCGTCCGTGGCGAGCTGCTGGAGGGCGTCGGTGAGCTGGATCTCACCGCCGCGGCCCGGCTCGGTCTTGCGCAGTATGTCGAAGATGTGCGGGTCGAGGACGTAGCGCCCGATGATCGCGTAGTTGCTGGGCGCGTCCGCCGCGTCCGGCTTCTCGACCAGGCCCGTCACCTTGACCAGATCGCCCTCGTCGGTGGGCTCGACGGCAGCGCACCCGTAGAGGTGGATCTGCTCGGGCGCGACCTCCATGAGCGCGATGACACTGCCGCCGCGCTGCTCCTGGACCTCGACCATGCGCGCGAGCAGGGGGTCGCGCGGGTCGATCAGGTCGTCGCCGAGGAGTACGGCGAAGGGCTCGTGACCGACGTGGGGGGCCGCGCACAGGACGGCGTGGCCGAGGCCCTTGGGGTCGCCCTGGCGCACGTAGTGCATGGTGGCGAGGTCGCTGGACTCCTGGACCTTGGCGAGCCGGTCGGCGTCGCCCTTCTTCTGAAGGGCAGACTCGAGCTCGTAGTTGCGGTCGAAGTGGTCTTCGAGGGGGCGCTTGTTTCGGCCGGTGATCATCAGGACGTCGTCAAGACCCGCCGACACGGCCTCTTCGACCACGTACTGGATCGCCGGCTTGTCGACGACCGGCAGCATCTCCTTGGGAGTGGCTTTGGTGGCCGGCAGGAACCGGGTGCCGAGGCCTGCTGCGGGAATGACAGCCTTGCTGATCCTGGGGTGTGACTCAGTCATGCCCGCAACCATATCCGGTGGCTATGTGCGGAATCTGAGGCTCCGGTTAATTCGCTCTCATATGAGCGCATTAGAAAGGGTACGGGAGCAACCTGTGAGTCACGTCGGACCAGAACCAGAGCCTGACAAGCGAATGTTGCGGCGAGGATTCCTTGCGGTGAGAAACAGGTTGACGGCCGATGACGTGCGGAAAACAGCCGCGGCGCTCGCCACCCGCGCCCTGGAGCTGCCGGAGCTGGCGCACGCGCGCACAGTGGCGGCGTACGTCTCCGTGGGGAGCGAGCCCGGCACCCTCGCGCTCCTGGACGCGCTCCACGCGCGCGGGGTGCGCGTGCTGCTGCCGGTCCTGATGGCGGACAACGACCTGGACTGGGGGGCGTACTCCGGGGAGGACTCCCTCGTGCGGGTCCAACACGGCGGAAAGATGGCCCTCTTGGAGCCCGCGGGCGAGCGGCTGGGACCGGAGGCCGTCCAGGACGCCGACGCCGTTTTGCTGCCCGGCCTCGCCGTCGACGCGCGCGGCATGCGCCTGGGGCGCGGCGGAGGCTCGTACGACCGCGTCCTGGCCCGTCTGGAGCGCGCGGGGGCCGATCCCGCGCTGGTGGTGCTCCTGTACGACACGGAGGTCGTCGAGCGGGTGCCCGAGGAGGCGCACGACCGGCCCGTCCACGCGGTGGTGACCCCTTCCGGCGTGCGCCGCTTCCGCTGACGCCCTCGCGTGCGTGAAGGGGCCCTCCACGCGTGCGTGGAGGGCCCCTTCACTTCCGTACCGGCCGTCAGGGCTTCAGGACCAGCGTGTCGCTCGTCTTCTTGTCGACGGCCTTCCCCGAGAAGGCCCAGGGCAGCAGTTCACCCTTGGCCCACTTGTCCGTCTGGTCGGTGTAGTGGGCGCTGTAGGCGTGCCCGGAGGCGCCGGAGAGGTTGATCCACTTGGACTTGTCGAGATCCCCGAGGTTGACCACCATCCGCATCGACGGCACCCAGACCACTCCGTAGCCGCCCGCCGCGTTCCAGCCGGTTGCGTTGACCGCCGCCTCGCCGCCGCTGAGCTTCCAGGGGCCGCGGTTGAGCATGTACTTCAGGAACGCGGGACCATCGGCGCCCAGGGTCTGGTTCTTCAGGAACAGGCGGTGCAGCCGGCCCCAGCTCCAGGTGTCGATGTCCTTGCCGAGCTTGGCGGTCAGCTCCCAGCGGGCGTCCTTCATGGCCCGCCCGAACAGCTCGTCACGGGTGTCGGTCGCCTTGTCGAGGCGCGTCTTGGGCGACTTCCACCAGTCGTTGCCCTCGTCGTCGATGATCTTGCGGACGACCTCGAACCAGCGGTCGCCGCCGTCCGGCTGCGCCTGGTCCGCGTCACGCTGGCCGCACTCGCGCACCGTCTGGTCCTCGTCCGCGGGACCGGTGGTGTCGACCCGGTCGACCCACAGGCACTGGCCCTTGACCCGCAGCTCCTTGGGCAGCTTGTTGCCGAAGGCGAGCTTGAGGATGTTGCGCCAGGTCGCGTTGAAGTACGCGGCCGCCGCGGAGTCGGCGTCCTGGGTGTAGTCCCAGCCCTCCAGGAGCTTCTGCGCCTCGCGGACGTTCTTGTCGGCGACGTCGATCTTGAGCAGCTTGGGCACGATCAGCTTGGCGATCTCGCTGCTGTTGTCGAGCTGCATCTGGCGCATGTCGTCGGTGGAGATCTTGCCGCCGCCGTCGATCTTCGTCTTGATCAGATCGGCGATCCGCTGGCTGCGCGTGCCGTAGCCCCAGTCCGTGGTGAGCGTGTAGGGGTACTTGTCCTTGTCGATCACGGCCTGATTGGCGGTGACGATGTAGCCGCGCTTGGGGTCGAACTCGTAGGGAAGTTCGGACTGTTTGATGTACCCGGTCCACCGGTACTTGGAGTCCCACCCAGGCGCCGGAAGCGATCCATCATCCCCCTCGGCACGCGTCGGAATCTTCCCCGGCAGCGTGTAGCCGATGTGGCCCTTGGTGTCGGCGTAGACCAGGTTCTGGGAGGGCACGTCGAAGGACGCGGACGCCTTGCGGAACCCGGCCCAGTCCGACGCCTTGTCCATCTCGAAGACGGCGTCCATGGAGTTGCCCGGGTCCAGCGCGGTCCAGCGCAGCGCGATGCCGTAGCCGTCGCCGCGGTCGGGCGCCGCGGTGTCGACGGTGGCCTTCTTGCCGACCTTGACGAGCTCGTCGTCGCGGTCGGACAGCAGTGGCCCGTTGTTGGTCTCCCGGACGACGATCTTCTTGGGCGAGGCGCCCGCGACCTTGATCGTCTCCTTGCGGGTCGTGAAGGGGACCACCTTGCCGTCGTACTGATAGCCGTCGCCGGTGAGCTTCTCCAGGTAGAGGTCGGTGACGTCGACCCCGGAGTTGGTCATGCCCCAGGCGATGTCCTGGTTGTGGCCGATTATCACGCCGGGCATGCCCGCGAACGTGTAGCCGGAGACGTCGTACTGGCACTTGGCGGAGACGCTGCGGCAGTGCAGGCCCATCTGGTACCAGACCGACGGCAGCGAGGGCGACAGGTGCGGGTCGTTGGCCAGCAGCGGCTTGCCGGTGATGGTGTGTTCGCCGTCGACCACCCAGGAGTTGGAACCGATGCCGTTGCCGCTCACGCCGACGGCCGTGGGCAGGTCGTCGAGGACGTCGTAGAGGCCCGACAGCTGGCTCTGCAGGCCGGAGGGCGCCGTGGCGTTGTCCGTGAGCCCGGTGCCCGCCGTGGACGTCGAGGAGGACGTGGTGGAGCTGCCCTGGACGTACGACTTGGTGATGCTGTCGTACTGGCCTTCCTGCACGATGGTCTTGTTCCGGCTGTACGGGTAGTCCGGGTACAGCTGGGCGATCTGCTGCGGGCCGAGGCGGCTCGTCATCAGGGAGCGGTCGATCTCCTCCTGCATGTTGCCGCGCAGGTCCCAGGCCATCGCCTTGAGCCAGGCCACCGAGTCGACCGGAGTCCACTCCTGGGGCTTGTAGTCGTTGGTGAAACCAAGGGCCGCGTACTCCAGGGAGATGTCTTTGCCGTCCTTGCCCTTCAGATAGGCGTTGACTCCCTTGGCGTACGCCTGGAGGTACTTCTTCGTGGAGTCCGACAGCTTGGTGTCGTACTCCTTCTTCGCGACCCGGTCCCAGCCCAGGGTGCGCAGGAACTCGTCGTTCTCGACCTGGCTCTTGCCGAACATCTCGGACAGCCGGCCGGAGGTCATGTGGCGGCGCACGTCCATCTCGTAGAACCGGTCCTGCGCCTGGACGAAGCCCTGCGCCATGAAGAGGTCCTCGTCGGACGAGGCGTAGATCTGCGGGATGCCGTAGCCGTCGCGCTTCACGTCTACGGGTCCCGACAGGCCGTCGAGCGTGATGGAGCCCTTGGTCTGCGGGAAGGAGGCGCGCACGGTGCTGATGCTCCAGTACGCGCCGAAGGCGACGCCTCCGACGATGGCCAGGACCAGGACAATCAAGAACAGTCGGGCTTTGCGCCCCTTCTTCCTGCCGGACTTGCCGGGCTTTTGGCCGGAAGAGGCGGTGGTGTTGGGGGGCATCGCTGTCCTTGCTGTCCTAACGCGAGCGGCAGGCGGTCCTGGAGTGCTGGAGCAACCATAGGCGCAGGGCCCACACGGCCTTGACGCGGAGTCGGGTACCCGAGCGCACGGGAGTTCGATCTTGCCTACTGGAGTGTCAAGAAAGCGTCAAGAGTTAGGTAAGGTAACGAAGTACTTGGACTGAGTACTCACGCCCGGTGTTCGGATCGACGTACTCGCATTCCGTGCCCGGATCGGCGAGAAGGGAACAGCCGCTGTCTGTCCACCACCTCAACCAGCTCCTGCTCGTGTCCTCGCTCGTCCTGCTCGTCGCGGTGGCAGCGGTTCGGATCTCGTCGCGCAGCGGGCTCCCCAGCCTGCTCGTGTACCTGGGCATCGGCGTCGCGATGGGCCAGGACGGGATCGGCGACATCCACTTCAACAATGCCGAGCTGACCCAGGTCATCGGGTACGCGGCCCTGGTCGTGATCCTGGCCGAGGGTGGTCTGGGCACGAAGTGGAAGGAGATCGGACCGGCACTTCCGGCCGCCTCCTCGCTGGCGCTGGTCGGGGTCGCGGTGAGCGTCGGCATCACGGCCACGGGCGCGCACTACCTGATCGGGCTGGAGTGGCGGCAGGCGCTCATCATCGGGGCGGTGGTGTCCTCGACGGACGCCGCGGCGGTGTTCTCGGTACTGCGGAAAATCCCCCTCCCCGCGCGCGTGACGGGCGTTCTGGAGGCCGAGTCGGGCTTCAACGACGCCCCGGTGGTCATCCTCGTCGTGGCGTTCTCCACAGCGGGCCCCGTGGAGCACTGGTACGCGCTGCTGGGCGAGATAGCCCTGGAGCTGGCCATCGGCGCCGCCATCGGCATCGCGGTGGGCTGGCTCGGCGCGTACGGGCTGCGGCACGTGGCGCTGCCCGCCTCCGGCCTCTACCCGATCGCCGTGATGGCGATCGCGGTCGTGGCGTACGCGGCCGGGGCGCTCGCCCACGGCAGCGGCTTCCTCGCCGTCTACCTCGCCTCGATGCTGCTCGGCAACGCGAAACTGCCGCACTGGCCCGCCACGCGCGGTTTCGCCGAAGGACTCGGCTGGATCGCCCAGATCGGCATGTTCGTCCTGCTCGGCCTGCTGGTCACCCCGCACGAGATCGGCGACGACATCTGGCCGGCGCTCGTCATCGGCCTGGTGCTGACCATGGTGGCGCGGCCACTGAGCGTCGTCGTCAGCCTGCTGCCGTTCCGCATCCCGTGGCAGGAGCAGACGCTGATGTCCTGGGCGGGGCTGCGCGGTGCCGTGCCCATCATCCTGGCGACGATCCCGATGGTGAGCGGCATCGAGGAAAGCCGCCGGATCTTCAACATCGTCTTCGTCCTGGTCGTCGTCTACACCCTCGTCCAAGGGCCCACGCTGCCCTGGCTGGCCCGCACACTGCGCCTGGGCGAGCCCGTGGAGGCCGCCGACCTGGGCATCGAATCGGCGCCCCTGGAGCGGCTGCGCGGCCATCTGCTGTCCGTGGCGATCCCCGAGGGGTCACGCATGCACGGAGTCGAGGTGGGCGAGCTGCGGCTGCCCGCGGGCGCCGCCGTCACGCTCGTCGTGCGCGACGGGAAGTCCTTCGTGCCGCTGCCCACGACCGTGCTGCGGCGCGGCGACGAGCTGCTCGTGGTGGCCACCGATCCGGTCCGGGACGCGGCCGAGAAGCGGCTCCGCGCAGTGGGCCAGGGCGGCAAACTGGCCAGCTGGCTGGGGATGTCGGGCAACGGACCGGGACAGTAAACGGGACATTAAGGGGCGATGGGCATTCACAGGCGAACGCTGCCATGGTGCTCGTTTTCACAGGCATCGGCGTCTGTGTCCCTGTACGATGAAGGCACACCTTGATCGAACCAACTCTGCCTGACGCAGAGCTGGCGCGACCGCACGGCGGCCGCGGCGCCCTGGCAGTGGGCAGCCCGGTATCTACCGCAGTTCCGCGCAAGAGGACAGCTCTCGGCGCCCCCGCACGGGCGCGCTACCAGGCGGCAGAAAGGCACGGGCCGTGGCATCCACGGTCACCTCCCGCCCTGGGTATGGACAGCTGCTGCGCACCCGCGGCGCCTGGACGTTCCTGCTTCCCGGCTTCGCGGCGCGCCAGCCGTTCGCGATGCTGACCATCTCCATCGTGCTGCTCGTGCAGCACACCACCGGCTCGTACGGAGCCGCCGGCGCCGTCGCCGCCGTCACCGGTGTCTCCATGGCCCTGTTCGCGCCCTTCACGGGGCGTCTGGCCGACCGCCACGGTCAGCGGGCCGTGCTGCTGCCCGGCGTCCTGGCGCACGCCCTGTCGGGCCTGTCCTTGACGGCGCTCGCGCTGACCGACGCCCCCTTGTGGGCGCTGTTCGCCGCCGCCGTGCCGACCGGTGCCTCGGTGCCGCAGATCGGCCCCATGGTGCGCGCCCGCTGGGGCGTGAAGCTGCAGGGCTCGCCCCTGATGACCACCGCGGCGGCCTTCGAGTCCGTCACCGACGAGCTGACCTTCGTGTTCGGCCCGCTGCTCGCCACGGCGCTGTGCACGGCCGTGGACCCGTCCGCGGGCCTGCTCACCGAGGCCGCACTCACCCTGATCGGCGGTCTCCTCTTCGCCGCGCAGAAGAGCACCCAGCCCTCGGTCGCTCCCGCCGGGCACGCGCGCGTGGAGCACGCTTCCGCTTTGCGGGTCCCCGGAGTGCGCGTGCTGATCGTCACCTTCCTGGGCATCGGCTCCGTCTTCGGCGGCATGCAGGTCTCCCTCGCCGCATTCAGCGAGTCGATCGGCGAACCCGGTCTGAACGGCGTCCTGTACGGCATCTTCGCCGCGGGCAACATGCTCTCCGGCATCGTCTGCGGCGCCATCGCCTGGAAGGTGGCCCCGCAGCACCGGCTCGTCCTCGGCTACACGGCCCTGGCGCTCGCCGCCTCCGGGCTGTGGGCCGCCCACTCGGTGACCGTGCTCGCCGCGATCGGCCTGCTGGTCGGCATGTGCATCGCTCCGGCCCTGATCACCGGCTACACCCTGGTCGAGGGCCTGGTCCCGCAGGCCGCCCGCACCGAGGCCTTCACCTGGCTGACCGGCGCGGTCGCGCTCGGCCAGGCGGCCGCCGTCACGGTCGCCGGACAGCTGGAGGACCGCCTCTGGGACGGCGCCGGTTTCCTGGTGCCGATGGCCGGTACGGGACTGGCTCTGGCGACCCTGGTGGCCCTGCGGTCACGGCTGGCGACGCGGGCCCCGAGTCGCACCGTCGCACGTGGCGTCGGTCACCGAGTGCCGGTGACGGTGGACTGATCTCTCGGAATACGTCAGTATGGACCGTCGTTAGCACTCATTGAGTGAGAGTGCCAGGAGGAAGACAAGTGCCGACCTACCAGTACCAGTGCACCGAGTGCGGCGAGGGTCTCGAAGCGGTGCAGAAGTTCACCGACGACGCCCTGACCGAGTGCCCCAACTGCGGTGGCCGCCTGAAGAAGGTGTTCTCGGCCGTCGGCATTGTCTTCAAGGGCTCCGGCTTCTACCGCAACGACAGCCGCGGCTCCTCGTCGAGCAGCTCGCCGGCGTCGTCGAAGTCCTCGACCGCTTCTTCGTCCTCGTCGACGACCTCGTCGTCCTCGGACTCGAAGGCGTCAGGCACGGGTTCGGCCGGCAGCTCCGCCGCGTAACGCTCCGTAGGACCAGTTCTTACCGGACCCTGTCGTCGCACGACGGCAGGGTCTTCGGCGTTCCCCGACCCGGCTAGGGTGCGGTCCATGGCGAACACGGAGAATGCACAGAGCCCGGACGGGGAACGGACGACGGCCGGGGCCGAGATCGGGGTCATCGGCGGCTCGGGCTTCTACTCCTTCCTCGACGACGTCACCGAGATACAGGTGGACACCCCCTACGGAGCGCCCAGCGACTCCCTGTTCCTCGGCGAGATCGCCGGGCGGCGGGTCGCCTTCCTCCCCCGCCACGGCCGCGGCCACCATCTGCCGCCGCACCGCATCAACTACCGGGCCAACCTGTGGGCACTGCGCTCCGTCGGCGCACGCCAGATCCTCGGGCCCTGCGCGGTGGGCGGACTGCGGCCGGAGTACGGGCCGGGAACGCTGCTCGTGCCGGACCAGGTGGTGGACCGTACGAAGTCGCGGACGCAGACGTACTTCGACGGGATTCCGCTGCCGGACGGCACGGTGCCGAACGTGGTGCACGTGTCGCTGGCCGACCCGTACTGCCCCGTCGGGCGCAAGGTCGCCCTGGAAGCGGCACGCGGGCGGGACTGGGAGCCGGTGGACGGCGGCGCGCTCGTGGTGATCGAGGGACCGCGGTTCTCCACCCGCGCCGAATCGCTGTGGCACCAGGCGCAGGGCTGGTCGGTGGTGGGCATGACCGGCCACCCCGAGGCCGCGCTCGCCCGCGAACTGGAGCTCTGCTATACGTCCATGACCCTCGTCACCGACCTCGACGCGGGCGCCGAGACCGGCGAGGGCGTCTCGCACGACGAGGTGCTGAAGGTGTTCGCCGCCAATGTGGACCGGCTGCGGAGCGTGTTGTTCGACGCGGTCGCGGGGCTGCCGGCGAACGAGACGCGGGACTGTCTGTGCACGACGGCGCTGGGTGGGATGGATCCGGGGTTCGTGCTGCCGTAGCGGGACGCACCGGAGTGCGGAACTTCCCGTTCGGGTGAGGGAGTTGTCCACAACCCGTCGGTGGTCCACGGGCTCCGACGGGCTTCGCCGCGAAGCCTCATCGTGGGATCGCAAGCCGATCTCTCGTCGCAGGTGGTGGTCTCCATGGCACAGCTCTCCCCTCTCATGCGCCCGCTCGGCGCGGATCTCACGCGCCCGCCAAGCACGGATCCCATGCGCCCGCCCGGCGCGGACGCGCCTCCGACCTGCGAGGTGCCGCACTTCGCTCCTGTGCGCGTGCGCGGCGGGCGATATCAGCTGCGGCGCCTCGCCCGGCACCGGCGGCGGGCCGTGGCCGCGGGGCTCGCGGTCACGGCGGCAGCCCTCGTGGCGGCGGGTCCCCGGGACGCCGAGCGGACGCGCGGGCATCCGGCGGCCGCCTCCGCCACCGCCTCCTCTCCCACACGCGAGCGGCACGCGGTCGAGACGGTGACGGCGCCGGTGCGGATCTCCGACGGCGCCACGGTGCGGCTGTTACGGCCGGGCGACCGGGTCGACGTCGTCGCGGCGGACAGCGGCGGCGAGGCACGGGTGGTCGCGGCCGGAGCGCGCGTCACCGAGGTGCCGGACGTCGGCGCCACCGATACCGGAGCGCTGGTCGTCCTCTCCGTCCCGCGGGCGACGGCGGCGCGGCTGGCCGGCGCGAGCACCACCGCACGGCTGGCGGTGACGCTGTGCTGAGTGACGAATTGGTGTCAAGTCCGTCGCTGGATCTGCCGAACCGGACAGGGTCGGCGCGCCCTGCCGTAGGTTGCGGAGCTGTTTGTTCCGCAACTTGTGCAGAGGGGCCCCTTGGTGAGCGAGAAGAAGCAATCCAGCGTCTGGGAGGGCTTCAAGGCCTTCCTGATGCGTGGCAACGTCGTCGATCTGGCCGTCGCGGTGGTCATCGGCGCGGCCTTCACCAACATCGTCAACTCAGTGGTGAAGGGCGTCATCAACCCGCTGGTGGGCGCGATAGGCACGCAGAACCTCGACAGCTACAGCTCCTGCCTCAAGAGCCCGTGCGCCGGCAGTGGGGACAACGCGACGGGCATCCGGATCATGTGGGGCTCGGTGCTGGGCGCGACGCTCAGCTTTGTGATCACCGCGGCCGTCGTCTACTTCCTGATGGTCCTGCCGATGGCCAAGTACCTGGCACGGATGGAGGCCCGCCGGAAGGCGAAGGAGGGCGCGCAGGAGGTCATCGAGGTGTCCGAGCTGGAAGTGCTGAAGGAGATCCGCGACGCCCTCGTGGCCCAGCGCGGTTCGGGGCACGGCCAGGACTGACGGCGCGGCTCCGGGCCCGGGCCGAGAATCTCCGCGGCCGGGCTCAGATGTGGTGGGGTGGCTTCTCGTCGAGGAAGCGCTTCAGGTCGGCCGCGCTGTCGCCGGTGCTGTCGGCCCGCTCGCCCCACCCGTGGTCCGTGTCGTCCGAGGACTGCTGGCTCAGCGGGTCGTCGAAGACCAGAGCGGACTTCCGGGTGTCCTGGGGTACGGCCCGGGAAGTCGCGGCACGCGGTTCGGGGGCGGGGGCGGCACTCATGCGTCCAGGGTACGCCGAGGGGGTGGTGGCCCCCTCCGGCTCTGCCCGAGGCCTCGGCGCCCGGGCAAGCGCGGAACCGTCGGCGGACGGCGCGGAGAGCGGTGTGGCAGCCGTCGAACGGCCACAGGAAGAGTTCCCGGGACTTTTCTGCTGTGCTTGGCCGTATGACGTCCAGTTCCACTTCCGAATCGGCTCCGACGCCACGGCCCAGCGGCCGTGGACCGCTGCGCAGAATGACCGCCCGTGGCCGCGACGAGGCGCACCGGGTCGCCACGCCGCTGGAGCTCTTCTTCGACCTGTGTTTCGTCGTGGCCATCGCCCAGGCGGGCGCTCAGTTGGTGCACGCCGTGGCGGAGGGGCACGCGGGCGAGGGCATCCTCAATTACGCGATGGTCTTCTTCGCGATCTGGTGGGCCTGGATGAACTTCAGCTGGTTCGCCTCGGCGTACGACAACGACGACGCGCTCTACCGGGTCGTCACGCTGGTGCAGATCGCCGGCGTCCTGGTGCTCGCGGCCGGGGTGTCACGGGCGTTCGAGGACCACGACTTCCTCATCGTCGTTCTCGGCTACGCGATCATGCGGTTCGCGTTGATCGCGCAGTGGCTGCGGGTGGCACGGTCCGCCGAGGGGGCGGAGCGAACGATGGCGCTGCGGTACGCGGGCGGTGTGCTGCTGTGTCAGATCGGCTGGCTGGGGCTGCTGTTCCTGCCGGAGTCCGGCCGCCCCTGGGTGTTCCTGGTCATGGCGATCGCCGAGTTGTGCGTGCCGGTGTACGCGGAGAAGGCCCTCACCACGTCCTGGCACCCGCACCACATCTCCGAGCGATACGGCCTGTTCACCATCATCGTGCTGGGCGAGACGATCGCCGCGGCCACGGTCGCCGTGAAGTCGGGGGTGGACGAGAACGACGCACTGGGCGACCTGCTGCCGATCGCCGCGGGCGGGCTGCTGATCGTCTTCTCCGCGTGGTGGATCTACTTCGTGGTGCCGATCCATGGCCATTTGCGGTCCAGCGCGCAGGCGTTCCTGTGGGGATACGGCCACTACCTGATCTTCGCGTCGGCGGCCGCCATCGGGGCGGGTCTGGAGGTCGCGGTCGAGCAGGCGGTCGGCAAGGCACACATCTCGACGCTGGCCGCGTCCGCCGCGGTGACACTGCCGACGGCGCTCTACCTCCTCACCGTATGGGTGCTGCACTCCCGCCACTTCAAGGTGGGCATCGCCCAACAGCTCATCCTGCCGACCACCGCACTGCTGGTCATCCTGTGCACCTTCCTGGGCGACTGGGCCGTACTCGCGGCGGGCATCGTCTCGGCCCTGGCGGTGGCGGTCGGGGTGACGCTGACGGCACAGATGGTCGTCCGGGAGGGGGCGGGGACCGCTTAGGAAGGGAGCCGTGCGTGCCAACGGGCGAAGAACGCCCCGCCGCGTTGAACACCACGCTCCCCTTCGACACCACGCTCCCCTTCGCACGCCGCGCTCCCCGTTCTCGCCACCGACGCCGATCTGACGCGTCCGCAGGCGCAGAAGCTCGCGGGGCGGGGTGGGGTGTGGCCGTCGTACGAGGGGTTTCAGGGGGGCGTCAGTTGGGAGATTGTCCCGGTTCTGTCACGTGATGGCGTTTGGCGTGGGGTGTGGGAACCCCTCGCGGCGCGGCTCGCTCTTTCTTCACGCACTGGAGCGGATCACGCACATCACGAGAATGGGGAGCAACCCGTGACAACGCCGGACATGACAGCGCGGCGCGCACTGGGGGCCTGTGCCGCCCTGATGGTCGGCGCCCTCACCCTCACTGCCTGCGGCGGCAACGCCAACGCCGACAGCAAGAGCGGCAAGGACGGCAAGAACGCGACCAAGACATCCACGGCGAAGATCGTCATCTCGGCGAAGGACGGTTCGACGGGCGCGTCGATCAACGCGACCGGGGTGAAGGTCAGCGACGGCAAGCTGACCGACGTGAAGATGACGGTGGCCGGGACCGGGACGGCCGTACCCGGGGCGATAACCGCGAACGGCAGTGCCTGGAAACCGAAGGAGCAGTTGGAGCGGGGGACGAAGTATCAGATCTCGGTCACCGCGAAGGACGCGAAGGGGCGGACCTCCGCGGCCAACTCCATCTTCACGACGGTGTCTTCGAGCGACAGCTTCATCGGTACGTACACGCCCGACAACGGCACCACCGTCGGTGTCGGCATGCCGGTCTCCTTCAACTTCGACAAGGTGATCAGCAACAAGAAGGCCGTGCAGTCGCACATCACGGTCAGCTCCAGCAGCGGGCAGCAGGTGGTGGGGCACTGGTTCGGGGCGCAGCGGCTCGACTTCCGGCCCGAGGAGTACTGGAAGGCCGGGTCCAAGGTCACGATGAAGATCGACCTGGACGGCGTCCAGGGCGCGAACGGCGTCTACGGGGTGCAGAAGAAGACGGTCACCTTCACCATCGGCCGCTCCCAGGTCTCCACGGTCGACGTCAACACGCAGACCATGACGGTGGTGCGCGACGGCAAGACCCTCAAGACGGTCCCGATCTCGGCGGGCAGCCCGGAGCACACCACGTACAACGGGCAGATGGTGATCTCGGAGAAGTTCGTCCAGACGCGGATGAACGGCTCGACGGTCGGTTACGGCGGCGAGTACGACATCTCGGATGTCCCGCACGCGATGCGGCTGACGTCGTCGGGGACGTTCATCCACGGCAACTACTGGTACAACCGCGGGAATCCGCCCTTCGGCCGACAGGGCACCAGCCACGGCTGCGTGGGACTGGCGGACGTGCAGGGCGCCCAGGGGGACACGACCGCCAAGTGGTTCTACGACAACTCGCTCATCGGGGACGTCGTGACGGTCAAGAACTCGCCCGACAAGACGGTCTCCCCGGACAACGGGCTCAACGGCTGGAACATGTCGTGGAGCGCGTGGACCGCGGGAAGTGCCGTCTGACGAGGGCCTTTTGACGCCCGGCTGGGCCGCGTGGGAACTTGCCGCGCGGCCCGCCCGTTTTCCGTCCGTACGTTTTCTCGGTTCGCGGACATGATGTCCGACCGAGGGGCTACGGTATGCACCCACAAGGTGACATGCAGCAACGCCGGGAGAAACCTTGAGCGTTCCGTACGAGACAGCAGCGTACGAACCACCCGAGTCGCCCGAGTCTCCGGAGGAGCATCTCGCGCGACTCCTCGGTCGCGCCCTGAACTCCTTCGAGCTGCCCGACGAGACGATAAGGCGGCTCGACTGCGCGCTGGCGCACGACAGTTCGCTGCACTCCGCGCACCACAGCGCGGGGCTGCACCGGGAGACGTACCGTCACACCTGGCTGCTCGCCGACGGCTCGGCGGTCACGCTGTGGGAGCTCGTGCACAACACGGCACCCGGCAGAGAACCGCAGCACGAGGTGTACGTCGACGAGGAGGAGCTGCGCGCCGCCACCGCCCGGCTCCCGCTGCCGGCGGACGCGCCGGACTTCGAACTGCCCGTGTTCGTACAGCTGTCACCGATCCCCGAGCCGCGGCGTGGGGGTCCCTCCTGGTCGAGCGGAGTCGAGAGCTTGGGGGAGTATGTGCCCGACGACTCCGCGGACCATGCGCGCCGGCTGCTGCGGCGGGCGGAGAACCCGGACCGGCCGGGGGCCGACGTCACGACGCTGCTGTTGCGTGAGGCGTTCGCGCATCAGATCACCCAGGCCTTCGGGCGCCCCTGCCGGGCCGGCCAGGCGGGGCTGTGCTTCTCGCTCTACGAGCACGCGTTCCTGCTGCGCGACGGGCGGGAGATCTCCCTGTGGGAGGTCGAGCACACGGCGACGCCGGACCGACGGCACATGTGCGAGGTGTACGCGACGGAGGACGCGGCACGGGACGCGATGGAGCGCCGGGCCGCACGCCTCGGCTGACGCCCGCGCCGGCGACTTGCCGCTGCCGTCCACGCACGTGGCTTGGCGCGCCGCGCGACTTGGCCGACCTCCACGCACGTGGCTTGGCGCGCCGCGCGGCTTGCCTGCCGTCCACGCACGCGGCTTGGCGCGCGGCGTGACTTGGCCCCAAGTGGCTTTGCGCCCGCCCGCGTACGGGATGGTTACGGGCGGCTGTCGTTGCCGAACCGACGTACCAGGCCCGTGAAGGCGGCGTGTTCCTCGGGGGTGAGCTCGACGGACTCGGCGACGGGGCCGGAAGGGCGCTGGTCGGGCATGGCCCGGAGCGTGTCGCGGTGGCGCCGCACAGCGGCCTCGAACCGGCGCTGACGCCGGAGGCGTCCCAGGCCGACGATGCAGACGGCGGTCACCAGGGCGAGGGCGGGTACGCCTATCAGCTGGAAGGTCGACACATGCTCAGGCATAGGCCCCAGTAGACACCACGGTCCGGGACTTTAGTCCCGGACCGTGATGTATCTCGCAGATGCGGTGAACACCTCACTGGAGCCCTAAAGGGGCAGGCGCAGGCGCTCTACAGGGGCAGGCAGTTGGCCGTTCAGGCCGCGACCGGCTCCTTCGACCCGGCCTGGGCCGATATCGCGGCGTCCGCGACCTCCGTGGCGGCGCCCGCCGCGGCCGGCTTCCGCATGCCCTTGAGGACGACCACCAGGGCGGCGGTGACACAGACACCGGCCGCGATGGCGATCAGGTAGAGGAACGGGTTGCCGATCAGCGGGACCACGAAGATGCCGCCGTGCGGGGCGCGCAGCGTGGCACCGAAGGCCATCGACAGGGCGCCGGTGACCGCACCGCCCACCATGGAGGAGGGGATGACGCGCAGCGGGTCGGCAGCCGCGAACGGGATCGCGCCCTCCGAGATGAAGGAGGCACCCAGCACCCAGGCCGCCTTGCCGTTCTCGCGCTCGGTCTGCGTGAAGAGCTTGCCGCGCACGGTCGTCGCCAGGGCCATGGCCAGGGGCGGAACCATGCCCGCCGCCATCACGGCCGCCATGATCTTCATGGCCGAGTCGCTGGGGCTCGCGACCGCGATACCGGCGGTGGCGAAGGTGTACGCGACCTTGTTGACCGGGCCGCCGAGGTCGAAGCACATCATCAGGCCGAGCAGCATGCCGAGCAGGATGGCGTTCGTGCCGGTGAGGCCGTTCAGCCAGTCGGTCATGCCCTTCTGGGCGGAGGCGATGGGCTTGCCGATCACCACGAACATCAGGAACCCGACGATCGCCGCGGAGATCAGTGGGATCACCACCACCGGCATGATGCCGCGCAAGGCCGCCGGGATCTTGACCTTCTGGATCCCGATCACCACACCACCGGCGATGAGACCGGCGGCCAGACCGCCGAGGAAGCCCGCGTTGATGGTGAGGGAGATCGCGCCGCCGACGAAGCCGGGCACGAGACCTGGCCGGTCCGCCATGCCGTAGGCGATGTAGCCGGCCAGGACCGGGACGAGGAAGCCGAAGGAGACGACGCCGATCTGGAAGAACAGCGCGCCCCAGCTGTCCGCCTGGGTCCACAGGAAGTGGTCCATGACCGACGGCGCCTTGTTGATCTTGTAGCCGCCGATCGCGAAGCCGAGGGCGATCAGCAGACCGCCCGCCGCGACGAAGGGGACCATGTAACTCACGCCGGACATCAGCCACTTGCGGAGCTTGGTGCCGTAGCCCTCGCCGGACGCACCGGCGCGCTCCACCGGCGTGCCGGGCGCGGAGCCCGCGGTCACCTCGCCGCGTGCGGCCTTGTCCCGCACCTCGGCGATCAGCTCGGCGGGCTTGTTGATGCCCGCCTTCACACCGACGTCGACCGTCGGCTTCCCGGCGAAGCGGTCCTTGTCCCGTACAGGCACGTCGTGGGCGAAGATGACGCCGTCCGCGGCGGCGATGACCGCCGGGTCGAGCCGGGTGAAACCGGCCGAGCCCTGCGTCTCGACGACCACCTCGATGCCGGCCTCGCGGCCCGCGTTCTCCAGCGACTCGGCCGCCATGTAGGTGTGGGCGATGCCGGTGGGGCAGGAGGTGACGGCGACGATACGGAACGGCTTGGCGCCGTCGGTGGCGCCCGGCGCCGGGGCGGGTCCGTCCTCGACGGTCGCACCCGGCACCGGGGCCGTGCCGTCCGCGGCGGCGTCGGCGGAGGCCGCCGCATTCGACGCCGCCGCGGCGTTCTCGGGGGCGCCTGCGGGCGCCAGGGGCTCGTCGCCGCGGATGAGCGCTGCCGCGGCCGCCGTGTCGTCCACGGCCCGCAGCGCGGAGGTGAACTCGTCGTTCATCAGCTGGCGGGCGAGGGACGACAGGATCGTGAGGTGGGCGTCGTCCGCGCCGGCCGGGGCGGCGATCAGGAAGATCAGGTCGGCGGGCCCGTCCGGGGCGCCGAAGTCGATCCCTGCCGCGCTGCGTCCGAAGGCGAGCGTCGGCTCGGTGACGTGTTCGCTTCGGCAGTGCGGGATGCCGATGCCGCCGTCCAGGCCGGTCGGCATCTGGGCCTCGCGGGCGGCCACGTCGGCGAGGAAGCCGTCGAGGTCGGTGACCCGACCCTTGGCGACCATGCGCTCGGCGAGGGCGCGCGCCGCCGCTTCCTTCGTATCGGCGGACAGGTCGAGGTCGACCAGGTCCGCGGTGATCATCTCGCTCATCGCGGGCTCCTTCGCACGCGTATCGCCCGGGGGGAGTGGTGGGCGGGGGTGGGGACAGGGGTGTTGCGCTCAGAGGGGGCAGGGGTCGCAGGGGTGGGACGGGTGGTGAGGTGAGTGGAAGAGGCGGGGCCGGGGAAACCCCGCCTCTCCTCGGGGGCGGGACCGGGGGGATCCCACCTCCGCATGGCTGCGGCGGGGAAGGGGAGACCCCACCGCTTCAGGGCCGGTTCAGGGGGCGTACGGGACGGGAGCGCCCCCGGGCTCACAAGCCCCGTACGCGATGCGGCGTACGCGGCTCGCGCGCCGTAGCGAAGCGATCCGCGAGCACCACGGCGAGGTGAGCCGCACGCGCCGCCGCGGAGTGAGCTGTGCCCACCGTCGCACAGTGCGCCGTGCCCGCCGCCGCGGAGTGCGCCGTGCCCACCGAAGCGCGGTGAGCCATGCCCACCGTCGCACAGTGAGCCATGCCCACCCACGCGCAGTGAGCCATGCTCGCCGAACCGCGGTGAGCCCCACACGCCGTGGCGCAATGCGCCGCGGCCGCCGTAGCGCAGCGCGCCACGCTCGTCGTAGCGCAGTGCGCCACGCCCGCGGTAGGAAAGTGATCCGGTGCTCATGACACGGGCTCCGTCAGTGCGAGATCCACCGGGACCTCCGACGTGACGGTCACGGCGGAGGGGTCGAGGTCGGCCGGGCCCGGCATCACGCTGCCGGGGAGTTGGACGGCCGCGGCGCCATGGGCGACGGCGGAGGCGAGCGCCTCGGGGCCGGTGCCGCCGGCGATCAGGAAGCCGGCGAGCGAGGAGTCGCCGGCGCCCACGTTGCTGCGTACGGCATCCACCCGCGCGCTGCCGAACCAGGTGCCCGCGGCGTCGACGAGCAACTGCCCGTCCGCGCCCAGGCTCGCGAGCACGGCGCCCGCGCCCAGCTCGCGCAATTCCTCGGCCGCCTTCACCGCGTCGCCCACCGTGGCGAGGGGGCGCCCGACGGCTTCCGCGAGCTCCTCGGCGTTGGGCTTGACCACGTCTGGCCGCTCGCGCAGCGCCGCGAGCAGTGCCGGACCGGAGGTGTCCAGCGCGATCCGGGCGCCCGCCGCGTGTGCGCGGGCCACGAGGTCGGCGTACCAGGACGGTCCGAGCCCGCGCGGCAGGCTGCCGCAGCAGGTGATCCAGGTGATGTCGCCGGCGCGGTACTGCTGCCGGACGGTCTCCAGGAGGAGTTCGGCCTCGGCGGCGGAGAGTTCGGGGCCGGGGGCGTTGATCTTCGTCAGGGTGCCGTCGGGTTCGGCGACCGAGATGTTCGAGCGGGTGGCTCCGGCGACCGGGACCGGCGCGACCTCGATGCCCTGCGCGTCGAGCAGGTCGGCGACGAGTGCGCCGGGCGCACCACCCAGGGGCAGCACGGCAACCGTGCGCTGCCCGGCGGCCGCGACCGCGCGCGAGACGTTCACGCCCTTGCCGCCCGGGTCCATGCGCTCGCCGGTGGCCCGGATGACCTCGCCGCGGTCGAGCGACGGGACCTCGTACGTACGGTCCAGGGACGGGTTGGGGGTGACGGTGAGGATCATGCGCACTCGTTTCTCAACACACGGCACTTTCGCGCCGCTGTGACGACACGGCACTTTCGCGCCGCTCGCCGCTCTATACACACAGCACTTCGGTGCCACCGCGCTCGATGGCGGCGGCGTCTTCGGGGCTCAGCCCCCGGTCGGTGATCAGCAGATCCACATCGCTCAGGTCGCCGAAGCGGGCGAAGTGCTCCTGGCCGCTCTTGGAGGAGTCGGCGAGCAGCACCACGCGGCGCGCGGCACGCATGGTCGCGCGCTTGACGGCGGCCTCGGCGAGGTCGGGGGTGGTCAGTCCGTAGTCGGCGGAGAAGCCGTTGGCGGCGATGAAGAGAACATCGGCACGGATCTCGCTGTAGGCGCGCAGCGCCCAGGCGTCCACGGCGGCGCGCGTACGGTGCCGTACGCGCCCCCCGACGAGATGGAGTTGGATGCCGGGGTGGTCCGCGAGGCGGGCCGCGATCGGCAGGCTGTGGGTGACGACGGTGAGCGTCGCCTCCAGCGGGAGTGCTCCGGCGAGCCGGGCGACCGTCGATCCGGCGTCCAGGATCACCGTGCCGTCGGTGGGCAGTTCGGCGACCGCGGCCTGGGCGATACGGTCCTTCAGGTCGGCCGCGGTGGACTCGCGCTCGGCGAGGTCGGGCTCGAAGTCCAGGCGCCCGGCGGGAATCGCACCACCGTGCACACGGCGTACGAGACCCGCGCGGTCCAGGGTCTTCAGGTCCCGGCGGATGGTCTCCGCGGTGACCTGGAACTCCTCGGCCAGGGAGAGGACGTCCACCCGGCCGCCGTCACGGGCGAGCCGGAGGATCTCCTGCTGCCGCTCCGGTGCGTACATGTCCGTTCACCTCCGATTCAATGCCCGAACCTGTGGTTTCACTCGGAGGCTACGCCTGGATTTCTGGAAAGTAAACAGGTTCGGGCGTGATTCGGGCATGAACGGACTTCGGGGCCAGGTCGGTAACCCAAACTGCAGGGCCAGGTCGGTAACCCGAAGCGTCAGGGCCAGGTCGGTAACCCGAAGCTTCCGGGCCTGGTCGGTAACCCAAAGAGGGGCCCGGCACCTGAGGTGCCGGGCCCCTTCAGCCGTCGCTCACCCAACCAGCGCCGGCTCCTTCTCCACCTCGACCACCTCGGAAGCTCCTTCCACATGCTGCGCCTGCTTCTTCGGCAGGGCGAACATCAGCAGGAAGATGACCGCCATCACCGCCGCGACCCAGCCCAGTGCGTACTGGAAGGCGTTGACGAAGGCGGGGCCCACCTGGGCCGGGGTCAGCCGGTCGCCGATCTCGCCGAAGAAGAGGACCGACACCAGCCCGAGCCCCAGCGCGTTGCCCATCTGCTGCACGGTGTTGATGAGTCCGGACGCCGAACCGGAGTGCTCGCGCGGGACCTCCGACAGCACCGCGTCCGTCAGCGGGGCCACGATGAATCCCATGCCCGCGCCCATGACCACCAGCGGAAGCGCCATCTGCCAGGAGGCGATGGACATCCCGTACCGGTCGGACTCCCAGATGTAGAGCAGCACGCCGACCGCCATGATCAGGGCGCCCGCCTGCAGCACCTTGCGCCCGAAGCGCGGCACCAGCAGCTGCACCGACATGCCCGCCGCCGCCGACACGGCGATCGAGAACGGCACTCCGGTCAGCCCCGCCCGCAGCGGGCTCCAGCCGAGCCCCTTCTGCATGTACAGCGTCCAGACCAGGAAGAAGATCCCGAGGGCGACCCCGAAGACGGTCTGTACGGCGATGCCCGCCGCGAAGCTCTTCACCTTGAACAGGGAGAGTTCGACGAGAGGGGAACCGTCGATCCGCGTCTTCCGCTTCTCGTATGCGACCAGCGCCGCGAAGACGGCAAGGGCGCCGGCCATCGACACGTACCCCCACAGCGGCCAGCCCAGCTCACGGCCGCGGGTCAGCGGGTAGATCAGCATCAGCATTCCGAGGGTGACCAGGGCGACGCCGACAAGGTCGAGCTTCAGCGCCTGCGGGGCCTTGGACTCGCTGATGAACCGGCGGCCCAGGATCAGCGCGGCCACCCCCACCGGCAGGTTGATGAGGAAGATCGGCCGCCACTCCAGGCCGAACAGATTCCACTCGGTGAGCAGCGCGCCGAGGAGCGGACCGGAGACCGCGCCCAGGCCGACGATCGCGCCGAAGAGGCCGAAGACCTTGCCCCGCTCGTGCGCCGGGAAAGTGGCGTGCACGATCGACAGCACCTGCGGCACCATCATCGCGGCCATTCCGCCCTGCAGGATGCGCGAGGCGACGAGCATCTCCGGGTTCGCGGCGAAGCCGCACAGTGCCGAGGCGATCGTGAAGCCGCCTATGCCGAGGAGGAAGAGCCTCTTGCGGCCGTGGATGTCGCCGAGCCGCCCACCGGTGATGAGCCCGGCGGCGAAGGCCAGCGCGTAGCCCGCTGTGATCCACTGGATCTGGCTGAACGAGGCGCCCGCGTCCTGCTGGATCGACGGGATCGCGATGTTGACGATCGTGACGTCGACCAGGTCCATGAAGGCCGCGGTCATCACGATGGCGAGGGCGAACCAGCGCCGCCGGTCGGCCGGGCTGTCGGCCACATCGGCCGGGCTGTTGAGAGTGGTCTCGGTGGAGGTCATGTCTCGAAGCTACGGGCCCATTAGGTCAGATTGTGTCCTAGTGGTGCGGCATCCTCGAACTCATGACAACGGATACGCCGGCCCGGCTTCTCCAGCTCCTCTCCCTCCTCCAGACGCCCCGCGAATGGCCCGGCGGTGAGCTCTCCGAGCGGCTCGGGGTGTCCCGTCGTACCGTCCGGCGGGACATCGACCGGCTCCGCGAGCTGGGCTATCCGGTGCAGGCGACCAAGGGGGCCGACGGCGGGTACCGGCTGGTGGCGGGGAAGGCGATGCCGCCGCTGGTGCTCGACGACGAGGAGGCCGTGGCGATCGCGGTGGGCCTGCGGGCCGGTGCCGGGCACGCCGTCGAGGGCGTGGACGAGGCCTCCGTACGGGCCCTCGCCAAGCTGGAACAGGTGCTGCCGTCCCGGCTGCGGCACCGCGTGTCCACGCTGCAGGCCGCCACCACCCCGCTGACCAGCGGAGACGGGGCGAGTATCGCGCCTGAGACACTGACCGTGATGGCGTCGAGCATCGCGGGGCAGGAGCGGCTGCGGTTCGCCTACCGCTCCGGGGACGGGACACCGTCGCGGCGGCTGACCGAGCCGTACCGGCTCGTCTCCACCGGCCGCCGCTGGTACCTCGTCGCGTACGACCTCGATCGCGAGGACTGGCGTACGTTCCGTGTCGACCGGGTCGCCGAGCCCTTCGCGACCGGGGCGCGGTTCACGCCGCGCGAGCTGCCGACGGGGAGTGCGGCGGAGTTTCTGCGGCAGTCGATGTTCCGGCGGCAGCAGACGTACGAGTTCGAGGTCACCTTCGCCGCACCCGCCGCGTTCGTCGCGGCGCGCCTGCCCGCCTGGCTCGGCGTACCCGAGCCGATCGACGACCACAGCTGCCGGCTGCGTTCCTCCGCGGGCGACTCCGTGGAGTGGCTGGCGGTGCGGATCGCGATGGTCGACTGCGAGTTCGCCGTCCGGGAGCCGCCGGAACTGGTCGGCTACGTACGGAAGTTGGGGGACCGCCTGACGCGGGCCGGAGGCGGCTCGGGGGACGCCGACCCCGCCAGACGCGGGCCCGGGGACGGCTCCGGAGACTCCAACCCCGCCAGACGCGGGCCCGGACGCGGCTCAGGAGACTCCAACCTCAGCGCACCGTCCCGTACTTGACCCTCGGGCAGCCGATCAGCCGTCGCCCGGGAGCGGCCCGAACTGGTCGGCTACGTACGGGAGTTGGGAGAACGCCTGACGCGAGCCGGAGGCGGCTCGGGGGACGCCGACCCCGCCAGACACGGGCCCGGGGACGGCTCCGGAGACTCCAGCCCCGCCAGACGCGGGCCCGGGGACGGCTCGGGACACTCCAACCTCAGCACGCCATCCCGTACTTGACCCTCGGGCCCGCCGATCAGCCGTCGCCCGGGAGCCGCCGCACGAACTGGTCGGCTATGTACGGGAGATGGCGGACCGCCTGACGCGAGCCCGGGGGCGGCTCCGTGGCCGCCGACCCCGTCAGACCCGGGCCGGAGGCGGCCCGGGAGACTCCAACCTCAGCACGCCGTCCCGTACTTGACCCTCGGACCCACCGATCAGCCGTCGCCCGAGGGAAGTTCGGCGCCCCAGGGAAAGTCGCGAAGGGCCCCGAGGTTGCGCAGCGCGAGCGCGGCGGGGCCGTTCGGTCCGTCCGCCGCGTCGTCCCCGGCCGCCCAGGCCTCCACCGCGACGCGGACGGCCGCGCCGGCCACGGCGGCGCTGAGGCGGAGCCCGGGGGCAGGCTCGGAGGAAACGGCATCCGACTGCTCAGCGGCCGCCGCACCCCTCGCCGCCAGCACCCCCGCCAACGTCCGCTCCGCCGTCTGGCACGCCTCGCCCCACACCCTCAGCAGGGCCGGATTGTCCTCGGCCAGGCGGAGGAGGGCGCGGGCCCAGTCCAGGGACTCGTGTCGGACACCGACGCCCGGGGTCAAGGTGGAGACGATCGCGTGGCGGAGCGCCTCGGGAACCGTCAGCTCGGCCGGGGCGTCGCGGACCGCCTCGGCCCACTTCTGGACGCCCGCGGTGAAGAGGGGGCCGAGGGCCTCCTCCTTGCTCGCGAAGTACCGGTAGAAGGTGCGGGGCGCGACCCCGGCCGCTCGGGCGATGTCCTCGGCACGGGTGCCCCGCAGACCATGGCGCATGAAGAGCTCCGCCGCGGCCCGGGCGATCTCCATCCGGGTGGCCGCCTTGCGCCGCTCGGTCAGCGAAGAACCCGCGCCGGCCGCGCGATCCGAGGAGGCAGAAGCCGGGGCCGATCGGCCGGCGGAGGTGCGCGCCACGCGTTCGGTACCGGTCACGGACGGCAGGTTATGCCCCTGTGGCAGAATCTGCCATCCGGGTCACCCCGGGGTTCAGGTTCGGGGTGGCCCGCCAACGACCTGCCCGGAACCAGCGCCCCCGCCGCCAACAAGAAGCAGCGCCTCCGCCGTCAACAAATGGAGCCGAGCTTCGGCGCCAAGGGGGGGGGAAAGGCGCCGAAGCTCGGCTCCGGAAGAGTCCCGGCGCGGGGGGAGTGCGTCGGGACTCGGTTCTGGGAGGGGCGCGTGTGTACGCCCCTGGGTGGAACCCCTGAACCCTGGGCCCTGAAGTCTTGTGCCCAGAGCCCAGCAGGTTGAAGCGGCTTTACATGGCCATGTCTGGTCGACTTGTGGCCAACGTGGCGGGCGTGTCCGTACGGTCCGCGTGTGGCGGCCCACGGTCCGCGCGTGGCGGCCCGTACGAGCGTTACGCCGCCGCGTCGAACCCCGTGTCGCGGGCCAGCTTCTTCAGTTCGAGCAGCGCGTGCTTCTCGATCTGGCGGATGCGCTCGCGCGTGAGGCCGTGCTCCTTGCCGACCTCCGTGAGCGTGCGCTCCCGGCCGTCGTCGATGCCGTACCGCATCTTGATGATGGAGGCCGTGCGCTGGTCGAGGCGGCCGATCAGGTCGTCCAGCTCCTCGCTGCGCAGCAGGGTGAGGACCGACTGCTCGGGCGACACGGCGGAGGTGTCCTCCAGCAGGTCGCCGAACTGGGTCTCGCCCTCGTCGTCCACCGCCATGTTCAGCGAGACCGGGTCGCGGGCCCAGTCCAGGACGTCGCCCACGCGCTCCGGCGTCGAACCGAGCTCGGCGGCGATCTCCGCGTGCTCCGGCTCCCGCCCGTTCTCACGGTTGAACTCGCGCTGTACGCGCCGGATCCGGCCCAGCTCCTCGACCAGGTGGACGGGGAGGCGGATCGTGCGCGACTGGTCGGCGATGGAGCGGGTGATGGCCTGGCGGATCCACCACGTCGCGTACGTCGAGAACTTGAAGCCCTTGCGGTAGTCGAACTTCTCGACGGCGCGGACCAGACCCGCGTTGCCCTCCTGGATCAGGTCGAGGAGGGGCAGGCCGCTGCGCGGGTAGCGCCGGGCGACGGCCACGACCAGTCGGAGGTTCGAGCGGATGAAGATGTCCTTCGCCCGCTCGGCGTCGGCGACCAGCGCCTCCAGCTCCTCGCGGGTGGCATCCGCCTTGGCCTCCTCCTCACCGTCGAGGATCTGCCGCGCGAACACACCCGCCTCGATGATCTGGGACAGCTCGACTTCCTTGGCGGCATCGAGCAGTGGCGTACGCGCGATCTCGTCGAGGTACATGCCGACCAGGTCGCGGTCGGCGATCTCGCCGCCTACGACGCGAACACTGCGTGCCGCGTCGCTGGTCTCGCCGCTGGCGGACTGACGACGGGCGACGGCACGGGTTGCCATGCGTGCTCCCTTGCGATGGTGGGCTTGCGGGTGGTCCTGGACTTCGGGCTCACCCTCCCGGGTGCCCGGCATCCGATGGAAACAACGACTGGAATCCGGACAGAATTCCCAAGCCGCCCCTCGATTTTTCTGATCATGCAGTACCCTGTCGGGCCACAGGGGAGGACGGATGCCGTCGGAACGTACAGAGGTGCAGGTCAGGCCGGGAGTCGAGGGCGATCTCGACGCCCTCACGGACATCTACAACCACTACGTACGTGAGACGCCCATCACATTCGATACCGCTGTCTTCACGCCGGAAGAGCGTCGCTCGTGGCTGCTCTCCCACCCTGAAGACGGACCGCACCGCCTGATGGTTGCCACGGACGAAAACACACAGGCGATTCTTGGGTACGCCACATCCAGCGCCTTTCGCGTGAAGCCCGCGTACGACACCTCCGTCGAGGTCACCATCTACCTCGCCCCGGACGCCGGTCGCCGCGGCGTCGGCACCCTCCTCTACAAGGCCCTCTTCGAAGCCCTCGCCGACGAGGATCTGCACCGCGCCTACGCGGGCATCGCCCAGCCCGAGAGGAACGAAGCATCCGTGCGGCTGCACGAACGCTTCGGCTTCCGGCATGTCGGCACCTACCGGGAGGTGGGCCGCAAGTTCGGCCGGTACTGGGATGTGGCCTGGTACGAGAAGGACCTCACCTAGCCCCTGCCAGGAACGCCCCGGTCAGGAGCGCGTCAGCCGAACTGCACCGACCGCTTCGCCATCCCCATCCAGAAGCCGTCGATCACGGACCGCTGCCCATCAAGTTCACCCGAGGCGTCCGCCGAGCCCATGGTCACGAAGAGGGGCGCGAAGTGCTCGGTGCGCGGGTGGGCGAGACGGCCGGCCGGGGACTTGCGCTCGAAGTCGAGCAGCGCGTCCACGTCGCCGGCGTCCAGGGCGCGGTGGCCCCAGTCGTCGAACTCGCTCGACCAGGACGGGACTCCCCCACCGGCGTGCCGCAGGGCCGCGAGGTTGTGGGTGAAGAAGCCGGAGCCGACGATCAGCACGCCCTCGTCGCGCAGCGGCGCCAGCTTGCGGCCGATCTCGAACAGGCGGACCGGGTCGAGGGTCGGCATGGAGATCTGCAGGACCGGGATGTCGGCCGCGGGGAACATCTCCACCAGCGGGACGTACGCGCCGTGGTCGAGCCCGCGGTCCGGGATGTCCTGCACCGGCGTACCGGGCGCGCGCAGCAACTTCCGTACGGACTCCGCGAGTTCGGGGGCGCCGGGGGCCGCGTACGTCACCTGGTAGTAGTGCTCGGGGAAGCCCCAGAAGTCGTACACGAGCGGCACGGCCTGCACCGCGCCGAGGGCGAGCGGGGCCTCTTCCCAGTGTGCGGAGACCATGAGGATCGCCTTGGGGCGCGGCAGGTCGGCGGACCAGGCGGCGAGCTGGCCGGGCCAGATCGGGTCGTCGGCGAGCGGCGGGGCACCATGGCTCAGATAGAGGGCGGGCATGCGCTCGAGCGCGGGACGCTCCTCAGTGGCGGCGGACATGGCGACTCCCTCCGGAGGGTTCCCTCCAAACGAGGCGATACTTGAAGTTTAAAGCTCTGCCGCGGAGCTTAGCGTGCATTTGTTTAATATTCAAGAAGGGGCTCGTAGAGTGGAGTACATGAACACGGCACCCGCTGAAGAGCCGCGCTGGCTCAGTGACGAGGAACAGCGCACCTGGCGTGCGTACATGCACGCCTCCACCCTCCTCGAGGACCATCTCGACCGCCAGCTCCAGCGCGACGCGGGCATGCCGCACGTCTACTACGGGCTGCTCGTGCAGCTCGGCGAGGCGCCGCGCCGACGGCTGCGGATGACCGAGCTGGCCATGAACGCGAAGATCACCCGCTCCCGCCTCTCGCACGCCATCGCGCGCCTGGAGAAGAACGGCTGGGTGCGCCGCGAGGACTGCCCCTCCGACAAGCGGGGACAGTTCGCGGTCCTGACGGACGAGGGCTACGAGGTGCTGCGCCGGACCGCGCCGGGCCACGTGGCCGCCGTACGCCAGGCGTTCTTCGACCGCCTCACCCCGGACCAGCAGAACGCCCTCGGCGACGCCATGCGGATCATCGCCGAGGGGCTCCAGCCGAAGGACGCGGCCGCCGACCTGCCCTGGCTGCGCTAGAGCTCTCTCGTGGGGAGCTCTCGCTCAGACCGGCAGCTGGACTTGGACACGGGTCTGCTGCAGACGGCCCCGGACGCGGGTCTGCCCCGGCTCCGATGAGCTCGGAGCCGGGGCAGACCCTGGGATGCGTACGGACGAGGCGTCCCCACCCCGCGTCCGTACGCGAAGTGCCCGAAGTACCGGTGGTACCGGTGGTACGGGTGATCAGTGGGCGATCACCGGCACCTTCACCTCGTCCTCGATGCCGTCGCCCGCACCCGCGTCGGAGACCGAAGTGACGTCCGGGCGACCGGTGTTGATGAAGGTCACGGCGATCGTCGCGGCGATCACAAGGATGCCGACGGCGAACCAGATCGCGTTGGTGTAGCCGTGCACCTGGCCCTCCAGCTGAACCAGCTGCTGCTGGGACTTGGAGGCGGCGCCGCCGATGTGGTCCTTGATGTACGAGGTCGTCGCCGAGGCGGCGATCGTGTTCAGCAGGGCCGTACCGATCGCGCCGCCCACCTGCTGCGAGGTGTTGACCATCGCGGAGGCAACACCCGCGTCACGCGGCTCGACGCCCTGTGTGGCCAGGGACATGGCGGGCATGAACGCCGTACCCATGCCGAGGCCGAGCAGCACCATCGACGGCAGGATCACACTGGCGTACGAGGAGCCGATCTCCAGCTGGGTCAGCAGCAGCATGCCGACCGCGGCGACCAGGAAGCCCGGGCCCATCAGCAGGCGCGGCGCGACCCGGGTCATCAGCCGCGTGCCGATCTGCGTGGAGCCCACCATCATGCCGCCGATCATCGGCAGGAAGGCGAAGCCGGTCTTGACCGGCGAGTAGCCCTTCACGATCTGCAGGTAGTAGGTCAGGAAGAGGAACAGGCCGAACATCGCGATGATCGCGAGGCCGAGGGAGAGGTAGACGCCTCCGCGGTTGCGCTCGGTGATGACGCGCAGCGGCAGCAGCGGGGCCTTGACCTTGGACTCGGTCAGGACGAACGCCGCGAGCAGGACCGCCGAGGCGATGAACAGGCCGACCGTCGTCGAGTCGCCCCAGCCGTCGGACTCGGCACGCGTGAAGCCGTAGACGAGCGAGACCAGACCGAGGGTGGACAGGACGACACCCGGGATGTCGAGCGGCGAACGGTTGCGGCCGCCCTCCGGCTCACGGATGACGAAGTACGCGCCGGCCGCGGCGACGACCGCGAACGGGATGTTCACGAAGAACGTCCAGCGCCAGTCGAGGTATTCGGTGAGGATGCCGCCGAGGATGAAGCCCACGGCGCCGCCACCACCGGCGATCGCGCCGTAGATGCCGAACGCCTTGGCGCGCTCCTTGGGCTCCGTGAACATCACGGCGAGCAGCGAGAGCGCGGCGGGCGCGAGCAGCGCGCCGAACGCACCCTGCAGGGCGCGGGCGCCGAACATCATCGCCTCGTTCGTGGCCGCGCCGCCGAGGGCGGACGCGCCGGCGAAGCCGACCAGACCGGCGACAAAGGCGCGCTTGCGGCCCCACAGGTCGGCGATCCGGCCGCCGAAGAGCAGCAGACCACCGAAGGCGAGGGCGTAGGCCGTGACGACCCACTGCCGGTTGCCGTCCGATATCCCCAGGTCCTGCTGGGCGGACGGAAGGGCGATGTTCACGATGGTCGCGTCGAGGACGACCATCAGCTGGGCGAGCGCGATGAAGGTGAGCGCTTTCCAGCGATTGGAATGGGCGTCGGCCTGTGCCGCCTTCGCGGGGGCCTTGGCTGTTTCAGACATGGGGGTACCCACTTCGGTACTTCGTGGCGAAAAAGGATGAGGAGAACGGACGGCTCGTCATCGGCGACGGCCGGAAGCTTTGTGCGAGTTCTGACTGGCGTGGTGCGCTGAACTAATCGGTCGCGTAGTCGGTTCGGGTCACGCTCGTTGCATGTCCTCCACGGTGGCGGCCACTCCGGGCAGTTCGGAGCGGGCCGGGGCCCGCATCCCGTCCAGGAACAGCTGCAGATGACGGTGTACGAAGCGGTCGATGCCCTGGCACGCGGTGCCGGGCAGCGGCCTGGTGAGCTGGCTGACGGCGATCATCAGGTCGCCGAACTCGACGTCGGGGCGCAGCTGCCCGGCCTCGCGGGCGTGGGCCATCAGCTGCTCGATCAGAGCGGTGATCCGGTCGCGCGCGGCGACCAGGTCGGGATGGTTCTGGTCGAAGGTCTTGGAGAGCATCGGGCACAGCGCGCCGATCCGCTCGTCGGCGGCGAAGTGCACGAACTCGCTCAGCGCCTCGAAAGCGTCGCCACCCCTGGCGATCGCCTCCTCGACCGACTCCGACGTGCGGTCCATGACCGAGCACACGACCTCCCGCGTCAGGGCGTCGCGGTCGGGGAAGTTGCGGTACACCGTGGCGTTGCCGACCCCGGCCCGGCGGGCGATCTCGTCGAACGGCACCTCGGGGCCGAACTCGACGAACATCTCGCGGGCCGCGGCGACGATCCGCTCCCGGTTGCGCAGGGCATCGGCGCGCGGCCGGACCTCTCGGCGCCGCACGGGGGTGGCGGTCTCCACGGTGTACTCCTCGAAGTTCTTCAAGCCTGATGCGATCCGGGGATTCGCTCCCCGTTTCGCGCGGACGTATGGCTAAACGGGGAAACGCTCCCCGGTTATTTCCCGCCCACCGAAAACTTTCGAGTGACCCGCGTCACATTCCCATCGGGGCGTTTTGTGGGCCGCTCGTGGACCGCGCATAGCGCTGCTCGTGGCGCCGCTCGTCGGCCGCTCGTCGGCCGCTCGTGGCGCCTCTCCCGGCGAGAAACCCACGATCGGGCTCCTCCAGCGCGCGCCCGACACGCCGTCGACACAGGGTGATCGCAAGGGTGCAGCCGGAGACCGGCGGCTGCCATGGAGCGAAGGGCCCCGCATGCAGCCGACCAGCCGCCGCCGGATACGCCCGCGCCGCGTGGCCGCGCTCGCCACGGTGACCGTTCTGACGCTGGCGGTCAGCACCTCCGCCGGCACCGGGCACCTCACGGCGGGCTCTGCCACGGCGGGCTCCATCGCGCTGGCCCGCTCCACGGCGCTCGGTCCCTGCATGATCAACGGCTCGACGGGCGTACAGATGGGGGAAGGCATCCCGACCGCGCCCGGCTACGCCCGCTCCACCGGCACCGTCCGGGCCCTCACGCTGATGGTCGACTTCTCCGACGCGCCCGGAAAGGGCAGCGCGCTCGACCGCTACGGCGAGTTCTTCCCGGAGACCCGGCGGTGGTTCCGCACCAGCTCGTACGGCCGCCTCGACTACCGCCCCGCGACCCCCATCCCGCACTGGCTGCGGATGCCCAAGCCGTTCAAGGCGTACGGCATAGAGCGCGGCGCGCCCTTCGACCCCGGATACCGCGATCTCGTCCAGGACATCGTGGCCGCCGCCGACCCGACCGTCGACTTCGACTCGTACGACATCATGAACATCCTGGTGACGCCGAACGCCGGGCCCTCCGCACTGGACACGGTGCTGTCCGTGACCTTCGCCGGCAACGCGGAGGCGCCGGTCGCCGACGGCGTCCCGGTCGCCAACGCGTCCTTCGTCTACAGCCGCCAGGACGACGGCTCCGGCTCCTACGGCAAGACCGGCTATCGGGTCCTTCCCCACGAGAACAGCCACACCTTCGGCCTGCCCGACCTCTACACCCAGGACGGCGGAGGCGCGGTCGGCCACTGGGACATCATGAGCGAGGACTGGGGGGCCGACAACGATCTGCTCGGCTGGCACAAATGGAAGCTCGGCTGGCTCGACGACTCCCAGGTCCGCTGCGCCGCCGCGCCCGGCACCACGCAGTACACGCTCACCCCGCTGGCCCGGCCCGGCGGCACCAAGCTCGTCTTCGTGCCCACCAGCACCAAGACCGGGTTCGCCCTCGAACTGCGCACCCGCGCGGGCAACGACTCCGCGGTCTGCCGTCCCGGCATCCTCATCTACAAGGTCGACGCGGACGTCGACACCGGGAACGGGCCCATCACCGTGTACGACTCCCAGCGCGACAGCGGCGGCTGCACCCGCTCCCCCAACGTGCACGCCGAACTCTCCGACGCGCCCTTCGTGCCCGGCGAGTCCTTCAAGGACCCGCGGACGGGCGTCGAGGTCGAGGTCACCGGGGCGGACCTCGCGGGGAACTACCGGGTGTCTGTGACGAGGCGCTGAGGCTCAGCGGGTGCGCTGCTGACCCGCGCTGCCTGCCTCGAGTGCCCGTGCAGGCATTGCTGACCTGCTGGAGTGGCCGGGCAAGCATTACGGTGTCTCTTCTGAGATCCATCTCTGAGATCCGCCTCTTTTGAGATCCATCTCTGAGATCCGTCTCTTCTGAGATCCGTCTCTTCTGAGGTCCGCACCACGGTGTCTCTGCGGAGAGCCGCAACGGAGAGCCCATGCCATCGAACGTCGCGCCGCAGGCCGCCGGGTCCGAGAACGGGCCCATGGGACGCGGATCCGAGAACGAACCCGCGGGACACGGGTCCGAGAACCGACCCGCGGGACACGGGTCCGAGGCCCTACCCGCCGTGCCCGCCGAGGCCGTCACTCCCCTCATCCGCGGGATCGCCGTGCTGCGGCGGCTGACCGAGGCCGACGGGGTGTCCAGCCTGAGTGGGCTCGAACGGGCCACCGGGCTCGCGCGTTCCACCGTCGACCGGATCACGGCGACCCTCGCGCGCATGGGGTACGTACGCCTCGACGGCCGGGACGCCGTACTGGCCCCCCGGCTCATGGAACTCGGCAACGCCTACCTGGCCGCCCTGCGACTCCCCCGCCTCCTCGACGCGCACGCCGACGCGCTCGCCGACGCGCTGGACGAGTCGGTGTCCCTGGCCGTCGGCGACCGGGACGGCATCCGCTTCATCCACCAGGCGACCCGGCGCCGCGCCATGTCCCTGAGCTTCCGCATCGGCGACCTGCTCCCCGCCGAACGCACCGCGCCGGGACCGCTGTTCGCCACCGAATGGGGCGCGGAGGACTGGGCGCGCTGGCGCGAACGCCGGGCAGCCGATCCGGAGGACCGCGGGTTTCCCGCCGTACCGGCGCGGAGCCGACCGTACGGGGGCGGTGACGCGGCCGACTCCACGTCAGCCGCACCGGCCCAGCTCCCCACCGTCGGCGACGACTTCGAACAGCGTGCGGCCGAGGCGCGGAAGGCCGGGTGGGCGCTGGACGATCAGCTGATCGAGCCGGGCCTCGTCGCCGTCGCCATGCCGGTGCGGGAGGCGGGGCGCATCGCGTGTGTGGTGAGCGTGGTGAGTCACACCAGCCGGCACACCGCGGCCGACCTGCGCGACACGCTGCTGCCGCGGCTGCGGACGGCTGTCGCCGCGATGGAGCGTGAGTTGCGTCAGGCGCCGCCGGCCGCACCGGAGGCCGCATCCGGGCTCGCCACCTGGACCAGCGCCTCCAAGCAGGAGCTGGGACGGGAGTTCATCGAGTCGCTGGCCCGCGGGCTGACCGTGATCACCGCCTTCGGCGAGGGCCGCGCCGAACTCACCCTCACGGAGGTCGCCCGGGCCACGGGGCTCGCCCGCGCGACGGCCCGGCGCGCCCTGATCACCCTGGAGCACCTCGGATACGTCACCACGCACGACCGCGTCTTCCTGCTCACGCCGCGCGTCCTGGGCCTCGGCTTCCCCCCGCTGTCGCGGACCTCCCTCCCCGAGATCGCGGCCCCGCACCTGACCGAACTCTCGCAGCGGCTGCACGACTCGGTGTCGCTCGCGATCCTGAGCGGCGACGAGATCCACTACACGGGCCGCGTCGCCACCAGCCGCATCATGAGCGTCAACATCACCGTCGGCACCCGGCTGCCCGCGTACGCGACCTCGCTGGGCCGCGTGATACTGGCCGATCTGCCGGAGCCCCCGCTTCCCGAGCTGCTCCCGCTGACCCCGCACACCCTCACCGACCCGGAGAAGCTCAGGGCCGAACTGGACCACGTACGGGATGCCGGATACGCCCTGGTCGACGAGGAGTTGGAGGAGGGGCTGCGGTCCATCGCCGTGCCGGTGCGGGGGCGCGACGGGCGGGTCGTCGCCGCGGTGAACGTCGCCATGCACAGCAGCCGCCGCACCCGCGAGGAGTGCGTCCGCGACGTGCTGCCCGAACTCCACGCGATGGCCGGCCGCATCGAGGCGGATCTGCGCGTCGCGGGCCGCTTCCGGCGCGTACCGCGCGGCTGAAATCCCTTCTGCCCGTGGGCAGTTGGTACGGTGATCTCCGGCGCAAGGCCCCGTTGACGAACCGGAGCGATGATTCCTAGCGTCGCTTGCGGCAGATCAACTGGCGGCCAAGTGACTAGGAGTATCAGGGTGGTTGCGGTGGTTGCAGTGGTTGCGGCGTGGTGAAGCAGGAGAGGTCCGGGCGCACCAGGGGCAACCTGATCCGAGCCGCCTCCACCGTGTTCGACCAGGTCGGCTACGAGCGCGCCACCCTGCTGGTGATCAGCGAACGCGCCCAGGTCACCAAGGGCGCGCTGTCCTTCCACTTCGCGGCCAAGTCCGATCTCGCCCGCGCCGTCCAGGCCGAGGCCTGCACCGCGTCGGGCGCCGCCCTCGCGGAGCTGGCGGAGCGCCCGGGACCGGCCTTCGAGATCGCGGTCGACATGGCCCACACCCTCGTACGACGCCTCGAAACCGACGTCGTCGTCCGCGCGGGCGCCCGTCTCGCCCAGGAGATCGACACCCCGAACGACCCGTCGCTGCACTGCCACGTGGCCTGGCTCGGTGCCCTCCACCCGACCCTTCGCCGGGCTCAGGCCGACGGCTCGCTGCTGCCCGGCGTCGACGCCCAACCGGCCGCCGCCCTCATGCTGTCCCTGATCATCGGCACCACGACCATGACCCATACCCCCCATACCGAACTCGCCCTCGGCCACGGCCGGTTCACCTCGCGCGAGACGGCCGATCAGCTGCTGACCCGGATGCTGCGAGTGGTGCGGCCGGCACTTTCGGCGCGGTGACGCCGTACGCGACTGAAGTCTTCGCGGCTACGCCACCTTCAGCGCGACCCGCACCCCGAAGTACACGCACCCCGTATCGTCCAGAACTCCACCTGACGTCCCCCGCCACAACCCCTCCATCCCAATCGATGCGTACACCAGGCGGCCTCGACCCTCGTCGCCTACGTCATCGGCATGGCCACCAGCGAGGCCGCCTGGTCGAGATCATGGTCCGGGGCCTTTGGTCGACCTCGGTGGTGGGGAGGCCGCGCCGGCACCCAGGCGGTTGCCCGGACCCCCGCGCCACCCGCGAAGCCAACTTCGCCTACGGCCTGGCCCGAGTCCTCGACGGCCTCCAAACCCGCATCCCCCACGCCCTCTCCTAATCCACCCCTCCCCCACCCCACCTGCGCAAACCGGAACTCTCCCAGCCTCCGTCCCGCATCCGCTAGGCTAGCCACCGGATCCCACCGGGATCCGCACGCCTTCGTAGCTCAGGGGATAGAGCACCGCTCTCCTAAAGCGGGTGTCGCAGGTTCGAATCCTGCCGGGGGCACAAGGGCAAAGGCCCCGGACCGATCATGGTCCGGGGCCTTTGACATCCACGATTGACATCAACGAGCACGGTCAGTGACGACCGGAGCGCTTCCTGAGCAGCCGGTCCATGTGGCTCATGGCCTCGCGCTGTGTGTCCTGCACGACGTGCGTATAGACGTCCATGGTGATGCTGATCTGGCTGTGCCCAAGGATCTCCATCACGACGCGGGGCGCGACTCCGGCCGCCGTGAGGAGGGTGGCGGTGCCGTGCCGGGCGTCGTGCAGCCAGGACGACTCGGATGCCTGCGGAGTCGGCGATGCGGGTGAAGGAGCGGTACACGTTCCGCGGCTCGACCTGGCGACCGGTGCGGGTGGTGAAGACGTAGCCCGACTCGTGCCACTGCTCCCCCGCCTTGGCGCGTGCGGCCGACTGCCGCATCCGGTGCCAGCGCAGCGGGGCGATGCAGAGCGCGGGCAGCGGAACGACGCGACGACGACGGCTCTCCGTCTCCGGGCGGCAGCCACAAACCCGGCCACCGCCCCCAGGTCAAACTCGTCCGGCTGATCGCCTGCGGAACCCGCGGCATCCTCGGCGCCCGCTTCGGCCCGCGCCGGGACAACGAAGTCACCCTGGCCAAACACCTGGCCACGGCCCCGATGCTGTCCGGCGGGCAACTCGTACTGATGGACCGGGCCTTCCACGGCCACGACATCCTCGCCCGGATCACCGCCTGCGGCGCCGACTTCATCGTCCGGGCCCATGCCCACCACTGGCTGCCCCACCTGCGCGAGCTGGAAGACGGAAGCTTCCTGTCCTGTGTCCCGGACCGGGCCTCCAGCCAGCGCCAGGCCGCCTCCCGGTTCTGCAACCGGCGCATGCCCCCGGGCCATCCGCACGGCGCCGCGGTGCGGGTCGTGGACGCGGACATCACCGCCGCCCCCCAACACGGACCGCCCCGCACCCGCCCACTGCGCGTGATCACCAGCCTGCTGGACCCTGACGAAGCCCCGGCCCAGCAAGTCGCCGCGGCCTATGCGGAACGCTGGAACAGCGAGACCAGCCTGTTCGAAGCCAAGATCCTCCAACGCGATCACCGGCCGCTGTTGCGCTCCCAGAGCCCCGACGGCGTCGTGCAGGAAATCTCTCCCCCCGGCTTCGGCCTGTCGCTCGATGCGAGTTCCGAAATCCACCGATGAGTTCCGCAGGCTGGGCCGGTCTACCCCGGCGTACACCATCGAACCTCGGACTGGAGACCCACCATGACCACTCCCGCACACGCCGGCCGCATGCTGTTCGTGAACATCCCCGTGGCGGACATCAAGCGCAGCAAGGCCTTCTTCGCGCGGCTCGGGTTCAGCTACAACCCGATGTTCACCGACGAGACCGCCGCCTGCATGCTGGTCGGCGAGCAAGCCTCCGTCATGCTGCTCAGCCACGAGACGTTCGCGCAGTTCGCGAAGCTGCCGATGGCCGATCCCACCACGCACACGCTGGCGCTCTACTGCTTCAGCGTGTCGGCCCGCGATGAGGTTGACACGGTCGCTGAGGCTGCGCTCGCCGCGGGTGGCTCCGAGGCGGATGGCCCCGAGGACCACGGCTTCATGTACTCACGCAGCTTCTTCGACCTCGACGGCCACGGCTGGCAGGTCATGTGGATGGATCCGTCGAGCACCTCGGACAGCTCGACTTCCTCCACGCCCGCGAGAACGTGATCCTGCTCGGCCCACCCGGCACCGGCAAGACCCACCTCGCCGTCGCGCTCGGGATCCGCGCCTGCCTCGCCGGGCAGCGCACGCTGTTCGCGACCGCCACCCAATCACCCACGGCCACCCCGCCGAGGGCCGCAGACACGCTCAGGACACCTCGTTTCCAAGCCGAAACGCGCCGGAGGCGTCGGCGGGCAATGAGGGCGAGAGTCGTATCTATCCGCGTCACGTGCAGGGACTGTAGATCACGCCTGGCGCGTCCTCGCCAGCGCATGCGCCAGGGATCGGCAAGCGTCTCCGGAGCGACAGGGGGGCATCTTGTTGAGACTCCGCCGCCCTGTAGTCGGTGGCCCTACTCCATCACTTCCCCCAGCAAAGGAGCAGGCCAGCTCGGATGGTTTGCCCGCAGTGGTCGATCTCGATGACACACGGCGCTCGGGTGCCGCAGGGCGCCTTGACAGCGCCTGGGATTCCGCGCCAGGAGACGCGACGTCTCGCCGTCAGTGCCGTCGGATAAGTTCTGTCCGTTCGGCCCGAAAGGCGGGCCGAACGGACAGAAGGACTCGTCGCCGTGAGCATCCACCTACACCTTCGCGCCGTCGCGCAGTCCGAGATCCGGGACGACCACACCTGGCTTGCGGCGTTCATGTGGACGGCTTGGGACAACCACCCCGACGAGTACGCAGCGGGTATCGCTGACTCGATCGACAAGGTCTGGGACGACGTCAATGACCTCTACGCCGCTGCCGATGCCCTCGAAGCAGACGCCGACAAGCTGTGGACGCTGCCGATTTACGGCGGCCGCCCCGTGGCACACAGCGCCGAAGCCGACCCCTCCAACCCGCCCTTGATGATTCTGGAGCCACCCGGGGTGTCACAGGCCGCAAACTTCCTCGCGAGTGTCTCTTTCGATGAGCTGTGGAACGTCGCCAGTGCCAAGCTTCGCTACTACGGCCGAGACGAGGCGCAGGACAGGCAGGAGTTCCTCGACCATCACAGGGACCTCCTAGGGTTCTACGGGCGGGCGGCTGCAGTGGGCCACGCCGTAGTCAAGGCAGTGTGGGCTTGAGGCGTGGTCACGTGCCGGTCACAACCATTCGTTGATAACTGCGACCTGCACGGTTGGCTGACATCAGCGGCTGACACCAACACGGGCGAACAGCGACGGTCAAGGCCGGACCTCAGTGGACGATCCATCGAGGCGCAGAGCCGGTTGATCGACATCGGCAGTCCCCCGTGATCGACCTGATGAGGATGAGGCCACAGATTCAAGTCCTGCGGCCGGCCAGGGGGCTCAGCCTGGCGGAAGAGGGCCTCTGGTTTGCCTTGGCCGTTGAGACGCCACCGACCTCGCGTGCTCTGTCACCTCTGGCCTGTACGTTACGAGCGATCTGTGGCCAGCCGAGGAGGAGGCGCGATGGCGCACCCGCTGAGACCTTCGACCGAAGCGATACTCGATGCTCTGCCGGACCTCGCGCCTTTTGCACGAGACGCCGTCGTGCTTCGCCCCGAACGGGGGGAGCCGAATCCTGGGGACAGTTCGATCGGTGGCCCGCTGCTCTGGCCGAATGACGAACCGTGGCCTGTGTGCTCCTTGCCCGACGAAGTGAACCCCGTCGGCCTGCCTGCTACTGCCATGGTGTCGGTGGTCCAGGTCTTCGAGCGGGACGTGCCGGGGCCGTGGTGGCCCGCTGACGCCGATCTCTTGCAAATTCTGTGGTGTCCCAACGAGCACTGGGATCCCCTCGCTCAACAGGCCGATGTGAGCCCCGTCGTGGAGTTGCGGTGGCGTCGAGCCGCTGACGTGGACAGCAGACTGGTGGCCCCGCCATCGCCTTCACGTCACGCTGAGGATGGTTATCTGCCCGAGCCGTGCATCGTCACCGGTGAGGCGCTGACCGATTTCCCCTTCCGGGAGGAGCTTCCCTCGGAGCTCCGCCCGGCGTTGGAAGAGTTGGTCAACAAGACCGGTGACGGCGACGATGTGATCACTCGTGTCGTGGGATGGAAACTCGGTGGCTGGCCGACCTGGCACCTGACGCATCCCATGGTCTTCCATTGCCGCACGTGCGACACGGAGATGACGCTGCTGTTCACCGTGGCCAGCGACGCTGAGACGGGAGTCATCGTAGGGCGGTGGGGCGACCTGCGGATCTTCGCCTGCCCTGTCGACCACCGTCATCCTTTCCAAGTAGATCTGCACTGACGCAGGCTTGCCATCGCTGAACGAACCGCCGGACGCGGCCTGGCGCCACTGATCAAAAGTCCCCGTGCCACAACCGCGCCCAGATTCGGCGGGGAGCCACGGGGAACTCCGGCGGCTGGCAGGAAACACGGCCAGCTGCCGCCGGGGACGGCGAGCAGCAGGTCGGGGTGAGTTCGTCCCCGCTCGCTCCTAAAGCGGGTGTCGCAGGTGCGAATCCTGCCGGGAACACCGGATTCAGGGCCTGGTCCGCTTGGTGAATCCGGCCCCTGGGGTTACCGGGCGTCGGACGGCATCAGGTGCTTCTCAGGTCACCCTGGCGCTGGTGGGCGGCATGCGGAGGGTGGACAGAAGCCGCTGGTGCATCTCGTCCAAGGGCTTTGCATTCTTCTTGGGGCCGATGGTCGCCATTTGAACTGCATGCTCGCCGTCGTCGATGATGCGAGTGGCACCGACCAGGCCCTGGCTGCTCTTCAGATGCGCATCGAGGGCTGGCCGACCATCGATCGTAGACTTGTGGAGGCCGGTACTGGTGAGCTTGTCGCCAGACGATCTGTTGAAGCCGTCCAGGAAGCTCTTCAATTCGTCGTCGAGTGTCGGAGCGGTACCAGGAGCGTCCACCACCGCGAATGCGACGATCCCGTAATCCGTTTTCACCATGTAAAAGCGACCATCCACACCATCCTTGGCCTCGGTGAAGCGCAGGACGTCGGATTTTCCGGGAAGCTGGATCCGGATTCCGCTCTCGGCGTCGGTGACGTCCACCCACCGTGCGGCGGAAGCGGCACTGCCGAACGGACCGGGACTGCCATGAGCGGCGGCAACCTCGGTGACCATGCCGGTCTGCGGCGCCGCCGTGGCGGCGAACGCACTGCTGGGCAGCAGGGCCCCTACGGCGACCACGGCGGACGAAGCGGTGAGCAGCAGGCGCTGGAACTGCGAACGAGAAGTCATGGGGAATCACATCCGGCGAAAGCGGGGGAAGTAAACAAAGGGTCGTCTCAAGACGTGCGATTCACGGGTCTCGGGCCGTGGAGCGCATGTGTCCATTAGGCCCGGCGCCTCGAACCGCGTCATGCCACTGCATCGCGTGGCGGGAGAACACGGGACTTGACCGTCGGACGTGGTCCGTGCACAATCCGACCGCCTCCGGGCGGATGGACTGACAAGGACCGCCCTCCACGCCCGACCTGCAGCCGGCTGCTCAGTAGAGCTACGGATCGGAAGGTGGTGGGGGGTGGGTGCGGAGCCATTCGGCGTCCCCGGGCTCAGTAGATCCAGTGACCCTTTCCGGCCCCCTGGCGGCCGTGTCCCAGCGAGAACAGCGAACCGGCTCATACCTGATCCCGAAGCTAACTTGCCACTGACAACGACCTTGCAGCACCCGCCAACGCCCGCGGAGGCGTGCCAGACGCGTGCCAGATCCTGCGGGAACCACGGGGAACAGCGGGTAGTCCGTCGGCGGCCGGCCTTGTGCCGTCGGCCCTCCGCCACAGGTCAGCAGCCGGTTCCGCCCTGGATAACCCAAGCTTCCCAAGCTAAGAGCCAGACGTTCTCGCTGACGAGTAGGTCTTGCATGGGGCCTTATGCTCAGCCGACTTCCACACCTGCTCCGGGAGTGAGCCGTGCATCGCTTCGTCATAGTCGTGCTGGTGGTCGGCATCTGCACTGCAGGCTGCTCACCTGCGCCGTCATCCCACACATCATCTGCCGAGACCACTCCGGCGCCGGTCAGCAGCTCCGCGCACCCGTCCCCCACCGTCCCATCGTGCGAGGCGTCTGCCCAGGCCGACGAAGCGTTGTCCAAGTCTGGTGAGCTCTTGGTGACCGCAGTGTCCTTGAGCGACGAAACCCTGACTGCAGCGGCAAAGATCGTGAAGCAGGCTCAAGGCCTAGAGAGCGTCTCCGAAGCGGTATGCGGGCTTGAGACCGGCAGTAGCGGCAAGCCGAACAGAGAAACCGCGTGCCAGGCGGCCAAGGAGTTGGACCGCGAAGGCGGCTTGAGAGCGCAGACAGAGGCGGAGAGCGCAGCGGATGCGGCGGAGCTGGCTCTGACCGATGACATAGCGACGTTCAAAGAGCAGTTGGACGCCGTCGCCACCCCAGCGAGCGCTGGCACCATCGCTCTGCTCGCCGAGTACTGCGACGATCCCTTCGCGTAGAGGGAGCTACGGTGCCTCGGCCCAGGCCGTCTCAGTTTCCGTCTCATTCAGCCTCGTTCACTGCCGTTCAAGCGAGAGCCGAACCCGCCCCCGCCCCGGCAGCCAGTCGCCCATGAACGCAGGTGAACGCCCCTGCACACAGCCCACCACCCCACCAACACAGTTGGAAAGCGTGTTGGCCAGGCGAATGAGGGGGGTGGGGTCTGCGGCCTGCAACTTCGTTGAGCCCGGTTCGGGCTTGACAAGTGCCCGTACGGCGGGTCCGGCGCCCCCGAGCCCGCGACTGTCTGCTGGTGGCGTTGCCATCGGGCCTTCGGTCGGCGGCGCCTGCCTTTCGGGGCGTAGCCCAGTGAAACTCTGCTGCTGATTGTCAGGGAGCATTCGGTGTGACCGACGTCTGTGGAATGGAGCCCGGCATTGGTGTGATTGCCGGGCTCCATTTGCCTATGTTCCCACGGTGAGTGCCCAGCGGACTCGGGATGGAGCGGTGACGCTTACTGTTGCCTGCTCGCGAGTGCGCTTCAGGTTCAGTCGGTTGAAGGTGCTGCTGACCTCTCCCTCCACGCAGTCAAGGGGAAAGCTCAGCCCGACCGGTTCCACTGAGATGGTCAGCGTTCCCTTGCCCTGGCAGTTCACGAGGACAGACAGGGGTCCGGCCTTGATTCCACCTGGGATTTCCACCTCTCGGTTGCCGCTCGCGTTTGCTGCCTGCGCGACGACCGTTCCCTCTGGGAGGACTGGGGCTTTGGTCACTGTCTCTCCGGGAACGCTCTCGGCCCGATGGGATGTCGCTGTTCCTGTGGGCTGAGGAGAGGACGCGTGGGGAGGGCGCGCAGTGTCGTCTTGGTCGCTGGTGCATCCAGTCAACGCGACCACCGCCGCTAGCCCACCTGCCGCTGCGAGGACCCCTAGCTTTCCCACAGGTACCAGCCGACTCGATAGGGGGAGTAGCTGACAACGGTGTGCGATGGCGTGGCCGTGCAATTCTGGTGCACCCAGTAGCTCTTGCCTGTGTGCTTGAGCCGCCAGACTCCGTACCGGGCATGGGTGGTCTTGTGTGACGGCGTGTCCACGGAGATCGTGTTGCCAAGTTTGGCCGTGAGTTTCGCTGACACGGTGACGCCGAACTTGGCCTTGACCTTGGCGATCAGCGCGCCGACAGAGGTCTCTAGTTCGCCGCTGATCGCGACGCCTACCTCGCCGGTCACCTCCGAGGTGAAAGTCGACCGCGCCGTTCTGGAAGTGTTGTTGCGGTTCGAGTTCGTCGGACCTACACCTTGGTGGTATTCCTTGCCCTGGTTCGTCGGGAGATAGACGCCGTGAGCAGGGCTGCAGTCGGCAGGGTTGGGCGTATCGCCCGGCTGAGGCTTGCCCGTGAAGGTGGGATCTTCCGTTGGCTCGTTGATCGTGTCGTCCGGAACTTCGGTGATGTTCTCCTCGGGCTCCTCGGGAGGCGCGGTGTTGATGACCGGGTCTTCGGCCTGGGCAGATACGGACGGCGAAGGAACCGGAGTCTCATCCGCGGCAAATGTCGGGCCTGTCAGGGCCGTGCACAGGAGGAGTGCTGTCGAGGATATGAACATCGTGCGACGTGCTGTCGTATTCACGAGACGCCAATCCGGTGGGGACTGCTCTCTTGGCAGTCGGACACACTGACCGTATGTCAGGGGCATGGCGGTAGCGAAGGTTCCGGTGATCTCTTGAGGAGGAATTGAGGTAGGCGAGATAATTTATCTCTGTACCTTGCTCATTGGCCATTCCGAGGCTGGGTACATGAGTTACTTCAGCCGCCACTTTTTGGTCATTGGCTAGTCAAGGCTTTTCCTCCGGGCGGCGTGACGTTTTATGCGCGTGAGACCTGAGCTTGATGTTTAACCTCGCACGTCATCCGACCTGCTGAAGCCTCCCGTTTCCGGGCATGCGTGACGCGGCCGTCCTCCACGCTTCGAGATG
>NZ_JBIAVS010000025.1:0-154565 GCF_042894545.1 Streptomyces sp. NPDC001530
TAGGCGTCGTTCAGCAGGGGCTCACGCCCGGTGAAGCGCGTGTTGCGGCGTGGCACGCCACCCCACACCTCCGGCATGGCCGCGGGGAAGCGGGGGCCCTGGCGGGCGCCGTCGGCGGAGTCCGGGAGGGGGTCGGCGGGCAGGTCCAGGCGGTCCAGGACACGGCGCTCGGCCTCCTCGGCGCCCATGTTGTTCAGCTCGACCGCGGCGAGCGCGACGGTGGCGGCCGGCAGCGGGCTGTTGGTGACGGAGACGGCCGCGAAGCGGGTCGGGTCGGGGGCGACGACCTCGCGCAGCGCGGCGTTCCACTCGTCGTGAGTGCGCGGGCCCAGCTGGAAATACCACTCACTGACGATGATCAGGATCCGGCCCTGGGCGAGCTTCAGGTCGCGCAGCAGGTCCACGAGCGGTACTTCGGCCGGGGAATCCCAGCGCTGGTACACGACGCGATGGCCACGTCGCTCCAGACGGTCCCCGATCCAGGCCGCCCAGGCCCGGTTGAAACCGGCGAAGCTGATCGTGACGGTCTGCTTCGCGGCCCCCCTCTCGGTTGGCCCGACCGGCGTACGAGCTCCAGACATGCAGCGGCCTCCCCGCACGTGATTTTAGAACCGGTGGGAGGTTCGGCGATAGGCGCTGACGGATACCAGTCGCTTGCTCCACGGTTCCTTTTCAAGCGAAGATCTTGGCGCACTGATCGGCCCGCGTCCCGGAACCGGCGGCTTTCGGCGAGGATGGCTCAATCGAGCGGGTGGCCTGGCTTGTTCGGCGGGCGCGCGGCGCGCCCTGCGGGCGCCTCTCATGCCTCATTCACCCGGCGCGTGGCGCTGCGTCCACAGCGCGCGGGCCGCCCGTACGTACGCCTCCGCGCGCGCCGCCTGCCCGCGCGGCGCGGGGTGTTCGGCCAGCCGTTCGTACACGGCGACCATCTGGTCGACGAACCGGCGCCCCTGCGGGGTGAGGTCGCCCGATCCCACGAGCGTCGGCAGTACGGCACCGACCTGCTGCTGATAGCGCGCGTGCTGGGCCCAGGCGGCGTCCCGGCGGGCCGGGTGCGTGATGGCGAGCGCGCAGCGCTGGAAGAAGTCCGCCAGCGCAAGGTGGGAGTACGCGCCCTGCAGCAAGCCGTCGTACGGACGCGGATCGGGGCGCCATGGCGCGAAGTAACGTGCCTGTGGCCCGGCATGGTGGAGCGTCAGCATGTCGCTGAGTGCGGCCAGTTTGCTGTGCTGGAGTTCGTGCACCAAGGTGGCCGCGAAGGTCGTGGCGGTGGGCGGGGTGCTGCTGAGGACAGCTCCGAAGGCCTCGCGCCGGGTGCCGCTGCAGCTGCCGGTCGTCCGGCCGCCGGGCGTCGAACCGGACGGCGCGGACAGCGGGACCAGACAGCGCATCAGGGCGACGGCCTCCGTGACGCGCTGCTCGCCGCCGAGCCGGAGCACGGACGCGGTGCCCGACCAGGACTGGAGCCAGCGCTTGCGCTCGGCGTCGTCGAGAATGACGGGTCCGCTGAGCTCGTGGTGGCGGGGTCCGCCGCGCACGGTGCGGTACGGGTCGAGGTCGTCCAGGGGTACGGGCTCGGAGCCGGGCAGCAGACCGGGCAGCGCATGCGCGGGGGTCCACGCGGCGGCCTCGGACCACGCGCCGACACCGCCGCTCTGCAGGCGTACCACGATGTCCTTCTCACCGCGCTGACGTAGTGTCAGGCTCTGTCGGCGGTGCACGACGTCGACGTGGGCGTCCCCGGGCGCTGCCGTGCGCAGCGCTCCGAGCGAGGGCAGGGTCAGTACGCCGTCGCGCGCAATCAGCCGTACGGCGTAGGGCACGTCGGCGCGGGCGGCGGCCACCGCGGCGAGCGCCCCGAAGTAGGCGAGGTCGCGCCCCAGTTCTCGCGCTTCCCACTCGGTGCGCGGCCTGGTTCCCGCTCCGAGCCCACGCAGACAGTGCCGGGCCCAGGGACCGACGAAGGGATTCAGCAGGAGGGCGCGGACGGGCGAGAGCGGGGGCCCGGCGAGAGCGGACTCACTGCCGGGCATGGACGCCGGGCCGCCGGGGACGCCGTCCGTCGGCGTCGGAGCCTCCACACCCTCGTACGCGGCCGACGCCGAACCGGCATCGGTGCCGTCCTCCGGGGTCGGCGCCGAACCGCCCTCGTACGCCCAAGCCGCCGGCCGGACAGGTGGCTCCACCCGGTCCGCCTCCTCCAGCAACCCCCAGTCCTCCCCCAGCCGCGCCCGCGCGCCCGTAGAGCAGACGGCGGTGTCGGCCGTCTCCACGGCGTCGAGGACCGCGCGGAGCAGCAGCAGCCGCCGTGTGTGCTGGTCGCGTAGGAGGAGCCCCAGGGTTTCGGGGCCGCCTTCGGTGCGGCCGAGTTCGGTCAGGGCCCGGTCCGGGACCGCCGGAAGGATCACGGCGCGCCTCCTTCGAGAGAGGCTGGGAGGGCGGCGGCCCCGGCGAGGCTCTCCGCCACATGGCGGATGAAGCGCTGGAGGTCGGCGCAGTAGACGGAGGGGTTGGCGAAGCCGTGTCCGGCCCGGTAGCGGTGGGCGTAGTGGCCGCCGCCGCAGACGGAGAGCAGGGGGCAGGCCCGGCACTGCGCGGCCAGCGCGGCGGCGCCGGTCTGGCGGGCGGTGACACCAGGGTGCCGCAGGGCCTCGTCGAAGCTGTGCCGGAAGACGTCGAGGCCGGTCTCCGCCGCGCCCTCGTAACAGGACTTCAGGGAGTCGACCTGCTCGATCGAACCGTCGGTCTCCACGACCACGGCGTCGAAGGGCGCGAGGCCCAGGGACTCGGTGGCGGCGGGCAGCCCGAAGAGCAGCGCTACGCACTCCTCGAAGAGCCGTACGCGTGTCTCCCGCCGCCCGGCACTCCACCAGCGGTCGAAGACGGCACACAACCAGTCCCCGTAGGGGACAAGGGAGCCACTCCAACCCGGCGGCGGGGCCGACCAGTTGCCGTGCGGCAGCAGCAGGTCGAGGGCCGGTGGCCGCAGGGCGAGCAGGGACTCGTACAGCTCGACCGGGTCCGTCGTGGGGTCCACGACCGTGAGGATCCCGGCGTACGCCTCGGGGAAACGGTCGGCGATCAGGCGGGCGCCGCGCGCGGCGGCGGGCCAGGACGGGCGCCCCGCGCGGTCGGTGCGCAGCGTGTTGTGCGCGGGCAGGCCGCCGTCCAGGCTGATGCCGACGCGGATGCCGTGCCGGGCCAGCACGGCGAGCCGCCGCTCGGTGAGCAGGGTCGCGTTGGTCTGGACGGTGGCGTGGACCGTGCAGGAGTCCGGTACCCGGTCGCGTACGAGATCGGTGAAGCGGGCGAGCGTGTCCGCGCCCGCGAGCAGCGGCTCGCCGCCGTGCAGGACGAGGGAGAGCGCCGTCATGCCGTGGGCGCGCGCGTGTTCACCGATGCGCAGCGCGGTCCGGGCCAGCACGTCGGGCGGGGCGGCGGCGGGGCGGGTGCGCCAGCTGCGGTCGGGGCCTTCGTAGAGGTAGCAGTAGCGGCAGGCGAGGTTGCAGCGGCCGTGCGCCTTGACGATGAACTGCCGGAAGGGGAACGGCGGTTCGGGCGTCCGGGCGGCTGTCACCGGGGTCGCGGAGGTCACCTCTTCAGACACTCCGGCACCCCCATGCTGTACGGCCCGCGAACCCGGGTACGGTCCGCGTCACGGCCCCCTGCCCGTAAGGGGCGGATTCCCTGGCGGGGGCCGGACACAAACGCGACACGATCGAACTTGTCCGGTTCAACAACAGAGCCGACCGGAACTGACGTCTTCTGGACGGAGATCGACTGCTTTCTGACCCATCTCGTCACTCAGAAGGAGTTGTTGAACCCCCAGAGCATCTCGCTGGGCTGCCCGGCCCGCTCCTTCAGCTCCTCCAACACCTCTGCCAGCACCGGGTGTTGAATCGTCCTGAGGTCCGCGAGGTCCAGCTCCAGCAGATCCGGCAGCCGCTCCCCGGCGACTCTTGAGTCCAGTGCGTCGTCGTCCCGTGCACCCATGTCCCTCCCCCTTTTCCCTCACTCCGCCCCGGCGGCCGCCGGCGGGCGCTCCCTCACTCCAGCTCGGCCAGCCGCTGCGCCGTCTGCCGGGCCGTCGGCTCGCCCGTGCTCACGGCGCCGTCCGGCAGCCTGGACCACTCGGCCCGGGCGGCCCGGTAGGCCTCGCGTGCGGCACGCGGGCGCGCCGCCGCCTCGTAGGACATACCCCGCCAGTGATGCGCCTGCGCACCCAGTTCCACGGCCTCCTGGCGCCGTCGGTCCGTCTCCGCCTCGTCCTCGGCCTCGCGCGCCGACTCCGCCGCGGCACGGAAGGCGTCGACCGCCTCGTCGAGCCGCGCGGGCCGGCCCAGGCTCTGGTACGCCTCGAACTGCGCCTGCCCGAGCTCCAGCCAGCAGCGCGCGGCGGTGAGCGGTTCGCCGGCCTCCAGCGCGGCGAGTCCGAAGAGGTGCTCGGCCTCCCGGAGGTCCACCCGGTCGCCGCGGGAGCGGTAGCGCAGCATCAGGGCGCGGCCGAGCAGCAGCAGGCGGTGGGCCAACTCGCCGCTTCCCGCGGCGGTTTCGGTACGGCAGTCCCGTAGCACCCGGATGGCCTGGGAGAGCGACTCGCGGGTACCAGGGCCGCCCGCCGGCACCGCCCGGCGCAGCAGCACTTCGCCCCATTCGGCGAGGACGTCGGCGTGCGCGGGGGCGTCCCGGGGCACGCCGCGGGAGGCCTGCTCGAACCGCTCGGCGGCGTCCTGGAGTTCGCGCGGGTCGCCGGACTCGGCGTACCGCGCCACCTTGATGCGCCCGGCGCGCACCAACAGCGAGGCGCGCAGGCCCTGTTCGCGGGTGAGGCCCAGCGCCTCGTCGACGTGCGCCTGGGCGTCGTCCAGCGCGCCGCCCGATTTCAGGAGCGCGTCGACGAGGTCGAGGAGGAGGCGGACGCGGTCGCGCGCGGGGTCGGTCCCGGCCGCCGTGTCGTCCTCGGGGCCGGTTTCCAGGGCGGCGCGCAGCGAGTGCGCGCCCTGTTCCGCGTACAGCCGGGCCTGTTCGTGGTCGGCCGTCGCGCCCGACAGACGCAGCAGGACGCGGCCGTGGGCGAGCGGGAGTTCGGGCGGGCGGTGGCGCCGGTCGGGCCAGGCGTCGGCGAACGCCTCCAGCATGCCGACCGCCCCTTGGAGCAGCGCGCTGTCGCCGCCGAGGCGCCACTGGGCCTCCAGTGCCCGCACCCGCTCCAGCGTGAGCCGCAAGGCCTCGCGCGCCTCCATGCCGGGCGCGGCGCAGGCCACCGCGTACTCGCGGTCGGCGCGTTGCAGCAGGTCGAGCGCGCCGCGCCGGTCGCCGCGGCGCCTGCGGTCGATGGCGGCGGCGTGCAACACCTTGGCCAGCACGGCCCGTTCGCGCAGCGCCCGGGGGTGCGCGACGGCGCGCTCGGCCGCCGTCTCCGCCTCCCGCAGCAGCTCCGCGCCGCCCTGTACCTCCCACAGCCGCAGCAGGCACTGGGCGTACTCGGCCCACAGCTCCGGGTCGGCGCCGGCGGGCAGTTCGTGTTCAGTGGCACCGCGCAGCAGCTGTACGGCGTCGATGAGGTCCTGCACCATGCCGTCGGTGTCGAACTGCCCGACCAGGTTGCGGGCCCGGATCACCGCCGCGTGGGTGGGCCGCTCGTCGGGCAGATCGTCGCGTCCCCGGCCGCCGTACAGCGCGAACTGCTCCGGCAGCGGCATGAAGCGCTCCAGGACCCGCGCGGCGACCTCGGCGAAGGGCTGCGGCACCAGCGTGGCCGCGCCGTTGTCGCCGTTGTCGCCGTTCTCGCCCGGATATCCGGCGCCCGGTGCGTACGGCCGCCCGGAGCCGCCCTCGCCGAGCTGCGCGAGCGCCAGGGCCGGGAAGTTGGGGCCGCCCTTGCCGAAGCGGTATTCGATGTACTCCGAGCAGTGCTTGAGCACCAGCATGGCCTCGTCGCGGCCCAGCGGCGACAGCAGCGCCTCCTGCACGCCGGGCGCGAACTCGTACCACTGGGCGCCGTCCGCCCCGTAGTCCTCCGCCTTGGCGCGTGAGACCAGGCCGCTGAGCAGGACCTCGGCCAGTTCGGACGGCCCGGAGTCGGGCAGCATGGTGCGCTGGACGAGCTGCATCACGGGGAGGCTGAGGGGCGCCGCCGCCAGATAGCCGGCCAGGCGTCCGGCGGACTTCGAGGCGTTGGAGCGGAACCGGCTGACGAGTTCGAGCGCGGACAGCCGGCGCCCGGGCCGGGCGGCCTGGGCGGGCGGATGGTGGTGGCGCACCCAGCCGACCGCACCGGCCACGGGGCCGGCTCCGGTCCCGGACAGCAGCCGTGCCCAGGCGCCGAGCGCGGCGGGCTCCGGAGGCAGTACGGGTACCGGAAGCGCACCGGCGCGGGCCTCCGACGGGGTGCCGGTCGGCAGCCGGACCTTCAGCGTGGCCGCGCCCGCGAGCGCCTCGCCGCGCATCAACTCGCCGTACGACACGGGAAGTCGGGTGCGGTTCCACATGCGCTGCGGCAGCGGCTGGAGTACGGCGGCGGGGCCCAGCCGGGACAGGTGGTGCAGCAGCCGGTGGGCGTGGCCGCTGTGCCACAGGGGGCCCGCGCAGTCGCTGACGAGGAGAGTGATCCGGCGGCCGGTGGGATCGCTCAGCCGGTCGGCGGAGTGCAGCGGGGCCACGTGCGGCTCGGGGCTGCGGCTGACGGCGGGCTCGCCGTCCGGGCCCTGGTGCAGATGGCTGACCTCGATGTCCCAGAAGGCGCCCAACTGGCCGAAGACCTGCTCCAGTTCGGCGAACATCCGGTCCCACACCCGCATCGACGAGGAGGCGTCCATCACCAGCTGAAGCGCCGCGTCGGCGCGGGTCACCCCGCGGAACACCGGCAGGACCAGACCGCCGGCCCGCGCGCTCAGCTCCGCGGTCGCCGTCTCGTCGAGGACCGTGCGCAGGGGCGGCGCCGCCGTCCGGTAGCCCTGCAACGGCCGTAATGCGCGCTGGAGTTCGAGCGGGGCGGGGAACGCGGGCGCGGCGGGCACCCCGATCGGCAGCACGGTCGCCCGGCCCTGCCCGTACCCCCGCGGCGCGCCGTCCCGCGGCACGGGGTAGAGGGCGACACGCCGGTCCGCTCCCCCGGTCTGCGGCAGCGGCTCCGGCCGGTCGCGGGGCGGGACCGAAGTGGTGTCGGGCGGGTCCGTACGCTCCGGGATCGGGTCGCGCCCTGCCCCGGGCAGGGCACCGGGCGTGGAGACGCTGCCCTCCGCCGGCTCGGCGGCATCCGTCGGGCGCGCCCAGCGGGCCAGCCACAGACTGTCGCACAGCTGCTCGGCGTCGGGATCGAGCCCGATCTGCCGCATCAGGGCGATGAGTTCGGCGATCGCGTCGCCACCGAACGACCCGGACAGTCCGGATGATCCCGTCAGTTCGGACGGCCCGGGCGGCCCGGTAGGTCCGGCTGGTCCGGTCGGCCCGGCTGGTCCGGTCGGCCCGGCTGGTCCGGTCGGCCCGGCTGGTCCGGATCGTTCGGCGGGATCGGGCCCGTGGCGCGCCGCGGCGTCAGGCATCAGCGCGTCACCTCGGGCGGTCGAGTCGCTGGATGAGCAGGTCCGCGAGACGGTCGCGACTGGGCGGGGCGGCCGCGTCGGTGAGGTAGATGGCGTTCAACAGCTGGTCGGCGGCGACGAGTTCGCTGCGCGAGCGCTCCAGGAAGTGGGTGATGAGGTCGTCCCCGGCCCGCGCGGCCTCGTCGCCGAGGTGGGCGCGTACGAAGGTGGCGAGCCGTTTGTGGTCCGGGCGCCCCAGTTCGAGGTGGATGCAACGGCGCATCAGCGGGGCGGGGAAGTCGCGCTCGCCGTTGCTGGTGAGCACCACGAAGGGGAACGCGCGGCAGCGCACCCGGCCGTCGCGCACCCGCGCCTTGGTGCCGTCGGCGGTGAGCACCTCGGCCTCGCCGACCGGCAGCCGGTCGGCGACGCGCTCCAGCTCCGGGATGGCGAACTCGCCCTCCTCCAGCACGTTCAACAAGTCGTTGGGCAGGTCGATATCGCTTTTGTCCAGCTCGTCGATGAGCAGCACGCGCGGGGTGTCGGACGGCAGCAGCGCGGTGCCGAGCGGGCCGAGCCGGATGTAGCTGCCGATGCCCTCGACCGAGCCAGGAGCCCCCGGAGTGGCCGGATCGGTGCCCTGGGGCGCGGCGATCTGCACGTCCTGGAGCCGGGCGATCGCATCGTAGTGGTACAGCCCGTCCTGCAGCGTGGACCGGCTGACGATGGGCCAGCGCAGCACATTGCCCAGCCCCAGTTCGTACGCCACCGAGTGTGCGAGCGTGCTCTTGCCCGCGCCCGGGCTGCCGGTGACCAGCAGGGGCCGGCGCAGATAGAGCGCCGCGTTGATCATTTCGAGTTCCTCGGCGCCCGGCCGGTGCAGCTCGGCGAGATGCCGGTGCGCGCCCAGCCTGCGGTCCTCGGAGCCGTCGCCGTTCCTCCCGGCCGCGTCCCGGCTCGCGAAGTCGCGCCAGGGGGGCGGGGCCGGGAGGCGGTCTATCCCGTCGTGGGGTTCACCGGCGCCTCGGTAGATGAGCCACTCGCTGGATTCGGTCATTGCCCAGTCCTCGTCGTCACTCGTCCCCCACGGCAGCCGTCGATCGTGCATCACCGTATCGACCCTGGAGAAACCTCGTAAGGGCCCTGTCCGGTCCGGCAGTTGGAGCTCGGTACGACCTTGTGCCGGTGCCGTACGACCGAGATCCGCGTCGTCCGGTCATGGCGCCTCCAACAGGTCCCCGGTGCCGGGCAGGGGTCGGCGCGGATCGTCGTAGAGCAGGGCGATGCCGTCGGCCCAGTCGGTCTCCGGCAAGCCCGCGTGCAGCCCCACCCTCAGCGCGTGGACGAGCCCGGGAAGCCGCTCCGCGCTGCCCGCGCCCGCGACGATGTCACCCGTCCGCCGGTGGAACTCTCCGCAGAGGGGGTCCCGTTGCCCCTGCCATCGCCGCCACATCGCGACGCCGAAGCCGCTGTTCACGATCCGTACGAGGGCCGCTGGATCGTCCTCGAAGCGGTGGTCTCCGTAGCGGCAGAGCACCGGAACCGTGGTGTGCGGCAGCTCGCGCAGCCTCTCCCCGGGTGGTACGGGCACACGCAACCCGTCGTCGCAGTCCAGGACTTCGGCCTTCGCGCCCAAGGTCTGGACCCATCGCCATCGTGCCTCGCGTTCGACGTGCTCCTCGTCGGCGGAGTCCTCGTTCCAGCCGAGAGCGGCATCGTCTCCGGAGAGCAGCTGCTCCCGGTCGGCGCAGCGCACGACGACCGGCCGGTGGGCGCCGAGCGGTGGCTCGTCCGGCCCGAACTGCCAGGCGTCGACGTCCAGTCCGAGCAGCGGATGGGGCAGCGCGACCTCGAGGACGGCAGGCCGCCCGGGTTCGTCGCACTGCCGGAAGGCCTCCGCGAAGGACCCCGCAAGGCTGCCGGGGAGTTCGGCCAGCGGGACACGCTCGGCGTCACGCAGGCGCACCACCCCTCCGGTGGGACGCCCCACGGAAACCTGCCAGTCGCAGCGGTCCGGTTCCCAGCCCCGCTGCACCAGTTCGAGGAGGACGAAGAGACGGGGCGCACGTTCGGCGGTTTGCGCCAAGGCGCGCGCCGCCCGCGCCTTGGCCGAGGACAGCTCACGGCGCGACAACTGGACGTCTTCGATCCGATGCTGCGCGAGGTTGCGTCGGTACCTGGCTCCAAGATCCTCCGCGGCCCGCCACGCCCACTCCCACAAGGCACGCTCCGCGCTGCGGGTATCACGGGTGACGAAGGGGCGCCGGGCGGTCATGACCCGCACCACGTAGTCGATGACGAGCTCCAGCGCGCCATCCTGACGTGAGCTCTCGTACAGCGCCCCGAGCCCGTCGCGCCAGCTGCGCGGCGCGGGGTGCGGGATCGCGGCCTCGCTGCCCAGCAGGGATTCGAGGATGCCGAGCAGCTCGCGGGTGCTGGTCGGAGGCGGGAGGTCGGCGAGCCTGCCGAGCAACCTGGTCCGCTCGAAGGGGCTGAAGGCACGGCCGGGCCGCGCGCCGAGCTGGCCCTGCACGTCGGCCCAGGTGCTGCCGTCGTATTCCGGATGGCGCTGCCGGTCACGGTGGTAGCGGTCGTGGGCGTGGAAGACGGCCTGGTACGTGTCGTCGTGCTCGGCCCGCACCTCACCCGTCGGCACCGGCAGGGACCGTAACTGCTCCACCCCCGTACAGGTCCCGCCGAGCCCCCGGTCCGCCTGCGACTTCAGGACGCCGACGACTTCTCCGCGTACGGGGTCGACCACCGGCCCGCCCGAAACACCGGGCGGCAGCACATCGCCGCCGAGCCGGATCTGCTCGTCGTCGGACCAGCCGCCGAGGGTGCCCTGCACCGTGCAGGTCCCGTTCAGCCGGCGCAGCTCCCCGCCGACCACGGACCAGCCGGAGTAGAAGACGACCGCCTCTCCGTAGTACGCCGCCGGGCGCTCGGTGAGATAGGCGCAGTCGTGGTCGACGGGCTTGCGCAGCCGCACGAGCGCGAGGTCGGGGGCCGGCCAGTTGCCCCGTACGGGACGCTGCCCGACCTGCTCGGGAAGGGCCGTCGCGACCTCGCCCGCGATGGCGGACGTGCCGCGGCCGGGCCCCGTCTCGTAGACCACCGTCACCTCGTCCCCCTCCCCGCTCCGTGCCACATGCGCACAGGTCAGAACCCAGTTCGGAGCGATGAAGAAGCCACTTCCGAGGAACGTGCCGGGCTCGTCCTGGGCATACCCGGAGCCCGCGCGATGGATGCGCACCGTTGCGGCCATGACGAGATCACGCAGCGCACGGTGAGCGTTCCCGGGGCTGCCCGGTGCGCCGGGGGCGTGCCCGTCCGTCATGCCCCGCCCCCGACGGAGGCGTCACCGGAGCCGCCGTGCGCCGGGGCGCCGGGGGACGCGCCCGCGTGCGGGTCGGCCGGTGGGTTCGCCTGCGTGTTTCCGTCGGTCACCGCCTGCCGGGTGGTGCCCTCGGTGGTGTCGAGGTCCGGTGGGCCGCCGTTCCAGGTGAGCGTCACGGTGATGCCGGCCTTGGCCTCGCCGTCCGCGAGGAGGCCGACCACCTTGCCCGCCTTGGCCGTCAGCTCGATCCCGAACTCGACGCTGACCTCGTCGGGCCGCACCGCGCGCAGCGGCGCGGCCAGTGACCGCGCGACACTGGTGATCACCGACTGCAGGCTCTCGACCTGCGCCTCGACCCGCTCACCGAACCCGGTGTCCGTGTACGACAGCCCGCCGGACGGTTCCTCCAGCTCCTCGGCCCCCGAGATCCGCGCCCATACCGGCGTCCCGTCCGGCATCTCGATCCGTGCGATCCGGGTCACTGCGTCACCCATGGCATCCCCCGTTCCCCCACGCCCCCGTGGTAACCGCCGACCTTGCAGGCTAGCCGCAGGGGGGCGCCCACGACAGAGGACCTCCGTGCGCCGCACGCCCCCACTTATCCTTTTCCCAGCGTTCCACTTCACTTTCACCGACGGAGCACCATCCATGTATTTCACCGACCGTGGCATCGAGGAACTTGAGAAGCGGCGCGGCGAGGAAGAGGTCACCTTCGAGTGGCTCGCCGAGCAGCTGAGGACGTTCGTCGACCTCAACCCGGACTTCGAGGTGCCGGTGGAGCGGCTGGCGACGTGGCTGGCACGACTGGACGACGAGGACGACGAGGAGTAGGCGCCTTCTTGGACGACGCGGAGTAGGCGCCTTCTTGTAGAGAGGTTCGCGTTCGTGTTGCGCGTTCGTGTTTCGGGTTCTTGCTTCGGGTTCTTGCTTCGGGTTCTTGCTTCGCGTTGTTGTAGGGACGTTCGCGCGCGTCAGTCGAAGGGGCGCAGCTGGTCGTACGCCAGGCCGAGGGCACCGTGGGTCAGCAGGAGCGCGCCGGCGGCGATCCAGCCGCCACTGCGGCGCCGTACACCCCACAGGGTGAGCGGGAGCCCGGCGGCCACCTCGACCGTGGCGAGGGTGCGGGCCTTCGAGCCACGGAACCAGGAGGCCAGGCTGCTGCCTTCCATGACGTCGAGTTCCGCGCGGACGGCGGCACGCCACCCCGACCACTCGATCTGCTCGGCGCCTGGCTGGATCCGGGCCACCTCCCTGAGCCGGTCGACGGGTTCGCCGGGACTGAGCCCGGCCGGAAGCACCACTCCCGCGCGCGTGAGGACGGCGAGCAGCCCCCGCAGGCGCGCGCGTGCGTCCACTCCGGGGTCGGCCTTCGTCAACTGCTCCAGGGACTGCAGGTCCAGCACGGGGTCAAGACCGAGCCGCGCGGCGAAGGTGCGCATCGCCTCGTCCTCGCCGACCGGGGTGCCGTTCGCCAGCCACTCGTAGCCGACGGTGCGCCGGAAACCGGAGGCGAGGGCGTAGCCGCTGTGGTCGGCGTCCCACCACAGGGCGAGTACGGGCCAGGGGGCGCCGACGGCGAGGGCGCCTGCCCAGCCGGTGAGCACGCGGTCCACGGGTTCGGCGCCGTCCCGCCAGGGCTTGCCCTCGGGAACCAGCACGCTCCACTCGGCACCGGCCCAGGTGAGCAGCATCCGCTCGCGCAGCAGCTGGGCGGCGGGACCGACGGACTCGGGGTGCGCCCGGCACAACAGCAGGGCGCCGGGGGCCGTGACCGAGGACTCACCGGACGCAGTTGACATGGTCACACTTTAGGCCGATTTGCCCCTCCCATCCCGCCCGTGATCCCCAGAACGAGTGTCTTGACTTTCCGTATCCGCGATATATCGTGAATAGCGGAAGACGCGATATGGCGCGTCGAGTCCGGACTCGACGGGGGTCCGGTCCGGTCGAGGAGGTCTGCACCATGTCCGAGTGGTCCGTCGCAGAGCCGAGGAAGCTCACCTTCGACGACCCGGTGACGGCGCTGCACGTACGCGTCGTCAATGGAACTGTGAACGTCGTGGGCACCGACGAGGGTTCCGCCCGCCTGGAGGTGTCCGAGCTGGAGGGGCCTCCGCTCCAGGTGACCCAGAAGAACGGCACGCTGACGGTGGCGTACGAGGACCTGCCCTGGAAGGGCTTCCTCAAGTGGCTCGACCGCAAGGGCTGGCGTCGCGACGTGGTGGTCTCTCTGGCCGTCCCCACCGGGACTCAGGTCGAGGTCGGCGTGGTCGGCGCGGCCGCCGTGGTCTCCGGGATGGACGCGCGCGTGGAGGTCAAGGGCGTCACCGGCGACACGACACTCGTCCGCATCGCCGGCCCCGCGCGGGTGGACACGGTGTCCGGAAACCTGGAGGCCCAGGCCGTCACCGGCGACCTCCGCTTCAACTCCGTCTCCGGCGACCTGACCGTCGTCGAGGGCTCCGGCTCCTCCGTGCGGGCCGACTCGGTGAGCGGCTCGATGATCGTGGACCTCGACGCCACGGGCACCCCCACCGACGTCCAACTGACGAACGTCTCGGGCGAGATCGCCATCCGGCTCCCGCACCCGGCGGACGCGGAGGTGGAGGCCAACACCGCGAGCGGCTCCGTCTCCAGCGCCTTCGAGGACCTCCGGGTCAGCGGGCAGTGGGGCGCCAAGAAGATCACCGGCCGACTGGGCGCGGGCAACGGCAAGCTGAAGGCGATGACCGCCTCCGGCTCCATCGCCCTGCTCCGCAGGCCACCGACGGAGGACGGGCCGTACGACGACGCCCCGGAGGAGCCCAAGAACGCCGCCCCGACCGACGACCCGACGAACCCGTCGACCAACAACCCGACGAACCCGTCGACCGACGGCTCGACGGAGACGCCGACCGAGGGTCCGACGAACGCCTCGACCGAGGGCCCGACCGACAAGAAGGTGCTCTGAAATGCCCCCCGTCTTCGCCCATGGCCGCCTTCGCCTCTACCTCCTCAAGCTGCTGGACGAGGCGCCGCGCCACGGGTACGAAGTGATCCGGCTCCTGGAAGAGCGCTTCCAGGGCCTGTACGCCCCCTCGGCGGGCACCGTCTACCCCCGGCTGGCGAAGCTGGAGGCCGAGGGGCTCGTCACCCACACCACCGAGGGCGGCCGCAAGGTGTACGCGATCACGGACGCGGGCCGCGCCGAACTGGCCGACCGCAGCGGCGAACTGGCCGATCTGGAGCTGGAGATCCGCGAGTCCGTCGCGGAGCTCGCGGCCGAGATCCGCGCCGACGTACGGGGCGCGGCGGGCGATCTGCGCCGCGAGATGCGAGCGGCGGCCACGGAGGCCCGAAGGGGCGGCAAGGGCGGCACCGGCGCCAAGGAACGCGACGCGGAGTCGGCCGAGTTCGGGGGCCTCGGCGACTACCAGGACAAGGAGTCGTGGCGGGCGGCGAAGGAGGAGATGCGGCGTGTCCGGCAGGAGTGGAAGGAACAGGCCCGCCGCGCCAAGGACGAGAGCCGCCGCGCCCGCGACGAGGCCCAGCGTGCCCGCCGCCAGGCCAAGGAGGCCCAGGAGAGGGCCCGCGCCCAGGCCCAGGAGGAAATGCAGCGGATGGCCAAGCGGGTCCAGGACCAGGTCCAGGACCACTTCGCACGGGGCGACTGGCCGACCGGCGTCCGCGAGGGCCTGACCGAACTGGCCAAGGAATTCGGCGAGTTCGGCAAGAACTTCGGAAAGGACCTGGGCAAGGACTTCGGCAAGGACTTCGGCTTCGGCCGCACGGACACGACGGCCGACTCGGCCACGGAGCCCGAGTACACGGTCACCCGCGAGGACTTCCCCGCCGACTACGAACCCTCCTGGGCCCACGAGGACTCCACAGGCAACCCCGCCCGCGACCTCGACCGCCTCCTGGACCGCTTCCGCGACGACATCCGCGACGCGGCCCGCGACCACGGCGTGACGGAAGACCAACTCCGCGAGGCCCGCCGCCACTTGTCAACGGCGGCGGCACACATCGGAGCGGCGCTGCGCGGCTCCGGCCGCCGGAGCTAGAGATCTTTAGCCCGTCCGGCGTTTGAGGACGAGGCCGTTCAGGCCGATACGGGGGTCTGGGGGCGGAGCCCCCAGGTTCGGGACGGGTAGGGGCGGAGGGGGCGAAACCCCGGTGGCGAGCCCCACCCCTCACCCGCACCCCACCCTCACCCGCGCACCCCACCCCCCTCCCCCCGACCTCACCCCGCCTTGGCCACACCGCCCCCGCCCTCGCCGTACAGCACCCGCGCCACCGCCTCGTACGTGACCCCGTGATCGGCAAGCACCTCCGCGAGAACCCCGGGCCGCGCTGTGAGCGCCATAAGCAGATGCTCGTCACCGATATGCCGATCCCGACGAGCGAGAGCGATCCGCAAGGACTGGGTCAGCACATCCTTGGCTCCTTGGGCGAAGGGCCGGCGCCGAGCCCACCGACCACCACCCCCACTCGTCCTCCCCGACCCCAACGCCCCTTCCCCGTGCACCTCTTCGACCCGGGAGACAATCTCCGACAGGTCGATACCGAGCCCGGAGAGGGCCTCCGCATCGGCACGGGAGAGGCCACCACGGCGGCGCGCCTCGGCGAGGTCCCGCTCCACCGAGTCCCGGCGACCGGCCAACCCGAGCGACGCCAGGGCGAACGATCCCCGGCTCCCCTCCCGGTCGAGGAGGGCGAACAGCATGTGCTCCGCCTCCACCCTGTCGGCCCTCGCCCGCTCGGACTGGAGCACGGCCTCCTCGACAACAGCCCGCGCATCCTTCGTGAACCGCTCGAACATCACTGCCTCCCGTACTTCTTGTGCACGGCCTGCCTGCTCACTCCGAGTTCCGCGGCGATCTCCTGCCACGACCAGCCCTGATTGCGCGCACTGCGCACCTGTACCGCTTCCAACTGCTCCAGCAGCCTCCGCAGCGCGGAGACGGCCCGCAGCCCGACCCGCGGATCGCGATCACCCGCACGCTCGGCAAGATCCGTTGCTTCGGTCATGATGTCAACCTACGTTGACAGGCCACACTTGTCAACCACAGTTGACGCGCGAGACGACGCCGGCCGGCCCGGAAACCCGGACCGGCCGCGAGCCAGAAGACTTTGAACGAGGTAGAAGCGCCTGAATCCGTCAGGCGTTCGCCAGCACGATCTTGCCGAACTGATCGCCCGATTCGAGCCGTTCGAACCCTTCGCGGGCCCGGTCGAGCGGCAGTACCTCATCAATGACGGGGCGCACGCCGGTGGCGGCGCAGAAGGACAGCAGGTCCTCCAGTTCGTCCTTGGTGCCCATCGTGGAGCCGACGACCTTGAGTTCGAGGAAGAAGATACGGGTCAGCTCGGCGTGGGAGGGCCGGTCACCACTGGTCGCCCCCGAGATGACCAGCGTGCCGCCGGGGCGCAGGGACTTGATGGAGTGCGACCAGGTGGCGGCACCGACCGTCTCGATGACGGCGTCCACGCGCTGCGGCAGCCGCGCCCCGGACTCGAGCGCCTCGACGGCCCCCAGTTCGAGAGCCCTCTTCCGCTTGGCCTCGTCGCGGCTGGTGGCGAACATCCGCAGCCCGGCGGCCTTGCCGAGCACGATCGCGGCGGTGGCGACGCCGCCGCCCGCGCCCTGTACGAGGACGGAGTCACCGGGACGCACCCCGGCGTTGGTGAACAGCATGCGATAGGCCGTCAGCCAGGCGGTGGGCAGACAGGCGGCTTCTTCGAAGGAGAGCTCCTTGGGCTTGGGGAGCACGTTCCAGGTCGGTACGGAGACCTGCTCGGCGAAGGTGCCCTGGTAGCGCTCGGTGAGGATGGACCGGGGCTCCTTGGGGCCCACCCCGTGGCCGGTCTGGCCGATGACGGAGTGCAGCACCACCTCGTTGCCGTCCTCGTCGATGCCGGCGGCGTCGCAGCCGAGGATCATCGGCAGCTTGTCCTCGGCCAGGCCGACTCCGCGGAGGGACCACAGGTCGTGGTGGTTGAGGGAGGCGGCCCGTACGTTCACGGTCGTCCAGCCCGGCCTCTTCTCGGGGGCCGGGCGCTCCCCCAACTCCAGGCCGTTCAGCGGCTCGTCACGGTCGATTCGGGCGGCATAGGCAGCGAACATGACCTTGACGATAGGCTCCGCCCTCGCCCGGGGGAACCACGTCCCCCTGTGACACGCATCCCGCCGTTCCCCGCACCCATTCAGCCCGTCCGGCGTTCGAGGACGAGCGCGCAGCGCGATATGGGGGGCTTGGGGGCGGAGCCCCGCAGGGATGGGACAGGTAGGGGCGGAGGGGGCGAAAAACCACCCACCCGGACCACCGCCCACGTAAAAAATGGCCCCGCCGGAAACCCGGCGGGGCCACAAAAACACCGCGTCAGCGGCGAGCAACACCCTCGGCCCGGGCAGCCGCGGCCACCGCCGCGGTCACCGCCGGAGCCACCCGCTCGTCAAACGGCGAGGGAATGACGTAATCGGCGGCAAGATCGTCCCCGACGACCGCCGCCAGCGCCTCCGCCGCCGCGATCTTCATCCCCTCGGTGATCCGGGACGCCCGCACCTGCAGCGCGCCCGCGAAGATCCCGGGGAACGCCAGCACGTTGTTGATCTGGTTCGGGAAGTCCGACCGCCCGGTCGCGACGACGGCCGCGTACTTGTGGGCGATGTCGGGGTGCACCTCGGGGTTCGGGTTGGCCATCGCGAAGACGAAGGCACCCTCCGCCATCGAGGCCACCGCAGGCTCCGGCACCGTACCGCCGGAGACCCCGATGAAGACGTCGGCGCCGGCCAGAGCCGACTCGAGCGACCCCGAGAGCCCCGCCTTGTTGGTGATCTCCGCCAGCTCACGCTTGACGTCCGTCAGATCGTCACGGTCCTTGGACACGACACCCTTGCGGTCCGCGACGGCGACGTCCCCGAGCCCGGCCTCGAGCAGGAACTTGGCGATGGCGACACCCGCCGCACCGGCGCCCGAGATCACCGCACGCAGGTCACCCAGCGACCGCCCGGTCAGCTTCGCGGCGTTCCGAAGCGCCGCCAGCGTCACGACCGCGGTCCCGTGCTGGTCGTCATGGAAGACGGGAATGTCCAGCCGCTCCTGGAGCTTCCGCTCGATCTCGAAGCACCGGGGCGCTGAGATGTCCTCCAGGTTGACGCCACCGAAGGACGGCGCCAGCCGTGCCACGGTCTCGACGATCTCGTCGACGCCCGTGCAGTCGAGCGCGATCGGCACCGCGTCGACCCCGCCGAACTGCTTGAACAGGATGGCCTTGCCCTCCATGACGGGGAGCGAGGCCTCCGGGCCGATGTCGCCGAGCCCGAGCACCGCCGTCCCGTCCGTCACCACCGCGACGACGGACGACTTCCACGTGTAGTCGTGGACGAGCTCGGGCTGCTCGGCGATCGCGCTGCACACCTTCGCGACGCCGGGCGTGTACGCCAGGGACAGGTCGTCCTTGTCACGGACGGGCACCGTGGCCTGCACGGCCATTTTGCCGCCCCGGTGCAGCGCAAACGCCGGGTCGAAGGAATCGAGGGGCTCCGCCCCGCCTTCCTGATCCGTACTGCTGTCGCTGCGAGGATTGACGATCTCCGCTGCCACTTTGTTTTACCCCTTAAGTCTTCATTGTTTGAGGGTGACCACTCCTGGTTGAGGGGTGGGCGGGCACCGCGCAAGCCCAGCTGCCGTGGTTGCGTACGGGCGTTTGCGCGACGGGCGCGCCGCACACGCGCCCTGAGCCCCGGATGAGGGGTGTAAAGAACCTTCTTACCGGACGGACAGTGTCCCCGACGAGTCCATAACGCGAAGGTCACACGCCGGTGACATGACTCATAACCGAATATGTGGACAAGTCCACGACTTGCCCCCATGCCGCCGCGAGTGCGGAGTAGCGGCCGCCCGCATCCTGGGATGTGCCGAAGATCTTCCGGCCGGAAGGAGTGATTTCCGCAGAAGGTCCGGCCTTGATGTACCGACCAGTAGTGGATCGGGGGTCACCCGTTATCCGATTTTGACATAGCTGGCCGCCTGAATCGTCTGGTCCGAATGGCAAGATGCCGTCATCACACAAGGTCGCGACACCCGAAGGTGTGTGTTCTCGTCGACCCATCGGCAACTCCCTCATCCGCCGGAGGAACCCAACATGACCGCAAGCTCCACCCGTCGTACGACCGCCACGCGCTCCCGGACAGCAGCGGTCGGCGCGATCGCGGTCGCTGGCGCCCTGATCCTCACCGGCTGCGGTGACCAGACGAACAACAGCGGTGGCGGCTCCAAGGAGAGCGCCTCGGCCAACAGCGCCCCTCTCTTCTCCAAGCTGCCCAAGAAGATCCAGGACGCGGGCGTCATCAAGGTCGGCACGAACGCCGAGTACGCCCCCATGGAGTCCGTCGAGGGCGGCAAGATCGTCGGCGTCGACCCGGACCTGGCCGACGCGCTGAGCAAGCAGCTCGGCGTGAAGTTCCAGTTCACCTCCGGCTCCTTCGACGGCCTGATCACGGCGGTCAACTCGGGCCGCTACGACATCGCGATGTCCTCCATCACGGACAACAAGCAGCGCCAGGAGGGCCTGGACGACAAGGGCAAGAAGCTCGGCGAGGGCGTCGACTTCGTCGACTACTTCGTCGCCGGTACGGCCATCTATGTCAAGAAGGGCAACCCCGAGGGCGTCAAGGGCATCGAGGACCTCTGCGGCAAGACGGCCGCCGTGCAGCGGGGCACCACGTACGAGAAGGCCCTCCAGGACCAGTCCAAGAAGTGCAAGGACGCCGGCAAGAAGGCCATCGACATCGAGTCGTTCGAGAACGACACCGAGGCCCAGACCCGCGTGAAGTCGGGCGGCGCCGTGGCCGGCATCAACGACTACCCGGTCGCGCTTGACCTGTCCCGCAAGGCCGACGGCGGCAACGCCTTCGAGGTCGTCGGCGAGCAGTACGACGCCGGCCCGTTCGGCATCGTCCTCAACAAGAAGAACACCCAGCTTCGTGACGCGCTGAAGGAAGCCGTCGACGCGATCATCAAGGACGGTTCGTACCAGAAGGTCCTGGAGAAGTGGGGCGCCCAGTCCGGCGCGATCGAGCAGTCCGCGATCAACGGCGGCAAGTAAGCCGAGCGCACCACTGAAGGGCAGTCACGTGACTGACAATCTCGACAAGTCTCCCGAGGACACTCCGCCCGCCGGCCCGACGCTCTCCAAGACGTCGGTCCCCGCGGGCGGCCCGGAGGCCATCAAGGCGATCCCCGTCCGGCACTACGGCCGGTGGGCCAGCGGCATCATCGTCCTCGCGCTCCTCGCGGCGCTCGCCTACGCGTTCTCGCAGGGCAACATCCAGTGGCACACGGTCGGCGACCAGCTCTTCGAGTCCAGTGTCGTCAAGGGCGCCGGCCGTACGCTGCTGATCAGCGTGCTGGCCATGATCATGGGTGTGGTGCTGGGCATCGTCCTCGCGGTGATGCGCCTCTCGAAGAACCCGGTGACCAGCAGCGTCGCCTGGCTGTACATCTGGTTCTTCCGCGGCACCCCGGTCTACGTCCAGCTGCTGCTCTGGTTCAACCTGGCGCTGATCTTCCCCGTCCTGAACCTCGGTCCGCTCTACAAGGACGAGATGACGGACGTGATGACCCCGTTCATGTGCGCCCTGCTGGGCCTGGGCCTGAACGAGGCCGCGTACATGGCCGAGATCTGCCGCGCCGGTCTGCTGGCCGTCGACGAGGGCCAGACGGAGGCCTCGCACGCCCTGGGCATGACTCACGCCAAGACGCTGCGCCGGATCGTGATCCCGCAGGCCATGCGCGTGATCGTGCCGCCGACCGGCAACGAGTTCATCAACATGCTGAAGACCTCGTCCCTGGTGTACGCGGTCACGTACAACGAGCTGCTGCGCTCGACGTCGGCGATCGGCTCCACCTCGTACGCCGTGATGGAGATGCTCTTCGTGGCCTCCATCTGGTACCTGGTGATGACCAGCGTGTTCAGCGTCTTCCAGTACTACCTGGAGCGCTACTACGCGCGCGGTTCCAGCCGCAGCCTGCCGCCGACCATCTTCCAGAAGATCAGGGCGAACATGCTGTCCCTGCGTAGCGAGGGGAGGGCCTGATGACCGCCATGGTGAAGGCGGAGGGCGTTCACAAGTCCTTCGGCCTGGTCGAGGTCCTCAAGGGCATCGACCTGGAGGTGAACTCCGGTGAGGTGTTCTGCCTCATCGGCCCGTCCGGCTCCGGCAAGTCGACGTTCCTCAGGTGCATCAACCACCTGGAGAAGATCAACGCCGGTCGCCTGTACGTCGACGGTGAGCTGGTCGGCTATCGCCAGAAGGGCGACAAGCTGTACGAGCTCAAGGACAGCGAAGTCGCACTGAAGCGCCGGGACATCGGCATGGTCTTCCAGCGCTTCAACCTGTTCCCGCACATGACGGCGCTCGAGAACGTCATGGAGGCGCCGATCCAGGTCAAGGGTGTCAGCAAGGCCCAGGCCCGGGAACGCGCGGGCCAGCTCCTGGAGCGCGTGGGCCTGGCCGACAAGGCGAAGAACTACCCCTCGCAGCTCTCCGGAGGCCAGCAGCAGCGCGTGGCCATCGCCCGCGCGCTGGCGATGGACCCGAAGCTGATGCTCTTCGACGAGCCGACCTCGGCGCTCGACCCGGAGCTGGTCGGTGACGTCCTCGACGTCATGCGCGACCTCGCCGAGTCCGGTATGACGATGGTCGTCGTCACGCACGAGATGGGCTTCGCCCGCGAGGTGGGCGACTCGCTGGTCTTCATGGACGGCGGTGTGGTGGTCGAGTCCGGCCACCCCCGTGACGTACTGACGGATCCGCAGCACGAGCGCACGCGATCGTTCCTCTCGAAGGTCCTCTGACCGTTCGTGGCCGGACCGGCACGCGTGACACATAAATGACGGAGGCGGCAGGGCGTTCACCGCCCTGCCGCCTCTGTAGTTGTTCGGGCCTTCGTTGAAGTCCTCGTCGCACGCCTTGGGCGCGTTGAACGGCCCGCACCATGAGTGCGGTGTCGCACTACTTGACCGCGAGCACCAGCGCGTCCGAGGGCGAGCGCCACACCGTACGGGCCTCCCCGAAGCCCTTCTCGCGCAGCACGCGCGCGTGCCAGTCGGCGGACGGGGTGTCGCCGTCGGCGTGCTCGCCGTAGATCTCGAAGCGGCGGGCGGTGGGCGCGGCGAGGACGGGGTCCGCCGCGGCCAGCTCCCACCATTCGGCCCAGTCGAGGGCGCCGTTCTTCTTGGCCTGATCCATACGGGCGTGCCGCTGGGCACGGTCGGCCGCGTTGATCCTGGGCGTCGTGTCGTCGATCATGTGGTCGGCGTTCATGAAGACACCGCCGTCGCGGACGAGCTCCGCGACCTGACCGTAGAGGGCCGCGAGGGGTTCGCTGTGCAGCCAGTGCAGGGCCGTGGCGGTCAGGACGGCGTCGTACGCGTCGTACGGCAGCAGCGTGGTCCACTGCGGGTCCTTGAGGTCGGCCGTGACGAAGGAGACCCGGTCGTCGCCCTCGAAGGTGCCCTCGGCGATGGTCAGCAGCGCGGGGTCGAGGTCGACGCCGGTGCTGGTGGCCTTCGGGAAGCGGGCGAGCAGCCGGGCCGTGATGGTGCCGGTGCCACAGGCGAGGTCGAGGACGCGCGGCTCGGGCCCGACCAGGGCCTCGACCATGTCGAGCATCACCCGGAAGCGTTCCTCGCGGTCCGGCATGTACCACTCCTGCTGCCGGTCCCAGCTCTCCTGCCAGGCGCGCCAGTCGGTTCCGGTGGTGATGGTCATGTGGGAAGCCCCTTCTTCGCCGCACCGCGTAATACCCTGGAAGCACGATCATCTGTTACCCGACCGCAGCCACGACAATAGAGCGCCCCCGTAAGGACTACAAGTGGAACTGGCCTATTACTCGGATTACGCCGTCCGTCTCGTCAACAGCGAGGAACCGGCCCGGGGCAAGGACTCGCTGACCTCGGTCGAGGCCGTCCGCGACCTCTTCGGGGGCAACTCCTCGGCGGCCCGCCGCGCCACGGACGCCGACGTCACCCGCTTCCGCTCCGTACGGGCCCGGCTGCGCGCGGTCTTCGAGGCGGCCGACGGCGGCAACGAGACCCTCGCCGTGGACCTGCTGAACTCACTCCTCCTGGAGTTCCCGGTGAGCCCGCAGATCTCCGGCCACGACTACCGGGACGACGACGGCCGCCCCCTGTGGCACATGCACCTGGCGGACCACCCGTCGAACGCGACGGCGGGCTACGCGGCGATCGCGGCGATGGGCCTCGCCTTCCACCTCACCGAGTACGGCGTCGACCGTCTGGGCCTGTGCGAGGCGTCGCCCTGCCGCAACGCCTACCTGGACACCTCGACGAACCGCTCCCGGCGCTACTGCTCGGACCGCTGCGCGACCCGCGCCAATGTGGCCGCCTACCGCGCCCGCAAACGCCTGGAGGCGGACCGGTCGGACAGCACGGGCCTGGCGGCCCCCAGCACCCACCGGACGACGGCGACCGGCGACCGCTGATCACTCTTCAGGGGCCGGTACCGGAACCGCACCTTCCCGAGGACGAGCTCCTCGGGCACGGTTCCGTAGTCAGTGCTGTCGCCCCCGGCGAAGGCGTTGTCCCCGAGCACCCACCAGCCGCCGTCCCGCCGCTCCGCGATGCGCTTGACGACGAGCAGATCCTGCTGGAACGGATGACGCAGGACGACGACGTCACCGGGCCTGACCCGCGCCCCCCACTGCACGACGAGCCGATCCCCGTGCTGGAGCGTGGGCACCATGGACGGTCCCGTCACCTCGGCCGCCCCGAACGGCAGCACGGCCCTCCCACGCTCGGTCTCCTGCGACAGCTCCGGCATCACCGGCACCTCCCCGGTCCAATCCTCCACCAGTCCCAGTTTCACCCTGGACTTTTGTCCTAAGCCCATGGGGGCACTCGCGAAAACCCGTCTCCTACGGAGTAATGTCCCACCTGAGAAGACGATCACGAGGAAGGACAGCTCAATGCTCTCCCGCCTGTTTGCCCCCAAGGTCAAGGTCAGCGCACACTGCGACCTGCCCTGCGGTGTGTACGACCCGGCCCAGGCCCGCATCGAGGCGGAGTCGGTGAAGGCCGTCCAGGAAAAGATGGCCGGCAACGACGACCCGCACTTCCAGGCCCGCGCCACCGTCATCAAGGAGCAGCGCGCCGAGCTCGCCAAGCACCACGTGTCGGTGCTCTGGAGCGACTACTTCAAGCCCCCGCACTTCGAGAAGTACCCGGAGCTGCACCAGCTGGTCAACGACGCCCTGAAGGCCCTCTCGGCCGCCAAGGCGTCCACCGACCCGGCGACGGGCCAGAAGGCGCTGGACTACATCGCCCAGATCGACAAAATCTTCTGGGAGACCAAGAAGGCCTGACACTCCGTCAGCCTCCGCGGACCGGCGATCGGTGCACCATCGCAGGTCATCGGGCATCCCGAAGGGGCCCGGCCGAGTTTCCGGCCGGGCCCCTTCGGCGTCCTGGCCTCATCGGCGACAGACGAGGATGCCACCCTTGGAGTTGATCTCGAACGCCCCGTTTCGCGCGATGTGGTCGCCGAGGATGACGCGGGCCCGCTCGATGGTCGCGTCAAAGGGCACGTCATGCTGGTCGGCCCACGCCCGGTAGGAGGCCATGTGCGCGATGACCGGCTCGGGATCGCGGACCGTGATAGTGCCGGGTAGTTCGATCGTCTCCACCTGGCCGAACTCCTCCCCCAGGAAGGCCGGAGCCTTCTCCAACGAGAAGCGGGCGCTGAGCGAGATCCGTGCCGGGCCGCGCCCGGTGCCGAGGACATCGCCCGCAGCCCGCTGCCACAGGTCGTCGAGTTCGGCCTTGTCCCGGGCGCTGTTGGTGGAGGCGAGCGCCAACCCGTCACGGGTCACGACGCGGGACAGCTCCCTGAGCGCATGGGCGATGTCGGGGACGTGATAGAGCATGTGCATCGCCAAGACTGCGTCGACGCTCCCCGTGGCCAACGGCAGGCGGGGGGCATCCGCCACGGCGACCGGGCCGGGAACGCCGGCCAGGATGCCGGGGGCGATGTCGAGAGCCAGCAGGGCCAGATCGGGCCGGTCCTCGCGGAGCCGCTGCGTGAACTTGCCGTTGCCGCAGCCGACATCGACCACGCGTCCGTGCACGCCGCCCAGCTTCTCGGCGACGATGCCGGGCAGGTCGTAACGGGGCGTCTGCCACTGGTACAGCGCCTGGCGGGCGGCGAGGTCCCGGTCACCGTTGTAGGCGCTCCCGGCGAGGCGGTTCCGGTCGGTGACGGCGGCGTCATGTGCGGCGGACAGTTCGGTCACGTCGGCGGCTCCGGAGGGTGGGCGGAGGATGAGGCCGCGAGGACGGCCGTGTGCTGAAGTCTTTCGCGCAGGTGTGCCGCCTGAGCGGCACCTCACTCTTGAAACGGGGCAACGTCGTGAGCGAACCGCAGCGCGACCAGTCAGACAAGGGCGCTTGGCGCTTCTCCATCACGACTTCGAGTGATGGCCAGGCGTCAGAACCTGAGGTCTTTCGGGATCCCGAAGCCGAACCGTGGACGGAGGACAAACGCAGGCATCTCCTCGACCTTCTCTTTGGGCCGCTGCCCGAGGCGCGGAGACACGTCGACTGAGCCATCCCCAAGGGCTGGAGCGCCTGCTGACAGGGCTCAAGCCGCCGAAGCATCCGCCATGTACCTTCCGGCCCAAGCCACAATCATGTCCAGGTGTTCGGCGTGCAGACCTGCACGAGGATCAGGCTGCACGAGCAGCGTGAGGCTCCCTCTCTTGGTACGTCGCTCGGCCCACTCATGGTCCAGAGCGGTGAAGTCGTCGTCGATCCATGCCGCTGGGGCGCCGCCGAGCCACATATCGACGTAATCGCGTTTCCACAGGTAGCCATGGGGATGGCTCGTAGTGATCTGCGGACGCGGGAGGTCGACATGCGGCAGGGGCGGCAGGCTGAGGAGCGGCCCGATGAGGGGGTGGCGTCCTGGCATGCCGAAATCATCGGCCGGGCCCCTTCGGCGTTCCCCAACGGGCACTTGCGCTCTCCTTAACGAGCACGCCCGCTTTCCCCCCAACGGGCACTTAGGCGTTCCCGAACGGGCGCTTAGGCACTCCCGAGCGGGCCGGTTTCACGCCGTGCCGGGTCCCCCGTGCGCGTGAAACCGCCGTGAAACCGCGGTAAATCCGCGGTCCCCCAAGCTCGCCGCATGACAACGAACACCGCGACCGCGCACCGCCCGACCAGGACCTCACCGCCGTACGCCATCACCGCGACCGGGCTGCGCAAGGCGTACGGCGAGCAGGTCGTGCTCGACGGGATCGATCTCTCCGTCGCCGAGGGGACCGTCTTCTCGCTGCTCGGGCCGAACGGCGCCGGCAAGACCACGACCGTGCAGATCCTCTCGACGCTCCTCGACGCCGACGGCGGGGACGCCCGGATCGGTGGGTACGACCTTGTCGGCGAGCCCGGCGCCGTGCGGGCACAGATCGGGGTCACCGGGCAGTTCGCCGCCGTGGACGGCATGCTCACCGGCGAGGAGAACCTGCTGCTGATGGCCGACCTGCATCATCTGGGCCGGCGGGAGGGCAGGCGGCGGACCGCCGAGTTGCTCGAACGGTTCGAGCTGACCGGGGCGGCGAAGAAGCTGCCCGCGGCCTACTCCGGCGGGATGCGGCGGCGGCTCGACATCGCGATGACGCTGGTCGGTGACCCCCGGGTGCTCTTCCTCGACGAGCCGACGACCGGGCTCGACCCGCGCAGCCGGCACTCCATGTGGCAGATCGTGAGGGAGCTGGTCGCGGGGGGCGTCACCGTGTTCCTCACCACCCAATACCTCGAAGAGGCAGACCAGTTGGCCGATCGGATCGCCGTGCTGAACGGCGGGCGGATCGTCGCCGAGGGGACCCCGGAGGAGCTCAAGCGGCTCGTCCCGGGTGGGCATGTGCGGCTCCGGTTCGCCGACCCGGCCGGCTATGAGCGGGCCGCGGCCGCCCTGCGCGAGGCCTCCCGCGACGACGCCGCGCTCGCCCTGCACGTGCCGAGCGACGGCAGCACCCGTGAACTGCGGTCCCTGCTCGACTGGTTGGACGCCGAGTCGGTCGAGGCCGAGAGCCTGACCGTGCACACGCCCGACCTGGACGACGTGTTCTTCGCCCTGACGGGCCCGGGCGCGAGCGCGAGCCCGAGCATCGACCCCAGCCCGAGCGCCGGCCCGAGCACCGACCCCAGCGCGAGCACCAGCCCGAGCACCGACCCCAGCGCGAGCACCAGCCCGAGCACCGGCCCCGCCGACCAGATCAACTTCCCTAAGGAGAACCTCCGTTGAGCTCCCTCACGTACGCCACGCGTGACTCGGTTGTCATGCTGCGCCGCAACCTCAAGCACGCGCTGCGCTATCCGTCCATGACGCTCACCACGGCGGCGATCCCGATCATCATGCTGCTGCTGTTCGTGTACGTCTTCGGCAACGCCCTCGGCACCGGAATCGGCCCCTCGGGCAGCGGCGACTACGTCGACTACGTGGCGCCCGGCATCATCCTGATGGCCGCGACCTCGGGAGCCATCTCGGTCGCGGTGTCCGTCTGCGTCGACATGACCGAGGGCATCGTCAACCGGTTCCGCACCATGTCCATCTCCCGGGCCGCCGTACTCAACGGACACGTCGTGGGAGGCGTGATCCAGACGATGGCCTGCACCGTCCTGGTCATCGGGGTCGCGCTGCTCACCGGTTTCCGGCCCACGGCCACCCCCGTCGAGTGGCTCGCCACGATCGGGGTCCTCGCCCTGGTCGTCCTCGCGCTCACCTGGGTGTCGGCGGCCCTCGGGCTGAGGGCGAAGACGGTCGAGGCGGCCAGCAACGCGCCGACCCCGCTGACCTTCCTGCCCTTCCTCGGCAGTGCGATCGTCCCGACCGACTCGATGCCGACGGGGGTGCGCTGGTTCGCCGAGTACCAGCCCTTCACTCCGATCATCGAGACGCTGCGCGGGCTGCTGATGGGCACGGAGATCGGCAACAGCGCCCTCATCGCGGTCGCCTGGTGCGTCGGCCTGACCGTACTGGGCTACTTCTGGTCCCGGTCCGCGTACGACCGCTCCCGCTAGCCCACCGGTCCACCCGTGCCCCCGGCACCCGCTAGCCCACCGGTCCACCCGTGCCCCCGGCACCCGCTAGCCCACCGGTCCACCCGTGCCCCCGGCACCCGCTGACCCGCCGGTCCGCCCGTGCCCCCAGCACCCGCCGGCCCGCCAGGACCCCCGGGACTCGCTGACCCGCCGGCCCGCCAGGACCCCGGCACCCGCCGGCCGCTAGTGCCCCCGTGCGCTCAGGACATCCAGCGCCGCGCCCCGCAACTCCGCTCGCCCCAGGGCGGCATACGTCGACACCGCGTCGTCGTAGGCCGCCCGGTCGGCGCGTCCGGCCGCCTCCCGTTCGCGGGCGGAGGACATCGTCGGCTGGAAGCCGCGCAGACAGCGGAAGCGCTCGGCGAGGGCGAAGAGCCGTGCCGCCGCATCGAGCGCGCCCCGGTCCAGGTCGACCATGGCGAGCGCCAGCAGGTAGGTGCCGCAGACCGGCAGGTCGATGACGTACGCGGGTTGCGTGACGGTCGGACGGGTCAGCAACACCCGGAGTCTGTCGGGCAGTTCACGGACGAGCGGCTCCACCAGGCCGAGGCGGCCGTGCTGGGCGTGGGCGATCACGGCGACGGCGTGGGCCTCCAGGTTCCACGCCTCCACGCCGGACGGATCGCTCTGGAAGAGCGGCCCCTCGGGGCCGGGGCCCGGTTCGGCGGCCTGCCGCCAGGTGCGCAGGCCCTCCTCGGCCCGCCCGCGCGCGAGCAGGATCTCCGCCCGCACCCCGTGGCCGAACATCAGCATGCCGAACGGGTCGTCCGCCTGGTTCAGGGCTGTCTGCTCCAGCCAGTGCTCCGCCTCGTCAACCGCGCCGAGCCGGAGGTGGACCAGCACCAGGGCCCAGCGGACGCCCATCGGGTCGGACCAGGGGCCCAGGAGCTGTTCCTGGAGCCGCAGCGCCGCCAGGATGTGGCGCCGGGCCTCCTCGCCCTGCTCCAACTGAAGGCAGAGTTCACCGATCCGGGCATGCGCCTGGGTCAGCATCCACGGGCTGCCCCGCCCCTCCAGCGCGGCGAGCGACCGCCGGGCCGCCGCGAGAGCCCGCTCCAGGTCGTTCTCGTTCTCCGCCACGAAGCTCGCGGCGGCGTTGGCGACACCGGCCACCAGCGGTTCGGCGCTGCCGCACAGGGCGGGCAACTCGGACGAGGCCCGCGGCAGGGCGTCCAGTACCGTCGCCGCGGCCCGGACGAGGCTGTCCGGCGGGGCCGGCGGCAGCCTGCGCAGGGCGGCCAGGGAGCGCAGCGCGGGGGCCCGCGGCCCGTGCAGCATGAACAGGTTCGCGGTGAACAGCACGGCCGCCGTCCGGGTGACCTCCAGATCCTCTGGCCCAGGCCGCAGGCTCGCCAGCAGCGGGCCGGTCTCCTCGATCAGCGTGACCACGCGCGTGTAGTTGGAGTCCAGGTTCCATATGCCGGAGAGCACCGCGGCGATGGCGGCGACCGTGGGCCCGTCGGCGCGGGCCTGCGCGAGACGTAGCGCGTGGACGAGGTTGTCCTGCTCGGCGCGGATCCGGTCCAGGTCGGCGAGGGATTCGACCGCCAGCACCGCCTCGTGGTGCGCCCGCCCGAAGTCGCCTGCCCACGCCAGGAGTTGACCGGTCACCCGGTCCGTCTCCCCCGCCGCCTCCCGACGGACGGCACTGAACTCCCGTACGGTCTCCAGCATCCGGAAGCGGACGCCCGAGGCGGTGTCCGTGACCTTGAGCAGCGACTGGTCGACGAGATGCTCCAGGACGTCGAGTACGTCCATGGCGTCCTCGCTCAGCAGACGCTGTGCCGCCTCCGCCGTGAAGCCGTCCGGGAAGGCCGACAGCGCGCGCAGCGCCGAGCGGCCCTCGGTGTCGAGCAGGTTCCAGCTCCAGTCGACGACGGCGAGCAGGGTGCGATGCCGCTCCGGCGCGTCGCGCGCACCGCCCTTGAGCAGGGCGAAGCGGTCGTCCAGGCGGCGGGCGATCTCGGCGACCGACAGGACGCGGACGCGGGCCGCCGCCAGTTCCGTCGCCAGCGGCAGGCCGTCCAGGTGGCGGCAGAGTTCCTCGACCGGGCCCGCGGGCAGCTCGACGCCGGGACGCGCGGCCCGCGCCCGCTGCCCGAAGAGTTCGACGGTGGTCGCGAGGCTCAACTCCGGGAGCAGGTACACCGATTCGGAGGAGAGTCCGAGCGGGGCCCGGCTGGTGGTGAGGACGCGCAGGTCCCGGGTGGTGGACACGAGGGCCTGGACGAGGTCGGCGGCGCCGCGTACGACGTGCTCGCAGTTGTCCAGGACCAGCAGGGCGCCGGGGCCGAGGGCGCCGGCCATGCCGGTGAGGACGTCGGTCGGGATGCCCGGGTGGCCGCCGCGTCCTTGGGACCGGCCGGCGACACCGAGCGCGGAGGCGACCTCGTCGGCCACGTCGGCGTCGGAGGTGACGCCGGCGAGCGGTATGAAGTGCACGGACTTCTGCTCGGCCGTGCGGCTCACCACGTGCGCGAGGCGGGTCTTGCCGAGGCCGCCCGCGCCGACGATCGAGGTGACCCGGGAGGTGCGCAGCAGATCCGTGACTGCCGCGATGTCGTCGGCGCGGCCGAGCAGCGGGTTCGGCTCGTGCGGGACGCCGCGGCGGACGGCCGGGGCCTCCCCCTGCAGCAGCTCCTGGTGCACGGCGCGGAGCGCGGGGCCGGGGTCGGTGCCGAGGTCGTCGCGCAGGGTGCGGCGGTAGGCGTCGTAGCGGGCGAGGGCGGCGGCGGGGCCGAGCGTGGCGGCTTCGCAGCGCAGCAGCTCCGCGAGCACCTCCTCGTCGCGGGGATGCTCCTGTACGAGGCCTGTGAGCGCCTCGGCCGCCTCGGCGCGGCGGCCGAGGCGGGCCAGGGCGAGCGCGCGGGCGCGCACCAGGGTCGTGTACGCCGGGACGCGCGCCGCGCGCAGCGCGGAGACGGGGTCGGCCGCCAGGTCGTCGGCGCTTCCGTCCCACAGCGCGAGCCCCGCCTCGGCGTGCGCCAGCGCGGTGGTGTGGTCGCCGTCCCGGGCCGCCCGCGCGCTCGCGGCGGCGGCGAGCAGGACGGCGGAGCTGTCGACCTGTTCCTCGCCCAGGGTGAGGCGGTAGCCCGTGGCGGTGCTGGCGATCAGCTCGGCGCCGAGCTGGGAACGGGCCCGCGAGACCAGGACCTGGAGTGCCTTCGTCGGGTTCTCCGGCTGCTCCTCGGGCCACAGCCCGTCGACGAGCCGGGCGGTGCTGCACCCGGTGCGCAGATCGTCCGCGAGCAGGGCGAGCAGCCCACGCAGCCGGGGTCCGGCGACCTCCCGGTCGCGATAGGACACCCGCGAGAGGAAGGTCAGCTCGGCGGTCATCCGAGTAGGTTAGCGAGCGCCGGGGCGGGTCGTACGAGGGCCGCTGTGCCGCACGAGACGTGGGCGCCCTCGATGTCAGTGGCCCGTGCCATCCTTGTGGGGTGAGTGTGGAGGACCTGGTCCGGCTGCGCCGGGCCCGCGACCGTATGGACCGTGAGTACGCGGAGCCGCTGGACATGGCCACGCTCGCGCGCACCGCGCTGATGTCGCCCGGCCACTTCCAGCGCAGCTTCCGCGCGGCCTTCGGCGAGACCCCGTACACCTACCTCATGACCCGCAGGATCGAGCGTGCCAAGGCCCTCCTGCGCCGGGGCGACATGACGGTCACGGAGGTCTGCTTCGCCGTGGGCTGCACCTCGCTCGGCTCCTTCAGCTCCCGCTTCACGGAGTTGGTCGGCGAGACCCCGAGCGCGTACCGGGCCCGCCCGCACGACCACGGCGCCCCCATCCCGTCGTGCGTGACCCGGCACCTGACCCGCCCGGCCCGCCACCGCAACCCGGAAGCGGAACCGGGGACGCGCCTCTAGCGTAGGATCCATGGACCTGAAACTCTCCCAGTGCTTCATCGCCGTGGACGACCACGACAAGGCGCTCGCGTTCTACCGCGACGTGCTCGGCCTGGAGGTCCGCAACGACGTCGGCTTCGAGGGCATGCGCTGGGTCACGGTCGGCTCGCCGCTCCAGCCGGACGTGGAGATCGTCCTGGAGCCGCCCGCGGCGAGCCCGGACACCTCCCCCGCGGACAAGCAGGCGATGGCCGAGCTGCTGGCCAAGGGCGTCCTGCGCGGTGTCATCTTCTCCACCGCCGACTGCGACGCCCTCTTCGAACGCGTCCGCGCCTCCGGCGCCGAAGTCCTCCAGGAACCGATGGACCAGCCCTATGGCCTCCGCGACTGCGCCTTCCGCGACCCAGCCGGCAACCTCCTCCGCTTCACCGAACGCCCCGCCGCGTAACAGAGGGGCGGACGGCGACCGGGCCCCCGGTGAACCAGACGTACCATCGGCTGATCACGACCACCGGGAGCCACCCATGCCGTCCGTACGCCCCCGTGTCCTGTACGTCAGTGACCTGGGCTATCCGGCCAAGGGGCGCCGGTACTGCGACGAGGACATCTTTCTTGCCTCGCGGCTGCGCGAGGAGTTCGACGTCGCCGTGTGTCATCCGCTGGACGCGGCGGCGTTGATGGACGGCTTCGACGGGGTGGTCGTGCGGAACAGCGGGCCGGTGCTGAACTACCAGGCGGAGTACGACGCGTTCCGGAAGCGGGCGGTCGCGGACGGTGTGCACGTGTACAACCAGTTGTCGGGGAAGGGCGACATGGCGGGGAAGGGGTATCTGCTGGAGCTGACCGCCGCCGGGTATCCGGTCATCCCCACCGTCGACCGCGCGGAGGACCTGGGGCGGCTGCCCGACGTCGACACGTACGTGGTGAAGCCGAAGCTGGGGGCCGACTCCATAGGCCTGGAGTTCGTGCCGCGCGCACGGCTCACCGACGTCGCGTACGGCAACGTCCTCGTCCAGCCGCGCATCGACTTCCGCTACGAGGTGTCCTTCTACTTCGTCGACCGCACCTTCCAGTACGCCCTGTACGCGCCCCACCCGGACCGGCGGTGGGCCCTGGAGCCGTACGAACCGACCGAGGAGGACCTGGAGTTCGCGCAGCGCTTCGTCGACTGGAACGACATCGCGTACGGCATCCAGCGCGTGGACGCCTGCCGGGCCCCCGGCGGTGAGCTGCTCCTCGTCGAGCTGGAGGACCTCAACCCGTATCTGTCCCTGGACGCCCTCTCCCCCGCCGCGCGGGACGCCTTCGTCGAGCGTGTGAAAACCTCGTTGCGCGGCCTGATCGGCCAGGAGACGGTACGAGCCGTACCGGCCGTCTGACCGTCCGACAGGGAGCGCCCCGATGACCGCACAACCGATCCGGTGGACCTACGCCTTCGTCGACCGGCCCATGAAGGAGTTCGGGCCGGCCACCGACTTCTGGACCGCGGTCACGGGAACGCGGCTGTCCGAACCCCGCGGCGACCAGGGCGAGTTCGTGACCCTGCTGCCCGACGCCGCCGACGCGTGCGTGAAGGCGCAGGGCGTCGAGGCGGGCGACGGCGGCGCGCATCTCGACCTCGCCGTCGAGGACGTACCGGCGCTGGTGGAGTCGGCGCTGCGGCTCGGCGCCGAGCTCGTCGCCGACCACGGGGGGTGGGCCGTACTGCGTTCCCCCGCCGGTCAGCTGTTCTGCGCGGTGCCCTGGCACGGCGAGTCGGTGCGTCCGGCCGTGGTCGAGGGACACGGCGGCGCGACCAGCCGCCTCGACCAGGTGTGCGTCGACGTGCCGCCGTCCGCGTACGACACCGAGATCGCCTTCTGGAGCGCACTCACCGGCTGGAACTCCCGCCCCGGCGCGCTCCCGGAGTTCCACCTGGTCAAGCCCCCCGCCGCGCTCCCCTTCCGCATCCTCCTGCAACGCCTCGGCACCGACCGCCCCGCCTCCGCCCATCTCGACATCGCCTGCTCGGACATCGAGGCGGTCCGGGCCCGGCACGAAGAGCTGGGCGCCACGCTGATCAGCCGCGGCGCCCGCTGGGCGGTGATGCGGGACCCGGTCGGCGGCACATACTGCCTGACGCCCCGCGATCCCGGCACGGGCAGCCTGCCCGGCTGACCGGCCTCGTCGCTCTCCGCCACGGCTTCAGGCACACACGAACGCGACGGCTTCAGGCACACGCGAACGCGACGGCTTCAGGAGCGTACGAACTCTACGGCTTCAGGCGTGCGGCCCGCGCCCGCAAGTAGCGCTGTTCGGGGAGGCTGAGGGTCTTGCGGGCCGCCGCCTCGTACGCGGTGCGGGCCGCCGCCGTATCGCCCGCGCGCTCCAGCAGGTGCCCGCGGACCGCGTCCAACCGGTGCCCGGCGGTCAACTCGTCCTCCAGTGCGTCGAGTTCGGCCAGTCCGGCACGCGGCCCGCGCACCATGGCCACCGCCACCGCCCGGTTGAGGCGCTCGACGGGACCCGGCACCCGGCGGACCAGTACGTCGTACAGGCCGAGGATCTCCCGCCAGTCCGTCGCCTCCGGGGACGCCGCCTCGTCGTGCACCGCGGCGATGGCGGCCCGGAGCTGATACGGCCCCGCCCGCTCCCGGGAGAGCGACAACGCCTGCGTCACCAGCGCCACCCCCTCCTCGATGGCCGCCTTGTCCCAGCGGCCACGGTCCTGCTCGTCAAGCGGCACCAGCTCGCCGTGCGGGCCCGTCCGCGCGGCGCGGCGGGCGTCGGTCAGCAGCATCAGCGCCAGCAGGCCCGTCACCTCGTGGCCCTCGGGCAGCAGCCGGTGGACCGTACGCGTCAACCGGATGGCCTCGCCCGCGAGTTCGGCCCGCTGGAGCACCGCTCCGGACGTCGCCGTATAGCCCTCGTTGAAGATCAGATACAGGGTGTGGAGGACGGCGGGCAGCCGCTCCTCCCACTGGTCCGGGCGCCCGAAACGGACCCCCTTCACCCGCTGCTTGGCCCTGCTGATCCGCTGAGCCATCGTCGCCTCGGGCACGAGATACGCCCGGGCGATCTCCGCGGTGGTCAGCCCGCCGACGGCCCGCAGGGTGAGCGCGATCTGCGCGGCCGGGGTCAGATCGGGGTGGCAGCAGAGGAAGAGGAGCGAGAGCGTGTCGTCCTCGCTCGGCGCCCGGTCCGCCCCCGGCGGCGGCGCCGTGAACGCGTCCCGGGGAGTCAGCGCCGCCGCCCGCTCCTCCCGCAGCCGCCGCGCCTCCTCACTGCGCAGGGCGTCCGTCAGCCGCCGCGAGGCGACCTTGATCAGCCAGCCGCGCGGATTGTCGGGCACTCCGCTGCCGACCCACTGCCCGGCCGCCGCGAGCAGCGCCTCCTGTACGGCGTCCTCGGCGGCGTCGAAATGCCCGTACCGGCGGACGAGCGCGCCGAGGACCTGCGGCGCGTGCAGGCGCAGCAGGTCCTCGACCTCGGTCGTGCCTCCCACGGGGCTCAGATGTCTCCGGCGCCGTCCATGATGGGCCGGATGACCACCGGGTAGTTCGTGGCGCCGGCGGGGTTGGGGCACCGGGTGACGCGCTCGGCGATCTCGGTGACCCGCTCCAGGCTCTCGCACTCGAGGACCCAGTAGCCGGCCAGCAGCTCCTTGGTCTCGCTGTACGGCCCGTCGGTGATGACCGCCTTGCCGTCCTTGCCCAGGGCGACCAGCCGGGTCTGCGCGGGCTCGGCGAGCCCCTGCCCGTCGATCAGCTCACCGGTCTCGGACAGGTCGTTGTTGATCGCGCCCATGTAGGCGTACATGGCCTGCAGCTCCTGCTCGCTCCAGGCCGGGGCGTGCGAGGACGCCTTGCCACGCATGCCCTCGTAGTCGGCCTGCGTGCCCTGCACCATCACGAGGTACTTCATGAGTTCGCTCCTTCGGCTCCCGCCGCCCACGGTGGGCGGCTCTCACGGGAGACGTCGGAGCCGGCCCCCGGTTCTCTACACGGCCGCACGCGATCCGTCAGTCTTTCTTCGCGTCGGGTTCCCCGGGCGGCTCGGGCTTGTCCCGGGGCTCCTGCGGCGACTCGTCGACGGACGCCTCGCACTTCGGGTTCCGACACGGGCCGGGGCCCCATACGGGTACCCACGCGCCCAGCGTCTTGTGACGCCGTACGACCGTGGCGACCGGCTGTCCGCACGACGGACAGACATGCTCGTCTGTGCCCATGCCTTCAGCGTATTGCGGTACGCGGCTCAGCGCTTCCCTGCGGCACGTCGGCTGTCTGCGGACCGTACGCCACCGACGCGTTCCCCTGGCGTACCCCACCGGCGCGCATTCCTGCGGCACGTCGTCGGTGCGCTTCCCTGCCGTACGTCGTCGGCGCGCTTCCCTGCCGTACGTCGTCGGCGCGCTTCCCTGCCGTACGTCGTCGGCGCGCTTCCCTGCCATACGTCGTCGGCGCGCTCCCTGCCATACGTCGTCGGCGCGCTCCCTGCCGTACGTCGTCGGCGCGCTCCCTGCCGTACGTCACCGAGGCTTTCGGCTGTACGTCCGCACGAGCACCCCGTTCTTGAACACCCGCACCCCGTCGAGCGCGAACTCGGCGACGTCGAACCCGGAACCGAACATCGGCATGCCGGAGCCCAGCACCACCGGGTACGTCTTGATGACGAGCTCGTCCACCTCGTCGATCAACGCGCCCGCGAGCTGCGAGCCACCGCACAGATAGATACCGAACTCGCCCTCCTCGGCCTTGAGTTCGCGGACCTTGCCGAGGACGTCGTCCGCGACGATCTCCACGTGCGGGTCGGGCGACTCCTCGAGGCTGCGCGAGGCGACGTACTCGCGCAGATGGGCGTACGGGCTGGTGACGCCGGCGTCCAGCGCCAGGTCGTAACTGGCGCGGCCCTGGATGATCGTGTCGAAGTGCCGGTTCTCCAGGTCGTCGATGCCCAGCGGGCGGCGGCCGTGGGTCGGCAGGGTCTCCGGGTACTCCGCCTTGAGGAAGTCCTCGAAGAACTCCTCGTCGACGAACGGCATGAAGAACTGCCCGTCGCCGTCCGGGGCTCCGATGAAACCGTCGATCGAGCAGGCGATGAAGTACGTGAGCTTGCGCAAGCGGGTCTCTTTTCGTAGGCAGCGCGTTCATGGATGGCCAGGGATCATGGGTGGCCATGGATGGCCTGGCCTTGGACGGCTTCCGCCGAACCACTTCAGTTATAGTGCTTCACCTGTAGTGGTTGCAAGAGAATTGCGGAGGTGGCGCGATGGCAAGGAACCCGGAGCGCAGAGCGGCCCTCGTCGACGCGGCCGTGGGGGTACTGGCGCGCGAGGGGGCGCGCGGGCTGACGTTCCGCGCGGTGGACGCCGAGGCGGCCGTGCCGGTGGGCACCGCGTCGAACTACTTCTCCGACCGCGACGACCTGCTGACCCAGGTGGACGCCCACCTCCACCACCGGCTGGCCCCCGACCCGGCCAAGCTCGCCAAACTGCTCGAAGGGCCGAAGAACCGCTCCCTGGTCCTGGAGTTCATGCGCGACCTGCTGGCCCGCGCGACCCGCGACCGCACGGGGTATCTGGCCCTCTTCGAGATGCGCCTCGAGGCCACCCGGCGCCCCGCCCTGCGCGCCTCGTACACCAAGTCGGTGCGCGGCGACCTGGAGCAGGGCATGGAGTTCCACCGGGACGCCGGGCTGCCCGGCGGCGACGAGACGGTGACGGTGCTCTATCTCGCCGTGCTCGGGCTGCTCCTGGAGCATCTGACGCTGCCCGGTGTCCTGGACGGCGTCCTTCCGGGCGTCGCCGTCCCGGACGAGCTGCTCGAACGGATCGTGACGACGATCGTCCCGGAGGGTTAGCCCTCCCGCCCGGGCCGCGGCTCGCGCCACATGGGCCACATCTGCGGGCCGTCCGGCAGATCGAGGGGACGCCCGACGAGGTCGAAGCCGAGACGCTCGTACAGCTTGCGGCTGCGGGCGTTGCTCGCCTCCAGATACGCGGGCAGGCCCTCGTCGTCACAGCGGTCGAGGACCGACTGGATGAGCGCGGTACCCAGCCCCTCGCCCTGCCGCTCCGGCGTCACGGCGATCATCCACAGGTACTCGTGGGCACGGCCCCCGGGATGCACATCCGCGGTCAGCCGCCCGATCAGCTCAACACGCTCGTTCCCCGGATCGACGGCCTCGCGCAACTGCACGGGCCCGTCCTCATCGACATGCTCCTCGGCGGGAACGGACAGCCACAGCGCGCAAGCCACCCCGTCCTCGGCCACATCAACCCGCCCCTCGGCGAGCACGACATCGGCGAACGCGGCCATCAACTTGTGATGCGTCGCCCGACGGTACCCCTCATCCGGAAAGACCCACCCACTCACCGGATCGTCCTGAAAGGCCACATCGAGCAGCCGAACGACCAGCTCCCGATCGCCCTCGCCCGCCGTACGGATCGCCACGCCCATGGTCCGCTCCTTCGCCCCAACTGACGTTGATCATATGGCCATTGAGACGGATACCTCAGCCCGTCCGGTGTTTGAGGACGAGCGCGTCAGCGCGATACGGGAGTCTGCGGGCGGAGCCCCCGAGAACGGGACGGGCAGGGGCGGAGCGGGCGAAAGAAGACGGGCCCCGCACATCGTGGGGATGTGCGGGACCCGCCCGGCCGGAGCCCGGCGCCATACGGAGGTCAGGTGCCGTACGGAACCGGCGGCTCCGGGGTCTTCGACGGGCATACCGCCCCGGTCAGTTGCTGCGCCGCGTCACGAACTCCGCCAGCGCGAGGAGCCCACCCGCCGCCTCCGGATCGGGCACCGCCCGGGACAGCTCATGCATCGCCCTGGACATCCGATCGGCCGCCTGGACCTGCGCCCAGTCACGACCGCCCGCCCGCTCGACGGCGAGGACCGTACGCTCCAACTCCCCTTCCCCATACGGAACTCCGTACAGCTCGGCGAGCTCAGTCGCCGCCGGCGTGCCGGAGGCGAGCGCCGCGACCACGGGCAGGGACTTCTTGCGGGCGATGAGATCCGCCCCGGCCGGCTTGCCGGTACGGCTCGGGTCCCCCCAGATCCCGATCACGTCGTCGATCAGCTGGAACGCGAGCCCCGCCTCCCGGCCGAACGCGTCCAACGCGTCGACGTCCTCGTCGTCCGCCCCCGCGTACAGCGCCCCGAGCGCACAGGCGCAGCCGAGCAGCGCGCCCGTCTTCGCCTCGGCCATGGCGAGACACTCGTCGAGGCTGACCTCGTCGGGGCCGCGCTTCTCCATGGCCGTGTCCGTGTGCTGTCCCGCGCACAGTTCGACGACGCAGGCCGCGAGCCGGGCGGCGGCGGCCGAGGACGCCGGGTGCGGGTCCTCGGCGAGCAGCCGCTGGGCCAGCGCCAGCAGGGCGTCCCCGGCGAGGATCGCGTCGGCGTCGCCGAACACGCTCCACGCGGTGGGGCGGTGCCTGCGGGTGGTGTCCCGGTCCATGACGTCGTCGTGCAGCAGGGTGAAGTTGTGGATCAACTCCACGGCGGCGGCCGCCTGTATGGCCGTCGTGTGCTGTCCGCCGAGTGCCCTCACCGCGGTCAGGACGAGCGCCGGCCGGATCGCCTTGCCCGCGTTGCCCGCCGCCGGAGTGCCGTCCGCGTGCTCCCAGCCGAAGTGGTAGAGCGCGATCCGGCGCATCGAGCCGGGCAGCGAGTCGATGGCCCTGCGCAGCTCGGGGTCGACGGACGCCCGGGCGCGCTCCAGGATGCCCGCCGCTTCCTGCCCGTCGGGCGGGCTCGGTGGGCCCTGCCTGTCCGTGGGCCTCCCGATGGGGCTCCGCCTGTCCAGGATCTCGGTCGGGCTCTGCGTGGTCTCCGTCATGAACCCACCCGTGGTCTCACCCCTGCGCTGAACCGTGACCTCACCCGTGCACTGAACCGTGATCTCACCCATGGAATCGCCTCGGAGAGTGTGCGGACGGTGGCGCTTCCGCGGCCGCTGGGCGCGTACCCCCTCGATGTACCCGCCCCGGAGAGCGGGAACACGGCGACCGTCGGCGCGCGGAAGGTCACCGCCAGCGACCGATCTCGACGTTCTCCAAAATGCCGAGGGCGTCCGGCACGAGCACCGCGGCCGAGTAGTACGCCGTGACCAGGTAGGAGATGATCGCCTGCTCGTTGATGCCCATGAAGCGCACCGACAGGCTCGGCTCGATCTCGTCCGGAATGCCCGCCTGCTGGAGCCCGATCACGCCCTGCTCGGCCTCGCCGGTACGCATGGCGATGATCGAGGTCGTACGCGTGTCGCTCACCGGGATCTTGTTGCACGGGTAGATCGGGACTCCCCGCCAGGTCGGAATGCGGTTGCCCGCGATCTCGATGGTCTCCGGGACGAGTCCGCGCTTGTTGAGCTCTCGGCCGAACGCGGAGATCGCGCGCGGGTGGGCGAGGAACAGCTTGGTGCCGCGCCTGCGGCTGAGCAGTTCGTCGAGGTCGTCGGGGCTGGGGACGCCGTCGTGCGGCTGCAGCCGCTGGTCGTACTCGCAGTTGTTGAGCAGCCCGAACTCCCGGTTGTTGATGAGCTCGTGCTCCTGGCGCTCCTTCAACGCCTCGACGGTGAGCCGCAGTTGCTGCTCGGTCTGGTTCATGGGCTGGTTGTAGAGGTCGGCCACGCGCGTGTGCAGGCGCAGTACGGTCTGCGCGATGCTCAGTTCGTACTCGCGCGGCGCGGCCTCGTAGTCCACGAAGGTGCCGGGGATGTCCGGCTCTCCGGTGTGGCCGGCCGAGAGGTCGATCTCCTTCTCGCCGTACTTGTTGGTGCGCTGCTCCGGAATCGAGCGGAGCTCCTGGAGGTGAGTGCGCAGGGACTCGGCGCGCTCCGCGACCTGCTCGAGGTCCTGGCGGAGCAGCACGAGCACGGTGCACGCGGTGACCGCGCGGGCCGTGTACTCCCAGATGGCCTCCGCGTCGATGAGCGCCTGCTCCCCGAAGTACGCGCCGTCGGCGAGGGTGCCGAGCACCGCGTCGTCCCCGTAGGGGCCCGTGCCGATCTTCTCGACCTTGCCGTGCGCGAGCAGGAACACCTCGTCGGCCGGGCTGCCGAACTCGGCGAGCACGTCTCCCGGTGCGAACTCCCGCTGCCGGCAGCGCTGGGCGAGCTCGCCGAGCACCTCCTGGTCCTCGTACGACCGCAGTACGGACAGTTCGCCGAGCTCCGCGGGGATGACCTGGACGCGGTCACCGGTCTTCACGAAGGTCACGCGGCCGTCGCCCACGGAGTAGCTGAGCCGCCGGTTCACGCGGTACGTGCCACCCTGCACGTTCACCCACGGGAGCATGCGCAGCAGCCACCGTGAGCTGATCTCCTGCATCTGGGGCACGGACTTGGTGGTGGTGGCCAGGTTCCGCGCGGCGGATGTGCCGAGACTCTGCTGCGGCCTGTCCTGCTCCGCGCGGACCTCTTCGCCTACCGACATGAAATTTGCCCTCCCGATTGCACTGATCTGCGGAAACCAGCCTTCCATCACGGAGCGTGCCGGTGCTATTACACAAATGAGCGGGAATGGATCATCCGGGAGTGGGCACAGGACGGGATTCTGTCCAGGGAACTCCAAGATCCGGCCAACCGTTTGCCCCTTAGACGGACAACGACAGGAGACAGCAGTGGCAGGCTTCCTGGACCGTGCCAAAGAACAGGCGCAGCGCGGCCTCACGCAGGGCAAGCAGAAACTCGACGACGTGCAGGCGCAGCGCGCCGGCGGCGACCTCCTCAAGAAACTCGGTGCCGCGTACTACGCGGAGCGGCGTGGCAGCGGCTCCCCCGAGGCGACACAACAGGCCCTTCAGGCCCTGGAGAGCCACATAGCCACGCACGGGGACGCGTTCCTCCGGTCCTGACCGGTTCCTCCGCCGCTGACCGAATCGGCTCGCACGCTGTGCGAACGAGTAGGCCCGGCCGCCCGGTTGCGGGTACAAGCTGCGGTACGAGACGGCCGCGACGGGTGGCCGGCGTGCAGCGCGAAGGAGGCGGTCATGGCCCCACCCATGTCCGCGGCCCGTTTCCTGGACCGGCTCAGAGAGGAAGGCGTCACCGTCGTCGAGGTCGGCGACTGGGAGCATCACAACCGCAATCACAAGGGCCCGTGGGGTCCGGTGTACGGCGTGATGATCCACCACACGGTGACCTCGGGCAGCGAGCGCACCGTCGAGATCTGCCGCGAGGGCTCCCCGAAGCTGCCCGGCCCCCTGTGCCACGGCGTGATCACCAAGGACGGCGTCCTCCACCTCGTCGGCTACGGCAGGGCCAATCACGCCGGCCTCGGAGACGACGACGTCCTGCGCGCCGTGATCGCGGAGAAGGCGCTTCCGCACGACAACGAGGCGAACACCGACGGCAACCGCCACTTCTACGGCTTCGAGTGCGAGAACCTCGGCGATGGAAAGGACCCCTGGCCCGAGGCCCAGCTGAAGACCATCGAGAAGGTCTCCGCCGCGATCTGCCGCCACCACGGCTGGACGGAGCGCTCGGTCATCGGCCACCTGGAGTGGCAGCCGGGAAAGGTGGACCCGAGAGGATTCACGATGGCCGCCATGCGGGAGCGCATCCGCGACCGCCTGAAGTGACGAGCGGGAGCGCATCCGTGACCGTCTGAAGTGACGAGCGGGCGCGGGGAGGCGACCCACCCCCCGGACACATGTCCGACAATGGCGGGGTGACCAGCCCTGACGTCCCGGACGTGCCCGACGTCCCCGAAGCGCTCGGCCCGACCGGCCTGCGGCCGCGACTCCCGTCGCCGCTGCGGGAGGCCGCGGACGGGCGCTTCGCGCGCCACGGCGTCCGGCTGCTGCTCAAGCGGGACGATCTGATCCACCCGGAGCTGATCGGCAACAAGTGGCGCAAGCTGACCCCGAACTTGGAGGCGGCGGCGGGCCGCACGGTGGTCACCTTCGGCGGGGCGTACTCGAACCATCTGCGCGCCACGGCCGCCGCCGGCCGCCTCCTGAGCCTGCCGACCCTCGGCGTGATCCGCGGCCAGGAGCTGGCCGACCGCCCCCTCAACCCCTCGCTCGCCCGCTGCGTGGCCGACGGCATGCGGCTGCACTTCGTCGACAGATCGACGTACCGCCGCAAAGCGGAACCGGAGACGCTGAGCGGGATCCTGCGCGCGATGGGCGCCGAGGACGCGTACGTCGTGCCCGAGGGCGGCAGCAACTCCCTTGCCGTACGCGGCTGTCAGGAACTCGGCGCGGAGCTGCGCGGCCATGCTGACGTCATCGCCCTCGCCTGCGGAACTGGCGGCACCCTGGCGGGCCTGGCCGCCGGACTCACCCCCGACCAGCGTGCCCTCGGCTTCCCGGTCCTCAAGGGCGGCTTCCTGAGCGCCGACATACAGGCCCTCCAGCAAACCGCCTTCGGCGCCCGCCGCGGCAGCTGGTCCCTCGACGACCGCTTCCACTTCGGCGGATACGCCCGCACCACCCCCGAACTCGACACCTTCGCCGAGGACTTCGAGCAGCGCCACGGCCTGCCCGTCGAACGTCTCTATGTCGCCAAGATGCTGTACGGACTTGTCGCCCTGGCGGAGGAGGGCGCGTTCACACGGGGAACCACGGTGGCGGCAGTGATCACGGGAGCACCGTTCCAGCCACCTCAGGAGGACAGCACCGGGTGAGCCCCGGAGGTACCCGCCAGAGCCGCGACGCCGCCACGGAAGAGCACGTAGTCGATGCGACGAGCGCCTGTGGGCTGGTGGCGGCGAGGGCGGGCGTGAGGTCGGCCCCCTGGGAGAGGTCCGGGAGGTGGCCGCGCTCCGCGGAAGGCCTCACGCCGCCTCCCGATAGGCCGCCGCCTCCTCCAGGTCCAGTCGGCGCAGCAGGGTGCGGAGCATCTCGTCGTCGATGTAGCGGTGGTCGCGAAGCTTCACGAAGACCTCGCGCTCGGCGCCGATCATCTCGCGGGACAGTCGCCGGTAGGTGTCGTCGACGGTCTCGCCGGTCACCGGGTTGACCGCGCCGAGGCGCTCCCAGACGGCGTTGCGGCGCCGCTCCAGGACGGCGCGCAGGCGGTCGGCGAGGGGCGGGGGCAGGGCGTTGCGCTCATCGTTGAGGAGTTCGTCGAGGCGCTGTTCGGCCACCCGGGAGGCCTGGGCCTGGGCATTGGCCTCGGCGAGGGTCTCGGCCTGCTGGTCGCGCCCCGGCAGCTTCAGGAGGCGGATCAGCGGGGGCAGAGTCAGCCCCTGCACGACCAGGGTCCCGATGACCGTCGTGAAGGTCAGGAAGAGGATCAGATTGCGATCGGGAAAGGCCGCGCCGCCGTGCACGGTGAGCGGGATGGAGAAGGCGATGGCGAGCGAGACCACGCCACGCATGCCGGCCCAGCTGATGATGAACGGCCCTTTCCAGGTGGGGTTGTCCTCGCGCTCCCGGATCCGCGCCGACACCAACCGCGGCAGGAACGTCGCCGGATACACCCACACGAACCGGGCCGCGACCACGACGAGGAAGAGGGCCACCGCGTACCAGGCTGCGCTCGTGCCCTCGTACTGCCCGAGCCCCCTGAGGACGACCGGCAGTTGCAGTCCGATCAGTGCGAAAACCGCCGACTCCAGGACGAACGCGACCATCTTCCAGACCGCCTCCTCCTGGAGCCGCGTCGCGAAATCCACCTCCCAGGAACGGTGTCCGAGGTAGAGCGCGACGACGACCACCGCGAGTACCCCGGAGGCGTTCAGCTGCTCGGCGATCCCGTACGCGACGAAGGGGATCAACAAGGAGAGGGTGTTCTGGAGAAGGGCCTCCTTCAGGTGGGTGCGCAGCCAGTGGATCGGGATCATCAGGACGAGCCCGACGAGCACGCCGCCGACCGCCGCGAGCAGAAACTCGCGGACGCCACCCGCCCAGGTCGCGCCCTCACCGACCGCGGCGGCGAGGGCCACCTTGTAGGCGGTGATCGCGGTCGCGTCGTTCACCAGGGACTCGCCCTGGAGGATCGTGGTGATCCGCGACGGCAGCCCCACCCGGCGCGCCACAGCGGTCGCGGCGACCGCGTCCGGCGGCGCCACCACCGCCCCCAGGACCAGCGCGGCGGTCAGCGGCAGGCTCGGCACGATCAGATACGCGGCCCAGCCGACCACGAGGGTCGCGAAGAGGACGTACCCGACGGACAACAGCGCGACGGGCCGCAGTTGCGCCCGCAGATCGAGGTACGAGCTGTCGGTGGCCGCCGTGTACAGCAGCGGGGGCAGCACCAGCGGGAGCACGACCTCGGGGTCGAGCTCGTACGCGGGCACCCCGGGGACGTACGAGAGGACCAGGCCCGCCGCGACGAGCAGCAGCGGCGCGGGGACCGGGGTGCGGCGGGCGGCCCCGGCGACCGCCGCACTTCCCGCGACCAGCAACAGCAGTGGCAAAATGTGCATCGACTTCCGCCCGCCCTCGTTTCCGCGCGGCTTCCCGCACACCCGACGTAACCTGGCAATCATGAAACAGTGCACGCACGCCGACGCGCTGCCGCACCCCGAACCCGAGCCCCTCAGCGAGACCTGCCTGGAGTGCCTGGCCGCCGGCACGCACCCGGTGCAGCTTCGCCTATGTCTGGAGTGCGGGCACCTCGGTTGCTGCGACTCCTCACCGCTGCGGCACGCGACAGAGCACCACAAGGACACCGGACATCCGATCATGCGCACGTTCGAGCCCGGGGAGAGCTGGCGTTGGTGCTTCGTCGACCACGTCCTCGCATGACGCGTGGACGGCATACTGGACTTGAGAGGACTCGTGGATCACGTACGCGTGTGACTCGCGATCCGGACGGTTCGACCGTCTGACGCCTGGGTACGTCAACCCGGCGCGCGCTCTTCCTATTTGGGCCCGCAGACCCCTAGCCACTGTCCGTACTCGTGGGCTTACTATGAGTGACAGCAGGGGGCGGGGTCCCCAGGACAGGAAACTTGGGAGCGCGGTAGCGTCACCGCAGAACCACGTAGCGCGTTACCCCGGGGGGCGACCCTCGGCCCCGAAAGAGCTCGAAGAGCTTGTACCACCATGGAGGTGAGGGTGTCCCAGATCGCAGGCGAGCCCGCGACCAAGGACTTCGTGGAAGTCCGGCTGCCGGCCGCGGGTGCCTACCTGTCGGTGCTGCGCACGGCCACGGCCGGGCTCGCGGCCCGTTTGGACTTCACCCTCGACGAGATCGAGGACCTGCGCATCGCGGTGGACGAGGCCTGCGCGATCCTGTTGCAGCAGGCCGTCCCCGGCTCGGTGCTCAGCTGTGTCTTCCGGCTCATCGACGACTCATTGGAGGTCACGGTCTCGGCCCCGACCACGGACGGTCACGCCCCCTCCCGGGACACCTTCGCGTGGACCGTCCTCTCGGCCCTCGCCGGCAAGGTCGACTCGACCGTCGCCGAGGACAAGACCGTTTCGATCAGCCTCTACAAACAGCGCGGCGCGGGACCCGGGCCGGCGTGAGGAACGGGGACGGGCCGGTGCGGGACGAAGAGCGCGGCACACGGGAGCTTCCCGCCGAGCGTGTCGACGGCCTCGGCGGGCCGCGGCGCACGGCGGACGGCGTCGACGGCATCCCCGAGCAGGCCCGGCCGCACCCGGAGGACGGCGCCTCCTCGGCCGTGTCCGAAGGGCTGATCGACGAGGACGAACGGGAGCACCTCCCCGGCCAGGACGACGGGCAACGGGATCCGGAGGGTGCCGCGCGGAGCACGTCCTCGGAGGGGCGACGGCTGGTGACGGGCGGGACTATGAGCGAGCACGAGCGACACGACAAGCTGGGAGCGCAGAGCGTGCAGGGCGCGCAGCACGGGCCGAGCGCCCAGCACATCCAGCACGACCCCCAGGACCGCAGCGGGGCACGGGCGATGTTCATCGAGCTGCGCAAGCTCAAGGAGGGCAGCGCCGAGTACGCGGAGCTGCGCAACCAGCTGGTCCGCATGCACCTCCCGCTCGTCGAGCATCTCGCGCGCCGCTTCCGCAACCGCGGGGAGCCGTTGGACGACCTCACCCAGGTCGCCACCATCGGTCTGATCAAGTCGGTCGACCGCTTCGACCCGGAGCGCGGCGTCGAGTTCTCGACGTACGCGACCCCGACGGTCGTCGGCGAGATCAAGCGGCACTTCCGCGACAAGGGCTGGGCGGTGCGGGTGCCGCGCCGGCTGCAGGAGCTGCGGCTCGCGCTCACCACGGCGACCGCGGAGCTCTCGCAACTGCACGGCCGCTCCCCCACGGTCCATGAGCTGGCCGAGAAGCTGGCCATCTCGGAGGAGGAGGTCCTGGAGGGCCTGGAGTCCGCCAACGCGTACTCCACGCTGTCCCTGGACGTCCCCGACACGGACGACGAGTCCCCGGCCGTCGCTGACACCCTCGGCGCCGAGGACGAGGCCCTGGAGGGCGTCGAGTACCGGGAATCACTGAAGCCGCTGCTGGAAGACCTCCCCCCGCGCGAGAAGCGCATCCTGCTGCTGCGCTTCTTCGGCAACATGACGCAGTCGCAGATCGCGCAGGAGGTCGGCATCTCCCAGATGCACGTCTCGCGCCTGCTGGCCCGCACGCTGGCGCAGCTGAGGGAGAAGCTCCTCGTGGAGGAGTGAGACCGGTTACTTCTGGCCTTGTACGTTGTTTCCGGGCCCTCGGATTCCGAGGGCCCGCGTCGTCGCCGGGTTCACGAGCAGTACCAGGGCCGCGACCGCGACGACCGCGAGTGCGATGCCGCCGGGGATCGCGATGCTGTCGGCCTGGAGCAGGTTGTAGGCCACGGGCAGCGCCATGATCTGGGTGATGACGGCCGGGCCCCGGCTCCAGCCGCGGCGCAACAGCAGTCCGCGCGCGGCCAGCAGCGGCAGCAGGGCGAGCACGATCAGCGTGACACCGCCGGTGACGGCCTGCTGCCGGTCGTCGGGGTCGCCCGTGAGGCCCAGGACGAGGATGTAGACGCCGCCCACGACGAGGGCGAGCCCCTCCAGCGCGGCCAGCGCCGCCGCGGCGGTCAGCCGCCCGGGGCGGGGTTCTGCGGTGGGGGCGTCGGGGGTCGCATTCTGCTCAGCGCTCACCCCTGAAGAGTAGCCGTGGCCGCACCGACGGCCCTGGGTGCCCGTGCCGCCCCCGCACTGTGCCCAGCCCCACACCCTGATCTCTTACCTGATCCCTACCTCGGTCTGGGACGAGTACCACCGAGTAGGTACGCTGCATCGCATGCGTGCACTTCTCGTGGTCAATCCGGCAGCAACCACCACAAGTGCGCGCACGCGTGACGTACTGATCCACGCGCTGGCCAGCGAGATGAAGCTGGAGGCGGTCACCACCGAGTACCGCGGGCACGCCCGGGACCTCGGCCGGCAGGCCGCGGAGAGCAAGGACATCGATCTGGTCGTGGCCCTCGGCGGCGACGGCACGGTCAACGAGGTCGTGAACGGCCTGCTCCACCACGGCCCCGATCCGGAGCGCCTGCCCCGCCTCGCCGTGGTCCCCGGCGGCTCCACCAACGTCTTCGCCCGCGCCCTCGGCCTGCCCAACGACGCCGTGGAGGCCACCGGCGCCCTGCTGGACGCGCTGCGCGAGGAGCGCGAGCGCATAATCGGCCTGGGCCTCGCCGCCGGCACTCCCGGCACAGAGGACGAGGCCGTGCCCTCCCGCTGGTTCACGTTCTGCGCCGGCCTCGGCTTCGACGCGGGTGTGATCGGCCGGGTCGAGCAGCAGCGCGAGCGCGGCAGGCGCTCCACCCATGCGCTGTATCTCCGCCAAGCGGCACGCACGTTTTTGGACGAACCTCACCGCAGACGCGGGATGATCACACTGGAGCGCCCCGGCGCGGACCCGGTCACCGATCTTGTCCTGTCCATCATCTGCAACACCGCGCCGTGGACGTTTCTCGGCAATCGTCCGGTGTACGCGTCACCTAAGGCGTCGTTCGATACCGGACTCGACGTACTCGGTCTCAGCCGCATGTCGACGGCCGCGGTTGCCCGGTATGCCACCCAGTTGCTCACTTCGTCCCCCGAGCGCGGACCCCATGGCAAGCACGCCGTGTCCCTGCACGACTTGACGGACTTCACCTTGCATTCGAAGGTGCCGCTGCCCCTTCAGATGGACGGTGACCACCTCGGGCTGCGCACTAGCGTGACGTTCACAGGCGTACGCCGTGCACTGCGTGTGATTGTGTGAGTGGAAGGGCCCAAAGTCCTTTCACTCGAACGTTTAGACCAGGATCCACCCCATGGAAGTACGGCTGTGACCTAGTCGACACCGAGGAATCAAAAAAAACTTTCCAGAAGGGGTTGTATCCGCCGCTGAGGTTTGCGAGTCTCTACGTGGCGATCGGGACGGCCCGCAACATCGGCCCCACAGAGAGCCAGAACCCCTCCTCAAATCACAGGACCACGTCAGGTTACCTGGCAGTCGGCCCTTCACTTGTTGAGGGATTCGTGAAAGCGTTCACATTCACAAGCAACCTGCATGTAATACCAAGGAGAGGTAGCAGCCATGGACTGGCGTCACAACGCCGTTTGCCGCGAGGAAGACCCCGAGCTCTTCTTCCCCATCGGCAACACCGGTCCTGCGCTGCTGCAGATCGAGGAAGCCAAGGCCGTCTGCCGCCGCTGCCCCGTCATGGAGCAGTGCCTGCAGTGGGCGCTCGAGTCCGGCCAGGACTCCGGCGTCTGGGGTGGCCTCAGCGAGGACGAGCGCCGCGCCATGAAGCGCCGCGCCGCCCGCAACCGGGCCCGTCAGGCCACCGCCTGACACCCCACCCCGCACGAGCCTGAGCTTGGCGGCGCGTACAGCGAGTACGCATCTCCCGCCCCCGAGCCGCAGCGCGCAGTACCCCCGATGCGCATAGCAACGTGAGCGTGAGCCCCGGACCAGTGAATGGTCCGGGGCTCATTGCTGTTTGCGGCCGCAGGGATTGCTACTGAGCCCTGGTCACTTCTGAGCCCGCACCGGGACGTCCAGGATCACCTGCGTGCCGCGCTCCGGGGCCGCCACCATGTCGAAGGTGCCGCCCAACTCGCCCTCGACCAGCGTCCGTACGATCTGCAGGCCGAGGTTGCCCGAGCGGTGCGGGTCGAAGCCCTCGGGGAGACCGACGCCGTCGTCCTGGACGGTGACCAGGAGGCGGGCCTCCTTGCTGGTGCCGCCGCGCACCGCGGAGACCTCGACGGTGCCCCGGTCGCCCTCGCGGAAGCCGTGCTCCAGCGCGTTCTGGAGGATTTCGGTGAGGACCATGGAGAGCGGGGTCGCGACCTCGGCGTCCAGGATGCCGAAGCGGCCGGTGCGCCGGCCGGTGACCTTGCCGGGCGAGATCTCGGCGACCATGGCGAGCACCCGGTCGGCGATCTCGTCGAACTCCACGCGCTCGTCCAGGTTCTGGGAGAGCGTCTCGTGCACGATCGCGATCGAACCGACCCGGCGGACGGCTTCTTCCAGGGCTTCCCGGCCCCTGTCCGAGTCGATGCGCCGGGCCTGGAGCCGCAGCAGGGCCGCCACCGTCTGGAGGTTGTTCTTCACCCGGTGATGAATCTCCCGGATGGTCGCGTCCTTGGTGATCAACTCGCGCTCGCGGCGGCGCAGTTCGGTGACGTCGCGGAGCAGGACGAGTGAACCGACGCGGGTGCCCTTGGGCTTGAGCGGGATCGCGCGCAGCTGGATCACGCCGTCGTTGCTCTCGATCTCGAACTCGCGGGGCGCCCAGCCGCTGGCGACCTTGGACAGCGCCTCGTCCACCGGGCCGCGGGAGGGCGCGAGTTCGGCGGTGGTCACGCCGAGGTTGTGGCCGACCAGGTCGGCGGCCAGGCCGAGGCGGTGGTATGCCGACAGCGCGTTCGGAGAGGCGTACTGGACGATGCCGTCCGCGTCGAGGCGGATCAGGCCGTCGCCCACCCGCGGCGAGGCGTCCATGTCGACCTGCTGGTTCGGGAACGGGAACGAACCCGCCGCGATCATCTGGGCGAGGTCGGAGGCGCTCTGGAGATACGTCAACTCCAGCCGGCTCGGGGTGCGCACGGTGAGGAGGTTGGTGTTGCGGGCGATGACTCCGAGGACGCGGCCCTCACGTCGTACGGGAATGGACTCGACCCGCACCGGAACCTCTTCACGCCACTCCGGGTCGCCCTCGCGCACGATCCTGCCCTCGTCGAGCGCGGCGTCCAGCATGGGGCGGCGGCCGCGCGGGACGAGGTGGCCGACCATGTCGTCCTGGTACGAGGTGGGGCCGGTGTTGGGCCGCATCTGGGCTACGGAGACATAGCGGGTGCCGTCGCGCGTGGGAACCCACAGGACGAGGTCGGCGAAGGAGAGGTCGGAGAGCAGCTGCCACTCCGAGACCAGCAGATGCAGCCACTCGAGATCGGAGTCACCGAGGGCGGTGTGCTGGCGTACGAGGTCGTTCATGGAGGGCACGTCTGCGAGCGTACCCGGCGGATACGACAGGCCTCGAACCTCAGCCGCTGGTGGGGGCCCCGGAAACACCCGCGGGCCGCGGCGCCTGGGAGGGACCCTCAACCCTCCCGGCACCGCAGCCCGGAGCAACAACGGCCGCGGGGTGTGCGGTCCCGGTCGGCCGAAGAGAGGAGCCGGAGCAGTCAGGGCAGAGAGCGCCGGTTCCTCGGTCCGCCTTCCTGTGCGGGGAAGACGGAGGCTTGTTCAGTTGCCTTCACTTGCGAAGCATTGTGGACTAGACCATGCTGCTGCGTCCATGCTCCTGTGTCCACGCGCCTTCTGTCCATGCGTCGGCGGATGTTTGTTGTTGTCTGTTTATCCAACATCCAACAGCATCCATCACGCAGACTAACCCGCTTCGGTTCATGAACGGGCCGGATTGACGGATGAGCCGGGTCTGATCGACACATGACGGCGGCCGATTCGGCTCAGGGCCGGGGCCAGATCGCCATGGCGAGTTCGGCAAGGGCCTCCAGTTCCTCCTTGGTGGCGCCGTCGCGGGCCTGCTGGGACATGCCCTGGATGATCGCTCCGGTGTGCCGGGCGAGGGCCGCCGCATCGGTGTCGGCAGACAGCTCACCCGCGGCGATCCCCGCCTTTATACGACTCTCGAAGGCGGCGAGGCTGGCGTTGCGCCGCTCGCGCAGGGACTCCTCCACCTCGGGTGACGTGCAGTTGATGGCCGCGTGGATCACCAGGCAGCCGTGCGGGTGGCCCGGGTCGGTGTACTCGGCCGCGGCCTCGCGCAGCATCCGCTCGACCGCGGCGCGGGCCGTCGGCTCCTCGGCCAGCGCGCGCTCGCCGAACGAGCCGTACTTCGCGCCGTACTCGCGAACGACCTCGTCGAAGAGGGACCGCTTGTCGCCGAACGCCGCGTACAGGCTCGGGGCGCCGATGCCCATGACGCGCGTGAGGTCGGAGACGGAGGTCGCCTCGTACCCGTGCTCCCAGAACGCGAGGATCGCCTTCTCCAGCGCGGTCTCACGGTCGAAGGACCGGGGGCGACCGCGCTGCTTGGTCACGACCTTGACGTTATCTGCGCCCTCGGCGTCCTCGGCGTCCTTATGTACGGCGGTTCCCGGCTCGGTCTGCTGCCTGCTCACCATGGGGTGGATTTTATAGCGAGTGCTAGAGAACTGTCCGTGCCCTGTTGTACATTTTTTCTGTAGCGACCATTAGTGAAATGCGAAGGGGGCATCGGCATGGGTGTGCTCGCAGGCAGGACGGCACTCGTCACGGGTGGCGGAAGGGGCATCGGGCGGGGCATCGCCGAGCGGCTGGGAGGGGACGGCGCGCGGGTGGCCGTGCACTACGGCAGCAATGAGGCGGCGGCGAAGGAGACGGTCGCCGCGATCGAGGCGGCGGGGGGATCGGCGTTCGCGATCGGCGTGGAGCTGGGGCTGCCGGGCGACGCGGAGGCCCTGTGGGAAGCGTTCGACCGGCATGCGGACGGGCTGGACATCCTGGTGAACAACGCGGGGATCGGTACGTCGCGGGCGCTCGAGGAGATCGACGAGGAGGAGTACGACAGGGTCTTCGCGGTGAACGTGAAGGCGCCGCACTTCATCGTCCAGCACGGCCTCGACCGCCTGCGGGACGGCGGGCGGGTCATCAACATCTCCTCGGGCCTCGCGCGGACCGCCGTGATGCCGGACAAGATGGCGTACGCCATGACCAAGGGCGCCCTGGACGTCTTCACCCGGGACCTGTCCAAGGTGCTGGGCCCTCGGGGGATCACCGTGAACTCGGTGGCGCCCGGCATCATCGACACCGACAACACCGCCGAGTTGTTGCACGCGAGCGACGACGCATGGGCGAAGGCCGCGGCGATATCGGCGCTGGGCCGGGTGGGGGCGCCGGCGGATGTGGCGGACGTGGTGGCGTTCCTGGCGTCGGACGCGGGGCGCTGGATCACCGGGGCCTGGCTGGACGCGACGGGTGGATCGCTGACGTAGGCCTGCCCCGGGGACGCGCCGGTCAGTGCGTCTCCGTCACCTTCGCCAGGGCGCGCGGCGCGTCCGGGTCCTGGCCGCGGGCGATGGTGACCTCGTAGGCCAGGAGCTGGAGCGGGAGGATCTCCAGGATCGGCTGGACCTCTTCGGCGACGCCTGCGGTGGGCAGGACGAAACCGGCCGAGGCCTGTTCGACCTGGGCCCGGGGACCGATCACGACGAGGTCGGCGCCGCGGCCGCGCAGCCGGTCGAGCACGGGCTGGAGCGCCTCGCCGCCCTTGCCGTCGGTGACGACCGCGATGACCGGCGAGATGTTGTCGACCATGGCGAGGGGGCCGTGCAGCAGGTCGGCGCCCGAGTAGGCGAGAGCGGGGATGTAGCTGGTCTCCATCAGCTTCAGGGCGGCTTCCTTGGCGGTGGGGTAGCCATAGCCGCGCGAGGTGATCACCATGCGCTCGGCGAAGCGATAGCGCGAGGCGAGGGCCCTGACCTCGTCCTGGCGGGCGAGGAGTCCGGCGGCGAGGTCGGGCAGCACCTTCGCGGGGGCACCGTCACCGCCGCGCAGACCCTCGACGAAGAGGTAGAGAGCGAGAAGGGAGGCCGTATAGGTCTTGGTGGCGGGGAGCGCCTTCTCCGGTCCGGCCATGATGTCGATGTGGTACTCGGAGACGGCGGCCAGCGGTGAGTCCGGGTTGTTGGTCACCGCGAGGGTGATGGCGCCGGCCTCGCGGGCGGCCTGCGTCGAGGCGACCAGGTCCGGGGAGCCGCCGGACTGACTGACGGTGATCACCAAGACGTCGGCGAGATCGGGGTGCGCGCCGTACGCCGTGGTCGTCGACATCGAGGTGAGCCCGCAGGGCAGGCCCTGGCGGACCTCCAGGAGGTACTTCGCGTACAGGGCGGCGTTGTCGGAGGTGCCGCGGGCGGTGAGCAGGACGAAGCGCGGCTTGCGGGACGCGACCTGCCGTGCCACGTCCTGGATCCGGGGCGCGCCCGTGTCGAGGATCCGCCGCAGCACGTCGGGCTGCTCGGCCATCTCCCGGGCCATGATCCGCCCGGGGCGGTCGCCCTGGGATGCGCCCTGGGATGCGCCTTGGGATGTGCCCTGGAAGTCCTGCGGCGTGGGGGTCATCGGTGCCTCCTCGTGTACCTCGTGCATCGGCTTTCGGCTCGCCGCTCGCGGCTTTGGCTTTGGCTTTCGACCTTCGACCTTCGACCTTCGACCTTCGACCTTCGGCTTTCGCTTTCGCTTTCGCTTTCGGCGTGCGGTTTCCATTGCACTCCCCAGAGCTGGGGCTCGCGCGTCCGGCTGGGGCCTTCGGGGCGACGTTGGGGTGACACTCTGCTAGATTGGTCTATACCACATGTGTCCCCTTCGGGTTTCAGTTGAGTCCCCCTGAGTCCCCTCTCCAGATCGGCAGGCCCAGCGTGGAAGTTGTCATCGTCCCGGACGCCGAGGCAGGCGGCGAGCTGATCGCCGAGGCCATGGCGGATCTGCTCCGGCGCAAGCCCGACGCCCTGCTCGGCGTGGCGACCGGCTCGACTCCGCTGCCCATCTACGAGGCGCTGGCGGCCAAGGTGAGCTCCGGTGCCGTGGACGCCTCGAGTGCGCGGATCGCGCAGCTCGACGAGTACGTGGGGCTGCCGGCCGAGCATCCCGAGTCGTACCGTTCCGTGCTGCGGCGGGAGGTGCTCGAGCCGCTGGGCCTCGGCATGGCCGCGTTCATGGGGCCGGACGGCACCGCGGAGGACGTGCAGGCCGCGTGCGAGGCGTACGACAAGGCGCTGGCGGAGGCCGGTGGGGTCGATCTGCAGCTGCTCGGGATCGGGACGGACGGGCACATCGGGTTCAACGAGCCGTGCTCCTCGCTCGCCTCGCGGACCCGGATCAAGACGCTGACCGAACAGACCCGGGTCGACAACGCGCGGTTCTTCGAGGGCGAGATCGAGCAGGTGCCGCACCATGTCATCACCCAGGGCATCGGCACGATTCTGGAGGCGCGGCATCTGGTGCTGCTCGCGACGGGGGAGGGCAAGGCGGACGCCGTTGCCGCGACCGTGGAGGGGCCGGTGGCTGCCGTGTGCCCGGCGTCGGCCCTTCAACTCCACCCGCACGCCACGGTGGTTGTGGACGAGGCGGCGGCTTCCAAGCTGAAGCTTGCGGATTACTTCCGGCACACGTTTGCCAACAAGCCGGGCTGGCAGGGGATATAGGCCGGTTGGTGTTGCACGAAGGCGCCGGGCACCCTTTCCTGGGTGCCCGGCGCCTTCGCATATCCAGGGGCTGGGGTGCTGCGCGAGTGCGGCCCGGTGGGTGGTGTGTGCCCGCCCTCCCCCAAGTTCTCGGCTCCGCGCGAACAGGGGGACCCCCATCGCCCTGCGGAACGCCTGCCCACACTCCACGGCACGCCCACACGGCACCCTCGGCCAGCGCACGCCACGCCACCAGCCCAGCTGTCAGGCGCCCGCGATGATCTCCGCTGCCGCTCGGCCGCAGACTCTGGCCGCGCCGTGTGTGGCGATGTGGAGGGCGCCGCGGGGTGGGGACTGGGGGACGCCCATCTCGACCACGACGGTGTCGGGGCGGGAGGCGAGGAGGGTGTCGAGGGCGGCCGCCATCCAGGGGTGGCGGTGTTCGTCGCGGACGACGGCGACGATACGGCGGGAGCCCGCGGCGGCGAGGGCCGAGGCGCCCGCGTTCTCGCCGGTGAAGCTGCCGGTCTCCGTGCCGGGGAGCAGGCGGGCCAGTTCCGCCGCCACGCCCCAGGGGGTCTCGTCACCGACCGCGATGTTCGCGACCGGGGTGAGCGCGGCGACGTACGGGGCCTCGGTGAGCGGGGCGTACGAGTCGGAGTGGGTCACCGTGAGCGCGCGACGGGCGGCGACCAGACCGATGCCCGTCGCGCCGTTCGCACCCCCCACACCATTCGCACTGTTCACACCGCCAACACCGCCAACACCGCTCGCGCCGCTCGCGCCGTTCGCACCACCGGCCGTGCCGGCACCCCCCGCTCCCCCCGAGCCCCCGGTTCCGGAAGCCGCCGCAGCCGCAGCCGTCCACCCCGCCAGCTCACGTACCCGGTTCGCCGCGTCCGCCAGGCGCTCCTCGGGGAGTTCGCCGGCGCGGACGGCGGAGACGAGGGCGTCGCGGAGGCGGCGTACCGTGTCGTCGTCCGCCAGTCCCCCGCCCACGCAGATCGCGTCGGCGCCGGCGGCGATGGCGAGGACGCTGCCGCGTTCGATGCCGTAGGTCGCGGCGATGGCCTGCATCTCCATGCCATCGGTGACGATGAGACCGTCGTAGCCGAGGTCCTCGCGGAGCAGGCCCGTGAGGATCCGCCGGGACAGGGTCGCCGGGCGGTCGGGGTCCAGGGCCGGGACGAGGATGTGCGCGCTCATCACGGCGCGGGTGCCCGCGGCGATGGCGGCCCGGAACGGGGCGAGCTCGCGGCCTTCCAGCACCGACAGCTCCGCGTCGATGCGCGGCAGCGCGTGGTGCGAGTCGACCGCCGTGTCGCCGTGGCCCGGGAAGTGCTTGGTGCAGGCGGCGACGCCGGCCGACTGGAGTCCGGTGACGTAGGCGGCCGTGTGCCGGGCCACCAGGTCGGTGTCGGCGCCGAAGGACCGTACGCCGATGACCGGGTTCCCCGGGTTGGAGTTCACGTCGGCGGACGGCGCCCAGTTGAGGTTGACGCCGCAGGCGGCGAGGCGGCGGCCCAGTTCGGCGGCCACCTCTCTCGTCAACGAGACGTCGTCCACGGCCCCCAGCGCGTGGTTCCCGGGGAACGAAGACCCCGTACGCACCTCCAGGCGGGTGACGTCGCCGCCCTCCTCGTCGATCGCGACCAGGACATCGTCGCGTTCGGCGCGCAACTGGGCGGTCAGGGCGGCCAGTTGCCCGGGCGAGGCGATGTTGCGGCCGAACAGGCCGACCGAGGCGAGGCCTTCGCCGAGGCGGCGGAGCAGCCAGTCCGGGGCCGAGGTTCCCGTGAAGCCGGGCTGAAGGACGGTGAGCGCGTCGCGCGTGAGGGTGTCTGTCCCACTGGCGAATGTCGTCATCGGGTGGCGTTATCCCTTCACGGCGCCCGCGGTCAGCCCCGCGGCCATCTTGCGCTGGACGATGAGGAACAGGACGACGATCGGCACGGCCATCATCGTGGCACCGGCCATCATCGGGGCGTACTCGGTGCCGTGCTTGGTGGTGAAATTGCCGAGCCAGACGGTGGCGGTCTGGTTCTTCTGGCTGAGCAGCATGAGGGCGTAGAGGTATTCGTTCCACGCCTGGATGAAGCCGTAGACGGAGGTGGCGACCATACCGGGGGCGAGGAGCGGGAAGACCACGCGGATGAAGGCGCCCGTGCGGCTGCAGCCGTCGACCATCGCCGCCTCCTCCAGCTCCTTCGGGATGTTGACGATGAAGCCGCGCAGCGTCCACACCGTGAAGGGGAGGATGAAGGTCAGATACGTGATGATCAGGCCCGAGAGCTTGTCGTACTGATCGAGGTCGTTCAGCAGCAGGAAGACCGGGATGATCATGGCGACCAGCGGGACCATCTGGACCGCCAGGATGCCGACGATCACGATCTTCCGGCCGCGGAAGGCGAAGCGGGAGATGGCCAGCGCGGCGAGCAGTCCGACGACCACGCCGATCACGACCACCGCCAGGGACACGACGAGGCTGCGGCCCACCGGCCCCCAGAAGTCGGCGATGTCCAGCGCCCGGCGGAAGTTGTCGAGCGTCACCCCGGTCGGGAAGAGGCTCGGATCCGGGTCGATCGCGTCCTTCGCCGGCTTGAAGGCCGTGTTGAGCATCCAGTAGAGGGGGAAGCCGGCGGTGACGAAGACGAGAAGGCCGACGAGGTTCCAGCCGAGCCTCGACCTGCGGCGCGCCCCAGGAGCAAGCGTGCTCATTCGACCTCTCCGATCTTCAGCATCTGGCGCATGTAGACGGCGACCACGCCAAGGAGCAGCAGCACGGTCAGCAGGGCGATCGCCGAGCCCTGCGCGTAGTCGTTGACCACGAACGCGCGGTCGTACGAGTAGGTGTTGAGCACCTGGAACTCCGCCTCCGGATGGCCGTTGCGCATCACGAAGACCTGGGGGAAGACGCCCATGTCCCAGATCACCGAGAGGGTCGTGAGCATCACGACGATGGGCTTGAGGATCGGCAGCGTGACGTAACGGAAGACGCCCCAGGCGCCCGCGCCGTCGAGGCGGGCCGCCTCCTCCAGCTCCTTGGGCACCTGTGTGAGTCCCGCGCTGAGCGCGATGACGACGAACGGCACCGCGCCCCACACCACCAGGAGCATGATCACGGCCAGGCCCTGCGGCCCGCTCGCGAACCAGTTGTGACCGATCATGTCGACGCCCGGCAACTTGCTGAGCAGCGCGTTGAAGACGCCGTAGTCGGAGTCGAAGAGCCACTTGAAGACCGTGGTGGCCACGATGATGGGCATGCCCCAGCTGGCCACCAGCACGATGTTGATGAGCGTCTTCACCCAGCCCGAGACCCGCTGGAGGAGCAGCGCGATCAGCATGCCGACGACCATCGTGAAGACGACGGCGCCGCCCGCGAAGACGATCGTGCGGACGACCACCGTCCAGAACTCGCTGTCCCCGAGGATCTTGCTGAAGTTGTCGAAGCCGACCGACTCGGCCGGCTGGAAGCCCCAGAGCTGGGACTGGCCGAACTTCTGGAAGGACAGGGTGACCAGCCGGACCAGCGGGTAGCCCATGACCAGGGCGAGGATCAGCAGACAGGGCGCGAGCAGCAGCCACGGGGTCGAGGCCCCGCCCGATGTCCGCGTTCTGCGGGGCGCGTCCGGGACGTCCGGTGGCGGCGCCTGCCGCGGCGGCGGCACCTTGGCAGGGGTGGTCGTGTCTGCGGCACTCATCGCGCGCTCCTCAGCGGTCCCTCTGGTCGTACGGAGGCGAAGCCCCGCACGGGCGTACGAAGCGAACCCCGCACGGCCGCACGCAGGCCGAACCGCGCACGGTCGTACGAGAAGCAGGGCCCCGCCCCCGCATACCCCCCGGGGTCAACAGGGCCCTGCGCTCAGGTCACTTGGTGTTGATGACCTTGTCGATCGCGGCGTCCGCGTCCTTCGCGGCGGCCTCGACCGACTTCTTGCCGGTGCCGATGTTCTGCAGCATGGTCTGCAGGACCTGGGCCTTCTCGACCTGGCCCCAGCCCGGTGCCATCGGGACGAACCAGTTGGACTCGGCCGCGGTGGCCGGGACCGCCGTCGCCGGGTCGTTCTTCAGGGTGGCGAGGTCGGTCTTGTTGTTGGGCAGGTTGCCCTTGCCCATCAGGCCCTTCTGGCCCTTGGCGCCCGTGAAGGCGTTGATCCACTCGGCGGCGACGGCCTGCGCGTCCGACTTCACCGGTACGGCGAGGTCGGAACCGCCGAGGAAGACCGGGAGGTTCTTGCCGGACGGGCCGGGCATCACGAAGTTCTCGAGGTTGCCCTTGAGCTTGCCGGTCTTGTCGTTCTTCGGGTCCTCGGAGGTCGCGCCCTCCCAGGCGGCGCCGAAGATCATGCCGGACTTGCCCTGACCGTAGACGATGTAACGGTCGGACTCGTCCTTGGTCTTGTCGCCGTGCATGTACGTGTCGACGACGTTCTTGAACTCCTTGAGGCCCTTGATCGACTCGGGCGAGGAGAGGTTGGCCTTCCACTGGCCGCCCTCCTCCTTGGCGATGGAGCCGCCGGCGTCGTAGACGAAGGACGTGGCCGCGTACCAGTCGCGGGTGGGCTGGTACCAGGCGCTGAACTTGTTGCCCTCCTTCTTCTGGATCTTGTCCAGGGCGGAGGTGAGCTCCTTGTACGTCTTCGGCGTGGACTTGACGCCGACCGAAGCGGCGAGGTCCTTGCGCCAGTTGCCGACGCGGCCGCCGGCGTAGTACGGCACGCCGTAGGTCTTGCCGTCGTAGGTGACGGAGGCCTTGAGGCCGTCCAGCCAGGCGTCCGAGTTCTCGAACTTCGACGCGTCGAGGGGAGCGAAGGCGCCCTTGACCATGTAGCCGAGCATCTCGGTGTTGCCCATCTCGACCACGTCGGGGGCCTTGTCGGTGGCGAGGACGGCGTCGAGCTTGGTGTTCTTGTCCGGCCAGCCGTAGTACTCGTGGTTGATCTTGATGCCGGGGTGCTTCGCCTGCACGGCCGCGTCGGCGGCCTTGACCAGCTCCGGCCAGTTGTTCTGCGCGTCGACGGTGAGCCAGACGGTCAGCTCCTTGGCATCCGCGCCCTTGTCCGACCCCCCGGACTTGTCACTGTCCCCGCACGCCGCGATGGAGACCATCATGCCCGCGATACCGATCGCGGCTATCAGCTTGCGCTTCACGCCACCCTCCTCAGGGATGCCAGAAACCCCCCTGGCCGGGACCCAGTCCTCAATGGTGTAGACCAGTACGGGGAGCTTGGCCTAGACCTAGTGGGGTGTCAAGGAGTTCGAGTGCCCTCCGGCCGTCCGTTATGGGACCTACATATGCAGGGACCTTTAAGTAGGTAAGCGGCAGAACGGGCAGGCCAGTTCACGCGCGCCCGACTGGACCACTTCAGCGCGGTGGACTAGACCAAGGCGAACACCGACGGTATATAGGGGGGATCACGGAGCGTGCGGGGAACGCCGCCATGAACGTGCGGGAACACTCGCACGTGGACCGCGGGGGCACTCGCACATGAAGCCGTGCCACGATGTGAGCCGTGGCCGATGGGGATGTCGGTCGCTTCGGCATCCGGAGCCGGGAAGGCAGAGCATGAGCACCGACGTCAGCAGTGCGGAGAACGAGGGTGGGGCCCCCATCCGTACCGCGCGCGTGCCCAAGTACTACCGCTTGAAGAAGCACCTGCTCGACATGACGGAGACACTGCCGCCCGGCACGCCGGTGCCGCCCGAGCGCACCCTCGCCGCCGAGTTCGACACCTCGCGCACCACCGTGCGGCAGGCCCTTCAGGAGCTGGTGGTCGAGGGCCGCCTGGAGCGCATCCAGGGCAAGGGCACATTCGTCGCCAAGCCCAAGGTCTCCCAAGCCCTCCAACTCACCTCGTACACCGAGGACATGCGCGCCCAGGGCCTCGAGCCCACCTCGCAGCTGCTGGACATCGGCTACATCACCGCCGACGAGACCCTCGCCGGGCTGCTCGACATCTCGGCGGGCGGGCGGGTGCTGCGCATCGAGCGGCTGCGTCTGGCGAGCGGTGAGCCGATGGCGATCGAGACGACCCACCTGTCCGCGAAGCGCTTCCCGGCGCTGCGCAGGTCGCTCGTCAAGTACACCTCCCTCTACACCGCGCTCGCCGAGGTGTACGACGTCCATCTCGCCGAGGCCGAGGAGACCATCGAGACCTCGCTGGCCACCCCGCGCGAGGCCGGACTGCTCGGCACCGACGTCGGCCTGCCCATGCTGATGCTCTCCCGGCACTCGCTCGACAAGCAGGGCGAGCCGGTGGAGTGGGTGCGGTCGGTGTACCGCGGGGACCGCTACAAGTTCGTGGCGAGGCTGAAGCGGCCCGCAGAGTAGAGCGAGGGCGAGCTGCGGGACCGGCCGGGGGTACGGGGGTTGCCCCCCGAAAGAACGCAGCCGTGGCGAGGCTGAAGCGGCCCGCAGAGTAGAGCGGAGGCGAGCTGCGGGACCGGCCGGGGGTACGGGGGTTGCCCCCCGAAAGAACGCAGCCGTGGCGAGGCTGAAGCGCCCGCAGGAATAGGCCACTTGGGGTAGTGCGGCTCCGCTGGTTGCTCTACGGTCCTCCCGTCACCCATGGACGGGAGGACGACCCATGCGCACCGAAAGCCCCGAAACGGCATCCCCTCGCAAGGCAACTCCCCGCACCATCGCCCTCTGGACCCTCGTCGCGCTGATCGGCGCGGCCGGCTGGTCCGTGCTCGCACTCGCACGGGGCGAGAACGTGTCGGCGGCCTGGATGGTCGCCGCCGCGCTCGGCTCGTACGCCATCGCCTATCGCTTCTACGCGAAGTTCATCGCGTACAAGGTGCTCAAGGTCGACAGGACCCGGGCCACCCCGGCGGAACGGCTGAACAACGGCATCGACTTCCATCCGACGGACCGGCGCGTGCTGCTCGGCCACCACTTCGCGGCGATCGCGGGCGCGGGCCCGCTGGTCGGGCCGGTCCTGGCGGCGCAGATGGGCTACTTGCCCGGCACCATCTGGATCATCGTCGGCGTGATCTTCGCGGGCGCGGTCCAGGACATGGTGGTCCTGTTCTTCTCGACCCGGCGGGACGGGCGGTCGCTCGGCCAGATGGCCCGCGAGGAGATCGGCCCGTTCGGCGGCGCCGCCGCACTGCTCGCCGCCTTCGCCATCATGATCATCCTGCTCGGCGTGCTGGCACTGGTCGTCGTCAACGCGCTCGCCGCCTCCCCCTGGGGCACCTTCTCCATCGGGATGACCATCCCGATCGCCCTGCTGATGGGCTTCTACCTGCGGGTACTGCGGCCCGGGCGGGTCACCGAGGTCTCCCTGATCGGCGTCGCGCTGCTACTGCTCGCCCTCGTCGCGGGCCGCTGGGTCGCCGAGTCCTCCTGGGCCGACACCTTCACCCTCGCCCCCTCCACCCTGGTCATCTGGCTGGTGGCGTACGGCTTCATCGCCTCGATCCTGCCGGTGTGGATGCTGCTGGCCCCCCGCGACTACCTCTCCACCTTCATGAAGATCGGCACGATCGCGCTGCTCGCGCTCGGCGTCGTCATCGCGCTGCCGACGCTGAAGATGGACGCGGTCACGGAGTTCGCCAAGCGCGGCGACGGCCCGGTCTTCGCCGGCTCACTCTTCCCGTTCGTCTTCATCACGATCGCCTGCGGTGCCCTGTCCGGTTTCCACTCGCTCATCTCGTCCGGCACGACGCCCAAGATGATCCAGAAGGAGACCCAGGTCCGGATGATCGGATACGGCTCCATGCTGATGGAGTCGTCGGTCGCGATCATGGCCCTCGTCGCCGCGTGCATCATCGACCCGGGCCTGTACTTCGCGATGAACGCGCCGGCGGGCGTCATCGGCACCACCGTGCAGTCCGCCTCGGAGGCGGTCGGGCACATGGGGTACGTGATCTCCCCCGACGACCTGGCCCGGGCCGCACACCGGGTCGAGGAGCAGACCCTGCTCTCCCGCACCGGCGGCGCGCCCACGCTCGCCATCGGCGTCTCGGAGATCTTCTCGAAGGTCACCGGCGGGAGCCTGCGCGCCTTCTGGTACCACTTCGCGATCATGTTCGAGGCGCTGTTCATCCTGACCGCGCTGGACGCGGGCACGCGCGTGGGCCGGTTCATGCTCCAGGACATGCTGGGCAACGTCTACCGGCCCTTCAAGAACGTGAGTTGGAAGCCGGGACTGGTCATCACCAGCGCGATCGTGACGGGCCTGTGGGGCTACTTCCTCTGGGTCGGCGTCCACGAACCCCTCGGCGGCATCAACCAGCTGTTCCCCATCTTCGGCATCTCGAACCAGCTGCTCGCCGCGGTCGCCCTCGCCGTCTGCACCACCCTGCTCGTGAAGTCCGGACGCCTCAAGTGGGCCTGGATCACCGGCATTCCCCTCGTCTGGGATGCCACGGTGACGCTCACGGCCAGCTACCAGAAGGTGTTCTCCAGCGATCCACGCGTGGGCTTCTTCAAGCAGCGCAGCGTCTACCAGGACGGCATAGACGCCGGAAAGGTCCTGCCACCGGCCAAAACCATGGACGACATGCACACGGTGGTCACCAACTCCACGGTGGACGGCGTCCTTTCAGCGGTCCTGGCCGTCCTCATCGTCGTAGTGATCGCGGACGCGGCCCGGGTGTGCGTCCGGCACATACGCCGCCCGGCCCTCTCCACTCTCAGCGAGGCGCCGTACGTGGAATCGAAGATCGTCGCCCCGGCCGGGCTGATCCCGACCAAGGAGGAGAAGGCGGAGGAGCCAGATGCGATCGGCGCTGAAGCGAGCGGTTAGCCGCGCGGGAAGGAGCATTCGCTGGTACGTACGGGAGCTGACGGATGAATCCGCATATGACCGCTATGTCGCACATATACGGAAAGACCATCCGGACGCACCAATACCCTCCCGCCGTGAGTTCGAGCGGGCGCGCACGGACCGTCAGGAGGCGGACCCCCGACAGGGCTTCCGTTGCTGTTGAGTTGCTCTTGAGGACCGAAAGGCGGACGGGGGGTTCCGCTTTCAGGGAACCGTCGCCTAGATTGCCTGCGCGTTACACAGGTGATCAGTGAGGGGACGGAACCGCCGTATGTCAGATGTGCCCGAAGTGAAGCCACCGGCGGTGACGCCGGTCCGTGTCGTGATCGCCCTCTGTCTGCTCGCCCCGTTCGTGGCGATGCTGTGGGTCGGCTCGTACGCGAAGACGGACCCTGCCTTCATAGGCATCCCGTTCTTCTACTGGTACCAGATGCTCTGGGTGCTCATCTCCACGGCGCTCACGATGATCGCGTACAAGCTGTGGCAGCGTGACCAGCGCGCCCGCGCTACCGCGAAGGGCGGTGTCGAGGCATGAAGGACGGCGTGAACGGCGTAGCACTCGCCGTCTTCATCTTCTTCTTCCTGGCCGTCACGGTCATGGGCTTCCTGGCCGCGCGCTGGCGCAGGGCCGACGACGAGCACAGCCTCGACGAATGGGGCCTGGGCGGGCGGTCGTTCGGCACCTGGATCACCTGGTTCCTGCTCGGCGGCGACCTCTACACGGCGTACACCTTCGTCGCCGTACCGGCCGCCATCTACGCGGCGGGCGCGGCCGGCTTCTTCGCCGTGCCGTACACGATCCTGGTCTACCCGCTGATCTTCACCTTCCTGCCCCGCCTGTGGTCGGTCTCCCACAAGCACGGATACGTGACGACGTCGGACTTCGTACGCGGCCGCTTCGGCTCGAAGGGCCTGTCCCTCGCCGTGGCCGTCACCGGCATCCTGGCGACCATGCCGTACATCGCACTCCAACTGGTCGGCATCCAGGCCGTGTTGGACGTCATGGGCGTAGGCGGCGGCGAGAACACGAACTGGTTCGTGAAGGACCTCCCCCTCCTCATCGCCTTCGGCGTACTGGCCGCGTACACCTACTCCTCGGGCCTGCGCGCCCCGGCCCTGATCGCGTTCGTGAAGGACACCCTGATCTACATCGTGATCGCGGTGGCCATCATCTACATCCCGATCAAGCTGGGCGGTTTCGACGAGATCTTCAAGGCGGCGAGCGACAAGTACACGGCAGCAGGCGCCGGCGGAATCGTCCCCGCCGAAGCAGGCCAGTGGACGTACGCCACCCTGGCACTCGGCTCAGCGCTGGCACTCTTCATGTACCCGCACTCGATCACGGCGACGCTGTCGAGCCGCAGCCGCGACGTCATCCGCCGCAACACCACGATCCTTCCCCTGTACTCCCTGATGCTGGGCCTGCTCGCCCTGCTCGGCTTCATGGCGATCGCGGCCGGCGTGAAGGTCACGAACGGCCAACTCGCGATCCCGCAGCTCTTCGAGACCATGTTCCCGGACTGGTTCGCGGGCGTGGCCTTCGCGGCCATCGGCATCGGAGCACTCGTCCCCGCCGCCATCATGTCCATCGCGGCGGCGAACCTCTTCACGCGCAACATCTACAAGGACTTCATCAAGCCCGACGCGACCCCGCAGCAGGAGACCAAGGTCTCCAAGCTGGTCTCGCTCCTGGTGAAGGTGGGCGCGCTGGTCTTCGTCCTCACCATGGACAAAACAGTCGCGATCAACTTCCAGCTCCTCGGCGGCATCTGGATCCTCCAGACCTTCCCGGCCCTGGTCGGCGGCCTGTTCACCCGCTGGTTCCACCGCTGGGCGCTCCTCGCGGGCTGGGCCGTCGGCATGCTCTACGGCACGTTCGCCGCGTACGGGGTCGCCTCCCCGACGCAGAAGCACTTCGGCGGCAGCGCGAAGGAGATCCCCGGGATCGGGGAGATCGGCTACATCGGCCTGACGGCGTTCGTGCTGAACCTGGCGGTGACCGTCGTCCTCACCTTCGCCCTCCGGGCGTTCAAGGCCCCCGACGGCGTCGACGAGACGTCCCCGGCGGACTACACGGCCGACGCGGGCGACCCGGGGGTCGAGGTGGAGCTTCCGCCGGCCACGGCCGGCGCGGCTCACTAGGCACCCGGCGCCGGGTAGGGGCGGGTGGGTTTTTCGCCCCCTCCGCCCCTACCCGTCCCGTATCTGGGGGCTCCGCCCCCAGACCCCCGTATCGGCTTGAACGGCCTCGTCCTCAAACGCCGGACGGGCTGAAGAACGGACGCACCCGCGGCCGCTCACCGGCGTAAGGGGACGTGCCGGAACGTCCGCCCGCAGCGGATGGCGCGTCACCGCCGGGCCCCTTCCAACCCGACCGATTCCGCGCCAGACCGAGGACGGATGCTCCGGCACGGCCCCGACCCACCACCGGGCCGCACGCGCGGACGCCACAAGACGGGGTCCCCGGACAAATATCCGGCGGCCCGTCGCCGTGCCCGTCAGGCACACTCCCCCGCATGGACATCGCAATCAGGCGGGCGCAGCCCGCAGAGTACGACACCGTCGGCGAGATCACCGCACAGGCCTACCTCGGAGACGGCCTGCTCGACTTCGGCGAGAGCGACGAGTACCTGGGAGAGCTGCGGGACGTGGCCAAGCGGGCCGCCTCGGCCGACGTACTCGTCGCGGTGGCCCAGGACCGCGTACTCGGCGGCGTCACCTTCGTACCGCAAGGCGGCTCCATGGCCGACATAGCCCGCCCCGGCGAGGCCGAGATCCGCATGCTCGCGGTCTCACTCGAGGCCCGCGGCAGAGGCGCAGGCGAAGCCCTGGTCCGCGCCTGCGTGGACCGCGCACGCGCCACGGACGGCTGCGTCCGCATCGTCCTCTCCACCCAGCGCACCATGCACGCAGCCCACCGCATCTACGAACGCCTCGGCTTCACCCGCACCCCCGACCGCGACTGGAACCCCATCCCGGACATCGACGACATCCTGCTGCTCACCTACGAGTTGACGCTCCGACACACTGCGTAAGCAGACTCCATAGGCACCCCCAACGCCCACACGACACAACATGTGGGGGCGCTCCCGCAACCCGACACAAGATGTATGCTCATGCTCGCTGTCGCCGCAGGGGAATCCGGTGCGAATCCGGAACTGTCCCGCAACGGTGTACTTGTGCGTGTTCGCGTACCCGCCTGCACGTACTCGTTTCAGTCCGAGGACCTGTCGACAGCGCGCCCGGCCACCCGGCCCGGGCGCCGACGACGTCCGGGCCTCGTGGAATGGGCCGGTGGACGCACGCGTACCCGCAACCGGTGTCCGCGCGCCCCGCTGCCCTCCTCAAGGCCCCGTGCCGAGCGAGGGAGAGCCCCACGTGACCATCGCGCCAGCCGATCCGGCGACAGCTTCCGCTTCCGTGCAGCAGGCCCCGGTGGAGACGGACGGTCCCGGTACCGCGCTGCTGCGGACCCTGACCGACCTCACCGCCGACCTCCCCGACGCCGACCCCGGCCGGGTCGCCGCCGCCGCGCTGCGCGGCCGGTCCGCCCGCGCGGACGAGACGGAGCTGCGCGAGCTGGCCACGGAGGCGGCAGCGGGCCTCATCTCCGAGGACCCGGCGTACTCGCGGCTGGCCGCCCGGCTGCTGACGATCAGTATCGCGGCGGAGGCCGCCTCGCAGGGCGTCACGTCCTTCTCCGAGTCCATCGCCGTCGGCCACCGCGAGGGCCTCATCGCCGACCGCACGGCCGAGTTCGTACGCCTGCACACGGCCCGCCTGAACGACCTCATCGACGTCGCCGCGGACGACCGCTTCGGCTACTTCGGCCTGCGCACCCTGCACAGCCGCTATCTGCTCCGGCACCCGATCACCCGCAAGGTCATCGAGACCCCCCAGCACTTCATGCTGCGGGTGGCGTCCGGTCTCGCCGAGGACGACACGACCCGTTCCGTAGACGAAGTGGCCGCGCTCTACCGGCTCATGAGCCGCCTCGACTACCTCCCCTCCTCCCCCACGCTCTTCAACTCCGGTACGCGGCACCCGCAGATGTCGTCCTGCTACCTCCTCGACTCCCCACTGGACGAGCTGGACTCCCTCTACGACCGCTACCACCAGGTGGCGCGCCTGTCGAAGCACGCGGGCGGCATCGGCCTGTCGTACTCCCGTATCCGCTCGCGCGGCTCGCTGATCCGCGGCACGAACGGGCACTCCAACGGCATCGTCCCGTTCCTGAAGACCCTCGACGCCTCGGTCGCGGCCGTGAACCAGGGCGGCCGGCGCAAGGGCGCGGCCGCCGTCTACCTGGAGACCTGGCACTCCGACATCGAGGAGTTCCTGGAGCTGCGCGACAACACCGGTGAGGACGCCCGCCGTACGCACAACCTGAACCTCGCGCACTGGATCCCGGACGAGTTCATGCGCCGGGTGAACGCGGACGGCGTCTGGTCCCTCTTCTCCCCCTCCGACGTACCCGAGCTGGTCGACCTGTGGGGCGAGGAGTTCGACGCCGCGTACCGCAAGGCGGAGGAGGCGCGTCTCGCCAAGAAGACCATCCCGGCCCGCGACCTGTACGGCCGCATGATGCGCACCCTCGCGCAGACCGGCAACGGCTGGATGACGTTCAAGGACGCCGCCAACCGCACCGCCAACCAGACGGCCGAGCCGGGCCATGTGGTGCACTCCTCGAACCTGTGCACCGAGATCCTGGAGGTCACGGACGACGGGGAGACGGCGGTCTGCAACCTGGGGTCGGTGAACCTCGGCGCATTCGTCATCGGCGACGACATCGACTGGGAGCGGCTGGACGAGACGGTCCGCACGGCCGTCACCTTCCTCGACCGCGTCGTCGACATCAACTTCTACCCGACCGAGCAGGCGGGCCGCTCGAACGCCAAGTGGCGCCCGGTGGGCCTCGGCGCGATGGGCCTCCAGGACGTCTTCTTCAAGCTCCGCCTGCCCTTCGACTCGGCCGAGGCCAAGGCCTTGTCCACCCGTATCGCCGAGCGCATCATGCTCGCCGCGTACGAGGCCTCCGCCGACCTCGCCGAGCGGGGCGGCCCGCTGCCGGCCTGGGAGAAGACCCGTACGGCCCGGGGCGTGCTGCACCCCGACCACTTCGACGTCGAGCTGACCTGGCCGGAGCGCTGGGCGGCCCTGCGGGAGCGTATCGCCGCGGTGGGCATGCGCAACTCGCTCCTCCTCGCGATCGCGCCCACCGCCACCATCGCCTCCATCGCGGGCGTGTACGAGTGCATCGAGCCGCAGGTGTCGAACCTCTTCAAGCGCGAGACGCTCTCCGGCGAGTTCCTCCAGGTCAACTCGTACCTGGTGAACGAGCTGAAGGAGCTGGGCGTCTGGGACGCCCGTACCCGCGAGGCGCTGCGCGACTCGAACGGCTCGGTGCAGAACTTCGCCTGGATCCCCGAGGACGTACGGGCGTTGTACCGCACGGCGTGGGAGATCCCGCAGCGCGGCCTCATCGACATGGCAGCCGCCCGCACCCCGTTCCTGGACCAGGCCCAGTCCCTGAACCTCTTCCTGGAGACGCCGACCATCGGCAAGCTCTCCTCGATGTACGCGTACGCCTGGAAGTCGGGCCTGAAGACGACGTACTACCTGCGCTCCCGCCCGGCGACCCGCATCGCCCGCGCGGCCCAGGCGCAGACCCCCATCCCCGTACAGGCGACTCCCGACGAAGACGCCGTCGCCTGCTCCCTTGAGAACCCCGAGTCCTGCGAGGCCTGCCAGTAATGACCGCCCACCCGTCGCCCGACCACCACCCCTCAACGACGGCGCTGCGCGCCGACACCTCCTCCTCGGAGAAGACCGAGAAGAACCTTCTCGACCCGGGCTTCGAACTCACCCTCCGCCCCATGCGCTACCCGGACTTCTACGAGCGCTACCGGGACGCCATCAAGAACACCTGGACCGTCGAGGAGGTCGACCTCCACTCGGACGTCGCCGACCTCGCGAAGCTGACGCCCGCCGAGCAGCACCTGATCGGCCGTCTGGTCGCGTTCTTCGCGACGGGCGACTCGATCGTGGCGAACAACCTGGTGCTGACGCTGTACAAGCACATCAACTCCCCCGAGGCGCGGCTGTATCTCTCCCGCCAGCTCTTCGAGGAGGCTGTGCACGTCCAGTTCTACCTCACCCTGCTGGACACCTACCTCCCCGACCCGGAGGACCGCGCCGCCGCGTTCGCCGCCGTCGAGAACATCCCCTCCATCCGCGAGAAGGCCGGGTTCTGCTTCAAGTGGATGGACTCGGTGGAGAAGCTGGACCGCCTGGAGAGCCAGGCCGACCGCCGCCGCTTCCTGCTCAACCTCATCTGCTTCGCCGCGTGCATCGAGGGGCTCTTCTTCTACGGGGCCTTCGCGTACGTCTACTGGTTCCGCAGCCGGGGTCTGCTGCACGGCCTGGCGACCGGTACCAACTGGGTGTTCCGCGACGAGACGATGCACATGTCCTTCGCGTTCGAGGTCGTCGACACGGTCCGCAAGGAGGAGCCGGAGCTCTTCGACGACCAGCTGCAGCAGCAGGTGACGGACATGCTGCGGGAGGCCGTCGAGGCCGAGCTGCAGTTCGCGCGCGACCTGTGCGGTGACGGTCTGCCGGGCATGAACACCGACTCGATGCGGCAGTACCTGGAGTGCGTCGCCGACCAGCGCCTCCAGCGGCTGGGCTTCGCGCCGGTGTACGGCTCCGAGAACCCCTTCTCCTTCATGGAGCTCCAGGGTGTCCAGGAGCTGACCAACTTCTTCGAACGGCGCCCGTCCGCGTACCAGGTCGCGGTCGAGGGCACGGTCGATCTCGACGAGGACTTCTAGGAGTTCGAGCACTTCTGACGCCGCGTCACCCATGACGTACGGATGATGCCGGGCCGCGAGCGCGCGGCCCGGCATCATCGCGTCTCACCCATGGAGCGTCCATGGGCCGTCCATGGACCACCTATGGGTCGGCAAAGTCCTTCTGGCACAGCTGTTCCCACGCCTTCGGCCCCGGCTACGTTCGGGCCGTCCTGACAAGTCGCGCACAGCGGCATGACAGGGGTCTATTTGGCATGCCCACGACACTTCCCAGCCTTCGTGCTACGCGCGTCACGGGCCTGCCACGCAACGCCGAGAACCCCACTCCCGGCTGTGGAGCCGCGCACGGCCCTACCCCGGCCCGCGCGGCACCGGCCTCGAACCGATGGAGGCACCACCCCCATGCGTGAGATACGCTCCGCCAGACCCGTCCGGAGACTGCGAAGACTCCTGACCGCCGCCCTCCCCGCCCTCGCCCTCGGCGTCGCCGGGTTCGCCGCGGCCCCGCCCGCCGATGCGCAGCCGACACCCACCGCGCACGTCTCCCGGGCCGCCCAGAACGCGAAGGCCCTGACGTCACCCGCCGCCCAGGCCGTCCACTCCACGGGCAAGGCCGGCCAGAAGGTGCCCACCCAGCACCTGTGCGGCACCCCGACCCCCGGTCACGCCGCCTGCTTCGCCCAGCGGCGCACCGACGTCCGGCAGCGGCTCGCTTCGGCGCTGGCCGCCGCGCCCTCCGGTCTGAGCCCGGCCAATCTGCACAGCGCGTACGCCCTCCCGTCGACCGGCGGCTCGGGCCTGACGGTCGCGGTGGTCGACGCCTACAACGACCCCAACGCCGAGGCGGACCTGGCCACTTACCGCTCGACATACGGTCTGTCGGCCTGCACCAAGGCCAACGGCTGCTTCAAGCAGGTCAGCCAGACCGGCTCGACCACCTCGCTGCCGTCGAACGACACCGGCTGGGCGGGCGAGGAAGCGCTCGACATCGACATGGTCAGCGCGGTCTGCCCCAACTGCAACATCATCCTGGTCGAGGCCAACTCCGCGACCGACTCCGACCTCGGCACCGCCGAGAACGAGGCCGTGGCGCTGGGCGCCAAGTTCGTGTCCAACAGCTGGGGCGGCGACGAGTCGTCCTCTCAGACCAGCGAGGACACCTCGTACTTCAAGCACCCGGGCGTCGCCATCACCGTCTCCTCCGGTGACTCCGCCTACGGCGCCGAGTACCCGGCGACCTCCCAGTACGTGACGGCCGTCGGCGGCACCGCGCTGTCCACGTCCTCCAACTCCCGCGGCTGGACCGAGTCCGTGTGGAAGACCAGCAGCACCGAGGGCACCGGCTCGGGCTGCTCCGCGTACGACCCGAAGCCGAGCTGGCAGACCGACACCGGCTGCGGCAAGCGCATGGAGGCCGACGTCTCCGCCGTCGCCGACCCCGCGACCGGCGTGGCCGTCTACGACACCTACGGCGGCTCCGGCTGGGCGGTCTACGGCGGTACGAGCGCCTCCGCGCCGATCATCGCGGGCGTGTACGCGCTGGCCGGCACCCCGGGCTCCAGCGACTACCCGGCGAAGTACCCGTACTCCCACACCGCGAATCTGTACGACGTCACCAGCGGCAACAACGGCTCCTGCTCGACCTCGTACTTCTGCACCGCGACCACTGGCTACGACGGCCCGACCGGCTGGGGCACCCCCAACGGCGCCACCGCCTTCGCGTCCGGCAGCAGCAGCGGCAACACCGTGACTGTCACCAACCCGGGCAGCCAGTCCACCGCGACCGGCGGCTCGGCCAGCCTGCAGATCTCGGCCTCCGACAGCGCGGGGGCCACGTTGAGCTACAGCGCGAGCGGCCTGCCCACCGGTCTGTCGATCAACAGCTCGACCGGGCTGATATCCGGCACGGCGAGCACGGCGGGCACGTACAGGGTCACCGTCACCGCGTCCGACAGCACGGGCGCCTCCGGCTCGGTGTCCTTCACCTGGACCGTCAGCACCTCCGGCGGCGGCACCTGCACCTCGGCGCAGCTGCTCGGCAACCAGGGCTTCGAGTCGGGCAACACCACGTGGAGCGCGAGCAGCGGTGTCATCACCAACTCCAGCAGTGAGGCGGCGCACGGCGGCTCGTACTACGCCTGGATGGACGGCTACGGCTCCACCCACACCGACACGCTGTCCCAGTCCGTGACGATCCCGTCCGGCTGCAAGGCCACGCTCACCTTCTACCTGCACGTCGACACGGCCGAGACCAGCACCAGCACGGCCTACGACAAGCTCACCGTCACCGCCGGCTCCACCACGCTGGCGACCTACTCCAACCTCAACAAGGCTTCCGGCTACGCCCAGAAGACCTTCGACCTGTCCTCCTTCGCCGGCTCCACCGTCACGCTGAAGTTCAGCGGCGTCGAGGACTCCTCGCTCCAGACCAGCTTCGTCGTGGACGACACCGCCCTGACGACCAGCTGACGCAGAAAAGCCCTGGCCGCCGTCGCGGCCAGGGCTTTTCCACGCCCCGACATGGATCCTGATCCGCGGATGGCACGTCCAAGGTGCAAGGAGGCCACCCCATGCACCGTCCCATGCACCGTACGATCCACCGCCGGACCCTCGCCCTCGCGGCACTGACGCTTCTCCTCGCCGCGGGCTGCGGCACGCAGAACGGAGGCGACGCGGGCGGCAGCGGCACCGTGTCGCCGTCCCCCACGACATCCCGGAAGGGCTGTACGGAGGCCAAGGCGCAGCTCAGTGCCGCCGACACCGGCCACACGTTCTGCCTGACGACGGGCGATGTGCTCCGCATCAGCCTGGACGGCACCACCAGCCGGCCCTGGGCGCCGGTCAAGGTCAGCGGCAGCGGCCTGGAGGCCACCAACAGCGGCATCGTCCTGCAGGCGGGCGACGCGTCCTCCGCCTTCAAGGCGGTCTCGGCGGGGACGGCACAGCTCACCTCGTCCCGCCCGCTGTGCCCCAGCGACCCGGCGCGGATCTCGTGCAAGGGGCTTCAGGAGTGGACGGTCACGGTGGTGGTGACGAAGCCGTGAGGGCGGGAGGGGCGGTCGCCTTCCGGGCGGGCGGGCCGGGCCGCCTTGAGCTGACGGTCGATGCGCCGCTCGTGGGCGAGCCCGATCAGTGAGGGGAGAGCCACGACCGCGAAGATCCCAAGGACGGTCAGGATGCCGACGAGGTTGTCCATGAGTGTGTTCATGGACACCACTGTCGCGCCGATGACTCCTTACCGTCAGTGGCAGGACTGCCGCACACCCTCGAATTACTGCCACTTCCGAGGCACACTGGAGAACATGCTCAAGAACGTGGCCGCCGTCCTGCTCAACGGTGTACATCCCTTCGAACTCGGCGTCGTCTGCGAGGTGTTCGGCCTCGACCGCAGCGACGAGGGGCTGCCCGTCTACGACTTCGCCGTCGCCTCGGCCGAGGGCCCCACGCTCGGCACCCATGTCTCCGGCTTCACGGTCTCCACCCCGCACGGCCTCGACCGGCTCGACGACGCCGACCTGGTCGTCGTACCGGCCGGGGACACCTACGCCGTACGCGACTATCCGCCTGAGCTGCTCGACGCGCTGCGCCGGGCCGTCGCGCGGGGCGCCCGGGTGCTCAGCGTCTGCTCGGGTGCTTTCGTGCTGGGCGCGGCCGGCCTCCTTGACGGGCGGCGCTGCGCGGTGCACTGGCATCACGCGGAGGAGCTCGCCCGGCAGTATCCGCGGGCGATCGTCGAGCCGGACGTGCTGTACGTCGACGAGGGCCCGGTGATCACCTCGGCCGGCACCGCCGCCGGCATCGACGCCTGCCTCCACCTCGTGCGCAAGGAGCACGGCCCGGAGGTCGCCAACGCCATCGCCCGCCGCATGGTCGTCCCGCCGCACCGCGACGGCGGCCAGGCCCAGTACATCGAGCGGCCACTGCCCCGCTCCCGCTGCGACACGGTAGGCGAGGTGCTGGTGTGGATGCAGCAGCACCTCGACGAGGAGGTGACCGTCGAGCAGCTCGCGGCCCGCGCCCACATGTCGCCGCGCACCTTCGCGCGCCGCTTCCAGCAGGAGACGGGGACGACTCCCTACCGCTGGATCCTGCGCCAACGGGTATTGCTGGCACAGGAGTTGCTGGAGGCCACCGACGAGACGATGGACACGATCGCGGGCCGCGCCGGGTTCGGCAACGCGGCCGCGCTGCGCCATCAGTTCGTACGGAGTCTGGGGACGACCCCGCAGGCGTACCGGCGCACGTTCAGGGGCCCGCGGGCTGCCTGAACGCGCACCAGCAGGCACGAGGGGCCGGAGCCTGTCCGAGGAGCATGCCGGACGGGTCCCCGGGGTCGCTCAGCGCGGCTCGGCCTTCAGCAGCAGCTTGTGCGGCCGCAGGGTGATGCCGACGCGGGTCGCGTCCTTGGAGCCCGGCACCTGTTCGAAGCGCCACCGGGACGCCACGGTCGCCGTGATCAGACTGAGCTGGGCCATCGAGAAGTGGTCACTCGGGCACTTCCGGTTGCCCACACTGAACGGGCGCATCGCGTACTTCGGTATGTCCTTGGACCGTTCCGGAAGCCAGCGGTCGGGGTCGAAATCCAGGTGCTCCTGGTACGACCGGGGATCGCGCTGGATCGCGTACGGGCTGTAGACGATGTCGGCACCGGCCGGAATGCGATAGCCGCCCAGCTCGGTTTCGGTCACCGCGCGCCGCGTCAATATCCATACGGCGGGGCGCAAACGCAACGTCTCGACGACGACATTGTTCGTGTGCGACAGCTTGCGGACGTCGTCGAATCCGACGGGCCGGCCGCCCGCGACGGATTCGACCTCCTTGCTCACCTTGTCCGCCTGTTCTGGGTGTTCGGTGAGGACTTGCAGGAGCCACATGATCGTGGACGCGATGGTTTCGCTGCCGGGGGTGAGTATGGCTACGACTTGGTCGTGGATCTCCTGCTCGTCGATGGGGTCGCCGTTGTCGTCCTTCGCTTCGAGCAATGCCGTCAGCAAATCGTCCGGCTTTTGACCAGATGCCCGCCGCTCGTCGATGATCTCGTCGACGAGGTCATGCAAATCGGCCAATGCGCGGTCGAATTGACGGTGCGAGGGAAGCGGCAGCCGATAAAGCGGTCCCGCCGGGATCACCATGCGCCGGTACATACCGCGGAACACGGCGCCGAGCGCGATGCTCAGCCGCTCGGCCCGCTCGTCCATGAACTGGCCGCGCAGCAGACAGCGGGCCGCGATGCGGACGGCGACGCGGAACGACTCCGAGGTGCAGTCGATCGTCTTCCCCGGCACCATGCGCTCCGCGAACGCGCGTGCCTCCTCCTCCATGATCGGCCCGTACTCGTGGATGATGTCGGCCCGGAACGCGGGCTGGATCGTCCGCCGCTGGCGCCGGTGCTGTGGCCCGTTGGCGGTGGCGACCCCCTTCTTGCCGAGCAGCCCTTCGAGGGACTCCCACAGGGGGCCGCCGATCTCGTAGTCGGGGTTGAGCGCCAGTGCCCCGGTGAGATCGGGGGTGGTGACGGCGTACACCGTCTTGGGGCCCAGCTTGAGCCGGACGACGTCGCCGTGGTCGCGCAGTTGGGCCAGGAAGCCCAGCGGGTCGCGGACCAGTTTCCAGCCGTGGCCGAGACCTGGCACGCCTCCTCCCGCGAGGGGCGGGGTGGACAGCTCCAGCACCTCAGGTACCTCAGGTACCTCAGGTCGCACAGACTCGACGGTCATTTCTCACCTGCCGCTTCATTGTTGACGTACGGGGGTGTGGAGCGGTCGTCCCAGCTGTCGACCATGTACCGGCCCGACTCGTGGTGGAACCAGTACACGGAGCTGAACCAGTTCCGCATATTGCCGAGGCATGCCTTCACGGCGACGCTGCATTCCTTGCCCTGCACGGTCCCGTCCGCGAGAGTGTCGGCGAGCCGTAATACGTCCTTTTCGGCGACAAGGAATTCATTGATGGATTCCTCGACCCGGCGCCGCACTTCCGTGACGGCCCCTTCGAGGGTCAGTCCCTCATGGTGAATGAGACTGATTCCGAGATTGTGGACTTCGTCGCCCGCTATTTCCTTGGGGAGCGAGCAGAGGTCGTTGTACCAGGCGGCGAATTCCTGGCTGAGCAGGGCCGCCCTCCGATATGCGGGGTGATTCCGCACGGCGGCGGGGAGTTCGTACCCCGCGCTGGGTTCCAGGAGGTCGGTCCAGATCCAGTGCGCGAACGTCAGCCGGCGGAGTTCGAGATACTCCTCGACCGTGGGGACGGTGCCCGAGGCGCGATTCCGGAACTCCCGGTCGTATGCCTCGATCACCGCATGGAAATGGAGCGCGAACCGCTCGTTCCACTTCTTGCTGAGGAACGAGTACAGCCGCACCATGCTGTCGGCGAACCCCGCGACCAGGGGATCCTGGTGGTGCAGATGGTCCCTGGGGGAGTCGAGGGCCGCGTGCAGCTGGAACCTGAGCCTCCGCCAGGCGTCCGTGCGGCCGTGGATGACGTCGCGGTCGTGGCGGTCGTCCCAGACGAAGAACCACGCGCTGTAGTCGGCTATCGCCTGCATGACCTCGTCGGGGGCGCCTATGTAGTAGCCCGCCATGAGGTCCGTGTAGCACAAGCCGTCGGCATATTCCTCGACCTTGTCCGCCGGCATCAGCCGTTTTTCGAGGAGCCAGGTCCTGGTCTTCTCCTGGAGCCTGGGCCAATACGGGTGCAGTTGTCGGGGAAACGCAGCCTCGATCACCGGGAGAGAGAGCGCCGGTGGAACCGCGACCGCTGTTGACGTCGATGAAGTGCTCTGTGAGAAAGCATGCACGAACAAACCCCTCTCAGCCGCCTGTTGACGCTGCGCCCCTCCCGCTGTGCCGGGCGTGCGCCGTTGCGTATCCCCGCACTTCCCATTCAGCACCACAACTGACCATTCTGGGAACGGATTTGCTCCACTCACTACCCCATGGTGCCGAGAATCTCCCCTTGTGTGACTGAATATGGATCACTGAAGGAGCACAAGGGATCGAACGTGCGACGTACACACGAACGGCGCCTGGTCAGGAGATACCTGGCCAGACGCCGTGCAAGGAGATCAAAGAGGGAGACTCACGAGAGATCGCGAGCCCCACCTGTCATTTTCTGTCTCAGTCGTTCGCCACGATCGGGTAGCGGGGCTCGTTCTCGGCCATCTGCCGCAGCGCGTCCTTGCGCTCGCGCTTGGAGAGCCGGTCGATGTACAGGTAGCCGTACAGGTGGTCCGTCTCGTGCTGCAGGCAGCGGGCGAAGTAGCCGGTGCCGCGCACCTTGATCGGGTTGCCCTTCTCGTCCTGCCCGGTGACCTCGGCGTAGTCGGGGCGGGCCAGCGGCGCGTACGCGGTCGGCACCGAGAGACAGCCCTCGTTGCTGTCGTCCAGCCGGCGCTGCTCGGCGGGCAGCTCGACGAGCACGGGGTTGCAGACGACACCGACGTGCCGCTTGCCCTCGTCGTCCATGCAGTCGTAGACGAAGACCTTCAGGTCGACGCCGATCTGGTTGGCGGCCAGGCCCACGCCCTCGGCGGTGCGCTGGCTGGCGAACATGTCGGCGACCAGCTGGTCCAGCTCGTCCCCGAAGTCGGAGACGTCCTTGCACTCCTTGTGCAGCACCGGGTTCCCGACGACCGTGATGGGCCGCGAGGTGCCGCGCTCGCGGTAGGCCGCCTCACGCTCCTCGCAGTCCTCGGTGTCGATGACGAAGCCCTCGTCGTCCACGGGGAGCACGCCCGCGTGCTGCTGATCGGTGTCCTGCTGCGCCATGACCGACGTACGCCTTCCTGCGCTGTGTCTTTCCGGGGGACAACCCCCGGACCCCCGGCAGAAAACTTTTGGTGGGCCGGAGAATTCCGCTGCATAGCCTACGTGCAGGACTCAGCAGACCTCTTCCAGATCCCGCCAGTCCCGGGAGTCCGGGCTGTCCGCGACCCAGCCGTCGAGCAGGCCGCGCACCAGCGCGGCGGGCGCCGCGAGCCCACACTCCCGCTCCGGCACCCACAGCTGCCCGTCGGTGCGGTGGCCGAGCGGCCCCGGGTGGCCGGGCTCGCTGTGGTCGTGCGGGTCCAGGTGCTCGCCGTCGCCCTCGTCGGACGGCATCCGGGACTCGGAGCACATCCGGCAGAGCAGCCGTACGGAGGACGACCAGTCCTCGGCGGCGAAACCGGCGTCGGCGGCGAGCTGCTCCAGCGCGTCCCGGTCGTCCTCGGTGGCCGCCTCCAGCAGGACCACCCAGGTGGGGACGGGCGAAGGCGCCCACAGCTCGATTTCGTCGAAGACCGGATAGGCGTGCCCGGCAGCGGTGGTCCGCTCCCCATGCGGCACGCCGTCGTGCAGCACGACCTCGCCCCAGCGCCGCCCGGAGGACGGCAGCGGAATGGACAGCACCTCGATGCGGGCGGGATCGAGCCTGCGCCCCCACACGACCTCGGCCTCACCCTCGGGTGACAGCCGTACGGCCGCGCTGCCGAGGTCCATGCCCACCGGTTCCCCGGAGACGGCGGCGCCGCCGGGCACCCGCAGCCCGTACGCCTGCCAGGCGCGCCGGGCCAGCGGCCAGTCCTGCAGGGCGGTGGCCGCGATGCCCACGTTCCACCAGTCGGGCGCCCCGGTCTCCCGGTCGAGCAGGGCGACGGCCCTGAGGCCGGCCGCCCGGGCCTGCTCCCAGTCGTGCCGGAACTTGTGCAGCAGGGCCAGGTTGAACCAGGACTCGGACAGCCACGGCTCCAGGTCCGCGGCGCGTGTCAGCAGCGCTCCCGCGTCCTCGTACCGGCCGTCGCCGATCAGCGTGAACGCACGGTCGGTGGCCTGCCGCCATGAGGCGGAGGGCCGATGCCGTCCCTTGCCGAAGATCCTCACGATTCCCGCCTGCCAGTTCCTTGCGTTTCCCGCCTGCCGGTCCCTCGAAGAGTCCCTTGAAGACAGCGCAGCCCCGGGCTGGCCCGTGCCCCCGAACACCCTCTCCCTCGCATCCAACCACGGACCGTCGGACGGGCGCTCATTACCCATGGGTTACCCAGCCAGGGGCAGCGTAAGACCGCCCACCCGTCTCCCACCACCACCCTCAACCGAGGCGCTCACGCGCCGCCCCTCCCATTCTTGACAGCACCCTGGCCAGCGACTCCACGACCTCTGGCTGATAGTCGCGGGCAGTGCCCAGACGAAGCTTCTCCAGCGCCGTCAGGGGCCCTCCCGGCCCTGCTTCCCGGGCCATCTCCTCGTATGCGTTCACCGCCCGGACGATCCGCGCGGTGACCGGCTGCTCCTGGTACGGGTCCGCCTGCCGCTCCACCACCACGGCGACCTCGGCGTCCACCCCGGTCTGGCGTACGACGGCACCGCCGAGGAGCGCTATCCGCCGCTGCTCGTCGGCCGAGAGCACGGAGGTGGCCCCGGCGGGGACGGGGTCGACAAGGCTCAGCTGCCCGATGTCGTGCATGAGCGCCGCGGACTCCAGGACGGTCAGCTCGGGCTCGGAGAGCCCCAGCTCCCGCCCGACCGCGGCGCTGAGCGCGGCCACCCGCCGGGCATGCCCGGCCGGGGTGTACCCGGCGATCTCGGTCGCCCGAGCGAGGGAGGCGATGGTCTGCCGATAGGTGACCCGCACGGCCGCGTACCGCCGGAAGGACAGCTGGGTGAGCAGCAGGGGCAGCGAGAAGACGGGCAGGGCCCAGAGCCCGACCACGGCGACCGCCAGCGACATCACGGCCCCGGTCGCACACACGGCCGACCCGATGCCGAGCATGGCCCGCAGCTCGTCCCGCAGCAGCGGCCCGAACGGCCACCGGGTACGGGAGTGCGCCATCGCCGCCGCGAGCACGGCGTCGCACAGCGCGGTGAGCACCAGCAGCGCGACCAGCAGCACCGCGTACGCCGGACCGCCCCACTCGTGCAACCTCCCCTGGTTGTAGAGAGGTTGAAAGCACACGGCGGCGAATCCGACGGTCAGGATGCGCCGGGTGAGGTGATCGGCGGTGGGGCCCTGTCCGCGGGCCACATGGGGCACGCATCCCAGCAGTGCGGCCGCGGCGACGACCGCGACGACTTGGAGAACCCCGTGGTGGGTGGGTTGCCCGGCCTGCTCACCGAGCAGCGCGTACGACAAGGCCCCCGCGGCCCCGAGCGGAGCCGACTCCCGCTCCTTGGCACCACTCCAGCGGGTGAGCTCGCCGAGCGCGATGAGAAGACCGAAGGCGAGCGCGATACCGCGTTCGTCGAGCCCTGCCCAGAGGGCGGAGCCGAGCGCGACGAGGCTGAGCAGGGCGGCGGCGCCGTGCGCGAGGGTGGTGAAGGAGCCGGTACGGCGTGAGACGAGGGCGAGGCCGACCGGAAGCCGGGAGACATCACTCATGGGCTGCTCCGGCCGACGATGTCTGTCGCGTTCCCTTCCGTCCGGCTGGAAGTGGTTGGCGGAGCGGGTGGGCAGACATCGCCCCGAAGCGGCGTGGTGTTGTCGGCCGTGACGGCGGGATGCCACCCCTGCCGGGAAAGGGCCCGCGCCAGCGCCCGTACCATCCCGGGATCGAACTGCGCCCCCGCACACCGCTCCAACTCCTCCAGCGCCGCCGGCACCGGCCGGGCCCGCCGATAGGACCGAGTGGACGTCATCGCGTCGAACGCGTCGGCCACGGCCACCACCCGCGCGAACTCCGGAATCTGGCCCCCCATGAGCCCGTACGGATACCCGCTGCCGTCCAGCCGCTCATGGTGATGCAGGATCGCCGACCGGGCCTCCCCGAGGAACCCGATCCCGCGCACCATCTCGTGCCCGTACTCGGGATGCAGCTCGATGACCCGCCGCTCCTCGGGGGTGAGCGGCCCGTCCTTGCGCAACAGCCGGGTAGGAACGCCGAGTTTGCCCACGTCGTGCAGAATCCCGGCGAACCGCAGCACTTCGATGCGCTCGTCGTCCATGCCGAGCTCCCGCGCGATCATCATGGACGCCTGCCCGACGCGCTCGCTGTGCCCGCGGGTGTACCCGTCCTTGATGTCGACGGCCTGCACCAGCGCGCGAATCGTGGCCTGGTGGGCGGCCCGTTCCCGGTGGTACTGCGCGAACACCCAGCAGGACACGTACATCGGCAGGAGCACGAGCAACGCGGCGACCGGCCCGTACGGACTGCGCCACAGCACCGCCATCATCAGCCCGGCGAGCCCGTGCACGGCGACGGGTGCGAGGGAGCGCGCGAAGAGCCCGCGCCAGGCGCCGCGCACCGGCATCCGCTCGGCGAGCGCCAGGATCCCGACGTCGAGGACGGTCAGCACGAGGCAGAACGTCAGCACCGCGGCCCCGGCGGGCGCGAGCGCGTACGGGAAGTGGGGTGCGACCACCGCGTCCCGGCCGCCCAGCGCCCAGTGCACCCGGGAGGCCGCCCAGATCGCGACGGCGAGCTGGGCCGCGCGCCAGACCCGGCGCAGCCACCGCGGCCGCTGTTCGACCCGGGCGAGCAGGGCCCCGGGCAGCGCGACGAGCGCGGCGGCCGGGGGCGGCAGCAGAAAGGCCCCGGCCAGCAGCACGGGGAGGAAGGTGCCCATTTTTTTGGGGGCGTCACCGCCGGGCGCACCCGCGCCCCTCGGTCCGCGCGGCAGCGGGATCCGCTCGCACCCCGCGTACAGCACGGCGAGCAGCGCGACGACCCACCACGGAGCGTGGAGGTGCGGCAGGGGAGCCAGGCAGGCCAGGGCCCCGAGGACGACACAGGCCACGTACACACGGGCCCACGCCGGAACCGACCCCATCCTCGTCCCCTCCCCGAGTTCAGGGCTCGGAGCCTAGAGCGGCGGGGGCGGTACGGGGACAGCTATGGCCGAATCCGCGGGCTCAGAGCCCGCGGATTAGCACGTTCGGGTGATAAACGGACGGTTTCCGGTGAGGAGTTCAGGACTCCTGAGGTGTCGCCGTCACGTCGTGCTCGGGCACGACCTGGCCGGAGCGGATCAGATCGATGCGCCCCATGACCTTGGCGCGCAGATCGGTCGGCACGTCGTCATGGCCGCAGCACCGCTTGACGAGCTTCTTCACGGCCTGTTCGAGGCCGTACTTCTCGAGGCACGGGGAGCACTCCTCGAAGTGCACCTCGAACTTGGTGCAGTCCGCGTCCGGCATCTCATGGTCGAGGAACTCGTAGAGATGGTCGAGTACCTCACTGCAATCCGTCTCGTGCGGCTCTCCGCAGCTCATGAGCCCGAGCCTTTCGCTTCGTTCGACTCCCCGGCGCCGGCCGGGACCAGCCCGCGGTCACGCGCGTAGTCCTCGAGCATGCCGCGCAGTTGACGGCGGCCCCGGTGCAGCCGGGACATCACCGTACCGATGGGTGTCCCCATGATGTCCGCGATCTCCTTGTACGCAAAGCCCTCTACGTCCGCGAGATAGACGGCGATGCGGAATTCCTCGGGGATCGCCTGCAGCGCTTCCTTGACGTCCGAGTCGGGCAGGTGGTCGAGCGCCTGCGACTCGGCGGAGCGCAGACCCGTCGACATGTGCGACTCGGCACGCGCGAGCTGCCAGTCCTCGATCTCCTCGGCCGCGCTGCGCTGGGGTTCGCGCTGCTTCTTGCGGTACGAGTTGATGAAGGTGTTGGTGAGAATGCGGTACAGCCACGCCTTGAGGTTGGTGCCCTCGCGGAACTGGTGGAAGGACGCGTACGCCTTGGCGTACGTCTCCTGCACCAGGTCCTCGGCGTCGGCCGGGTTGCGCGTCATGCGCAGGGCGGCCGAGTACATCTGGTCGAGGAATTCGAGCGCGTCCCGCTCGAAGCGCGCGGTGCGCTCGGCGGACGACTCCGTGCTCGTGCCCTGGCCCTCGGGCTGCTCCGCCTGGCCGTGTTCGGTCCCTGCGTCGGTCCCAGTGACCGGACCCACCTCCTCCAGCGATGTCGTGAAACCGAGACCGGTCCCACTGGAATCGGAGGATAGACGAACATCAGGTCCGCCCGCCGCCCGAACAGGGGCGGTCTTTCCCGCGTGCAGCACCGTCCAGTCCAGGTCAGCACTGCTGCGGCGGGCCGGGCAGATGGTCGAACCCATGCGGCGGACTTCCTCTCGTACGAACGGGTCAGCACGGTCCGTGCTGTCTGCTCCCCACAACAGAGGTCCGCCGCCCAGCATTCCCGGGTGTCACCCGAGTGACGCGGTCCACTTCACGACACCGTCGGTGATGATCGTCACGGCCTCGTCCTGCTCGATCGGCGCCCTCTTCGGCACGGCGAAGCCGTGATCGCCGTACGGCACCTCGATCAGTTCGTACGAGCCCTTCGGGAACTCCTCCGGCTTCCCGAACGGGTCGTTGCCGCCCTGGACGACCAGCGTGGGCACCCCGGAGCCGAGTAGTTCCTCGGCGCGGGACTTCTCGGGCTTGCCCGGCGGGTGCAGCGGAAAGCCGAGCGCGAGGACGGCGTGGGCTCCGAGCTCGACGGCCGTACGGCAGGCGACGCGAGCCCCGGCGCTGCGCCCGCCCGCGACCACGGGAAGCCCGGGTCGCGCGAGCGCGGGCCACAGCCCCCGCCACCCCACGTCCAGCGTCTTCGGCGCGGGCGCCACCTTCTTCCCTGCCACCCGCCAGGGCTGCTCGACAAGCGCGACACTCACCCCGTGCCCGGGCAGCACCGCCGCCAACGCCTGGAGGTCCCGCGTCTCGATGCCACCGCCGGCCCCATGGCTGACGGCGAGCACGAGCCGCGCCTTCTGGGCCGGGTACCAGGTGACGCGGGCGACACCCGCGTCCGTCTCGACTGTCTCACTGCGCGTCACAAGACCATCATGTCGCAGCCGTCCCAGCTGCGGGCAGACGTGCCGCGGCAGCCGCCATGGCTGTGGGCAATCGTGCCTCCCCCACTGCCTTAACGGCGTGGGGGGACCCCCAGGCGGCACGGGTGGGCACTGGGGGTACCCCCTGCTCGAAGAGCTTGGGGGAGGCACCCTGCAAGCGCTGGCAAGCGCACCCACCCCGACGCCATCCGCGCCCCGGGCGCCCCGTCAGAAGAGAGTCCCCTCCTCCGGTCCCTCCAGCTCCTTCAACAGCTCGGGCCCGTTGTTGCGCACATTGCTCACCGCCGTGGACACGGGGTACGCGCGCATCAACCCCGCCGGCGGCGGCTCCAGCAGCGACCGCAGGTCGTCGACATCGGTCCGCGCCGGATCCAGCCACGCGTCCCAGCGGTCGGCCGTGAGCATCAGCGGCATCCGGGGGTGGATGTCGGCCAGCGCCCGCGGCCCCTCGGCGGGCGCGACCGCCAGCGGCGAGGTCTCCGCCTCGGTCGTGATCACCGAACACGTCACCCACCACGCCAGCGGGTGCTCATCGGGAAGCGTCTTGTCGCGCCAGAACTCGTACAGCCCCGCCATCGCGAAGACCGAACCGTCCGCCGGTGTCACGAAGTACGGCTGCTTGCGCGGCCGCTTCTTCTTCCCCTCGACCTCCAGATCCCGCTCGGCGGCAGCGGTGACCCACTCGTAGTAGCCGTCGGCGGGCAGGATGCAGCGCCGGGCGGCGAAGGCACGGCGGTACGAGGGCTTCTCGTGCACCGTCTCCGCGCGCGCGTTGATCATCCGGGCGCCGCCCTCGGGCGTCTTGGCCCAGGACGGGACGAGCCCCCACTTGAGCTTGCGCAGCTGGCGAACCGGCTTCCCCGTGACGGAGGAACTAGTGGATGCAGCGTCCGCGTCCTTAAGGGGACGGTCGAGGACGGCGTAGACCTCCTTGGTCGGCGCCACGTTGTAGTCGGGCTCCAAGGTCTCCTCGGGCTCCCACTTCTCGACCTCAAAGATTCCTGCGAGATCCTCGGGCCTACGACTCGCTGCATACCGTCCGCACATACGTGCCACACTGCCAGATTCCGCGACATCAGAGGGAGCCACCGCAGACAATGGACAGCACCGCATCCACCTCGTTGGCGAGCCTCTGGGACCAGGTCTTCGGCAGCCAGCCGGACCCCGACCTGTGGGTGGTGATAGCCACCATGGTCGCCGCGCTGGCGGTGATCGTCCCGCAAGGCGTCTGGCGCCTCTCCCGCAACGCCATCACCATCGCTCACGAGGGCGGCCACGGCCTGGTCGCGCTGCTCACCGGACGCAGCCTCAGCGGCATCCGGCTGCACTCCGACACCAGCGGCCTCACCGTCAGCCGCGGCAAGCCCACCGGCCTCGGCATGATCCTCACCGCCGCCGCCGGCTACACGGCTCCCCCGCTGCTCGGCCTGGGCGGCGCCGCGCTGCTCGCCGCGGGCCACATCACCGCGCTGCTGTGGCTGGCCACGGCCCTGCTCGTCGCCATGCTGGTGATGATCCGCAACGCGTACGGCGCGCTCACCGTGATCCTCACCGGCGGCATGTTCCTGCTGGTGTCCTGGCTCGCCGGGCCTCAGGTGCAGGCGGCGTTCGCGTACGCCGTGGTGTGGTTCCTGCTGCTCGGCGGCGTCCGGCCCGCCTTCGAACTCCAGGCCAAGCGCAGCCGCGGCCGCGCGGGCGACTCGGACGCGGACCAGCTGTCCCGCCTCACCCACGTACCGGCCGCCATGTGGCTGTTCCTATTCCACGCAGTATCACTGTGCTCACTCATGGGCGGCGGCCGCTGGCTGCTGGAGGTCTGACGCGCCCAGAAGGGGCGCGGGACCACGACCTGTGCAGCTCCGCCGCCCGGGCGCGACCAGCCACAACGGGCCCGCGGCCAGGAAACGACCCGCGTTCCCCGGCCAAACCCGGCGGAGCGAACCCCCACTAAAGTGGAGCGCATGACCGTTAACCCCGCCCACACCGCCCTCTGGCCCGCCCCGCACGCGAGCGGAGCCGTCGACGCGACGGTCCACGTGCCGGGGTCGAAGTCGGTCACCAACCGCGCTCTCGTGCTGGCCGCGCTGGCCTCCGAGCCGGGCTGGCTGCGCCGCCCGCTGCGCTCCCGCGACACCCTGCTGATGGCGGGCGCCCTGCGTGCGATGGGCGTCGGCATCGAGGAGACGGTGGCGTCCAGCTCCACGGTCGCCGCAGGACCCGACGCCTCCGGCGAGGCCTGGCGGGTCATCCCCTCGGGCCTGCAGGGCCCGGCCACGGTCGACGTCGGCAACGCCGGCACCGTGATGCGCTTCCTGCCCCCGGTCGCCGCCCTCGCCGACGGTCCCATCCGTTTCGACGGCGACCCGCGTTCGTACGAGCGTCCGCTGACCGGCGTGATCGACGCGCTGCGTCTGCTCGGCGCCCGTATCGACGACGACGGCCGCGGCGCACTGCCGCTGACGGTGCACGGCAGCGGCGCCCTGGACGGCGGCCCGGTCGAGATCGACGCGTCCTCGTCGTCGCAGTTCGTGAGTGCCCTCCTCCTGTCCGGCCCGCGCTTCAACCAGGGCGTCGAGGTCCGGCACATCGGCTCGACGCTGCCCTCCATGCCGCACATCCGGATGACGGTGGACATGCTGCGCGCGGTCGGTGCGCAGGTGGACACCCCGGAGTCGGGTGGCGAGCCCAACGTCTGGCGGGTCACCCCGGGCGCGCTGCTCGGCCGCGACCTGATCATCGAGCCGGACCTCTCGAACGCCCAGCCGTTCCTGGCGGCGGCTCTGGTGACCGGCGGCACGGTCGTCGTCCCCGACTGGCCGGCGCGCACCACCCAGCCCGGTGACAAGCTGCGGGAGATCTTCACCGAGATGGGCGGTTCCTGCGAACTGACCGACACAGGCCTGGAGTTCACCGGTTCGGGTGCGATCCACGGTATCGACGTGGACCTGGGCGAGGTGGGCGAGCTGACCCCGGGCATCGCGGCGGTCGCGGCCCTCGCCGACTCCCCCTCGACCCTGCGGGGCGTGGCCCACCTCCGGCTGCACGAGACGGACCGGCTGGCCGCGCTCACCAAGGAGATCAACGAGCTCGGCGGCGACGTCACCGAGACCGCCGACGGCCTGCACATCCGCCCGCGCCGACTGCACGGCGGCGTCTTCCACACCTACGACGACCACCGCATGGCCACCGCCGGCGCGATCATCGGCCTGGCGGTGGAGGGCGTGCAGATCGAGAACGTGGCGACGACGGCGAAGACCCTGCCGGACTTCCCGGACCTGTGGACCGGAATGCTCGGGAACTGACGGGCGGACCGGGATCATGCGCCGTTACGGCAAGCACACCGACGAGGACGACATCCGCCAGCGCCCCAACCGCAAGGGCAACCGTCCGCGTACGAACATCCGCCCCAAGCACGAGGAGGCGGTCGAGGGCCTGATCCTCACCGTCGACCGGGGCCGTCTGACCTGCCTGGTCGAGGACCGTGTCGTGATGGCCATGAAGGCCCGCGAACTGGGCCGCAAGGCAGCAGTGGTCGGCGACCGCGTCGCCATCGTCGGCGACCTGTCCGGCGACAAGGACACCCTCGCCCGCATCGTCCGCATCGAGCCGCGCACCTCCGTGCTGCGCCGCACGGCCGACGACGACGACCCGTACGAGCGCGTGGTCGTCGCCAACGCCGACCAGCTCGCCATCGTCACCGCCCTCGCCGACCCCGAGCCGCGCCCCCGTCTGATCGACCGCTGCCTGGTCGCGGCGTACGACGGCGGCCTCACCCCGCTGCTCGTCCTCACCAAGTCCGACCTGGCCTCGCCCGACGAACTCCTGGAGCTGTACGGGGCGTTGGGCGTCCCCTACGTCGTGACCAGCCGCGAGGAACTGGAGAGCGGCGAGGCGGTGGAGCGCGTACGCAAGCAACTCGACGGCAAGATCACGGCGTTCGTCGGCCACTCGGGCGTGGGCAAGACGACCCTGGTCAACGCGCTGGTGTCGCTGGAGCGGCGGCGCAGCACCGGGGTTGTCAACGCCGTGACCGGCCGCGGTCGGCACACCACCACGTCGGCGCGTGCGATTCCGCTGCCCGGCGAGGCCGGCTGGGTCATCGACACCCCGGGCGTACGGTCCTTCGGCCTCCACCACGTCGATCCGTCCCGGGTCATCCATGCCTTCCCCGACCTGGAACCCGGCACCGAGGGCTGCCCGCGCGCGTGCAGCCACGACGAGCCGGACTGCGCGCTGGACCAGTGGGTGGCGGACGGCCACGCGGACCCGCAGCGGCTCTACTCCCTGCGCCGGCTGCTGGCGACACGCGAGCGCAAGGAAGGCGACTGATCCCGGTGTGACCTGACCTCCGCGTTGTTTGCGTGCGCGGTTGGCCGGTAAATGCATAATCGCACCCTGGCCAGACGAAGCAGTCGACGTGCGGGACACGGGAGGACAACACATGGCGTGGCTGCTGGTCGTTGTAGCGGGACTGCTCGAAACCGGTTTCGCCGTCTGTCTGAAGCTCTCGCACGGCTTCACCAGACTCTGGCCCACGGTCGCGTTCTGCATCTTCGCGCTCGGCAGCTTCGGCCTGCTGACCCTGTCCCTGAAGAAGCTCGACGTCGGCCCGGCGTACGCCGTGTGGACCGGTATCGGCGCGTCGGGCACCGCGATCTACGGCATGATCTTCCTCGGCGACGTGGTCTCGACGCTCAAGATCGTCTCGATCAGCCTCGTGATCATCGGCATCATCGGCCTCCAGCTGTCGGGCTCCTCCCAGTGACGCTGCCGCGACTCACTGGACCCCGAGGCGCTGGGACGGGGCCAAAGCGGCCTTCACCAGATCCGTGACCCCGCCCTCGCCGGGCGGCGCCGCCACACAGGACAGAGCGAGCCGGACGACAAGCTCACAGGAGCGCGCCAACTCCGCCGTGTCCGCCTTGGAGGTGGCAAGCGTGGCGACCGCACGATCCCGCACCAGCGCCACGAAGTCGGCGGGCGAGGGCAAGGGCCCGTCGGCCCGCCGCTGCGCCGGCACCGCGGACGACGAGGGCACCGCCGACAACGTCGGCGAGGGCAGCCGCTCACTCCAGCACCCCGTGAGCATCGCCCGCACCAGCGCATTGCTCCGCGCGGCCGACGCGGTCCACTCGGCGGTCGCGACCAGCCGCTCCCGCGCATCCGCATGCACGGCCAGCGCCCGCTCGACCCCCGCGAGATAGGCATCGGCCTCCCGCCGCACCAGGGCACGCGCGAGCCCCTCTTTACTCCCGAACTCGTTGTACAGCGTCTGACGTGACACTCCGGCCACGGCGGCCACATCGACCATCCGCACCGCAGACCACGCACGACGCGCGAGTGCCGTATAGGCGGCATCCAAGAGGGATTCCCGCGCTGCAGGCATCATCGCCTCCCTGGGGCGAGCGACTCTGCAGCTCAGATTTGACGCGCACAGGAGCACTGTCAAGGGTTCGCGGCGGCCCAGAGGGGCGTACGCGACCGACCGCACGCACCCGCACGGGGACGTAAGCCCCCCGCCGGTGGGCGTCCCGGCCGACGTAAGCCACCGAACCCGAGCCCCAGACGACCGTCAGCCGCCCACGCACGGAAGGGGACGTGTCGGAACGTCCGCCCGCAGCGGATGGCGCGTCACCGCCGGGCCCCTTCGAACCCGACCGATTCCGCGCCAGACCGAGGACGGATGCTCGGGCACGGCCCCGCCCCACCACAGGCGGCAGGCGAACACGACTCCGGGTCGCCGGACGACAACCCGGCGGCCGCCTCCTGGCCCCACCACCGGCCGGCAGCCGGCCCCGGGCACCCGCTCGCCCCCGGAGCCCCCTAGTGATCCCCGTCCCGTGTAGCCCCGCCCCGACACGGGCAGATACGGTTCGGTCATGCCCGACTATCTCGATGACCTGCGTCTCGCCCACGTCCTCGCGGACGCCGCCGACGCCGCGACGATGGACCGGTTCAAGGCCCTCGACCTCAAGGTCGAGACCAAGCCGGACATGACGCCGGTGAGCGAGGCGGACAAGGCCGCCGAGGAACTCATCCGCGGCCAGCTCCAGCGCGCCCGCCCGCGCGACGCGATCCTCGGCGAGGAGTACGGCATCGAGGGCACGGGCCCACGCCGCTGGGTCATCGACCCGATCGACGGCACCAAGAACTACGTACGCGGCGTCCCCGTCTGGGCCACGCTGATCTCCCTGATGGAGGCGGGCGAGGGCGGCTACCAGCCCGTCGTCGGCGTCGTCTCCGCACCCGCGCTCGGCCGCCGCTGGTGGGCCGCGAAGGGTCACGGCGCGTTCACCGGGCGCAGCCTGTCCTCCGCATCCCGGCTCCACGTCTCCCGCGTCTCCCGCATGGCCGACGCCTCGTTCGCGTACTCGTCGCTGAGCGGCTGGGAGGACCAGGGCCGCCTCGACGGCTTCCTGGACCTCACGAAGGCAGTCTGGCGCACCCGCGGATACGGCGACTTCTGGCCGTACATGATGGTCGCCGAGGGCTCGGTCGACATCTGCGCGGAGCCCGAGCTGTCGCTCTGGGACATGGCGGCGAACGCGATCGTGGTGACCGAGGCGGGCGGCTCCTTCACCGGCCTGGACGGCCGCCCGGGCCCGCACAGCGGCAACGCGGCCGCGTCGAACGGCATCCTCCACGACGAGCTGCTGGGATATCTGAACCAGCGCTACTGAAGCCACTCGCGGCTTGACCTGCGCATTTCCTCCATCCTCAGCCCCCCTGGGCCGTCGTGGGGCCGTCATCGGCCTTCGGGCCGTCCTTGAACGCGCGGTTCACCGCCTCTCGCGTGCGCTTCTCGCTGCTCGGCATCAGGTGCGTGTACGTCCGCAGCGTGAAGCCGGGGTCGTGGTGTCCCAGGTACTCCGACAACGCCTTGATGCTCTCCCCCGCGTCCAGCAGAACGGACGCGTAGAAGTGCCTCAGCGCGTGCATGCCGTTCTCCCTGCCACGCGGGATACCCGCCTTGTCGAGAGCGGGCCGCCACGCCTTGAGGTTGAAGACGACGCGGTTCACCGCGCGCCCCTCGGCGTTGCGGAAGAGGACGGGCGGCGTGACCGGTGAGCCGTCGACCGACCGCCACGGCAGCGTCACGGCCGAGGGCGGGTACTGCGCGATATGGGCCTCAAGAGCGCGAGCGACGCTCTCCGGCAGGGGCACCGTACGCGTCTTGCCGCCCTTGGGAAGCGCGAACACCTGCTTCCCGGCGATGAGTTTGACCTGGCGGACGATGTGAACGACTCCTTCGACGAAGTCCACATCGTCGACGGCCAGGCCGAGCACTTCGCCCTGCCGCATGCCACACCCGCCGGCCAAGTCCACCACGGCCCGGTACCGCTCCGGCAGTGCCGAGCGCACCGCCAGCACGCGCTCAGGCCCCCACGGCACGATCCGGCGAGGTTCCGGCTTGGGCGCCTTCACAGACGTCGAGCGACACGGGTTGTGCGGGATCAGGCGATCGTCGACAGCAGCCGCCAACATCGCGTTGAGGTTCGCGAAGATGACCCGCTGATAGGCGGGGGCCAATCCCCCGTCTTCGAGCTTCCGCAGCCACTCACGGACGTGGATCGGCCTCAGCGAGTCGAGCGATCGGCTGCCCAGATACGGCAGGACGTGCAGGCGGATGCGCGTCTCGGTGCTCACGAACGTGCTGGGGTCCATGGTGAGGGAGGCCAACCACCGTTCGGCGTGCTGCCGCACGGTGAGGCGACCAGCCCGCGGGTCGATGTACTGCCCTCGCGTCATGTCCGCTTCGATCCCGGACAGCCATTTCTCGGCGAGGCGCTTCTGTCCATCGGGGAAGCTCTTGGACTTCTCGGTGCCGTCGGGGCCGATGTACCGGGCCCTGTAGCGCAGGCCGCTTCCGTGGCGGTCGCTCTTGATGCGTACGGTCTTGCCGTCGGAGTTGGTCTCGGTCTTGAACCAGCGGTCTTGGATGTGGCCTGCCATGTGGCGGTGGTCCTCTCAACACGCAGCAGGGAGAGCCGCTGGTTAGCGGCTCTCCCTGCTGTCTGTGGTGGGTGTTGGGCTAGGCGGCGTCTTGGTCGGTGCTCTTGCGTTCGGCTACGTGGGCGAGCACGTCGGCGGGGTCGTAACGGATGTACTTGCCGATGCGGAATCCGGGCGGGCCGATGCGCTTCTTGCGCCACTGGTAGACGGTCTCTTTGGGCACCTCGAAGATCTCGGCGATGTCGTCGGGGGTGAGGTAGCGGTCCGGCAATCCGGCGCGGAGCGTGGCGCGCGGGTCTGACTGTTCACGTGCGGTGCTCATGGCGTGTCTTCCGTGCGCAGGCGAAGGGTCATGCGTAGGGAGTGCGCGTGTGTCCGAGGCGTGGATTTCTGCGTCATTGCGTCGGTAGCGTCATTCGGAGCTCTGACCTGCGGTTTTGCTTGACGCAGCAGTTAGGGCGTACGTCATCGCCGTGTCATGGGGTGCGTCATCGGATGACGCAGATGACGCAGGATGACGCAGAGCAAGCCGTCTGCGTCATGCCTGTTGGTACAGGTCAGGTGCCGTTTTCCGGCCCGCATGACGCACATGACGCAGCGTCTTCCTTCTTAGGACAAAGAAGGGCCTGCCTGTTGTAGTTCGGTGCCCCTCACAGAGCAAAGAAGGGGCCGCTGCGCGGCGCGACCTTGGGGCGGCGTTCCGCCGAACAGCAAGAGGAGCACGTGCTCTTCTTGCTGTTCGCTTGTGCGTGCGGATCGCGGGTCAGAACGCCCGTGCTTGCTCGTGCGGGGCCGGGGGGAGCGTGCGGGTCATTTCGAGGTAGCGGCCCGCGCTGGTGCGGCCCGAGTCGACAAGGACGCGCCGGGCGGCCAGCGTCGGTTGCAGGCGCTTGAGCCGGTCGGAGAGGACTTTGCCGGTGGTGGGCCACCCTTTGGGAAGGGGGCGGCAGTCGTCGCCGCTGTAGAGGCGGCTGAGGCAGGACAGCCACTCCGTGGACGTCATCCGCTGCGCCGCGCCCGGCTCGATGGTCTCGGCGTGCCTGAGGACGGTCTGCGCGAGGAGGTCACCCTCGATCACGTCGTCGTTCAGGTCGTCCAGACTCGCCCGGTAGGCGGTGAGAGCTCCCAGCCCGGTTGCCGCGTCGAACTGCGCGCACAGGTGCGCGAAGTCCGCCATCCGCAGGTCCGTGGGGGTCTCCGCCTCCACGGCCCGGACCTTGACCGTGAGGTCCAGAAGCGAGCCAAGAACGACCGGCAGAACCTCCGCGTACTCCGCCCACAGTTCCGCCTCGGTGCGACGGACGCTGGGCCGCTCCAACCGCAGCGGTAGGAGCCGGTCCGCGAGGTCAGGCCGAATGACACCGACGTCGATACCGGTCAGGAGCAGGGGGCGGCGGTAGCCGACGCGGAACACGTCCCCGTCGGTGAACAGAGCCCGCTTGACGCTCTCAGCTCCGGTCACGATGCAGCACATCGCGTCCGACAGATCCGGCGTCACGTGGGAGAGGTTGTCCAGCGCGGTGACCCACCCCGCCGCCACTGCCGCGATCAGGCTTTCCTCATCCTTCGGCGCCCGCCGCAGGTCACCGCTCATCCCCTCAATGATCCTGGTGAGCATCCGGCCCCCGGTGGACTTGCCCGCGCCCTGCGGCCCGGTGAGGAACGGCGCCGGGACGGGCACGGACGGCCCGAGGCAGCCGATCAGCCAGGCGATGGCCAGGCATTCGGTCTCCGCGTTGGCGAAGTTGCACAGCCGCATCAACAGGTCGATGCCCTTGCCGTCGGTGTCCTTGGCCGGCAGGGGCAGTTCCCCGGTGAGCTGAGTCCGCCGCCAGCACACCTCACGCGGGTCAGGGGTGAGAATCTCCCAGCCCGAAGGATGGATGCGGACGGACTGCCCGTCATCGCGGCCCAGGTCCAGCCACGTCGCCCCGTCGAACCCGGGGGCCACGCGGATGTTCACGGCGTGCGTGTCCTCGTACAGCGCGAGCGCTTCGATCAAGTCCAATGCCTCCTTGAGCGCGGTCCCGTTGAACACGCCGACCCCGTCCCTGTACATGCCGACGATGAGTTCTTGGCGATGGCTGCCTGTCGTGCCCTGGGAGCGCATCGGCCGGGCCACGGGGTGGCCCTTCCGCTGCGCGTACACAGTCCCGTCGGCAGTGCGGAAGTACCGGAAGTGGGCCTGTGCGTAGTCCGCGATGACTTCGCGGGCGGGGTTCTTCTCGTCCTCAGACATGGTCACAGTCCCAACGTGGTCAGGGCGTTGGTCCACGCGTCGGTGCAGTGCCGGGGGGACTCGCCCTTGGCCTGCGCGGCGGTGAACAGCCGCGCGGTGTGCGCCTCGGTGAGGCAGCCGCACCGACCGTGCGTGGACAGCACCGCGAGGAACGTCCGGTAGACGGTTGCGTGTACCGCCTCACGGGCCTCGGTGATGCGCTGTTCCGCCATGGTGATGCCACGGTCCAAGTAGGTGGGCGTGCGGTGAGGGCACTCCCCGCCCCCGACCAGCGCGGGCACAGTGACGGCCGCCGGTCGGACCGTGGAGGGCTCCTTCACGATCAGCGCACGCACGACGTCCGGCAGGACCGTGATGGTGCCGGTGCCGGGACCGAGCCATCGCGCGTACTGCATAGACGACTTGATGTCGACGCCAGGCCGGACGGCGTTGGCGGACGGCATGGCGCCCTGGTAGAGCCAGTGCTCACCCCGGGTCGTCGGCACGGTCCGTGTCGCAGGCAGGCTCTTACGGGCCCACGCGATGGCTTCCGGGCTGTCGAGATCCACGACGGTGAGGCCGGCGCCGCCGGGGTGATAGGCCACCGCCGCCGCTTCCCGCCACGCCCACGCCCACGTCGGCGAGTTGATGACAACGGGGTCGGTGGTCGCGGCGGCCCAGCCGTGGCACGGGTTCGGGCAGGTGCAGGGGCCGGGGGTCTTCATGTTCGGCCGGCCACCGCAAGCGTTCTTGGCGCAGGTGCGGCAGTTCCCGAACGGCACCTTCCCCGCTCGCAGGGGCAGCGGCGGAACACCGGACGCCGCAAGAGCCAGTGCGGTCCGCAGGTGATCGGGCAGCGCGTTCACGCGGCCACCCCCGGAGAGGGGGCGGAGGCGGCGAGGTAGGCGCGGCCGATCCATTCGGTGTAGGCGGGCGGGAGGGCCTCGCGGAGCCGAAGGTGATCGGTGGACCAGTCGATGCGTTTCGCGGCGCGGATCTCCGCAACGGTCGCCTTACCCCCTCCCTTGCCGTACGCGGCCACGTACGGGCCCTCGTGCCATTGGCCGTGGCGCCATCCGCGTACGTAGCCCCGGTGTTGGGGGTGGGCCGGCTGGACGGCGGTCCACCCTCCGAGTTCGAAGTAGCGGTGCATGAGGACGGCGAGGCCGAACATCTCGCCGCACAGGCGGATGTCCTTGCGGACCTCGGAGCCGGCCACGTTCTCGATCACGTACGGCCGCCCCGTCGCCTCCAACGCGGCGCGGGTGGGGGCGATGAGGCGGGGATACGTACGGCCGATCGCCGCGTTGCGGGCCGCGTTGGTGCCCTTGGTCGGGGCGCCCTCGCCCTGGCACGGCGGGGAGGCGTGGATGAAGTCGTACTCGTGGCCGTGGGCACGGATGTACTCGATGGCGTCGCCCTGGTGGAAGGCGTCGCCCCGGTAGTCGGGTTGGGGCTCGATGTCCACGCCGGTGACGTGGCAGTTGGCTCCGAACGCGGCCCGGTAGCCGTCGGTGGCACCGCCGATGCAGGAGTAGGCGTCCAGCACCCGGATCACGTCCCCGAGACGGAGCCGTAAGGCGAGTGCTCGCCGGATGTCGGTGGGTTGCGTCATGCTGGATGTCTCCAGTTCCTTTGGTGGGTGCTGGCTGGCAAGGGCGGTCCCGGACTTTGGCGAGACGGGGACCGCCCTTGGCGTAGCTAGCCGTGGAAGTGGCTGCGCTTGATCACGGCCTTGCGGATGTTGACCGTGGTCCCGCTCTTGTGGTCGCTGCCCTTGAAGATCTGGACGCCGACGTATCCGCCGAAGCAGACGGCGGCGAGCGTGATCAGTTGTGTGATGAGTGCGGTGAGTGCGGCGATGAACGTGGTGAGCAGCAGCAGGCCGCCGCACACCGCGCCGAACCCGATGCCCCCGAGGGCGATGTTCACGGCCGCGCGAGAGACGGGCGGCTTGGCCGCGATGGGTTCGGGCTGGGCGGGGTTGATGGCGTAGCCGGTGACGACCCGTCCGTCGGGCAGGACGACGCTCGCCACGGCCGGGACGCTGCCCGGCTGCATGGGCACGAACGGCGCCGGCGTCACGACAGCGGGCGTGATCGGGGTCGGGTGGTGGACCTCCAGGGCCCGTTCGGCGGGCGCGTGGCGGGGCGTCTCGGGGTACATGCGGAATCCCTTCCGGTATTCGGTCGGGGAGGCGGGACCACCCCCTTGGGGGGTGGCTGTGGAGGGGGGTTTCGGGGGTCTGACCTGCGGGCCTCCCCGCCTCCCCGAAGCGGTGTTTTCGCTGATCAACGTGGGGGAGGCGGTCCGGGGAGGCGGTTGGGGAGTTCTCCCCGTCTCCCCGGACCGGGAGGGTGCGTCTCCCCGTTGTCAGGAGGCGGAAGCGGAACCGTTCGCGTCGCGGTTGGCGAGGGCGCGCAGGACGTGATCTCGGTGGACGACCATGCGGCCGTGGGACTTCTTCGGCTCCTCGCCCTCGGCTTCCAGCACGCGCTTGAGGTCACCGTTGGTCCAGGCGCCGTAGGCGTCCTGGTTGAGCATCGCGAGCCGCTTGAGGACATCGGTCGTCGGCAGGCGGGAGGCGTCACCGATGGCGGCGGCGATGTCGGCGAGCGCGTCACGTTCCTCGCCCCGCTCGATGGCGTGCAGGGTGGTGACTCCGTCGCGCACAGCCCGGGCACGGTCGGCGATTTCGGCGGCGGGGTCGTCGTCGATGAAGTGGGTGCGGACCGTGATGGACGACTGTCCCTTGGGCATGTCGATGCCGTCGGAGGCCAGCACGAGGGTTCCCTTGTCCAAGCCCTGGCGCAGCAGGTGCGGAGCGGCGCCGTCCTCAACTGCCTTGTCCCCGAGTGCCATCTTGGCCTGCGACTCGGAGCCCAGCACGAGGGAGGCGCGGGTGTGGGCGCCCTCGCGGACGAGCTTGGGGAGGTTCTGGTCGGTGGGGTCCTGGGTGCCCTGCCACAGCAGCACGTCGACAGCGCGTCCCTGGTTGTGGATCGTGCGGGTGGCCATGAAGTACCGGGAGGTGGCCTTGGAGCCGCCGTAGGGCCGCCGGTCGTCGTCGACCGCAGGGCACATGAACGCCTTCTGCGCTTCGTCCACCAGAACGATCAGGGGCGGGAACGTCGCGCGCGGGTCGGCGAGACGCGCCTCGATGCGGCGGTTCATCTCGCGTACCGCGTCCTCGACCATCTCGGTCGCCTGGATCACGTGGCCATCAGACGGGCCCTCGATCAGCACGTCGGCGATGCCGTTGAACATGCTCCAGTCGCCAACGCCCTTGAGGTCGGCGATCCAGAACTGAACCGACCGATCCAGCGCGAGCCACAGGGCGAGGGCCCGCAGGGCGGCGGTCTTGCCCTGGTTCGACCGGCCGGTGATGAGCAGGTGGCGCTGATAGACGCTCAGCTCTGCTGCGTCCCCGCGCAGGTCCTGACCCCACGGGGCCTTCCCCGTCTTATAGTTCGCGGTCATCGTGTCGTCCGTGACCAGCGGAGACGGTCCGATCGGCTCGTCCAGCGCCCCGGAGTCCGCGATCCACAGGCGGACCGTGCGGGCCGCCTCAGGGATGGTGATGAACACCTCGTGCTCGTGCCGCGTGAGGTTCTCGGCAAGCTTGCGCCGCTTGCCCTGCACCTCGTTCGTCGCCACACCCGAGGGCAAGGTGACGTCGACTTCCACGCCGCATCCGGCGATCCGGATCGGACCGAGCATCGACGCGCCGGCGTCCCCCATCTCCTTGATCGCGTTCCGCAGCGTGGGCACTCCCAGGTCGCGCAGTGCCTTGACCACGATCGAGGGTGTGATGGGCTCGCCCTCGCTGGATCGGACGTTGGCGGGGAGCGCCCAGTGGGGTGCTGCTTGCTGGTGCTTGCCGACGGCCCACAGGGCGAGCAGGGCGACGAACGGGCCGATCGTGAGGGCCGGACCCCACACCACCTGAACGATGGTGATGAGCAGGTTGATGAAGTCGACCACGGCCATCAGCGGGGTGACGACGTCGGTGACGTCCTTCGTCGCGATGGCCATGACGACTCCGAGGGCGACCAGGGACCCGATGCCCATGCCGGTGCTGACCGCGACTCCCTTGGCGGCGTCGACCGGGGAGTGCAGGAGGTCCATGCGGCGGCGGTGGCGTGCCTCGCGGAAGTGCTGCCCGCGCTCCTCCCACTCCGCGGCCACCTCATAGTTCCCGGCGGCTTCCGCCGCGCGGAACATCCGCTCGTACCGGGACGCCGTGCGTCCGTCCCACGTCCGCTTGGCCGCAATCCGGGCGCCGCCGGCGACGTAGAGGGTGTGGCGGGCAACGGCGCGGGCGGTCGTCTTCGTGGTCTCGTGCGTGACCACGGTCTTGACGGCACGTCCGGAGCGCACCCACAGCGGCACGGGTGCGGCGGGTGCCGGGTCGGGGACCACGGTGAGTGTGGTGACGGTGGCCGGCTCGGGAGCCGGTTCGTTGTTCTTGTGCAGGTGAACGATGTTCTCGCTCATGGTTGAGGACACTCCTGACTGCCCCGTGTCCGGGGTGAAGGTGAGAGGGGAGGCCCCACGCCCGGCAGCGGTGCGGGCGAAGGGTCGCGCTGATCAGTGGCTGTTGCGGGCGCGGTTCTCCGCGTGGCTGAGCTGGGACGGCTCCGTGCGCGGGCCGTCGCCCCAGCAGAACGGGCGGGTGCCGTCGGCAGCGGTGAAGGTGCGGATGGCGGCGCCGGCCGGGGCGTCGGGCAGGGCATAGACGCGACCGCCGTCGAGCGAGGCCAGCAGCCGGGCGGCGTGGTGCTCGCACCCGTCGGCCCCGGCATTGAAGGCATCCAGCACGGTCACCGCCACCGGGCCGCTACAGGGGGTCGGGTCCTCGGGGTGGGCGGCGGGACAGCGGCGGTCCATGCTCACCACCACCTTGAGGACTTCTGGGCGGCCTTGGCGGCGGCGGCCTCGTTCACGACCCGCTGCCGTTCCACCTGGAGCGCGGTGATCTCCGCGATCAGCCGGGTCTCGGCCGCACTCCACGCCGACTCCAGCCTCTGGTCGGCGCGTGCGGTGCTGTTGCCCCGGGCGACCTTGATCGTGCCTCCGGCCAGGGCGCGGACGATCGCCCGCCTCTCGGGACCGCTGAGCGGCCACATCTCACGCTCCCGGACCGCTTCGAGCTTGCGGTTCGTCTCACGGATCCGGCGGTCCAGCCGGCGGGTGTCGGGCTTGCCCATGGTCAATCCCTCCTGTCAGGCCTGCGGGGCGAGGATCAGGGAGATGTCGGCGAGCCGGCCGGTGACGCCCTGCGTACCGAGCCAGGCGCCAACCTCTCGCTGGACGCGGTTCCAGCAGTAGTCGAGCGGGACGGTGATGGTGCCGTGGGCGAACGCGCGGCCCTGGCCGGGCACGGTCACCCAGGCGTGCCACGCGTAGCTGATGGTGCGGGGAGCTTCATTCGTGCTGGTCACAGCGGAACTCCTCGGAGATGTCGGGGTGTTCATGCGGCGCGCTGGTCGTCGGGGAAGGCGCACGGAACGCACGATCCGAGCGAGGCCGGGATGACGTATCCCGCATCGCGGCGGCAGGACGGGCAGGTGCGGCGGGCGGCGTTGGCCTTGGCCAGCGCCGCCCACTTCGCGGCCGTCATGGGCCGCACGGGCTTGGCGAGGTCGACCCGGTAGAGGTAGGCGACCAGCGGCCCACGGCGGCGGCGCGGCCGTTCGAGTTGAGCGGCCACCTGTTGACCGCCGGGGCGCAGACCGCGCGCCCGGAGCTGTCGGCGGGTGGCGTAGCCGCCCGGGGCGAGGCGCCACCGGAACACCGGCAGCGCTCCCATCACGCCACGCGCTTCCATGCGGCCCGCAGCCGGACCTCGGAGGCGGAGTGGCCGGCCGCGCGGAAGCGGATGGCCATCTCGCGGTAGGACAGAGCGGGGGTTTCGCTGTGCCGGATCTCGTCGACGAGTGCGTCAAGCACGTTGTCGGTGAGCGCGGGTGCCGCGTCCAGGGTGAACGCTGAGACGGGCGCGGTGGGGCCCCAGACGGGCAGTTGCCACCGGGGTGCGACGTCGGGCGTGACGCGACTCGTCACGCTGGTCAATGCCCGTCCGGTGTCCTCGCCCTCCCGTGCCGTCTCCAGCGTCGACCACGCCCGCGAGAGGGTCTGTGCGGTCCTGGCCTGGACGCGTGCGACGCGGGCGCCGGCCTGCGTCACGGCCGTCAACCGGGTCTCCTCGGTGACCGCTTCGGCCCGGAGGCGGGCGCGGGCCACCGCCGCTTCGTCGCGGGCCTCTTGCTGGATGCCTCGGATCGCTCCGAGGGCGTTCGGGGTGAGCGCGGTCCGCTCCCACAGGCCGTGCACCAGCCACAGCGCCTTGGCCGCGATGGGCAGCCAGGCCACGGCCAGCCACGCGCCGGTGGACCCCTCAGCGGTGAGGGCGTGCGCCACGAGGACGCCAGCCGCGATCAGGCCGAAGGACCATCCGACACCGGTCACCGCGCGACTGTGGTCGCCCTGTGCGGCGAGGCGGCGTTCGTAGGCGAGGATGGCCAGCCATCCGCCGTCGATCCCGAGACCGACGACCAAAGCGACCGGCCACGGCATTGCCGTACCAAGCCACATCACGACCACGGCCAGGGTGAGAACCATGGACACCGCCGTCATCGCGACGGCGGGAAGAACGGTCTTGGCCTTCACGCGGCACCACCCGCCGTGTTCGCGGCAGCGGACCGGTTGGCCAGCTCCCGGCGGGCGGCAAGCACCCGACGGTGGGCCCGGCGGATACGCCGTGCGTCCAGCTCGGTCGGGGTGCGGTCAAGGGTGATGATCTGCGCGTCCAACAGGTCGATGTCCGCCGTGATGACGGGCATCTCCTGCTCGATCGCGTCCAGCTCCGCGTCCGTCGGCTCCATGAAGTCGGCGAACGCGGTAACAGCGTCCTGAACAGTGACGATGGGGTTCATTGGGTCGTGTTCTCCCTTGCAGGTGGAACGGCCCGAACAGCGGCTCCCGGGTGGCACCCCGGGAGCCGCGCGCCGTTGGAGACAGACCTTCCGGCTCCCCTCAGCGCTGCTCGTACGAGACGAGCAGCGGAGGCAACCGGCCGCAGCAGGCGCGCTGCAGAGAGGTCGAATCGCGCTGTACTCGTGCGCGGGATCAGAACCCGCGTACGCCGCCCTCTTGCTTGCAGAGGTGGGGCGGTCTCCCTCAGGCACGCTGTTGAGTTCTCAAGGAGCAGTCGCTGCTGGCGAGCGCGGTAACCCCTAGTCAGAGGGGCTCCCGTCTCCGCGGGACCCGCCGGGCGCTTTCAGTGCGGCATTACGCAAACGGCAACACCTGCACTCGTGTACTTATGTGTATGAGTGCCATGTAAGAGAGTGCCCAACTCATGTACATGAGTCAACCCGTCGCGCGAAATTCGCGACGGGCCGGGGCTCAGGAGTTGGGCTGTTCAGTCACCCGCAGGTATGCGGTACTCCAAAACGAACTGGTCAGCGGCCATGAAGGTGTCACAGACCTCGACCACTCGGCCCGCCTCAGATTCGGCATTTCGCGTCAGGTGGATGATGGGTGCGCCCGGGCTCAGGCTCAGTGCTGCGATCTCCTGCTTGGTGGCCAGGCGAACGCGCACCGTCTCTGACAGTTCCTTCAGCGTGTGGCCGTGTTCCTCCAGCCGGGCGTAAATGCCGCCACCACCGGGGTTCTCCTCGAACAGCTCGGGGATGTCCTTGGCGATGTCCCACGGTAGATACGAGGTGGCTTCCTCCGTCGGGATGCCATCGCTGAAGTAGAGGCGGCGCCGCGCGAGCACCTTTTCACCGGCCGGAACCGACAGCCTCTCAGCGATCTCCGCCGGCGCGTCGACCGGCCCGACGTAAAGCACGCTCACGCTGGGCTTGCTTCCTGCCTGCTCCGCCTCAGCCAGGTACGCCGCTTTGCCCGCCATCCGGTGCGACCGACGGAACCGGTCTGACGACTTCCTGCTCACCGGAGGGCGGCGCTTCACGTACGACCCCTTGCCGTGACGCGTGTCGACCAGGCCCGTTGCGCGCACTTCAGCAATCGCCTTGCGAACCGTGCCCTGCGATGCGCCGTACCTCTTCATAAGATCCGATTCGCTGGGCACCTGCTCCCCAGGGGGAAGAACGTTCTGTTCGATCTGCTGAACGAGGTCATCGGCGATCTGTAGGTACCGTGGTTTCCCGGAGTCCCGGGAAGGTGTGGGCCCCATGTCCTTCTGTTCCTCCTAAGCTCCTGTACATAAGCAACGCTACCCGGAGGGCGCGTCTATGCCGCTTCACTCGGTCTCGGTCGCTGGCGTGGTTGTGCGCGATGACGGCCGTGTCCTCGCGATCCGACGCGCGGACAACGGCACGTGGGAGCCTCCCGGCGGCGTCCTCGAACTGGACGAACGCCCGGAGGACGGCGCCATACGTGAAGTACTGGAAGAGACGGGTATCCGCGTCTCGGTGGAGCGCTTGACGGGCGTCTACAAGAACATGAGCCGCAACATCGTGGCCCTGGTCTTTCTGTGTCGACCGGTCGACGGTGTCGAGCGCACGTCGACTGAGTCGACGGCCGTCGAGTGGCTGACTCCCGAAGAAGTCGGGAAGTGGATGGGCGAGGTCTACGCGGTGCGCGTGCTAGACGCTCTGGATGCCGATACCACGCCTCACGTGCGCGCCCATGATGGGTGCCACCTGCTCGAATCTGACATCAGCGCCTGACATCAACAGCTGTGCACAACGGCGCGATGCCGGATCGCTGCCACAGAACGGCTGACTGGCGCGGCAGACTGCCGCACCTCGCGGTGCATCTGCCCAGCCAGGGCGTTTCTTTCGGATCACACGCGAACCAGACGAGATGCCGGACTCCAGCGGCTTCTGCCGCGAGAGGGTACGGACAGACGAGTGGGGCTGCCATGCGGGTGGGCTGCTGTGTCGGGCGTCGGCCGCCCGGGGGCCGAGCTCTAGCGTGACCTCATGACACAGGAGGATCCCGCCGAGACGCCCTCGGACTCTCCGCGCCGCGCTGGCCTCCGTGCAAAGGCCAGGCTGTGGTGGCAGCGTCAGTCAGCAGGTGTCAAAGGCCTGGTCTTCTCAGTAATCGGCGGGATCACGGTGTTCGCCGTGACCGAATGGCTAGGGCCGTCCCTGGTCCACCTGATTCAGAGTCTTACCGGCAGAGAAGAACACGGGCTCATCATCGACTACGACGAGCCAGCCGCCAGCAGTCAGAGCGGATGGGTCTTCCAGGGAAAGACGTTCGCTGACCTTGCACCGCCGCCGGCACGAATGGGCGACGCGCTGGACCGGTGGGCGAGGAAGAACGGGGGCACACCGGTGACCCAGACGCTCGCTCTCAATCTTCGCGCCAAGTCCGACAACGTCGTGACCATCGAGCGGCTGAAAGTCCAGACGGTCTGCCGCCGCAGCACGGTGGGAGTACACGTCCGCGGTGACGTGTATGTGTACATGCTCCCCCAGAGGTCGGCACGCGTGCAGGCCGATGCTGAATCCCCCGAAGTTGTCTTCTATGACGAGAACGACAACAAGATCGACGCCCCCCAGTTCACGGTGAAACGATCCGGGCAGCCGGAGTACTTCAGCATCACTGTCAGCGCCTCCTCGCACCAGTGCGACTGGAGTCTGACCGTGCACTGGAATGTGGACGGCAAGGACCACACCACCCGCATCCCTGACAAGGGCCAGTACGTCCTGACGGGCACCAATGCCGCCACCGAGCACAGGGCAACCGACGGCGAGCTGCTCGCCGGATAGGCCGTTTCATGGTCTCCGGAGTCGTGCGCCCCGGGCCGTCTGTGGGCCGTCCGAGGACGGCCAGCGACGACCGACAACGACCGATGAGGACCACAACCCGCAGCTCTCCGGCGGAGTGCGGGGCGACGCTGCACCCCGCCGGAAGGGCGGTTCAGTACCAGCGCTACTGAACGAACCCCGTGAGCAACCCCGGCTGAACTGGGGCTTCTGAGTCAGCCTCGGGCGCCCCCGAACTCACGGCACGCGCCCCCTTGTTGACCCTCCCTTTAACTGCGACTCTGAGAGTCCCCCCACTTGTGAATTTGTGAATCCGCTCGCAAGCTCAGCTCGGCGGATTCTTAGGAGGTGGCTCCGTCCATGCTCGTCCGCGACGCCATGAGCACGGTGGTCCTCACCATCGGCCCGGCACACACCCTCCGTCAGGCAGCCCGCCTGATGTCCGCACGCCGCGTCGGCGCGGCCGTCGTCCACGACGAGGACTCTTCCGGCCTCGGCATCATCACCGAGCGTGACATCCTCAACTCGCTGGCCCTCGGTCAGAACCCGGACACCGAGACCGCAGGCACCCACACCACCACCGACGTCGTCTTCGCCGCCCCCGCCTGGACCCTGGAGGAGGCCGCGGCTGCGATGTCGCACGGCGGCTTCCGCCACCTGATCGTGCTCGACTCCAACGGCCCGGTCGGCATCGTCTCGGTCCGCGACATCATCCGCTGCTGGGCACCGACGCGGCAGCACGTACCGGCCTGAGCATGCGAGCGGGCCGGAATCCCGAGGGATTCCGGCCCGCCACCCACGACAAGCGTTCCAGTTGCCGGCTAGCCGCGCAGGGCCTGGACCGCGGCTGCCAGCCGCTTGCCGAAGTCGCCGTCCGCCTGGCGGAAGTTGTCGATCGCACGCTCGGCGATGTCGTCACGGGAGACCTTGGCGATGAAGCCCGCCAGGTTCTCGATCAGGCGTCCCTTCTCGTCCTCGGACATCAGGCGGTAGAGGTCGCCCGCCTGCACGAAGTCGTTGTCCTCGGCGTGGACCGGGGCCGCCGTGTCACCGGTGTGTCCGTTCACGGCGATCGGCTGCCACAGCGGCCTGTCCGTCTGGAACGGGCCGCCGAAGCTGTTCGGCTCGTAGTTCTTCGCACCCTTGTGACGGCCGTCGTACAGGAAGCCGTCACGGGAGTTCGTCCGCGCCTCGGTGGCGTGCGGACGGTTCACCGGCAGGTGGTCGGCGTTGATGCCGACGCGGTAGCGGTGCGCGTCGCCGTACGCGAACAGACGCCCCTGGAGCATCTTGTCCGGCGAGGGACCGATGCCCGGCACGAAGTGCGCGGGGCTGAAGATCGACTGCTCGACCTCGGCGAAGATGTTCTCCGGGTTGCGGTTGAGCTCCAGCTTGCCGATCTCGATCGGCGGGTAGTCCTCGTGCGGCCACACCTTGGTGAGGTCGAACGGGTTGAAGCGGTACGTCGCCGCCTCGGCCGCCGGCATGATCTGCACCTGCACGGTCCAGGTCGGGAACTCACCGCGCTCGATGGCCTCGCGCAGATCGCGCTGGTGGGAGTCGGGGTCCTCACCGGCGAGCTTGTTGGCCTCGGCCTGGGTGAGGTTCTTGATGCCCTGGTCGGTCTTGAAGTGGTACTTGACCCAGAAGACCTCGCCGGCCTCGTTGTTCCACTGGTAGGTGTGCGAGCCGTAGCCGTTCATGTGGCGGTACGAAGCGGGGATGCCGCGGTCGCCGAACAGCCAGGTCACCTGGTGGGTGGACTCGGGGGACAGCCCCCAGAAGTCCCACACGTTGTCGGCTTCCTGCGAGCCCGTGTACGGGTCGCGTTTCTGCGTGTGGATGAAGTCGGGGAACTTGATGGCGTCCTTGATGAAGAACACCGGGGTGTTGTTGCCGACGAGGTCGTAGTTGCCCTCCTCGGTGTAGAACTTCAGCGCCCAGCCGCGCGGGTCACGAACGGCGTCCGCGGCACCGAGGTTGCCTGCCACGGTCGAGAAGCGCAGGAAGGTCTCGGTCTGCTTGCCGACCTCGGAGAGGAACGCGGCACGCGTGTACTGCGTGACATCGGCGGTGACTGTGAAGGTGCCGTAGGCGCCCGCACCACGCGCGTGCACGACACGCTCCGGGATGCGCTCACGGTTGAAGTGCGCGAGCTTCTCCAGCAGCAGCTGGTCCTGAACGAGGACGGGCCCGCCGACACCCGCGGTCTCGCTGTTCTGGTTGTCGGCCACCGGCGCGCCGGCCTCCGTCGTAAGCGGTCCCTGCGTCACGTGCGCCTCCTGCGTCATTCCCGGCCAGTCCTGTCCCTTGGCCAAAGCTGATCCTGATCCTATGCTAGACAATGTCTAAGTCAAGTCTGCTTCCAAATTCACACCTGTTCGGGATCTGGTCCGCATGCTGTTAAGCTGTTCTGTATGAGTGACCTGTTGGAACGGCTGCGCGGACGCGGATGGCGAATGACCGCGCAGCGGCGTGTCGTCGCCGAGGTCCTCGACGGCGATCATGTCCACATGACGGCCGACGAGGTGCATGCGCGAGCCGTCGCCAAACTGCCCGAAATCTCCCGGGCGACCGTCTACAACACGCTGGGTGAGCTGGTCTCACTCGGTGAGGTGCTGGAAGTAGCGACGGACAAGCGCGCCAAGAGGTACGACCCGAACGCGCACCGCCCGCACCACCACCTGGTCTGCGCCCAGTGCGGCGCGATCCGCGACGTCCACCCGAGCGGCAACCCGCTCGCCGACCTCCCGGACTCGGAGCGCTTCGGCTTCACGGTCTCGGACGTCGAGGTGACATACCGCGGCCTCTGCCCGAACTGCGCGGCGGCGTAAGAGCGACCACGAAAGCCCCGGCACCTCCAAGGCGCCGGGGCTTTTCACTGCACTGCCACACGCCTCCGCCATCAACACCGGACACGCCGAAGGCCCGGATCCATGATCATGGATCCGGGCCTTCGCCTTCAGTAGCGGGGACAGGATTTGAACCTGCGACCTCTGGGTTATGAGCCCAGCGAGCTACCGAGCTGCTCCACCCCGCGTCGGTGAACTGAACATTACGTCAACGGGGTCGACCAGCGCAAATCCCTTAACCGAGCGCCCCCCTGCCCGGGAAAATTCAGCCCGTCCGGCGTTTGAGGACGAGCGCGATACGGGGGGTCTGGGGGCGGAGCCCCCCAGGGACGATGGGGGTCCCCCCTGCTCGAGCGAAGCCGAGAGCTTGGGGGAGGGTAGGGGCGGAGGGGGCGAAAACCCCAGCCCCACCCGTCCCCCACCCTCAGGCAGACATCTCCTGCCGCAAGGCATCCCGCAACCGAGCCGCCCGCTCAGAAACCTCCGCCGGCCCAAGAGAAACGGCCCGGTCAGCCCACCGCTGCCCCTCCGCCAACTCCCCCCGACGCGCATAGACAAGCGCCAGCCGAAGCGCCGCCCGTCCATGCCCCGCATCCGCCGCCCGGGTCCACCACAGCGCAGCCTCCGGCTCGCTCCCCTCCCGGGCCAGCAGCAGCCCAAGATTGAACGCCCCGTTCCGAGACCCGGCCTCGGCAGCCTCCCGGTACCACCGAGCCGCCTCCACCACATCGCCCCGCGCGGCGGCCAGCATCCCGACCCGCACCTGCGCCCGCCGATGCCCCTGAGACGCCGCCCGCTCGTACCACTCCTCGCACTCGCTCTTCTCCTGCGCGGGCTCCCCCAGCTCATGAGCGGGCGCCGGCGGCCGACGCGCGTCGAGCACGGCGGCAAGCCGATACGCGGCCTCCGCGCTACCGCCCCCGGCCGCACTCCGCAGATGCCGCTCAGCCGCCCGCTCGTCGCCCTCCCGCAGCCGCGCGATGGCCACCTGAAGCGCCGCCTCGGTGTGCCCGGCGGCGGCGGCACGCTCGTACCAGCGCAGCGCGGCCGCGTCGTCGTCCTCGGTCCCCCGCCCGGCGTGCAGAATCCCGAGATTGAACGCGGCGTCCACACTCCCGGCCTCCGCGGCCTTGGAGAACCACGGCTGGGCCCCTGCCGCGTCGCCGACCTGCAGCAACAGGATCGCCAAGGCATTCGCGGCCTCGCGATGACCGGCGTACGCGGCCCGCCGGTACCACTGCTCGGCCTGCGCGGTCCGCCCCTGCTCGGCGCAGAGCAGCCCGAGGTTGTACGCCCCGTTCACATCGCCCGCGTCCATCGCGGCCCGGTACCACCGCTCGGCGGTCTGCGTCTCACCGCGCTCGGCGTGCAGCGCGCCGAGGGCGTTCGCGGCGTTCCCGTCGCCGTCCTGCGCGGCGCGCAGCCACCAGACGGCGGCGCTCTCCGTGTCCCCCGCGTCCCGCAGCAGGAACCCGAGCGCGCAAGCGGCCCGTGCCTCGCCGTCCTTGGCGGACGTCAGATACCAGCGCCCGGCCTCCTTGAGGTCGCCCCGCTTCTCCAGGATCGCCCCGAGATGCAGCGCGGCCCGCCGGTGCCCGCGCGCGGCGGCCTGCCGGTACCACTGCTCGGCCTCTTCACCGGCCGCGCCCAGGACACCGATGACACCGTTGTCAGCACCAGCCTCGCCCGCGTCCGCGGCCTTGCGATCAAGCGTCCGCGCCAACCGGTAGGCGGCCTCGCGGTGCCCGCGCTCGGCGGCGGCCCGCATCCACTGCTCGGCGCCGACGTCACTGCGGTGCTCCAGCAGATCGGCGAGCGCGTACGCGCCGAGGGCGTGCCCCTGCTCGGCGGACTGGCGCAGCCAGTACTCGGCGGCGGGCTCGTCGCCGTGCTCGCGGTGGTACCGCCCGAGCGCGTGCGCGGCGGCGGCAGAGCCCGCGACGGCGGCGATCCGCCACCATCCGGCGGCCTCGTCGGCGTACCCGCGCTGGTGCAGGAGGACACCCAGGTTGTTGGCGGCGGCGCGGTCACCGGCGGCGGTGGCGGCGCGCAGCTGCGGCTCGGCTCCGTCGAGGTCACCGCGGCGCAGCAGCATGGCTCCGAGGACGCTCATCGCCTCGATGTCGCCGGCTTCGGCGGCCAGCCGCTGGCGCGCTTCCTCGACAGCCTCGCCGGTTTCGTCCCGGTCGGAAGGCTGCGTGAATTCCGCAGGCTGCACAAAGTCGGCAGGCTGCGCAAACCGCCCTGTATCCAACAGAGTTGCCTTGTCCCCCATAACGTCCATCGTCGCACCACCTGCAACCTGGGTACACCTGGTATACCGCAGCCAGTGAGGTCACTTCAGCGTTTTGTCGACATGCCCACAGAGAGACAAGTCAAACACAGTTTTCCCAACTCCCCCCGCATGCGGCAGCACTTCGCACAAGTCGCCAGGTCACCACGGGCGGCCCGGCGTGGCGTGGCACACGTCGAAGGCCCGGATCCATGATCAGGATCCGGGCCTTCGACTTCAGTAGCGGGGACAGGATTTGAACCTGCGACCTCTGGGTTATGAGCCCAGCGAGCTACCGAGCTGCTCCACCCCGCGCCGTTGTGTTGCAACCGTACCACGGCGCGGGATGGGCTCCTGATCAGCCGCTGCCGGAGCTCTTGTCGCTGCTCTTGTCACCGTTCTTGCTGCTGCCGCCGCTGGTCTTGTCGGCCTGGGCCTGCGCGTCCTCGGCCCGCTTCAGCGCATCCTCAAGACTCTTCTGCGCCTCGCCGTACGCCTTCCAGTCGCCCTTCTTCAAGGCTTCCTGACCCTGATCGAAGGCCTTCTGGGCGTCGTTGAGCGCCTCCTGGACCGTTGGGTTGCTCGACGTGGGCGGTTTCGTGGTCCCTTCGTCGGATGGTGGTGTGGTCGAACCGTCCACTCCGAAGACCTTGTTGAGCGCCTTGTCGAGCGTGGGCTCGAAGGCGGTACTGCCTCCGTAGGTCACCAACACCCTGCGCAGCAGCGGATACTTGAGGTCACCACCGCGTACGTAGACAGGCTCCACGTAGAGCAGTCCGCCGTCGAGCGGAACCGTCAGCAGGTTGCCGTACTCGACCTTGGAGTCGCCACGCTCGAGCAGGCTGATGGACTCGGCGATGGACGGCTCGGAGTTGAACTGGCTGGCCACCCGTTTCGGTCCGTCGATGGTCTTGCCCGTCGGCAGCTTCAAAATGGTGATCTTGCCGTAATCGCTGGTGCCCGCCTCGGCGTTGACCGACATGAAGGCGCTCAGGTTGTCCCGGCCGTTCGGTGTCATCGTCGTCGTCAGCGAGAAGACCTGGGACTGCTCGCCCGGCAGCTTCATGCTCAGGTAGTACGGCGGTACCGCGTCGCCCGACTTGTTGGTCGGGTCGTCCGGGATCTGCCACACCTCACTGCCGCTGAGGAACGTCTGCGCGTCCTTCACGTGGTAGCGCGTGAGCAGCTCGCGCTGGACCTTGAACAGGTCCTGCGGATACCGCAGATGAGCCATCAGCGACGGCGAGATCGAGTCCTTGGACTTCACCGTGTTCGGGAACGCCTTCATCCACGTCTTCAGGACCGGGTCCTTGGTGTCCCACTGGTAGAGCTTGACCTCACCGGTGTACGCGTCGACGGTCGCCTTCACCGAATTGCGGATGTAGTTGACCTGGTTCTGCTGGGCCACCACCGCGCGCTGGTTGTTGGCCGCCGTCAACGAGTCAGCGGTCGTGTCACCGAGGGTGGTGCGGGAGGCGTACGGATAGCCGTTGGTGGTCGTGTACGCGTCGACGATCCACTGGATCTTCCCGTCGACGACCGCCGGATAGGCGTCACCGTCGATGGTGAGCCAGGGGGCGACCGCCTCGACCCGCTCCTTGGGCGTGCGGTTGTAGAGGATCCTCGAACCCTCGCCGATCGCACCCGAGTACAGGATCTGCGGCTCGCTGAACGACACCGCGTACGCGGCCCGGTTGATCGGGTTGGAGAGGTTGACGCCGCTCTTGCCCTTGTAGCTGGTGGTCTTCTCACCGCTGTCGTCGGAGTAGTCGATCTCCTTCTGGGGACCGCCGACGATCGAGTACTGGGTGGTCTTCTCGCCGTAGTAGACCTGCTGCTGATACGCGCCCAGGTCGCCCTTGGACGGCAGGTTGTACTCGGTGAAGACCGGACGGCCCTCGCTGTCGGCCGTGGTGCCCTTGGCCGCGACGACGCCGTATCCGTGGGTGTAACGGAAGTGGTCGTTGATCCAGTTGTTCTTCGGAATCCCCTGGAGGTTCAGCTCGCGCAGACCGAGGACCGTGTCCTGGTCCTTGCCGTCCTTGGTGTACCGGTCCACGTCCAGGTTCGACGGGAAGCCGTAGTAGTTCCGCACCTGCTGGAGCTGCTGGAAGGTCGGCGACACCACGTTCGGGTCCATCAGCCGGATGCTCGCGGCGGTGTCGGCGTCGTCGCGCAGCTTGGTCTTGTCCGTGGTGTTGCTGGTGCCCGAGTAATCCGTCACGTCGGTGCCGTCGATCCCGTAGGCCTCGCGGGTCGCCTTCAGGTTCTTCTCGACGTACGGCGCTTCCTTGGCCTGCTCGTTCGGCTGGACCTGGAACTTCTGGACGATCGCCGGGTACAGGCCGCCGATGAGGATCGCCGAGAGCACCATCAGGCCGAAGCCGATGACGGGCAGCTGCCAGGTGCGCCGCCACAGGGTGGCGAAGAAGAGCAGCGCGCAGATGACGGCGATGCAGAACAGGATCGTCTTGGCGGGCAGATACGCGTTCGCGTCGACGTACCTGAGGCCCGTCCAGTTGCCGGTCGCCTTGAAGTCACTGGACTTCACCGCGAGTCCGTACCGGTCGAGCCAGTAGGCGACCGCCTTCAGGGCGACGAAGATGCCGAGCAGCACGGAGAGATGACCGGTGGCCGCACCCGTGGCGCGCGCTCCCGGGCTGGTGATCCGCAGCCCGCCGTACAGGTAGTGCGTGAGCGCGGCGGCGATCAGCGAGAGCACGGCGGCCGCGAAGCCGAAGCCGAGCAGGAAGCGGTACCAGGGCAGGTCGAAGGCGTAGAAGGAGACGTCGAGGTGGAACTGGGGGTCCTTCTGGTGGAAGGGCACTCCGTTCACCCACATCAGCCACGTACGCCATTGGCCGGAGGCGGACGCGCCGGCGATCAGCCCGACCAGGGAGGTGATGCCGAACAGCAGCCACCTCTTGTAGGGCGCGATGCTCATTCGGTACCGGTCGAGGCTCTGCTGCTCCATCGACATGGCGCTCAGCGGCGGGCGCAGCCGGTGCGCCAGCCAGATGTTCACGCCGACCGCGGCCGCCATCAGCAGGCCGAAGACGAAGAAGAGCCCGATCTTGGTCCACAGGGTGGTCGTGAAGACGGACGAGTAGTGAACCGACCGGTACCAGAGCCAGTCCGTCCAGAAGCCCGCGAACATGACGAAGGCCATGGCCAGCACGGCCAGCACGCCCAGCGTCATGAGCAGGGTCCGGACACGCCGGGAGGGTCGGCCCACTCTGATCCGTGGCCCCGTCGGGCCTCCGCCGCGGTCCGGCATCTGGAAAGCCAAGGTGCGCACCTCGAAGTCGCTGTTGATCCGTCAGGCCCCCGTGATGGTGGGCCGTCCGTAAGGCTCCGTGATCGAGGAGCCTCATCTATGCAACTTACTCACGCTTTACTCGGTTCCCGGTTCCGGGTACGAACGAGGCAGGATTGTGACCATGTCCAACACTCCCATGGCAGCGAGCCCGCTCACCCGGGCCGTACTCGAGATCGACGAGTACGCCTCCGGCCTCGGCTGGGACCAGCCCGCTCGCCTCTTCGCCCTCGTAGACACCGCGCGACTGCGGGCCCAGGAACCCGGCCTCGCGGCCCAGCTCGGCCTGCAGGACGAGCCGGAGACCGCCGGTCTCACCCCCATCGAGCAGGACGAGATCCCTGCCGACAAGCCGCTGGACGAGTTCCTCGGCACCATCGCCTGGCCCGATGCCGTGGTCGGCTGCGCGCTCACCGTGGAGCGGCTGATGCTGCCGCCGTCCGCGGAGGCCTCCGTCCCGGAGGGCCTGAGCGAGAAGAAGCTCACGAAGTGGGTCGCCGAGCACCCCGACCGTCAGGAGGTGCGCATGACGGTCGGCGTCCTGCGCGACGGCACCCGCGACTCGGCCCTCCGCCTGCGCGAGAAGGACGCGCCGACGGAGGTGCTCACGGGGTCGGAGCTGGTGCCGGGCCTGGCGGAGGCCCTGTCGGCGACGTTCGCGGAGTAGTCCTTCGGACTACTTGGTCGTGCACTTCGGCAGGTCGTCGGTCTTGCCGGAGTTGATGTCCTTGAGGGCGCTCATCGCATCGTCGATGGTGTTGACCTTGACGAGCGTGAGCCCCTCGGGGGTGTCCTTGGCGGCGGCCGCGCAGTTCTCCTTGGGCGTCAGGAAGTACTGGGCGCCCTTCTCTCGCGCGCCGACCGTCTTCATCTCGATGCCACCGATCGGGCCGACCTTGCCGTCGTCGTCGATGGTGCCGGTGCCGGCCACGAACGTGCCGCCGGTGAGGCTCCCCGGGGTGAGCTTGTCCACGATGCCGAGCGCGAACATCAGGCCGGCGCTCGGGCCGCCGACGTCGGCGAGCTTGATGTCGATGGTGAACGGGAAGGTGTGGTCGGTCCCGGCCGAGATCCCGACGATCGCCCGGTCCGTACCGCTGTCGTCGGACTTGGTCGTGGTAATCGTCACGTCCTTGGTCGCGGTCGCCGTCTTGTTCTTCTTCTCTGCGGCGGCCTGCTCCTTGGCGGGCACGATCGTGAAGACGACCTTGTCGCCCGGCTTGTGCTTGGTGACCAGCTTCGCGACGTCGTCCGGCGCCTTCACCGTCGTACCGTCGACGGCCTTGATGACGTCTCCGGCATGCAGCCGGCCTTCGGCGGGGGAGCTCTTGAGAACGGTGGAGACGATCACCCAGGACTTCACCGGGACGTTCAGCTCCTTCAGAGCGGCCACCTTGGCGCTCTCCTGGGACTGGCTGAACTCCTCGGCGTTCTCCTGCGTCGACTGCTCCTCGGTCTTGCCGTCGGGGTAGAGCGTGTCGTGCGGCACGACCTTGTTGTCATGCGCGAGCCACCCGTACACGGCCTCGACGAGGTTCATGTTGTAGTCGGCGCTGGTGACCCGGACCGTTGTCATGTTCAGGTGCCCGGTGGTCGGATACGTCTTGCGCCCGGAGATCTGCAGCACCGGCTCGCCGTCGTGCTCACCCAGCGTGTTCACCGTCGGCCCCGGTGACATCTCCGAGTAGGGCACTTTGATGAACACTCCCGCGCACAGGAGCGCGATCAGAATCAGAGTGGAGGCGAGCATCGTCGCGGTGCGGCGTGGCATGGAACGACAGTACGGGACGGTGCTGTCAGCGCACCGTCGGGGCCGTCCGTACGACGTCGGAGCAGGCCACCGTACAGGTCGGACGAAGCCGTGCGTACGAGGGCGAGCACGGGGGGCTCAGACGGCGTCGGAGTGGGACTTCTCCCGGGCGTCGGACCTCTCCATGGCCTCACGGAAGCGCGTGTATCCCGCGAGCTCGACGTCGTCTCCCGCCGCCTTGCGATTGCGGCCGGCCCAACTGCCCCACAGTCCGGCACCGATCGCAGCGATAAGCGGAATCAGCAACCAGGCGAGCGCCGCCATGTCGACCTCCCAACCCCATGAGCGACCGCAACTGACTGATCAGCAGATTAACCCTCCGCATGGTTAACGCTCACGGCAGGGGCCCGGTTACGCAACCGGAGGGTGAGTGAGAGGTTGGTCAACCCTCGGCGGACCGCCTCGACGGACTACCTCGGCGAACTGCCTCGACGGACTGCCTCAGCAGGCGCCGACCCATTCCTCCGTACCGTCGGAGAACTTCTGGTGCTTCCAGATGGGCACTTCGTGCTTCAGGTCGTCGATGAGCTTGCGACAGGCCTCGAAGGCCTCACCCCGATGCGGGCACGAAACGGCGACGACGACGGCGAGGTCACCCACGGCCAGGTCCCCGATACGGTGCACGGCGGCCAACGCCCGCACCGGAAAATCGGCGATCACCTTCTCGGCGATCCGCCGCATCTCCGCCTCGGCACTGGGATGACACGAATACCCCAGCTCATCGACGTCGGCACCGCCGTCATGATTCCGTACGGTCCCCACGAACAGCGCGGTCCCTCCGGCGGCGTCGTCCCCCACGGCCCTGAAGACCTCGTCCAGGGAGAGCGGCGTCTCACGAATGGCGATCAACTTGATCGCGTCCTGCGCCGCCTGCTCACCGGGATGGTCGTTCATCGCTGCCATGAGCCCATCGTGCCCCACACCACTGACAACACGAAATAGAGCTTTCCCCCGGCACACACGCGTGCGGCTTTGGAGCCTCCTACAGGGGCTGCAACGTAGCTGCGGACAATTTGCCGCTGGGGCGGCACGGGTGGGCGCAGTGCCCCCCAGCAGGCGCCGGGCTCGCCCTCGCACCCTCGCGCGGGCCCGCCCCTGGGTGCCTCGGAACCCAGGGCAGGCCGCCCGGTCCTCAGATTCGCCGCCGAGCCTTCCGAGCCCGACGCACCACGGCAGCCGCACCCAGCAGAGCCACCGTCGCACCCGCAGCCCCCGCCGCAGTCGCATCCTTGCGCCCAAGCCGCCGCCCAACCACCGTGTGCCGCCCGGCAACCTCCTCCAGCAGCTCCGCGAGAACCTCCTCATTGGTCCACTGCGGCCGCCACCCGGCGTCATGCAGTCGGCTCCCACTCACCACCCAGGGATACATCGTGTACGCCAGGTCCCCGGCAGGCGAAGGGGTGAGCCCAATCCGGTGAAGCCGAGCCGCAGCCCCCAGGGCGACCGCGGACGGCAACTCCATCCGCCGGATCCCGCTCAGCTCCTCGACCTCCTCCTGCTCCAGCCACCCGTCGCACCCGACGGCCAGCTCCCCCTCCACCTTCTCGACGACGGCGTACTCCAGAGCACTGCACAGATCCTCGACGTGGCAGAACTGCCAGGCCGGTCGGGACCCGGCCACCACCAACAGCCGAGGCGACTCGAAGTACCTGGTCAGAGCGGTATCGGTGCCCCCGACGAGCACGGCGGGCCGCACGACGGTGACATTGAGTCCCGGATGCGCCCGCGGCGCCCGCCGCGCGAGCCGCTCGATCTCCAGGAGGTCACCCACCCCCGTGGCCTCGGCCGTCGCCCGCAATTCGGCGTCTTCGGAGAGGGGCAGTTCGTTGTCGGGCAGCGCCCCGTAGACCATCGCGGAGGTGCACAGCACCACCCGGTGGACCCCGGCCGCGGCCGCGGCCGTGAGCACGGTCTGCGTCCCCCGGACGTTGTACGCCGTCCGCGCCGCCGCGTCCGTCTCCAGATCGAGGTCCAGCGCGAGATGCACCACGACGTCCGCACCGCGCAGCTTCTCGGCGATCGCCGGGTCCCGGACGTCCAGGATGTGCCACTGGGCGGCCGCGCACTCACCGCGCCGCTCGTCGATGGCGATGACCTGCTTGATCTCCTCGCTGGCGGCCAGCCGCTCGGTGAGCAGCGCACCCATGCCGGACGCGGCGCCGGTGACCGCGACGACGGGCCCGCGCGGAGCTGGGCTGGTTGAGTGGTTTCGCGCTGCGCGAACCTGCGGATCTGGGGAACTCACCGGGCGTCTCCAGCGGTTGTCTTCAGTAACGGACGCGCGTGACGCGTACGTACCAGGTGGCATCCATCCTGCCGCAGGCCAAGAGTCGGCGAAGCATCGAGGCCCGATCGGGCTGTGGTGTCTACGCTGGGTGGTGTTGTCGGGCAGCCGCCGTCGGAAAGAACCGGCGGCCTTACCAGCCGAGGAATCCCGTGAGTGACACCCCATTCGGATTCGGCCTTCCGCCGGAGGAGCCGGAGAACGGCGACGAGGGCAAGAAGAAGGACCAGCAGGGCGGCGGTGGTCAGGGACCGTTCGGTTTCGGGCTGCCCGGAGCCGGTGGTCCCGGAGCCGACAATCCGCTCGCAGCCATGTTCGGTTCCATGAACCCCAATGACCTGGGCGCCGCGTTCCAGCAGCTCGGCCAGATGCTCTCGTACGAGGGCGGCCCGGTGAACTGGGACATGGCCAAGCAGATCGCCCGCCAGACGGTCTCCCAGGGCACCCCTGACGGCACCAAGGACGCGAGCGTCGGCCCCGCCGAGCGTTCCGCGGTCGAGGAGGCCGTCCGCCTGGCCGACCTGTGGCTGGACGACGCGACGTCCCTGCCATCCGGCGCCGGCTCCGCCCTGGCCTGGAGCCGCGCGGAGTGGGTCGAGGCGACCCTTCCGGTGTGGAAGGAGCTCGTCGACCCGGTCGCCGAGCGCGTCGGCGCGGCCATGGGCGACGTCCTGCCGGAGGAGATGCAGGCCATGGCGGGCCCGCTCATCGGCATGATGCGCTCCATGGGCGGCGCCATGTTCGGTACGCAGATCGGGCAGGCCGTGGGCGTGCTCGCGGGCGAGGTCGTCGGCTCGACCGACATCGGCCTGCCGCTCGGCCCGGCCGGCAAGGCCGCGCTGCTGCCGCTGAACATCGAGTCGTTCGGCAAGGACCTGGGCATCCCGCAGGACGAGGTGCGGCTCTACCTCGCCCTGCGCGAGGCCGCCCACCAGCGCCTCTTCGCGCACGTGCCATGGCTGCGCTCGCACCTGTTCGGCGCGGTCGAGGGCTACGCGCGCGGGATCAAGGTCGACACGGCCAAGCTGGAGGACGTGGTCGGCCAGTTCGACCCGCAGAACCCGGAGGAGCTGCAGCAGGCACTCCAGCAGGGCATGTTCCAGCCGGAGGACACCCCGGAGCAGAAGGCCGCGCTGGCCCGCCTGGAGACGGCGCTCGCGCTGGTCGAGGGCTGGGTGGACGCGGTCGTGCACTCGGCCGCCAAGCCGCGCCTGTCGTCCGCGGACGCGCTGCGCGAGACGCTGCGTCGGCGCCGTGCCACGGGCGGTCCCGCCGAGCAGACGTTCGCCACGCTGATCGGCCTGGAGCTGCGCCCGCGCCGGCTGCGGGACGCCTCGCGCCTGTGGGCCTCGCTCACCGACGCGCGCGGTGTCGACGGCCGTGACGGTCTGTGGGCACACCCGGACATGCTGCCGACCGCGTCCGACCTGGACGACCCGGACGGCTTCGTGCACCGCGAGCAGCTGGACTTCTCCGAGATCGACAAGATGCTCGGCGAGGCGGCGGGCGGCTCCGCCGAGAAGCCGAACCTGAAGAAGGACGACGACAAGGGCGACGACGCCGAGTGAGCCTTCACGACGACGCGGTCCTCGTACTGAAGAACTACGAGGACCAGGAAGAGCTGCGCCAGGCGTATCTGGACCACCTGGAGGCGCACCCGGACGGCACATGGAAGTCGTGCCACGCCGGGCACATCACGGCGAGCGCCCTCGTGGTGGACCCCGAACGCGGCCGAGTGCTGCTCACGCTCCACAGGAAGCTGCGGATGTGGCTCCAGATGGGTGGCCACTGCGAGCCCGGCGACGCCTCCCTGGAGGCCGCGGCCCTGCGCGAGGCCACGGAGGAGTCCGGCGTCGGGGGGCTGACACTGCTTCCGGGCGGGCCGGTGCGCCTCGACCGCCATCCGATTCCGCCACCGTGCCACGTCCACTTCGACGTCCAGTACGCCGTGCTGGCACCGCCGGACGCCGTGCACGCGGTCAGCGACGAGTCGATCGACGTGCGCTGGTTCGCGTACGACGAGGTGGCGGACGTAGCCGACGAGTCCGTCGTCCGTCTGCTGGAGGCAACGCGCGCCAGGCTGTGACCGTGCCACACGCTTTGAACCTGTAAGGGGCGACCGCAATGGCGGTCGCCCCCTACGTTTGCTTCCCGGACGGTCGGGCGGTCAGCTCCAGACGTTGCCCTGGTTCTGCCCGTGCGCGCCGTGCTGGCCCATGCCGTACTGGGCGCGCAGCCCCTGCCCGATCACCGCGTTCTGCGGGGGCAGCAGCTCACTGGGCTGGACGAGCGCGTATCCGTTGCCCATGAAGCTGAGCTCCCAGCCCTCACCGGTGTTGCCGCGTCGCCGCCACACGCCGGAGGAGTGCGTCTGGGCCTGCATCTGCACGCGCAGACCCGTGGACCACGCGACGATCGCGTCGGCGTCGCACTGGACGTACCTGTCCTGCGTGACCTGCATCAGCAGCGGCATCCCGGAGGTCATCAGGGCCACCTTGCCGCGCCCCGTGATGTTGAGCTGGTACTTGCCGGAGCCGGAGATGCCGTACTGGCTGTCCACGGCGATGACGTCGTGGTGCAGTGAGGAGTCCATCGCCAGGACGTAGCTGCTGTCGACCGTGAGGCCGTCCTGCTCCACGTCCATGACGTGCACGTGCTGGGCGAGGTTGGCAAGGTAGATCGTCCCCTGCCCGTGACAGCGCATCAGGTCGAGGCCCTCGCCGGTGTACGCACGTGCGCGGTGCTGGCTGCTGTTCTGGTACTCGGCGTCGAACTCGACGAGCCCCTGGTACGCGACCATGGTGCCCTTGCGGGCGAGGATGTCGTCGTGGCCCTCCAGGACGACGCGCAGCATCTGCGAGTTCTGCAGGCTGTAGCGCTCCTGGGTCTGCTGTTCGTTGTAGCCGAAAAGCGGACTCTGCATGGTGTCGTGCTCCCCCTCAGCCCCGGATCCGGAGGCGGTCGGTGCTGTCCTCGCTGGGCTGGACGACGACGATGCCCTGCCCGGAGAACGCCATCTGGTACGCCTCGCCGCTGCCGCGTCCGATCAGCGACTGCGCCTTGAAGCTGCGCTTGCCCTTCACCTTGAGGTTCGGGGACCAGGCGACGAGCGCGTCCGGGTCGACGTACGTCTCGTCCTCACCGCCGCCGCAGTCGACGACGATCGGCTTGCCCCGGGAGGTCAGCGCGACCCAGCCCTGGCCGGAGATCTTGGTGTTCCACAGACCCTGTCCGGCGAACTTGGCGAGCCCCTTCACCCGCTCGACACCCCACTGGAGGTGGGCGTCGAAGGCGAGCAGGTTGGTGGCGTTGACGGAGATCGCGTCCCCGTTGAGGTTGATGACGACGACGTTCGCCCCGTAGTCGGCGAGATAGAGCAGCCCGTCACCGGTGCACTTCATGAGGGGCGCGCCCTCACCGGTCATCCAGTCGCGGGCGATCTGGCGTACGGCGGGCGGGTTGGGCTCGTACTGGACGAACCCCTCGTAGGCGACCATCGACCCCACGCGCGCGAAGAGGTCGTTTCCGGTCTGCATGGCGACCTTCAGCATGTGGTTGCCGTGGTTCTCCATGCGGGCGGTGACGGGTGCCGGGGCAAAGCCCGCGAGTGGCTGGTTCATGACGGGCTCCCTCAGACCTCGTACGGCTGGACGACGATGAAATTGCCGGGCGCGCCGCGGAATTGGAGGTTCACGCTCTCGCCGGTGTCTCCGGGGTAGGCGTTCCGGCGCATGCGCACCTGGCTGGAGACGACCACCTGGGAGGCCGCGGACCAGGCGACGACGGCGTTGCAGTCGGCGAACGTCGTGGGCGTCACCGGCAGTACGACGGGGGCGCCGTGCGTCTTCACGACGATCGTGCCGGTTCCCTGGAACTGCATGGTGAAGAGCGCGCCACCGGGAATGCCGTGTCCTTCGATGCGGCGGACCTCGTACTGGAGGGTCTCGTCGAAGGCGAGGACGTTCTCCGCGGACACGCAGATCGCGTCGCCCTGGAGCTCGATGGGATGCAGCATGGTGGAGTTCTCGGCGAGAAACACCTGGCCCCGGCCGGTACACCGCATCAACTGCATCTCCTGGCCGGTCGCGTTGCCCACGATCCGGCCGGCGAAGCCGGCTCCCTTGTAGCTGAAGTCGACCTTGCCCTGGTAGAGCACCATGCTGCCCTGACGGGCCAGTACGGCCTGGTCGCCGCCCATGCCGAGGTCGACCCGGATCAGCTTCTTGTTCTGCTGGGTCCATCGCTGGCCGGTGGGCGTCTCCTTGAAGGCCCCCAGCGCGGCGGCCACACCGGCACCGCCCTGCGGGGCGCCCTGAGGAGCGCCGTACGGGGAGGGGGCGCCGGGCTGGCCCGGGTACTGCCCGGGCGCCTGGCCCGGGACCTGGCCGTACTGCGGCTGCTGACCGTAGCCGGGAGGCGCGGTCGGGGCCTGCTGCCCGTAACCGGGGGGCGCGGTCGGCGCCTGCTGGCCGTAACCGGGCGGCATCGGAGCCGTCTGGCCAGGAGGCTGCTGGCCGTATCCGGGCGGCGGACCGGGCTGCCCGGGCGGCTGCGCGTAGGGCGCGGGGCCCGGCGGCGGCACGGGGCCGCCCGGCGGGGTGTGCAGGGGCGCGACGATGGTCGGCGCGGCGTGCACCGAGGGCGCGGCGGGCGCCGGGGCCGGAGGCGGCGTGGCTTCCGGGGGCGGCGCGAAGCCCTGCGCGGCGGGCTGCGGCGCGGGCGCCGGAGCCTGGGCGGGAGCGGGTGCGGCCGGGGCGCCGAACGCGGGCGGCGCGGCGGCCTGGGCCGGCGGGGCGAAGGACGGTGCGGCGCCTGACTGCGGCTGCTGCGCGGCGGGCTGTTCGTCGGCGACCTCGCCGCCGAAGTTCTGCAGCAGCGCCTCGAGGCCGCCGTCGAAGCCCTGTCCCACGGCGGCGAACCGCCAGACGTCCTTCAAGTAGAAGTCGCCCAGCATGACGGCACGTTCCGTGGAGAACTCCGCGCCGCTGAACGAGTACCGGGCCACCTCCTCGCCACCCGCGACGATACGGAGGTATCCGGGAGCGATCTGCGACATCTGCCCGGCGCCGTCGATGGTCGCCGTGAACGACAACTTCTGGATCTGCGCCGGGATCCGGTCGAGCGTGACGCGGAAGGACTCCGTGTCACCCGACTGGGCACCGAGGAGTTGGATGGACTCCTCGGGCGTCTTCGGCTGATTGAAGAAGACGAAGTACCGGTCGTCCGACAGCCGTTCGTCGGCGTCCAGACCGAAGCAACTGATGTCGAAGGTCAGTCCGGGGCCGGTGATCTGCACGCCTACGTACAGATCGGTGCCCGCGGTGAGGTCACTGATCTTGGCCTTGTGGCCGCGTTGGAATTCCCTGGCCATGCGTAACGACCGTCCCCCATCCCGAATGCGAGTGCGTCGCGTCAGGCTAACGGCAAACTCTGGCACTGGACGAAGCCGGTACAGACCCGGTACACAATCGCCTCTCCCGGCGCGGATGGACCGCCTCTGCTCATCCTCTACTCGTCTACTCGTCGCGCGCGGCGGGCAGATGGGGCAGCCGGTCGGCGGCGACGACCCCTTCGAGGTAGCCGCGAGCACGCTCGGTACGCGGATACGCCTCAAGAAGCCGCCAGAAGCGCGGCCCGTGTCCGGGCACGAGCAGATGGGCGAGTTCGTGGACGAGGACGTAGTCGACGACGTACTCGGGCATGCCCTGCAACCGGTGCGACAGACGGATACTGCCCTCGGACGGGGTGCACGAGCCCCAGCGCGTGTTCTGGTTGGTGACCCAGCGCACCGACGTGGGCCGGGCGCGCCCGTCGAAGTACTGGACCGACAAACGCTCCGCACGCTCGGCCAGCTCGGCGTCACCGAGCACCCTTTTGTTCTCCTGCGCGGCCAGCTTGTCGAGCATGACGGTCACCCAGCGCTGCTCCTCCGCCTCGGACATCCGGGCAGGGATGAGCACGACGGTGCGATCGCCCTCGCGGTACGCGGAGACCGTTCTGCGCCGTCGCGCACTCCTGCGGACCTCGATCGCGCTCGCCCCCGAGCCGCTCGGCGGCGGGCTCGTCGTGCTGCGCTGTGGTTTTCCGGCGCGGTGCAGTGGGTCGGCGGGCACGCCCCGACGTTACCCGCTGCACACGGGGGAAGTCCCGCCCCCGGGACGGTTCGATGCCGATCCGCACTCCGTGCGCTTGATTTGTACGACTAACGGTGCCGCCTGTGGACAACTTTCGGCACGGTTCGGCCCGGACGGGCATGCTGGCATTCGATCGGCGGCGCGGGACGCACACCGCCGACACACGGGGACGCTCTACGGGCTACGGGGGTAGGTCATGCATCCGATCGTGAAACCGGCGCTGCGGCGCGGCTGGCGGGATCTCAACACCGTGCAGTTCGGGATGGCACCCGCGCACGCAATGGTGCTGGGCCCGATGGACACGGCGACGGGCAGCTTCCTGGACCTGCTCAACGGGACACGCGGGATGCCGCTCCTGCGCGACGAGGGACGCAGGATGGGGCTGCCCGACGGCCATGTCGACGGGCTGGTGCAGCGGCTGGCCCGGTCCGGCCTGCTGGACGACGCGACCGGAGGCGGCCCGGCCGCGGACGCCTTGCGCGACAAGAAGGCGGTCCTGGAGCGGCTGCGCCCCGACCTCGCCTCCCTCTCCCTCGTCGCGTCCGAGCCGGGCGACGCCATCAAGCGGCTGGCCGCCCGCCGCTCTCTGCGCGTACAGGTGCGGGGCGCCGGCCGGGTGGGAGTGGTCCTGGCCTCACTGCTCGCGGGCGCGGGCGTGGGCGAGGTCGATGTGCGCGACGTCGGCTGCGTCGAGCCGGGGGACGTGGCACCGGGCGGGCTGCCCGCCGAGTCCATCGGTGAGCGCCGGGAGGAAGCCGCCCGCCGCGCGGTGCGCCGAGCTGCACCGGACCGTCCACCCCGGACATCATCGAGGAGAACGTCCTCAAAGGAGACATCCTCGAAGGAAAACGAAACGGAGAAGGCGAGTGAGCGGGGACTGTCACTGGTGATCCTGACCCCCCGGGACGGCCTCGCCGTCCACGCGCCCGATCCGGCCGCGGCCGAGACCCTGATCACCTCGGGGACGCCACATCTCTACGCAGGTGTCGTCGAAGGCACCGGCGTCGTGGGCCCCTTGGTCCTGCCCGGCGACACCGGCTGCGCGGGCTGCCTGGACCAGGGACGCGTCGACCGGGATCCGACGTGGCCCCGCCTGGTCGCACAGTGGCGCTCCGGGCAGCAGCGCCAGGTGCAGGCATGCGACCTCGCGCTGGCGGCCGGCGTCGCCGGAGTGGCCGCGGGTCACGCGCTTGCCTTCCTGGACGGGGAGTTGCCCTCCAGCGCGGGGGCACGCTGGGAGGCATCGGTCCCGGGCTTCGACTGGCACGCGAGACCGGTCTGGTCGCATCCGGCATGCCCCTGCGGCGCGGCGGAGAAAGCTAAAGGGGAGCGCACCTCGGAGGACGCCGGGCCGCACGAGACAATGGCGGGGCAACAGCCGTACGCGGCACGGCTGTCTGGGACTTGGAGGGCACATGTCTGATCTTCCCCGGAAGGCGGTCACCCGTACCGCCAAACTCGCCGCGCTACCGCTCGGCTTCGCCGGGCGGGCGACCTGGGGGCTCGGCAAACGGATCGGCGGGAAGTCGGCGGAGATCGTGGGCCGCGAGCTCCAGCAGCGCACGGCGGAGCAGCTGTTCAAGGTGCTCGGCGAGCTCAAGGGCGGCGCGATGAAGTTCGGGCAGGCGCTGTCCGTCTTCGAGTCGGCGCTGCCCGAGGAGGTCGCGGGGCCGTATCGCGCGGCGCTGACGAGACTCCAGGAAGCGGCGCCGCCCATGCCGACACGCACCGTCCACTCCGCGCTGGAGGAGCGGCTCGGCGAGGACTGGCCCGAGCTGTTCCTGGAGTTCGAGGACACGCCGTCCGCGGCGGCCTCGATCGGCCAGGTGCACCGGGCGGTGTGGCACGACGGGCGCGAGGTCGCCGTCAAGGTGCAGTACCCCGGGGCGGGCGAGGCCCTGCTGTCCGATCTGACCCAGCTCAGCCGTTTCGCCAGACTCCTCGGCCCGCTGATCCCCGGCATGGACATCAAGCCGCTCATCACGGAGCTGCGCGACCGAGTGTCCGAGGAGCTCGACTACGGACTGGAGGCCCAGGCCCAGAAGGCACATGCGGAGGAGTTCGCGGGCGACCCGGATGTCCTCGTGCCGGCGGTGGTCCACCAGCGCGACCAGATCCTGGTGACGGAGTGGATCGACGGGATCCCCCTGTCGGAAGTGATCGCCGACGGGACCCAGGAGCAGCGGGACCGTGCCGGTCAGTTGCTGGCCCGCTTCCTCTTTTCGGGCCCCGCTCGCACGGGCCTGTTGCACGCCGATCCGCACCCGGGCAACTTCCGTCTCCTGCCGGATGAGAAGAACGGCTGGCGCCTTGGCGTCCTGGACTTCGGCACGGTCGACCGCCTCCCCGGGGGTCTGCCCCTGCCGATCGGCGACTCGCTCCGCATGACTCTGGAAGGCGAGGCCGAGGCGGTCTACGAACTGCTCTGCGAGGAGGGCTTCGTCAAGGAGTCGATAGACCTCGAACCCGACGCGGTCCTGGACTATCTCCTGCCGATCATCGAGCCGGCCCAGGCCGACGAGTTCACCTTCACCCGAGGCTGGATGCGCAGCCAGGCCGCCCGAGTGGCCGACCCCCGCTCCCCCGCCTACCAACTGGGCAAGCAACTCAACCTGCCCCCGTCGTACCTCCTGATACATCGCGTGACTCTGAGCACCATCGGCGTTCTGTGCCAACTGGGCGCGACGGTCCGCCTCCGCGACGAACTGGAGGAGTGGCTGCCGGGGTTCGTGCCGGACGAGGAGCTGTTGGATGAGGAGGAGTCGGCGGTGGAGGCGTGAGAGGGCCTACCACCACGCCGAGTCCAGGCGGCCCTCGATCGCTCTGAGGTTGGTGCGGGCGCAGTTGTCGCAGAAGTAGTGGCGGGCGCCGTTCTCGACGGAACAGGTCCATGTCGGCTGGGGGCCGTCGGCCGAGGTGCCGCAGCGGGCGCACACGATGTGCTGGCGCTCGCCCGCGTCGGGCCGCGGTGCGGAGCCGGTGCTGTCACTGTCCCCGGGAAGACTCGTCACCCGGCGACGATATCGCCGTGGTCGGCGGTTCGCGCGGCACAACGCACCGCGGGGGCCGGTCCGTTCGGACCGACCCCCGCGAGGAATCACTGCCTGCTACTGCCGCGACTGCCGTCGGCTACTGCATGACCGCCATGGCCAGCGCGCGCCGGGCTCGCATCGAGGCGCGCTCGGCCCGGCGCTGCATACGGCGGGCGGTCGCCAGGCGCACGGCCCGGCGTTCCTGCTCGGCCTGGTGCAGTCGCTCGTGCATATGCGCACGAGCCAGGGCTTCTGGGATGAGTTGCATCTCTCGGGTCCTGTTCTGACGCGAGTCGTTCGCGCCGGTGGTGGTGAAGTCTGGGATCGCGGAGCCTGCGGGCTCGCTGGTGGACGGCTTCATCGGGGCCTGCTTCTTGGGGTCGTGCGTCAGTGGGCGGTCGATCGTTCCTCGGGCGTTCATGCCGCAACCGGGTTCTTGCGCGGGCGGCCACGCGGCCGCTTGCGGGCCACGACAACACCCTGGACGAAGAGCTCGCCACCCCAGACGCCCCAGGGCTCACGCCGCTCCTTGGCGCCGGCGAGGCAGGCCTCGATCAGCGGGCAGGTGCGGCAGAGGGACTTGGCGTACTCGACATCGGCCGGCGACTCGGCGAAGAAGACCTCCGGGTCGTAGGAGCGGCAGGGGACGGGTACGCCGAGGTTCTCGATGGCGTCGTCGAGCGCGGTGAGCGCGGTGAGCGGAGTCAAGGTGGAGTCCTCCGTGAGGCCGGGCGGGGGGATCGTTTCGGAAGGCGGTACGGACGGGGCGTGCGCTTCGAGTTGCACGGTTCGTCTTCCTCGTCTGGTCGTGCCGGCCGGTTGGCCGGTTGGCGGCTGGTACCGGGTTCTTTTCTTGTCCCGAGGCCCCTTCGCTCTGCCGTCCCCGGTCGGGGACAAACAGAAGGGCCGCGGATCCCGGGTGGGGTTCCGCGGCCCTGAAGGCGCCGGCCTGATCGAGGATCAGGCTGGATCACTCCAGGGTTCAGGCCCACGGAAGGCCCACATCGTGTGGTGCTGCGTCGTCTGCTTCAGGGATCCGGCACCGGCTGCCGCAAAGGCATAGGCGCGCGCCTCTGCCACTACTGCTGCTTCCAGTGCCTGGGTCGGTCGCTCATTGCGCTCACGGACGGGAAGACCCGCGAGAGACACGGAGGACGCCGGACGGACGGCAGGAATGCCGGACAGACCGGTGCCCAGGTTCGAGACGCCGAGCATGCACGTGGAGACGACCGAGCGATCGGTCATTTTGACGGTGCTGGTGGAGCTGGTGGTGATGCTGATCACTGGAATCGCCTCCTCTCGGCGTCTAAGGGGACTGGGGTGAGCCAGTCCGACGGCTATTAAGTACAGCACGGAACCAGGGCCTTGGAGAAGGCCGCCGCTTCCGTGCTAAGAACCTATGGGGATTGCTGGGGCATGCGCAAACTATTTTTTCGACGAGTTGGTATCAGTCATCTTCATCGTCTCCTCCAAGCTCTCGACCTGCGCAGATGGCAAGAACATCGGCTCCGAAGCGGTTGAGCTTGCGCACTCCGACTCCGGGGATCCGGGCGAGCTCGCCCTCGTCGCCGGGCACGGTCTCGGCGATCGCCATCAGTGTCTTGTCGGTGAAGACGCAGAACGCGGGTTGCCCACTGCGCTGCGCCTGCACCGCGCGCCACTCGCGCAGCCGCTCGTAGAGGCCCTCGTCCATGTCGGAGGGGCAGTCCTCACAGCGCATCAGTTTCATCTCACCGGCGTCGGTCAGGGTGCGACCGCAGCCCCGGCAGCGCGCCGGGGTCCGGCTGGTCCGTCGTACGGCGGTGCCGCCGTTGCTTCCGATGCCGCGCTCGATGCCTCCCGTGCCGCCGCCGCTGCCGCGCCCCGCGGTGGCGACGGAGCCCGGGCGCAGCCCATCGAGGAAACGGCTGGGCCGGCGGTTGGGCCTGCCGCCGGGCGAGCGGGACAGCGCCCAGGAGACGAAGAGGTGCTCTCTGGCTCGGGTGACGCCGACATAGAGGAGGCGGCGCTCCTCCTCGATCTGCTCGTCGGTCTTTGCGTAGGTGATCGGCATCATGCCCTCGGCGACACCGACCAGGAAGACGACGTCCCACTCCAGTCCCTTGGCGGAGTGCAGCGAGGCAAGGGTGACGCCCTGCACGGTCGGGGCGTGCTGGGCGCTCGCGCGTTCGTCGAGCTCCGCCACCAAGTCGCCGAGGGTGGCGCCGGGCTTGGCGGCGGCGAAGTCCTGGGCGAGGTGCACGAAGGCGGCCAGCGACTCCCAGCGCTCTCTGACCGCTCCGGAGCCGGCGGGGGGCCGGCTGGTCCATCCTTCACCGGACAGCACGGCACGGACCTGTGAGGGGAGGTCGACGGCATCGTCGAGCAGCGAGTCATTGCCCCCGAAGCGGGCCGCGGCGCGCAGGGCGGCGCCTGCCTTGCGCACTTCGGGGCGGTCGAAGAACCGCTCGGCGCCGCGCAGCTGGTAGGGCACTCCGGCGTCGGCGAGGGCCTGTTCGTAGATCTCGGACTGGGAGTTCGTACGGAAGAGGATCGCGATCTCGCCCGCGGGGACGCCGGAGGCGATGAGGTCGCGGATGCGGCGGGCGGCGCCCTCGGCCTCGGCGGGCTCGTCCGTGTACTCGGCGTAGCTGGGCTCCGGACCCGGGGCGCGCTGGGAGATCAGCTCCAGGCGGTGCTCTGCGGCCCGGCCGCGGGCCTGGGCGAGCAAACCGTTGGCAAGGTGGACGACCTGAGGCGAAGACCGGTAGTCGCGGACGAGCTTGACGACGGTGGCTCCGGGGTGGCGGGTGCGGAAGTCGAGAAGATGGTCGGGAGTTGCACCCGTGAACGAATAGATCGTCTGGCTGGCGTCACCGACGACACAGAGGCTGTCGCGCTCGCCGAGCCACAGGTCCAGCAGGCGCTGCTGGAGGGGGCTGACGTCCTGGTACTCGTCGACCACGAAGTGCTGGTACTGGGAGCGCACCTGCTCGGCGATGTCGTGCCGGTCCTGGAGGATGGCGACCGTCAGCAGCAGGACGTCCTCGAAGTCGATGACCGCGCGGTCGCGCTTGAGGTCCTCGTACGTCGAGTAGAGCTGGGCGATCTCGGCCGGGTCGCGGGGGGCTTCGCGGCCGGCCTTGGCGGCGGCGGCCGCATAGTCGGCGGGGATGGTCTGGGTGACCTTGGACCACTCGATCTCGCCGGTGACGTCGCGCAGTTCGCCCCGGTCGAGGCGGATGCGGCAGGCGGCCGCCGCGTCGGCGACGAGCTGGATCTTGCGGTCGACGAGCCGGGGCAGGCTGCCGCCGACTGCTTTCGGCCAGAAGTACTGGAGTTGGCGCAGCGCGGCGGAGTGGAAGGTGCGGGCCTGGACGCCGCCGGCGCCGAGCTGGCGGAGACGGCCGCGCATCTCCCCCGCGGCGCGGTTGGTGAAGGTGACGGCCAGCACGCTGGAGGGCTGGAGGATCCCGGCGCGCACTCCGTAGGCGATGCGGTGGGTGATCGCCCGCGTCTTGCCCGTGCCGGCGCCTGCCAGCACGCACACCGGACCGTGCAGGGCGGTGGCGACCTCGCGCTGCTCGGGGTCGAGCCCGTCGAGCACCGCATCGGCCGTGTCCGGAACCTGCGGGAAGAGGGTGGAGTGCGTTGCTGCTGTCACCCCGCCATGCTGCCAGGTCGCCGGAGACGGATGAGCCGGTTGTCCACAGGGAGGCGCTTGCAGTCGTACTAATGCGGCAGGCGTCACGTCCGCCGGGATACCCCCCACGGGAATGACAACCAGGTCACATACGTTCCACTGGCAGCGACCAGCACCCCGAAGCCGTGAAGGAGCGCAATCGACATGCAGGGCACTGTGACGATGTACAGCACCACGTGGTGCGGCTACTGCCGTCGGCTGAAGAGCCAGATGGACCGCGAGGGCATCACGTACAACGAGATCAACATCGAGCAGGACCCGCAGTCCGCGGCGTTCGTGGAGAAGGCGAATGGCGGAAACCAGACGGTTCCCACCGTTCTCTTCCCGGACGGTTCGACGCTCACGAACCCTTCGCTGGCGCAGGTCAAGCAGAAGATCGGCGTCTGAGCGGCGTAGGCGCTAGACGGCGCTCCCCCGCGTAGGCAGGGGCTTGCCGTACCAGAGCTCGATCAGACGGGCCGCAATCGAGATTCCATAGGGAGGCAGCACCTCCCCGGACTCGAAGGCGGCCCGCAGGTCTTCTCGGGAGAACCATCGGGCCTCGTGGATCTCCTCGCCGTCGACGTCGATCTCCGACGAGGTGGCGCGGGCCATGAAGCCCAGCATGAGGCTGGAGGGGAAGGGCCAGGGCTGGCTGGCGATGTACTCGACCTCGCCGACCGTGACGCCCGCCTCCTCGAAGACCTCGCGGCGCACGGACTGCTCGATGGACTCGCCCGGCTCGACGAAGCCGGCGAGCGTGGAGAAGCGACCCTCGGGCCAGTGCACCTGGCGGCCGAGCAGGATGCGGTCGTCGTCGTCCGTGACGGCCATGATCACGGCCGGGTCGGTGCGCGGGTAGTGCTCGGCGCCGCAGGCGGGGCAGCGGCGGATGTGGCCGGCGGCCGCGATGACCGTGCGCTCGCCGCAGCGCGAGCAGAAGCGGTGCAGTCGCTGCCAGTTCTCCAGGGCGACCGCGTGCACCATCAGGCCCGCGTCGCGGGGTGACAGCAGCAGTCCGGCCTCGCGCAGGCCCGCCGGGCGCGCGGACTGGTCGATGCGGCCGGGAAGCGCGTCCTTCTGGAGTGCGAAATAGCTCACACCGTCGTCGTCCGTGCCCAGGAAGTAGCGGTGTGCCTCGGTGAGCGGGGCCTCGAAGGAGGGGGTCATCACGAGTTCGGTGGTGCCGTCCGCCGTCTCGTCGATGAGCACCTGACCGCCAGAGACCACGAAGACGCGGGTCGTGGGGTGGCTCCAGGCCGCCGCGAGCCAGGCCTCGTCGAGCCGGTGGTGGGCGGCCCGGTCGATGCCACTCGGGGCGGTGAGCGTGATGGGACGGTTGGCTGTGCGGTCGGTCCAGGTGGTCACGGGTGCTTCCAACTCCCCCGGTGGAACGGTTATTTCGGCGGGCGGTTCAGCAGGACGTACGGCGGTGCGGGTGTGCTTGGTGCTCCTCAGGGCGTGGATCGCCTTCTTCGTGGATGCCTTGTTCAGTGTGCCTCGGGCCAGTTCTCGGCCAGATCGCCCCACAGGTGGGCGGTGGTTTCGACGCCCTTCATGAGGAGGTCGAGTTCGACCTTCTCGTTGGGGGCGTGCCAGCCGTCGGAGGGGACGGAGATGCCCAGGAAGAGCACGGGGGCGCCGAGGACCTCCTGGAGGTCGGCCGCGGGTCCCGAGCCGCCCTCGCGGGTGAAGCGGACCGGCTGCTCGAAGGCGCGGCCCATGGCGCGGGCGACGGACTGCAGGGCCGGGTGGTCCAGGGGCGTGAGACATGGGCGCGTGGCCGCGCTGAACGTGATCTCGTGCCGGATGCCCGCGGGCAGTTGTTCGGCCGCCCAGGCGCGTACGGCCTTCTCGATGCGGTCCGGATCCTGTCCCGCGACGAGCCGGAAGGAGAGCTTCACCATGGCCGAGGACGGGATGATCGTCTTGCTGCCGGGGCCCTGGTAGCCGCCGCCGATCCCGTTGACCTCGGCGGTCGGGCGGGCCCAGATGCGCTCCAGGGTGGTGTGTCCGGCCTCTCCGTAGGTGGCGGTCGACTTGGCCGTGCGCAGCCACCGCTCCTCGTCGAAGGGCAGCTCGGCGAAGAGTTCGCGCTCCCGGTCGGTGAGTTCGGTGATGCCTTCGTAGAAGCCGGGCACGGCCACGCGCGCGTGCTCGTCGTGCAGGGCCGCGACGAGTCGGGCGGCGGCGGTCGCCGGGTTGGGTACGGCGCCGCCGAAGGAGCCGGAGTGGATGTCCTGCTCGGGGCCATGCAGCTCGATCTCGCACTCCGCGAGGCCGCGCATGCCGGTGCACACCGTGGGGGTGTCCTCGGACCACATGCCGGTATCGGAGACGATCACGGCGTCGGCGGCGAGCCGCTGCGCCCGCGCTTCGACAAGGTCACGGAAGTGCGGGGAACCGGACTCTTCCTCGCCCTCGATCAGGAGCTTGAGGTGGACCGCCGGCGCGGTGCGCCCGGTGGCGGCGAGGTGAGCGCGGACGCCGAGTGTGTGAAAGAACACCTGGCCCTTGTCGTCTGCGGCCCCGCGCGCGTAGAGGCGGTTTCCGCGGATCTCCGGCTCGAAGGGCTCCGTGTCCCAGCCGTCATCGCGGGCTGCTGGCTGCACGTCGTGGTGCCCGTAGACCAGAACCGTGGGGGCTCCCGGGTCCTCGGAGGGCCACTCGGCGAAGACGGCCGGGGCGCCCGCGGTCGGCCAGACCTCCGTGGTCGGGAAGCCGGTCTCCCGGAGCTTGGCGGCAAGCCAGTCGGCGCTGCGCGCCACGTCCGCGGCGTGGTCGGGCTGAGCCGACACCGAGGGGATGCGCAGCCACTCCGCGAGGTCGCCGAGGAAGGCGTCGCGGTGGTTCTGAATGTACGTACGGACTGTGCTGACGGCATTGTCAACGGGCTTGCTCATGCTCACGAGCCTATCCGCCCACGGAGGCGTGTTCGTCCGGCGGTTCCCCGGGAGCCTCTTCCTGTGGGCCTCCCGGGTCTTCGATGAGCAGGCGCTCCAGTGCGGCACGGTCCGGGAGGGCGCCCGGTCGGACGACCTCGCCGCTGCGGACGTACAGGAACGCGGCTTTGACGGACTCCAGGGGCACGCCCTGCTGCTCGGCCCAGGCGAGGCGGTAGAGCGCGAGCTGGAGGGGGTCCGCGGTGCGGCTGCGGCTGGTCTTCCAGTCGACGATCTCGTATGTCGTCCCGTCGCCGTCGTCCTCCCTGTAGACGGCGTCGATACGGCCGCGTACGACCCGTCCCGCGATCGCGAGCTGGAAGGGTGCCTCGACGCGGTGGGGAGTGCGGTGTGCGTACGGAGTGCGTTCGAAGGCTTCCTTGAGGGCCTCCAGATCGCGCTCGTCGGCGATCTCGGCCTCACTGCCGGGCAGCTCCTCCGGCTCCAGCATGGGCAGCCGCAGCTCTTCGAAGCGGGACTCCACCCAGGCGTGGAAGCGCGTGCCCTGGCGCGCGGCGGGCTGTGGGGGGCGCGGCATGGGGCGTGCCAGCTCCTGCGCGAAGCCGTCCGGGTCTGCGGCCAGCCGCAGCAGCTGCGAGGCGGTCAGCGACGACGGCAGGGGTACGTCCGTGACGCTCGCGCGGGCCCGCAGGAGTTCTCCGGTCAGCGCGTCCAGGTCGCGGTCCCAGGAGGCGAGGGTGCGGGCCTCCTCGGGAGTGAGGTGCGCCGGGTCTTCGGGATGAGGACGCGCCTGCGGGGCCGTCCCCTGGTGCGGAACCGTCGGACGGGCGGGCGACCGGTCGGTCGCGTGCTGCCCAGGGCGGTCCGTCGCCCAGGAGTCCCAGTCGGAGTCGTCTCCGTCGGGGAAGTCGTCTTCTCCGTAGGGGGACTCGTCGTAAGGGAACGCGTCGTGGGGGGAATCGTCGTAGGGGGATTCGCCGTAGGGGGACTCGTCGTCCTCCGGCGGAGGTGGCCAGTCCGGATCGTCGTACGAGGACGGGTCGTGGGCGGCCCGGGGCCGGCCCCCCTCAGCCCCGGGGTGGTCCTCCTCGTGGGACGCCACCCGCTCCAGGTGGGCGAGTACGGTCTCGGCGGCCGCGCGGCGGCGGGCGAGTGCCATGTCGTCGAGCGGGAGCGGCCACGCGTGGTCGGCGGCCGCCTCGCGCAGGGCGGGGTTCTCCTCGTCCTGCGCGGGCTCGTCCGCCCAGACCTCGATCTCACCGTGTCCGGCCGCGCAGTGCTCGTACAGGGCGTGCAGGAAGTCCGAGGGGCCGCGCGGCTTCTTCTGGGAGGGTCCCCACCAGTGACCGGAGCCGAGCAGGAGCGAGCGGGGGCGGGTGAAGGTGACGTAGCCGAGGCGGAGTTCCTCGGTGTGCTGGTGGTCCTTCATGGCCTCGTGGAAGGCCTTGATGCCCTTGGCGTCCCAGGCGTCGATGTCGGGCAGCGTGTCGGCGTCTCCGCGCAGCTCGTGCGGCAGGACCTTGCCCTGGGCGGTCCATTTCTCGCGGCCCTGGGTGCTGGGGAAGGTGCCGGTGACGAGGCCGGGCACCGCGACAACGTCCCACTCCAGGCCCTTGGACTTGTGCGCGGTGAGCACCTTGACGGTGTTCTCGCCGCCGGGCAGGGCGTTGTCGAGGCCCTTCTCGTACTGCGCGGCGGTGCGCAGGAAGCCGAGGAAGGCCAGCAGGGTCGCCTCGCCGTCGCCCGCGGCGAAGGACGCGGCGATGTCCAGGAAGTTCGACAGGGTCTCGCGGCGGCGGGCGGCCAGGGCGTGCGGGGACGCGGAGAGCTCGACCTCCAGACCGGTGACGGCGAGCACCCGGTGCAGGACGTCCATCAGCGGGTCGGCGAGCGAGCGGCGCAGGTCGCGCAGCTCGGCGGCGAGCCGAGCGAACCGCACGCGTGCGTCCGGCGAGAAAGGCAGCCCGTCGTCGTCTCCCTCGGCCTCCATGGGCATCTCCAGGAACGTGTCGAGCGCGTCCGCGAGCGATATCACCTCGGCCGGATCGACCCCCTCGACGGCCGCGGCGAGCCTGCGGTCCGGGTCGTCGTCGGCCCCCACGCGCGCGTGGGACACAAGAAGGCGGGCGCGTCGTCCCAGGAGGGCGAGGTCGCGGGGGCCGATCCGCCAGCGCGGGCCGGTGAGCAGGCGGACCAGAGAGGCATTGGCGCCGGGGTCCTGGAGGACCTCGCAGACGGCGACGAGATCGGCGACCTCGGGAAGGTGCAGCAATCCGGAGAGGCCCACCACCTCGACGGGGATGTCGCGGGCGACGAGCGCACCCTGGATCTCGGCGAAGTCGCCGGCCGTACGGCACAGGACCGCGATCTCGCCCGGCGCCTTTCCGGTGCGTACGAGATGCGCGAGGGAGTCGGCGAGCCAGTCGATCTCCTCGGCGTGGGTGCGCAGCAGCGCGCAGCGGACCAGGCCGTCGCGCTCGGCTCCGGGAGCGGGGCGGAGGGCCTCCACGCCCGCGTGCATGGCGCGCAGGGGCTCCGCGAGGCCGTTGGCGAGGTCGAGGAGGCGGCCGCCGCTGCGACGGTTCTCGCTGAGCGCCTGACGGATCGCGGGGCGGCCGTCAGGGTGCGCGAAGTGCTCGGGGAAGTCGTCGAGGTTGGCGACGGAGGCGCCGCGCCAGCCGTAGATCGCCTGGCAGGGGTCGCCGACCGCGGTCACGGGGTGCCCCGTGCCGCCGCCGAACAGCCCCGCGAGCAGGACACGCTGGGCCACCGAGGTGTCCTGGTACTCGTCCAGCAGAACCACGCGGAACTCGTCGCGCAGGATCTCTCCGACCTCGGGGCGGGTGCGGGCGAGGGTGGCCGAAAGGGCGATCTGGTCGCCGAAGTCGAGGAGGTCGCGCTCGCGCTTGGCCGCGCGATAGCGGCCCACCAGCTCGGCGAGTTCACGCCGGGCCGCAGCCGCTTCGGGGACCTTGCGCAGGTCGGCGTTGGTGAGTTTGGCGCCTTCCAGGAACCGCAGTAGCTCGGCGTCGTATGCGCGCAGGTCCTCGGGGCGTACAAGGTGTTCGGCGAGTTCGGAGTCCAACGTGAGGAGGTCGCCGACGAGGTCGGGGAAGGAGCGGGTCAGCGCCGGGTACGGCCCCGGTGCCTCGCGCAGCACGCGCGCGGCGAGCTGGTAGCGGGTGGCGTCGGCGAGCAGGCGGGACGTGGGTTCGAGGCCGATGCGCAGCCCGTGGTCGGTCAGCAGGCGGCCCGCGAAGGCGTGGTACGTGGAGATGACCGGCTCGCCCGGCGGGTTGTCGGGGTCGATCACGTCCGGGTCGGTGACGCCCGCCTTGATGAGCGCCTTGCGGACGCGCTCGGCGAGTTCGCCCGCCGCCTTGTTGGTGAACGTCAGGCCGAGGACCTGCTCGGGGGCGACCTGTCCGGTGCCGACCAGCCACACCACGCGCGCCGCCATCACCGTGGTCTTGCCCGAACCGGCTCCGGCCACGATCACCTGCGGGGCGGGCGGTGCGATGATGCAGGCCGTCTGCTCCGGGGTGAAGGGGATCCCGAGGAGCTCCTTGAGCTGCTCGGGATCGGTGATACGGGCGGACACCTCAGAGAGGCTAGCGGCGCCCACTGACAGCCGGGGCCACATCGGCCGTCGAGGCGAAAGAACCGCTGGTCAGCACACGTGGTGCCGTACATCACTCGTCTGTGTGACGTCCCTCGGGCACCTCACTCGACGACGTGCCGCCCCTCCGGCCGGGCGCTGCACGACGCCCGGAACGCGCAGTGCGTGCAGTGTTGTCCCGTCGTCGGCGAGAACCGTTCGTCGAGAACCTTTCCGGCGGCCGTGGCCAGGAGGTCGCCCACCCACTCGCCCTCCAGGGGCTCCTGGGCCTGCACCTTGGGGAGAATCTCGCCGCCGTTCTTCTTGGCGGCGCCCTGGCGCAGCTGGACGAGTTCGGCGCCGCCCGGCTCGGGGCGTGCGCCGTCGAAGGCGTCGTCGACGGCGCCTTCGCGGACGGCGAGCTGGTAGACGGCGAGCTGCGGGTGGTGTGTCACCTCGGCGGCGCTCGGCGCCTGCTTGCCGGTCTTGAAGTCCACCACATAGGCGCGGCCCTCGGTGTCCGCCTCGACGCGGTCCATGGAGCCGCGGATGCGTACTTCGTAGGAGCCCGCTTCGAGCGTCACGTCGAAGTCGTGCTCGCTGGCCACCGGCGTACGTCCGGTGCGGTCCATGACGTGCCACCTCAGGAAGCGTTCGAGCGCCACGCGCGCGTGCTCCTTCTCCTGGGCGGACTTCCAGGGCGCGTCGAAGGCGAGCGCGTTCCACACGGAGTCGAGGCGCTCCATGAGGACGGCCAGGTCGGCGGGGGTGTGTCCGGACGCGACCTCGTCGGCGAGGACGTGCACCACATTGCCGAATCCCTGGGCGGCGGTCGCGGGCGCGTCCGCCTTCACCTCGCGGCCCAGGAACCACTGCAGGGCACAGGTGTTGGCGAGCTGGTCGAGGGCGCTTCCGGAGAGCACGACGGGCTGGTCCCGGTTGCGCAGCGGGACCTTGCTCTCGGTCGGCTCGTACATGCCCCACCAGCGGTAGGGGTGCGCGGAGGGGACCAGCGGACGCCCGTCCTCGTCGGCGAGCGCGGCGAGTCGGGCGAGGCGGCGGGCCGCGGCCTGCCTGAGGGCGTCCGAGACGCGCGGGTCGACGGTCGTGGCGCGCAGCTCGGCGACCAGTGCGGCGACGGACAGCGGGCGGCGCGGGCGGCCGGTCACGTCCTTGGCCTCGACGCCGAGTTCGGTGAGGAAGCGGGAGGGCTGGTCGCCGTCGTCGGCGGGGGCCTTCACGGCGGTGACGACGAGGCGTTCACGCGCGCGCGTGGCGGCCACGTAGAACAAACGGCGCTCTTCGGAGAGGAGTGCTCCGGGCGTGAGGGGTTCGGCGAGGCCGTCGCGTCCGATGCGGTCCGCCTCCAGCAGGGAGCCGCGGCGGCGCAGATCCGGCCACAGGCCCTCCTGGACGCCCGCGACGACGACGAGGCGCCACTCCAGGCCCTTGGAGCGGTGCGCGGTCATCAGGCGTACGGCTTCGGGGCGTACGGCCCTGCGGGTGAGCGTGTCGGCGGCGATGTCCTCGGCCTCGATCTCCTCGAGGAAGTTGAGGGCGCCGCGGCCCCCGGTGCGCTCCTCGGCGCGCGCCGCGGTCGCGAACAGCGCGCACACCGCGTCGAGGTCCCGGTCGGCGTTGCGCCCGGCCGCGCCGCCGCGCCGGGCAGCCCGCTCCAGGCGCTGCGGCCACGGGGTGCCCTCCCAGAGGTCCCAGAGCGCCTCCTCGGCCGTCCCACCGCCCGCGAGGCGCTCTCGTGCCTTGCGCAGCAGCGCGCCAAGGCGCTGGGCTCCTCGGGCGTACGCCGGGTCGTGCGCGACGAGCCGCTCCGGCTCGGCCAGCGCGCGAGCGAGGAGGTCGTCGGACGGCGGCGGTACGAGGTTGCCGGCGGCGCGCTCCTCGTCGCGCAGCGCGCGGCCCAGGCGCCGCAGATCGGCGGCGTCCATGCTCGCGAGGGGCGAGGCGAGCAGGGTGAGCGCGGTTTCGGTGTCGAGCCAGGGCGGCTCGACCGCGGACGCTTCGGAGTCTGCGGCTGCTTCAGAGTCTGCGGCTGCTTCAGAGCCGGTGTCACCCTCGGAACCGGTGACGTCCTTGGAGCCGGTGTCGGAGCCGGTGACGTCCGCGGATCCGGTGACTTCCTCAGAGTCGGCGGCCTCTTCGCCGGTGACGTCCTCGGAACCGATGGCGCCCTCGGAGCCGCTGACTTCCTCGGAACCGATGGCCCCTTCGAAGTCGGAGTGGGTGCCCTCTTCGGGTTCCTCGCCGCGGGTGTCTTCGCCTTCTGTGGGTGCGGCCGGTTCAGTGCCGGAATCCTCACCCAGCTCTGCTTGTGCCACCGCCCGCAACGCCGTCAGCAGCGGCGCGACCGCGGGCTCGTGCCGCAGCGGCAGATCGTCGCCGTCGATGTCGAGCGGCACCCCCGCGGCAGTGAGTGCCCGCCGGATCGTGGGGATCGTTCGGGAGCCCGCGCGCACCAGGACGGCCATGTCGCTCCAGGGGACGCCGTCCTCCAGGTGGGCGCGGCGCAGGATGTCCGCGATGTTGTCGAGCTCCGTGCCCGGCGTCGGGTACGTGTAGACCTCGACGCGCCCCCCGTCCCGTACCGGGGACAGCTCGCGGTGGGCGCGTACCTTCTCCGCCGGGAGACGGGTCAGCGGCATGCGCTGGGTGACCAGGCGGGTGGCGCCCAGCAGGGCGGCGCCCGAGCGACGGGACGTCCTGAGGACCTCGACCGGCGCCGGGCGGCCGTCCGCGCGCGGGAAGGCGTCGGGGAAGTCCAGGATGCCGTTCACGTCGGCGCCCCGGAAGGCGTAGATCGACTGGTCGGGGTCGCCGAAGGCGACGAGTGTGCGCCCGCCACCCGCGAGGGCACGCAGCAGCCGCACCTGCGCGGGGTCGCTGTCCTGGTACTCGTCCACGTAGACGGCGTCGTACTGGGCAGCGAGGCGCTCGGCGACCTCGGGGCGCCGGGCGAGCAGCACCGCGCGGTGGACCAGTTCCGCGTAGTCGAGTACTCCTTGCAGGTCGAGAACGTCGAGGTACTCGGCGAGGAAGGCCGCCGCCGCACCCCAGTCGGGGCGGCCGATGCGCCGGGCGAAGGCGTCCAGAGCATCGGGGCTCAGGCCGAGTTCACGGCTGCGGGCGAGGACCGCGCGGACCTCGTCGGCGAAGCCGCGGGTGGTCAGGCAGGCGCGCAGCTCGTCGGGCCAGCGCACATGCGCGAGGCCCAGCCGCTCCAGGTCGGGCTGGCCCGCGAGCAGCCCACGCACGGCCACGTCCTGTTCGGGACCGGACAGCAGGCGCAGCGGCTCCACAAACAGGTCGCTGTCCTGGTGGGCACGGACCAGGGCGTAGCAGAAGGAGTGGAAGGTCGTGGCCTGGGGCGCGCGGGCGGCCCCTATGCGCAGTGCCATGCGGTCGCGCAGTTCGACGGCCGCCTTCCTGCTGAACGTCAGCACCAGGACCCGCTCCGGGTCGCCGTCCCGTGCGATCCGGGCGGCCACGGACTCGACGAGCGTGGTCGTCTTGCCGGTGCCCGGACCTGCGAGAACGAGCAACGGACCGCTCCTGTGGTCAACCACCGCGCGCTGCCCTGCGTCCAGACGAGGGGGATCCACCCGGGCCGGCGGGGTACGCACCAGTCGGTACGCGCCGCGGGTCCCTTGGCGCACCTGGGGGTGCGCCAAGCGCCTGGTGGAAGAAGAGGAGCTCACGTGGTTCGCCGGTCCTGGTGGTTGTGCGGTTTGACACTGCCGGCGCGGAGCGCCGTCATGGAGGGGTGGTGGTCGGGCGACGGGTGGAAAGGCCGCCGCGTGTGGAGGGCGGTGGCCGCGGGGTGAGGGAGACGCGCGCCGACGACGCTACGCCGGTGAGCTACGTGGAAGGAGGGCTTCCCCTTCTTCCCTCACGCCACGTGCGTCCCTCGCTTCACGAACGTACGGCATGTCACGGATGTGCCTCGTTTCCTCCGTACGGGCCACAGGTTCCCCTTCCGCCCGTCCGATGGCGGAAGCTGTCAGGTGTGACCTTCCGCGCGCTCGCCGCCGTCCCATCGCGCCCGTCTCATGTCGATGCGCGGCTGATGCCCCTCGGAGGCTCTGCTCGCCTCCTTCAGGGGCGTGGCCTCGTCGCGGTAGTGGGCCAGCGCCTCCAGCTCGTGGCCCGGGAGCAGCACGCCGTCCGCGCGTACGACGCGCCACCACGGAACCGCTCCTCCGTAGAGGGCCATCACGCGGCCCACCTGGCGCGGCCCGCCCTCCCCCAGCCATTCGGCGACGTCGCCGTACGTCATGACGCGCCCGGGCGGGATCAGCTCGGCGACCTCGAGGACCCGCTCCGCGTACTCCGGCAGGGCGTCCGCCGGAAGGCTCTCCTCGCTCATCCGCCCCATCCTGCCCCACCCCACCGACAATGTGACGCGGTGACGACTGTGCGTATCCCTCGCCCCGCGACGACGCTTGGGGCAGACTGTGCGCCCCCGCATTTGCACCCTGATGCCCCCGTGTGTCGGCCGGGCATGCCACCATCGTGCGGGCGGTGACTGGTGATACGAGATCAAGAAGAGACGATGAGGCAGCAGGGCGTGCACCCCGAAGACGCGGAGGGCACCTCCGAGGCCTCGTCGCGCCCGGACGCCGACGGCGTCGACGAGAAAGGCGAGAAGGACACAGCCTCCGGGGCGAGCGATTCGGCCTCCACGGCAGGCGAAACGTCCACGCCTGAGACGCACGAGCCCGCCCCTAAGACGCACGAAAACGAGAAGAAGCAGGTCAAGCAGGGCGCCGACTGCGGTGACGAAGCCCACGCCGACGAGGTCGAGGGCGACGAACCACTGCTCCCCGCGCGCGTGCACCGTCCGTCCGATCTGATGCGGCTCCTGGTCGGATTCCTCGCGATCGTCGTGCTGCTCGCCATCGCCGCGTTCGCGCACGGCACCACCTCGGGGCTCGAACAGGACATCAACAAGGGCACGGGCCAGGCACCCGATCTGCTGATCAAGATCGCGGGTCTGGCGTCGAGTATCGCGATCCTCCTGGTTCCCGTTGCCTTCGCGATCGAGCGGCTGATCAAGCGGGACGGGCTGCGCATCGCCGACGGCGTCCTCGCCGCGGTCCTGGCGCACGGAGTGACGCTCGCCACAGACCTATGGGTCGCGAAGGCGGCCCCGGACTCCATCCAGGAGGCGCTCACCCAGCCCTCGCCCGGTGACATCCACGCCCTCACCGACCCCGTGCACGGCTATCTCGCACCGGTCATCGCCTATATGACGGCCGTCGGCATGTCCCGCAGGCCGCGCTGGCGTGCGGTGCTCTGGGTGGTGCTGCTCCTCGACGCCTTCTCCATGCTGGTCACGGGCTATACGACGCCGTTCTCGATCATCCTCACCGTGCTGATCGGCTGGACCGTCGCGTACGGGACGCTGTACGCGGTCGGCTCGCCGAACGTGCGGCCCACCGGGCGGACGCTGATGGCGGGCCTGCGGCACGTCGGCTTCCACCCGGTGACCGCGGCCCGCGAGGAGTCGCCGGAGGCCACGGAGAACGGCGACCGCGGCCGGCGCTACTTCGTCACCCTGGAGGACGGCCGGCCACTGGACGTCACAGTGGTCGACCGCGAGCAGCAGGCTCAGGGCTTCTTCTACCGCGTATGGCGCCGCCTGACGTTGCGCGGCATCACCACGCGCCGCAGTCTCCAGTCGCTGCGCCAGGCCCTGGAGCAGGAGGCGCTCCTCGCGTACGCGGCCATCGCGGCCGGGGCGAACGCGCCCAAGCTGATCGCGACCTCCGAACTCGGTCCGGACGCCGTGATGCTCGTCTACGAGCACACGGGTGGCCGCACGCTCGACTCGCTGCCCGACGAGCTCATCACCGACGAGCTGCTGCGCGACACCTGGCATCAGGTGCAGGCCCTGCAGTCCCGGCGCATCGCGCACCGCAGGCTCGCGGGTGACGCGATTTTGGTGGATCGTTCCGGCACGGTGATCCTCACCGATCTGCGGGGCGGCGAGATCGCGGCGGGGGACCTGCTGCTGCGCATGGACATCGCCCAGCTGGTCACCACCCTCGGACTGCGCGTGGGCGCGGAGCGCGCGGTCGCGTCGGCGGTCGGCGTGCTCGGCCCGGACGCGGTCGCGGACTGTCTGCCGATGCTGCAGCCGATCGCGCTGACGCGCTCCACGCGCGCGACGCTGCGGAAACTGGCACGGGAGCGCGCGCACCGCGAGCGCGAGGCCGTCCTGGAGGCCTCCCGGCTGGACAAGCTCGCCCGCACCGAAGAGGCCAAGGAAGCCACAGCGCCCGTACCGGAGAAGCCCGGCAAGAAGGCCGTACGTGCCGAGCAGCGGGCCGAGAAGCGGGCGATCGACGAGGCTCTGGAGGAGGCGCGCGAGGAGGATCTGCTCACCCAGATCCGCCATCAGGTGCTGCTGATCAGGCCGCAGGCACCGGTCGAACCGGCTCGACTGGAGCGCGTCCGGCCGCGCACGCTGATCAGTTTCATCGCCGGTGCGATCGGCGCGTACTTCCTGCTGACGCAGCTCACCCACATCGAGTTCGGGACCCTCTTCGACAACGCCGAGTGGGGCTGGGTCGCCGCGGCCGTGCTGTTCTCGGCGCTGAGCTACTTCGCGGCGGCGATGAGCCTGCTCGGCTTCGTGCCCGAGCGGGTGCCGTTCCTGCGGACCGTGGCGGCACAGGTCGCCGGTTCGTTCGTGAAGATCGTGGCGCCCGCCGCGGTCGGCGGTGTCGCGCTCAACACGCGTTTCCTGCAGCGCGCCGGGGTGCGGCCGGGTCTCGCGGTGGCGAGCGTCGGGGCGTCGCAGCTGTTCGGGCTCGGCTGCCACATCCTGATGCTGCTGTCCTTCGGCTATCTGACCGGCACCGAGAAGACGCCGTCCCTGTCGCCGTCCCGCACGGTCATCGCGGGTCTGCTGACGGTCGCGGTGCTGGTCCTCGTGGTGACGTCGGTGCCGTTCCTGCGCAAATTCATCGTCACGCGCGTGAGGTCGCTGTTCGCGGGCGTCGTACCGCGCATGCTCGACGTGCTGCAGCGGCCGCAGAAGCTGGTCACCGGCATCGGCGGCATGCTGCTGCTCACCGCCTGCTTCGTGATGTGCCTGGACGCCTCGATCCGCGCGTTCGGCCACGAGGAGACCACCACGCTCAGCCTCGCCAGCGTCGCCGTCGTCTTCCTCGCCGGTAACGCGCTCGGCTCGGCGGCGCCGACCCCCGGCGGCGTCGGCGCGGTCGAGGCCAGCCTCACGCTCGGTCTGATCGCCGTCGGCCTCCCCAAGGAGGTCGCGGCGCCCGCGGTGCTGCTGTACCGGCTGCTGACACTGTGGCTTCCGGTGCTCCCGGGGTGGCTGTTCTTCAACCACCTGACGCGCAAGGGAGCGCTCTAGGCGGGCGTACGGCCATCCCGTACGGCGTCCACAGAACCATCCCGTACGAATCCGCAGGCCATCCCCTACGAGTCCGCGGCGCGCCCTCACCCACACGGCTCGCGCCCCGCGCGCCCCGCTCCGCACGCCCGCAGGATGGGGAATATGCCGAACCCTCCCCAGCTGCGCGTCGCTGCCCTGACCGTCACCGCCGTCCTGCTGACCTCCTTGATGACGGGCTGCAGCGGCGAGTCCAAGGAAGAGGACCTGACGGCCCAGAAGCTGAGCTGGAAGGAGTGCCCGGCACCGTCCGCGTCCGAAGGCGGCGGCAATCCTCCCTCGCCCCTGCCGGGCGGTACGGAGTGGCAGTGCGCCACACTGAAGGTGCCCCTCGACTGGTCCGACCCCAAGGGCGACACGATCGGGCTGGCGCTGATCCGGGCGACGACGAGCGGCGACCAGAGCAAGCGCATCGGCTCCCTCATCTTCAACTTCGGCGGCCCCGGCGGCTCGGGTGTCACCACACTGCCCGCCTTCGGCGAGGGCTACGCCAAGCTGCGCACCCGCTACGACCTGGTGAGCTTCGACCCGCGCGGGGTCGGCCGCAGCGATGGTGTGAAGTGCGAGAACGACAGCCAGCTCGACGTGTACTTCCAGCAGGACGCCACCCCGGACGACACCGCCGAGCAGCAGAAGCTCCTGGAGAACACCAAGACGTTCAACGGGGACTGCGAGAAGCACTCCGGCAAGACCCTCCCCCATCTGCGCACGACCGACGCGGCCCGCGACATGGACCTGATGCGTCAGGTGCTCGGCGACGACAAGCTGCACTACTTCGGCATCTCGTACGGCACCGAACTGGGCGGTGTCTACGCCCACTTGTTCCCCAAGAACGTGGGACGCGCCGTCTTCGACGCGGTCGTCGACCCGACGCAGAACCCCGAGCAGAGCTCGCTCGGGCAGGCCAAGGGCTTCCAGCTCGCGCTCGACAACTTCGCCGCCGACTGCACCTCGAAGACCGAACCCTGCCCGATCGGCGACACCCCGCAGGACGTCAAGGACCGCATCGCCAAGCTGCTGAGGGATCTCGACCGCAAGCCCATCCCCGGCGTCTTCCCCCGCGAGCTCACGCAGACCGCCGCGACCAACGGCATCGCGCAGGCGCTGTACTCCAAGGACTTCTGGGAGTACCTGACGGAGGGGCTGGAGCAGGCGTACGACGGTGACGGCAGGGTGCTGATGCTGCTGTCGGACTCGATGAACGGCCGCAACGAGAACGGCCAGTACAGCAACCTCGTCGCGGCGAACGTCTCCATCAACTGCGCGGACGACAAGCCGCGTTACACCTCGAACTACGTGGAGTCGAAACTGCCCGAGTTCCGGGCCGCTTCGCCGCTGTTCGGCGACTATCTGGCCTGGGGCATGGTCACCTGCACCGACTGGGCCGTGGCAGGCGCCGCCGACCACCCGGACGTCAGCGCAGCCGGTGCGGCACCGATCCTCGTGGTCGGCAACACCGGCGACCCGGCCACACCGTACGAGGGCGCGAAGAAGATGGTGGACGCGCTGGGCAAGGGAGTCGGCGTCGAGCTGACGTACAAGGGCCAGGGGCACGGGGCGTACGACAGCAAGAACAAGTGCGTGCAAGGCGCTGTGAACGGCTATCTGCTGGAGGGGACCCTGCCAGCGGCCGGGACCATCTGCTCTTAGAAAACCACAGGTCAAAGAGTTATCCACAGGGCTCGGTGGCGACTGACCGTCGACGCCTAATATGGCCTGCATGTGATCCGCGACTTCGGGCGGATCACGGGCGAGGGGAAGCTCATGACGCGTTTCGCACGATGGACGGCCGCGGCCGCCGCCGCGTTGCTGGTGGCCGGCTGCAGCAGCGGCTCGTCGGGGGACGGCAAGGACGAGGGGAAGAACGGCGATACGCCGTCGGCCGCCGCCCCTTCCTCCGGCGCGGCCTCCGGGCTGCCCGCCTCGCTCACCTCGCAGAAGCTCGACTGGGGCCGCTGCAAGGGCACTTCGGACTCTCCCGCCCCGGGTAGCGGCTGGCAGTGCGCGACGCTGAAGGCGCCGCTTGACTACGCGAAGCCGGACGGCGAGACGATCGGCCTCGCGCTCATCCGCTCGAAGGCCACCGGAGGCCAGGGCAAGCGCATCGGCTCCCTCCTGTTCAACTTCGGCGGCCCCGGCGGCTCGGGCGTCTCCACGATGCCCGCGTATGAAAGCGTCGTCGGCGAGCTCCACGAGCGGTACGACCTGGTGAGCTGGGACCCGCGCGGCGTCGCCGCCAGCGAGGGCGTGCGCTGTCGCAGCGACAAGGCGATCCAGGCCGCCGAGTCGGTGGACGCCACACCGGACGACGCGACCGAGGAGGCTGCGTACTTCAAGGACGCCGCCGACTTCGGCAAGGGCTGTGAGAAGGCCGCCGGGAAGCTGCTCTCGCACGTCTCGACGACGGACACCGCCCGCGACATGGACCTGCTGCGCCAAGTCCTCGGCGACCAGAAGATGCACTACTTCGGCATCTCCTACGGCACCGAACTCGGCGGGGTGTACGCCCACTTGTTCTCCAAGAACGTGGGACGCCTGATCCTGGACGCCGTCGTCGACCCGAGCGCCGACACGGTGGGTCACGCCAAGAACCAGACCTTGGGCTTCCAGCGCGCCCTGGACGACTACCTCAAGTCCACGGGCCAGGACCCGAAGCAGGGCTCCGAGAAAATCGTGGACCTGCTGAAGCGGATCGACGCGAAGCCGCTGCCGACGGACGGCGGGCGCAAGCTCACCCAGACCCTCGCGCTCACCGGCATCGTCCTGCCGCTGTACAGCAAGGAGGGCTGGCCGCGCCTGACCAGCGCCCTCAAGCAGGCCGAGAACGGGGACGGCTCGCAGCTGCTGGAGCTCGCCGACGGCTACAACGACCGCGACCCCTTGGGGCACTACGGCACGACGACACATTCACAACGGGTCATATCGTGCTTGGACGACAAGCAGCGGCCGGCGCCCGAGGAGACGAAGAAGCTGCTGCCCGAGTTCGAGAAGATCTCCCCCGTCTTCGGGGACTTCATGGGATGGGACACGGCGGGTTGGTGTCACGACTGGCCGGTGGCCGGTCAGTACGACAACCCGGAGGTCAGCGCGCCGGGAGCCAAGCCCATCCTGGTCGTCGGCAACACGGGGGATCCGGCGACGCCGTACGAGGGCGCCCGCAGGATGGCCGACGAGCTGGGCAAGGGCGTCGGAGTGGAGCTCACCTGGAAGGGCGAGGGCCATGGGGCGTACGGGAGCGGGAGCGACTGCGTCGACTCGACCGTGAACAGCTATCTCCTGGACGGGACCGTGCCGAAGGACGGCAAGGTCTGCGCCTCGTAGACCTCGTCGAGGGCCGGCCGCACCGGCCAAGGCCTCCTCGGGCAACGGGAAGGGAAAGGGGCCCGGCACACGCGGTGCCGAGCCCCTCCTCCGAAGAAGCCGTACGCCTAGTAGACCGGCTTCTCCGGCTCGATCTGGTTGACCCAGCCGATCACGCCGCCGCCGACGTGGACCGCGTCGGCGAAGCCCGCGGACTTCAGCACGGCGAGGACTTCCGCACTGCGGACACCCGTCTTGCAGTGCAGGACGATCTTCTTGTCCTGCGGCAAGGTCTCCAGGGCGGCGCCCATGAGGAACTCGTTCTTCGGGATCAGCTTGGCGCCGGGGATCGAGACGATCTCGTACTCGTTGATCTCGCGGACGTCGATGATCTCGATGTTCTCGCCGTCGTCGATCCACTCCTTGAGCTGCTTGGGAGTGATCGTCGAGCCGGCGGCCGCCTCCTGGGCCTCCTCGGACACGACGCCGCAGAAGGCCTCGTAGTCGATGAGTTCGGTGACGGTGGGGTTCTCGCCGCAGACCGCGCAGTTCGGGTCCTTGCGGACCTTGACCTGGCGGTACTGCATCTCCAGGGCGTCGTAGATCATCAGGCGGCCGACGAGCGGCTCGCCCGTGCCGGTGAGGACCTTGATCGCCTCGGTGACCTGGATGGAGCCGATGGACGCGCACAGCACGCCCAGGACGCCGCCCTCGGCGCAGGAGGGGACCATGCCCGGCGGCGGGGGCTCCGGGTAGAGGCAGCGGTAGCAGGGGCCGTGCTCGGACCAGAAGACCGAGGCCTGGCCGTCGAAGCGGTAGATCGAGCCCCACACGTACGGCTTGTTCAGCAGCACGCACGCGTCGTTGACCAGGTAGCGGGTCGCGAAGTTGTCCGTGCCGTCGACGATCAGGTCGTACTGGCTGAAGATGTCCATCACGTTCTCGGCCTCGAGCCGCTCTTCGTGAAGGATCACGTTCACGTACGGGTTGATGCCCAGCACGGAGTCGCGCGCCGACTCGGCCTTGGAGCGGCCGATGTCCGCCTGGCTGTGAATGATCTGGCGCTGCAGGTTCGACTCGTCGACCTCGTCGAACTCCACGATGCCGAGCGTGCCCACGCCCGCCGCGGCCAGGTACATCAGCGCCGGCGATCCGAGGCCGCCGGCGCCCACACAGAGCACCTTGGCGTTCTTCAGCCGCTTCTGCCCGTCCATGCCCACGTCGGGGATGATCAGGTGGCGGGAGTACCTGCGGACCTCGTCTACGGTGAGCTCAGAAGCTGGCTCGACCAGGGGTGGCAGCGACACGGGGACTCCGTTGGTCGGTCAATCACTACAGTTGTTCTTGCCGTAACACTGCCACGCCCTTCTTCATTCCGAGACACCCGTTCCGACCCGCGAGACGATTTCGTCCCAGTAACCGGGCATCGTCTCCCAGGGGTCGACGCGCCCGCCCTGGTCCGTGCGGTCGGTGAAGTAGATCGTCGAGGCGCCCTGCCAGCGGGCGATGCGCAGCGCCTCGTCCAGGTGGCCGCGCGGCACACCGTGCACGAAGTGGCAGAAGCGCTCGGGCGGATAGTCGGCGGTCCACTCGGCGACCTGCGACCAGCGGTAGTCGCTCCAGGGGCCGGAGAAGGTCACCAACTGGTCGGCGTTCTCGGCGTAACCGGGGTGGGGGTGGGTGCCGTGGCCGAAGACGATGTGCGCGTCGTCACGGAGTGCGCGGAGCGTGGTGACCGTGCGGCGGATCTCGGGGAGCGCGGTGCGTTCGGTGGGGCAGCGGTGCAGGAGGAAGCCGTCGACCCGGTACCAGTCGAGATACCGGTGGGCGTCGGAGATCAGCTCGCCGAAGGTGCGCGCACCGTAGGTGGTGTCCAGGTGCCCGAGGATCCGGACCCCCGCGTTGCGAAGCCGTCCGGCGGCCTCGAGGCAGTGCGGGTCGGGTCGCGTGCCGGGACCGTTGGCCACGCTCAGGACGACCCAGTGCAAGGGGGTGCCGGGGCGGGTGAGTTCGCCCCACTCGACGGGAGCGACGAGGGGGTGCGCATAGCCGGGGATGCCGAAGCCGATCGCTAAGTCCGTGCTCGCGGTGCCCGCTGGGGTGCTGGTCAGATACGGCATGCCGCCTCCATCCAGATGTCGGCGAGGGATTCCTCGAGGTTGATCCGGGGCCGCCAGCCGAGCCGGTCGCGTGCGGTGCGCACATCGGCCTGCTGCCAGCTGCCGCAGCCGTCCGGATAGGGGTACGCGACCGGGGCCGCGTGGTCTGGTTCGCTGCGGGGGTGGCCGATGGTCGGCCTCATGGGGCCGGGCGGGCCGTCGAGTTCGTGCAGGGCGCCGCCGTAGCCGGCGACGCGGGCGAGGACGGCGGCGGCGTCGCGGAGGCGTACGGCACGGCCCGAGCCGATGTTGATCACGCCTTGTGCGGCGGAGAGCGAGGCGGCGTGGACGGCGCGGGCGACATCGCGGACGTCGATGAAGTCGCGTTGGACGCCGAGACCGCCGAGTTTGAGTTCGCCGTCGCCGGACTGCATGGCGCGGCGCAGGGCTTCGGCGAGTCGGCCGAGCGGGGATCCGGCGGGCGTGCCGGGCCCCGTGGGCGAGAAGACGCGGAGCACCACGGCGTCCAGGCCGGAGCCGAGGACCAGTTCGGTGGCGGCGAGTTTGCTCACGCCGTAGGGGCCGCCCGGGCGTGGCACGGCGTCCTCGGCGGTGGAGGAGCCGGGCTGGCTGGGCCCGTACTCTGCGCCGCAGCCGATCTGGACGAGCCGTGCCCCGCAGCCGCTGCGTCGCAGGGCCTCGCAGACGGTGGCGACGGCGACGGTGTTGTGCCGGGTCAGTTCGCGGGCGCCGCCGCGGGTGGCGCCCGCGCAGTTGATGACGACTCCGGGGTGCACCGCGTCCAGGAAGCGGGTGAGCGCGCCGGGGCTGCCCGAGGCGAGGTCGAACCGTACGTCGGCGTCGTCGCCCCGGCCGAGCGCGGTGAGCTGCACGGCGGGATCGGCGAGCAGTCTGTCGGCGACGAAACGGCCGAGGTATCCGTTGGCTCCGATCAGCAGGACCCTCATCGGGCGGCTCCCGGGGCGGATTCTCCGGTTCGGGAGGTGATCATCTGGCGTTCTCCTTCGAAGTAATGCCGTAGGTCGGGGAGAGGGCCCGCGGTGTCGGCCCCGCGGGAGGGGTGCGGGCGCCTCCGGCGTGGGGTGCCCGCGGTCTTCTGGGCTTGCGGCCGTCTTGCCGTCGCGCGGTCGCGTGGGGTTCCCACGGCCCTGTGGGGTTGCGGCCGTCGTGCGGGCTCGCGGTCTGGCGTGGGGTGGGTGGCCGCGGCCTTCCGGGGTTGCGGACGTCGTGCCGTCGCGCGGTCCGGCGTGGGGTGGCCGCGGTGTTCCGGGGTTGCGGACGTCGTGCCGTCGCATGGTCCGGCGTGGGGCGGCTGCGGTCTTCCGGGGTTGCGGACGTCGTGCCGTCGCGCGGCCCGGCGTGGGCGCATGCGGTTGGTGGGTGGTCGGGGCCGTGCCGGTACATCCGCCCGTCGCGATGTGGGCGCTGCTGGGACGCTGAACGTGGCTGGGGTGAGCGACGGGCATTCGATGTACCGGCACGGCCCCTTCCGCCGGTTCCGCGACTGCCGGTACGTGGAGACTTGCGGCCTCCACGGCAGGGCGTCCGCCTGCGCTCCCATGGCCCGTCACAGCGGCTCCCCTGACGGCGTCGCGTGAGCCGAGGCCCGGGTCAGGGTGCGCGTGGAGTGGATGAGGAGGACGAGGGCGGCCGCGCCGCACACCAGGGCCGGTACGGCGCCCGGTCCCCAGGCGCCGACGACGGTCTCGACGGGGGCGGCCAGGAACGAGCAGCCGGGGAGGCGGCCCGCGAACACCGTGGCGAGGGCTGTCGCCTCGGCCGCGCCCGCGACGGCGAGTACGAGGGCGGGGGCGTGCGTGAAGCCGCGCGCTGTCAGCAGACGGGCGAGCAGGAGCAGCGCGCCGAGGGCCCCGGCGCCGTCGTACGCGGCGGGCTCGTCGAGCGCCGCCCCGCACAGCGCGAGCAGTCCGATGAGGGCGCACAGGAACAGGCCGAACACCCCGAGGAGCAGGGGTTGTACGGAGGCAGCGAATTCCTCCAGGCCACGGCTCGCGGTCAGCCTTCGGCGTGCGCGTACGGCGAAGAGGTGGGCGCACCAGGCCGCCGGGGCGCAGGACAGGGCGAGAGCCAGCACGGGTGCGGTGGCCAGGGGCCAGGCGCCGTCGGGGCCGCCGTCGAGGCCGGCGCTCAGCAGTCCATCGCCGAGGAGGGCGTACGCGATGAGCCAGCACGTCCACGCGCGCGTGGCGCTTGTCGTGCGGTGGCCGGTGCTCAGGGGGCCGCGGCGGAGGGCAAGGCGCAGGCCGAGCGCCACGGCGAGGGCGCCGACCACGGCGACCGCGAGGCGCGGCTGCCCGTCGGTGATCCGCAGCCCGACCGCTGCTGTTGTACAGAGGGCGCCCGGCAACAGGGCGAGCGCCGCCCAGTCGGCGCGCGCGCCGGGGCGCCCCAAGGGCGCCGGGCGGGGCGCGGGTTCGCCGTCACGTGGCAGGCGTGCGTACATCTCCTCGGCCAGCGAGAACACGTCCCGGTGCCGGAACCGAGCGGCGGTCCGGTCGGTCACCCCGTGTGCCTCCAGACCCGCCGCGATCTCCAACGGGTCGACAGCGCGCTCGCAGAGCTCGCGGTGCCGGTGCATCAGCGCCTTCACAGGGTCGACGGCACCGCGGCGTGCGGTGGAGCCGCTGGAACCGGTGGAGCTGGTCCGGCCCGTGGAGCTGGTGCGGCCCGTGGCGCCCGTGGAGCTGGTGGAACCCGTGGAGCCGGTGGACTCGCGCGCGCCAGCACCACCTGCCCCGCCAGCACCACCTGCCCCGCCAGTGCGGCCTACCCCAGCAGTGCGGCCTACCCCAGCAGTGCGGCCTACCCCGCCAGTGCGGCTTGCACCGCTTCCACCGCCCGGACCGGCATGCGTACCACCCGCACCGGTGCGCGAACGACCCGTACCGCCGTACGAACCACCCGCATCGCCGTACGAACCACCCGCATCACCGTACGAACCACCCGCATCACCGTACGAACCACCCGCATCGCCGTACGATCCGCCCGCACCGCCGTACGAACCACCCGTACCGCCGTACGATCCGCCCGCACCGGCGCGCGCATCCCCCGCCCCCTCACCCGCCTCTCGAACCGACGCCCCGGCCCCGCTGGAGGTGTCGACCCCCTCCGACGCGTCGTCCGTCCGTGCGTCCGGCTCCCCGACCCCATACACAAGCGACTCCTCCGACCGCGCATCCCAGGCGCCAGGGCTGTTCGGCTTTTCCGGGCGGTCCAGTTCTCCGAGTTCGCTCATCACGCCCCCTCCCCTGCGACCAGGGGAGCCGTGCCCCGCACCGGCGCCCCTGCCGCCCAGCGCGGCCGGCCCGTGGCCATGAGGCGGGTCTCGGTCCAGCGGCCGGGTACGTGGGCCTCGGCCGGGACTCCGAAGGGCAGCGGTTCGCCCTCCTCGTCCACGAGCACCCGTCGCACCGGGGAGTGCGAGACGATCTCCAGGTAAATGCCGTGAAATGCCGCGATGTTCTGCTCGACGGTGAAGAGTTCGAGGGCGCGTGCGCGGGCGGCCGCGCCCAGGCGCTCGCGGCGCTCGGGGTCGCGCAGGAGTGCCACGCACGCCTCGGCGAGCGCCCGCGGATTGCGCGGCGGCACGACGAGGCCCGTACCGCCGATGACTTCGACGACCGCGCCCACGTCCGTGGACACCGTGGCGCGGCCGCAGAACATGGCCTCGACGAGACTGATCGGGAAGCCCTCGACGACGCTGGAGAGGACGATCACTGCTCCGCAGGCGTAGGCCTCCGCGAGGCTCGGGACCTCCGGGCCGCCGATCTCCTCGAAGGACACCGGGTTGTCGCCGACGGCGTGTACGCCCTCCGCCTCGTCGGGGAAGAGCTGCGCGGCCAGCGCCTTGCAGTGGGCCAGATACGTCGCACCCGCGGGCCCGTCGGCGGGCGTGCCGACGATCCGCAGCCGTGTCTTCGGTTCCTCCTTGCGGATCTCCGCGAAGGAGTGCAGCAGGGAGATCAGGTCCTTGGCCGGTTCGATGCGGCCGACCCACACCAGCGTGTCCGGGTCCGCGCACCCGCTGTCCTCCGCGCTCTCCCCCACCTCGGCGAAGCGGGACGCCTCCATGCCGGGGTAGACGGTGCGCAGCTTGGCGCGGTCGGCACCGCAGCGCTCCTGCCAGCGGCGGGCGTGCGTGTTGCCGGGCGTGATCAGCGCGGCCGCCCGGTAGACCTCCGCGGCGACCCTGCCGTGGAACGCGGCGAGCAACGCCCGCACGGCGGGAACCTCTCCGACGGTGGCGGGTGCCAGGTAGTGCGCCCGTAACTGCACCCCGTACTCCGTGACCAGCAGCGGTACCCCGGAGAAGTGCCGGGCGAGGAGGCCGGGCAGTGCCGCCGCGCCGCCGGCCGCGGCATGGCACAGGTCGACCGAGTCGAGCCCGTCGTCCTCGTACCAGTCCAGTGAGAGGGGGCGCAGCACGCGCTCGATGTGGGCGGCGACGGCGAGCAGATCGGGTACGCGCGCGGTGCGGGCGGCGCGGAGCGCGCCGGGCGCACGGCATGCGCGCTCCAGCGCGCGTACCGCGTCCTCGGAGCGCAGCGCTCCGACCAGGCCGCCCTCATCCCGGGCAAGTTCGGCGAGTCCGTACAGTGCGCTGGCGAAACGGTCCGCCTCAACACCGTCAGAGGCCGCCGCGCCACGGGACACCACCGATCCGCCGGAACCGACCGAGCTTCCGGAGACCCCCGAGCGCCCGGAAGCCCCCGAGCCATCCGCAGTCCCCCGCCCCCCGCACACCGCCGCGGCCAGCTCCCCGTACGCGTCCGCGAACCGCCGGCGCGCCCGGCGCCCGTACACCGCACCGTCGTCCTCGGCCGTCCACAGCGGAGCCGTCCGTACCCGGCTGACCTGGGGCGGCAGCTGGATCCAGCCCTCGTCCTCCTGCCGCTCGCTGCGGCTGAGCGCGTAGATGTCGAACTCGTGCTGCCCGAGCCCGCGCACGAGCCGGTCGCACCAGAGCCTGGCGTCACCGCTCACATACGGATAGCCACCCTCCGTCAGCAGTCCGATGCGCACGAGTGCACCCCCGATCTCCCGTATGGGGAGCCGCCGTTGACCCGGCGGCTCGCAGCGGGACGAACGTATGCGGACAACGCAGTGGCGGGGGGGGGCGCCCCCCCCCGGGCCCCCCCCCCCGCGGGGGGGGGGGGGGGCCGGCGCCCCCGGCGGGGGGGGGGGGGGGGGCGGGGGGCGGCAGTA
>NZ_JBIAVS010000026.1:0-150570 GCF_042894545.1 Streptomyces sp. NPDC001530
TCCGCCAAGACCGCCCCTGACACGCCATCAGCCAACTACACTCCGGACGACGCCTCTGACCAGGCCAGATAGCGAAACGCTGCTGGAGTACTAGGGGCACTTCCGGGTCCTCACGGGGGGCAGGCCCATGCCGTCCACCCATGTGGATCACTCCTCGCTGCCCCTCCCTCCCCGCAGGAAGCAGACGCGGTTGAAGCTCTGCGCGACGTACTCGGCCACCGGCAGCCGCAACTGGACGTGGCGTACACCGAGATCACCGGTTACGGGCACCTCGCTACGTTCCTCGGCCGGGGCGCCGCCCTCGACGTGTTCGGGCACATCCTCGATTTCCTCGGCAAACGCCGGTGACGGCTGCCCGGGCGGGCCGCTACCGTACCCGTCAGTAACCGGACCGCACCGCAGGAGGCGACCCATGCCGCAGCTCGAAGTCGACGGCGCAGCACTGACGTACGACGACGAGGGCCCCCGCGACGGCGACGGCGTGCCCTTGGTGTTCATCCACGGCTGGACGGCCAACCGGCACCGCTGGGACCACCAGGTGGCGCACTTCGCCGAGAAGCGTCGGGTGATACGCCTCGACCTGCGCGGGCACGGAGAGAGCAGCGGGGCGGGGGTGCGGACTGTCGAGGAGCTGGCGAAGGACGTCCTCGCCCTCCTCGACCACCTCAAGGTCGACCGGTTCATCCCGGTCGGCCACTCCATGGGCGGGATGATCTCGCAGACCATCGCCCTCTCCCATCCCGAGCGGGTGGAGCGCATGGTGCTGGTGAACTCGATCAGCCGGATGACCTACAGCCGGGGACGGGGTCTTCTGATGGCGGCATCCACGCTGGTGCCGTTCAAGCTGTTCGTCGCCGCCAACATCCAGCGGGCCTTCGCTCCCGGCTACCCGCGCGAGGAGATCCGCGCGTACGTCCACGCCTCCGCGGACACACCCCGGGAGGTCGTCATGACGCTCTACGGGGCCATGCGGGCCTTCGACGTCCTCGACCGGGTCGGCGAGATCCGCACGCCCACCCTGCTGGTGCACGGCTACCACGACATCCAGTTGCCCGTCTCGCAGATGCTGCGGATGGCCAAGGCCTACCCGGACGCGGTGGTGCGGATCGTGGACGCGGGCCACGAACTGCCGGTGGAGAAGCCCGCGGAGCTGACGGCGGCGCTCGACTCGTTCCTGACCGGCCGGGCCTGAGACGCCAGGCCGCCGGACCTGAGGCGCCGGGCGGCCGGTCCTCCGAGGCGCCGGGCGGCCGGTCCTCCGAGGCGCCGGGCGGCCGGTCCTCCGAGGCGCCGGGCGGCCGGGCCGCTCTCCAAGCCGTTGGCCCCGCTGGAGTAGAGCCACTCACCCCGCCGGAGAAGGTCAATCGACAGGCCTGACCCCGTCGGCGCGGCCCAATGGGTGTGCGCAGACGGGGTCAGTGGGCTCAGGACGTTTCGTCGTCCGGCTTCACCGGCTTCACCGGCTTCACCGGCTGCACGGGCTGCTCCGTGCGCGGCGAGTCGCCTTCGGAGGCGTCGAGTTCCTGCATCCGGCGATGGATGGCCTCACGCAGGCTCATCCCGCCAGGTCCTTTGGGGGCGATGGGGGGCGAATCCGCTGCCGGTGCGGCTGTGAGGCGATCGATCACCGCATGCAGGTCGTCGGCGCGGTCCTTGCGGCCCTTCTTCTCGTGTGCCACAGCGCACCTCCTTCCCGGGCGGTCCGAGTGTGGTCGTGCTACTCATTGTCGTGCTCGCCGCCCTCCCAGGCGCCTTCGATGACGGGACCGGCCTGCAGTTCGTCGATCTGGATGCGCCACGCGTCGGCGCGGGACGTGGTGGACTCCTTCACCGTGGCGGTCAGGGTGCGGGCGGCGGCGAAGCGGTCGGACTGCGGGCCGCTGGTGGCGATGCGCTTGATCGTCCCCGTGCGGGAGTCGATGGCCGAGCGCAGGCTGCCCGCGCGGGCCGTCAGACGGCCCAGGTTGCGGAAGCGCGGCTGGTCGGTGTCGAACCAGATCTGCTGCCACCAGTGGTCGCTCACCGGGTCGTGCCAGCTGATGTAGCCACCGGGAAGGATCTTCCGGGGGCCGTCCAGTCTGCCGGTGAAGCTGTAGCGCACACCGGGGGCGGCGAACGGGTCGTAGAAGTGCGGGGTGAAGAAGTCCGACATCAGCAGGCCGTTGATGGTGTAGCCGTTCTCCGGAGCCTCCGACGGGTCCGCGACCTCCACCAGGAACTCCACCACGCCCTGGTCCGCCTTGGGGGACTGGCCGGCAACCAGCCGGTTGCCGCCGGGGTCGCCGAGCATTTCCAGCATTTCGTGGCTTGCGGTCAGCGACCAGCTGTCGCTGTACTCGATCAGTGAGAAGGGCTGGCCGTTGTTGTCGAGGTGGACGCCGGCTGCTCCGGACTGCTGGATGTCATCGCGGACGATCATGGGCCAGTAGCCGACCGGAACGTCCTTCAGCCTGTCGAAGGCGTCAACGGTGGCGGGAATGTTCCAGATCGGGGCGAAGTCCCGGGTGGCCTGTTTCTGCAGCGCGGCGGCAACCCGGGTGAGCTGGGACGGGGTGATCTGGTCGGTCTCGGACACCAGGGCAAGGTGGGTGACGAGCATGCCGGGCTCCTGTTCTGTCGGGACGGACGCCAGGTCGGCCGCTTCGTCGCGGCCCACAACGGCCGTGCGTTGCAGGGCAGATGGCGTGCGGGTGCGTCGGCCGGGACCACTCAACAGGCAGGATGCCGTCACGTCACCACTCAATTACTGAATGTCTCGGCTGATCGCCCGCATGGAGTAGAAGCTCGATCGGTATCCATTCGACGGCGGCTACGCCACCGCGGGCGGCCGGAGACGCGGCCGCCGACGCTCGGTCACAACCGCACGATGATCAGCGCGGTGTCGTCGGTGGCGCCCCCCGGCGGCAGCATCTCCTGCAGGACGGCGTCCGCGAGGGCTTCGGGGTCGGCGTGCTTGTGACGGGTCAGGCAGGTGGCGAGGCGGTCCAGGCCGGTGCCGATGTCCTCGCCCCGCCGTTCGATCAGACCGTCGGTGTACAGGACCACGGCGGCGCCGTCGGTGAACGCGGTGCAGGCCTGCGGCCTCGGGACCGGGTCGGGGCGGGCGTCGAGCGGCGGGTCGGTGGCCTGGTCGAGGAACTCCACGCGACCGTCGGTGTGGACCAGTGCCGGCGGGGGGTGGCCGGCGCTGCTGTAGGTGATGGTGTGGTCGTCGAAGTCGATGAACGTGGTGACCGCGGTGGCCGATTCGGCGCCGTCGACCACGTGGGCGAAGCGCCCCAGGACATCCAGGGCCTGAGCGGGGCCCACGGCGACGCGTGAGGCGGCGGTGAGCGCGCTGCGCAGCTGGCCCATGACGCCGGCGGCTTCCAGGCCGTGACCGACCACGTCGCCCACGGCCACGCCGATGCGGTTGCCGCCCACCAGGTCGACGAGGTCGTACCAGTCCCCGCACACGTTCAGCGCGCCGACCGCCGGGCGGTAGCGCACGGCGGCCCGGTGGTGTCCCATCTGTTGAGGGGCCGGCAGCATCGCCTTCTGCAGGGCCAGTGCCACCTCGCGCTCGCGGGCGTGTGCCTGACGCAGGCGCTCGTTGAGTTCCTGCAGCTCACGGGCGCGCGTGTACAGCTCGGCTTCGAGCACACGGGCCCGGCCCCCGGTCGGGCCGCCGCGGGCCCGGATCAGTTCGGTGACCTCCTCGACCCGGTGCACCAGCAGGACCACCTCCCCGTCCGGGCCGTGCACCGGTGCGTTGATCGGGCTCCAGAAGCGTTCCTCCCACTGCCCGGGCCGCTCGATGGATTCGACGTCGTACCGCTGCAGGGCCATCGCGTCGCGCTCGCCGGTGGCCAGCACCCGGCGCAGCGAGGCCTCCAGGTTGCGCATGCCTGTCGAGGTGGGGTCGTTCGGGTTGTCCGGAAAGACGTCGAACAGGTGGCGGTTGATCAGCTGTTCCCGTGTCCGCCCCGACATGCGCAGGAACTCTTCGTTGGCGTCCGCGTACACGAGCTGGGGCGTGAGCAGCGCCACCATGCCGGGCAAGGCCCGGAACACCGCCGCGTAGTCGATCCGCGCGTCCGTCATGCCGCCGCCACCTCGCTGCCGATATCGCACAGTTTCTCATGATTTCCACGGCGGGAGGCGGGGTATGCGGGGGCGCCACGGGCTCGCTGACGTCTGCTCGGTGCGGTCATGGGCAGGCCCTGTGTGCGCTTGCCGTCGCAGTCGGCTCCGGCCGGCGGAGGGGGAGCCTCGGTGGGCCGGCTGTGATCGCAGAGTCCCGGTGTCCGACTGTGAATCGAGTTGTCGCTCCTCAGGTCGTGATCGGAGCAGCCGAAGGCTCGGCTGTGAACCGAGTTGTCAGCCGTCACACGGCGACAACAGCCACCCCCGCCTCCTCGAAGCGCCGCACCATCGTCGGCTCCACCGCCGCGTCCGTGACCAGCGTGTCCACCGACTCGGCAGCGCAGATCCGGGCGAACGCGCGCTGGCCCAGCTTGCTGGAGTCGGCGGCGACGATCACGCGCTCGGCGCGCTCGCACAGCAGGCGGTTGATCGCGGCCTCCGCCTCGTCGTGGGCGGCCGCGCCGTGCGTGGCGTCGAAGGCGACCACGCCGAGCACCGCGACGTCGATCGTGATCTGGCCGAGTACGCCGTCCGCGAGCGGACCGATGAGCTCGTACGACTGCGGGCGCGCCACCCCACCCGTGACCACGATCTTGAACTGGGGGCGCACGGCGAGCTCGTTGGCGATGTTCAGGGCGTTCGTGACGACGGTCAGCGCGGGGGAGCCGGATGCGAGATCGGGGCGTACGGCCAGGGCGCGGGCCACCTCGGTGGTCGTGGTGCCGCCGGTCAGGCCCACCGCCTCGCCGGGGGCGATGAGGTCGGCCACCGCCTTGGCGATGCGCTGTTTCTCGGAGGCGTGGCGGGCGGTCTTGTAGCGCAGGGGCAGTTCGTAGGAGACGCCGTGGACGACCGCTCCGCCCCGGGTGCGGACGAGCATCTGCTGCTCGGCGAGCTGGTCGAAGTCGCGCCGGATCGTCGCGGCCGACACCTCAAGCTGCGCCGCGGCCTCCTCGACATCCAACCGGCCCCGCTCCACGAGCAGTTCCAATAGCGCCTTCCAGCGGGCGTCGCGGGACATCCGCACTCTCCATTCCTCGATCTTCCGCGACCCTAGCGCACCCCCTCCTGGCTCGAATGCTTGATTGTGCTCGAAAGCTCGCTATATCTTGCATGAACAAGCATCAGTGGGAGGGGTACGGCATGACCCATGTCGAGAACGAGCTGAGCAGCCAGCCCGAGTGCTGGATCCGCGCCGCCGAGCAGGCCGCCGCGCACGGTGCCGCGCTGCCCGCGGCGGGGGAGCGGGTCGCGATCGTGGGGTGCGGTACCTCGTTCTTCATGGCGCAGGCCGTGGCCGCGCTGCGCGAGCACTCCGGGCAGGGCGAGACGGACGCCTTCGCCGCGTCGGAGTTCCCGCACGGGCGCGCGTACGACCGCGTCGTCGCCCTCACCCGCTCCGGCACCACCACCGAGGTGCTCGAACTCCTCGGAGGCCTGCGCGGGCGTACGCGGACGACCGCCATCACCGCCGACCCCGAGACCCCCGTGATGGAGTCCGCGGACGACATCGTCGTGCTCGACTTCGCGGACGAGCGGTCCGTGGTGCAGACGCGGTTCGCGACCACCGCACTCACGCTGCTCCGGGCCCACCTGGGCCTGCACTCCGACGCTGTCGTCGCCGACGCGCGCACCGCGCTGGAGACTCCGCTGCCCGAAGGGCTCGTGGAGTGCACGCAGTTCACCTTCCTCGGCCGCGGCTGGACCGTCGGGCTCGCCAACGAGGCCGGGCTCAAGATGCGTGAGGCCTCGCTCGCCTGGACCGAGGCCTACCCCGCGATGGAGTACCGGCACGGCCCCATCAGCATCACCACCCGGGGCACTGCCACCTGGATGCTCGGCGAGGCGCCCGAAGGGCTGGCCGAACAGGTGCGGGAGACCGGCGGATTGTGGGTGGCCGGCCGGCTCGACCCGCTCGCCGAACTCGTCCGCGCCCAACGACTGGCGGTCGCCGTCGCCGCGGCCCGTGGGCTGAACCCCGACCAGCCGCGCCACCTCACCCGTTCGGTGATCCTGAGCCACTGACTCGGCTCAACCACCCACTGAAAAGGAGGAGTTGTGCCACTCGCAGCAACCGGTGACCTGGTCACCGCGGCCGCCGGAGCGCGGACCGCCGTCGCCGCGTTCAACGTCATCACCCTCGAACACGTCGAGGCGGTCATCGCGGGAGCCGAGTCCGTGGACGCACCCATCGTCCTCCAAGTCAGCGAGAACGCGGTGAAGTTCCGCTACGGACGGCTGCTCCCGCTGGCCCGCGCCGCGACCGCGGCGGCCGAACGCGCCGCGGTGCCCGTCGCGTTGCACCTCGACCACGTCCAGAGCGACGACCTTCTGCGGCAGGCGCCCGGCGCCGGGTTCAGCTCCGTGATGTACGACGCGGCACGGCTCCCGTACGAGGAGAACCTCGCCGCCACCCGGGCTGCCGCCGACTGGGCGCACGCCCAAGGGCTGTGGATCGAGGCCGAATTGGGGGAGATCGGCGGCAAGAACGGCGAGCCGCCACTCGACGCCCATGCCCCCGGCGCCCGCACCGACCCCGCCGAGGCCCGCGCCTTCGTGGCCGACTCAGGCGTGGACGCCCTGGCCGTGGCGATCGGCAGCGCGCACGCGATGACCACCCGCACCGCCACCCTCGACCACGACCTCCTCAAGCGACTGACCGGCGCGCTCGGCGTGCCGCTCGTCCTGCACGGTTCCTCCGGAGTGCCGGACGACGAGCTGACGGCGGCCGTCGCGGGCGGCATCGCCAAGGTCAATGTCGGCACGGCGCTGAACATCGCGATGACCGGCGCCATCCGCGAGTTCCTCGCCGCCCACCCCGAGGCGGTGGACTCACGCAAGTACCTCAGCGTGGGGCGGGAGGCGATGGCACGGGCGGTGGCACGGCTCATCGGCGTACTACGGGGCTGATCCCATCGGCGTACCGGCTCGGGTGATCTCAGACGGCCTCGATGTCGACCAGCTTCTCGAAGAAGAACTCGTGCTTGAGGAACGACACGTCGTACTCGCGCCCTGGATACGGCGGGATCAGCCGCGCCGCCTGGAACAGCCGCCACCCGTCCTCCAGGGCGTGCACGCCCGACGTGTACGGGGGTTCGTCACTGTCCCCGGTCGTGGGGGACGTACGGCCGGTGCCGTCGTAGACCGACCAGCCCACCACGTCCGCGTCCAGCGCGGAGGTGGCGAGGTAGAGGACCAGGACTTGCTGACGGATACTCATGCTGCCTGCCTCTGCGGGCGGTTGGAGACCCGGGTCACCCAGTGATCCAGGTCGAAGGAGTCGTCCCCGGTGAGCGAGCGCCACAGCAGGACGCGGTTGTAGATCTCAAGACGGCCGGTGGCGTGCTCGTACCACGGGAAGGTGGTGGCGAGTTCCTCGGCGACCCGGGGGTCCCCGAGGTCCGAGGTGTCCCACAGCCGCCGCTGCCGCACCGTCGGATTGAAGCGGATCTTGAACATGTAGCGGACCGTGTCGCTGTCGTTGCGTCGGCCGCCGTGCCACAGGCCATGGTGCAGAAACACCACGGTGCCGGCCGGACAGACGAGCCGGCTCTGCCCGCGCAGGTTCTGATAGCGCCCGGTGTCCGACTCGTTGGTGCGCCGCAGATGGCTGCCCGGCACGCTGAGGGTGCCGCCCATGTCGAGGGTGACGTCCTGCGGGTAGTACATCAACTGGACGTCGAAGGCGTCCGTGCGCACATCGATGATCGCGTCACCGTGCAGCGGCTGCGCCCGCCCCTCGCGGGGCTCGCGGATGTGCACCGCGTGGTGGTCGACGGACGGGCCGGGACCGACGAGACTGTGCAACGCACCGGCCACAGCGGGGAGTTCGAGGAGCCGGCGGACGAAGGACCCCTCCGGGTAGGCGTCCGGCACGGGGCTGCCGTAGGGCACGTCGGGCAGGCCCCCGCGCAGCACCTCCATCCCCTCGGCATTCATCTCCGGCGGCACCACGGCGTCCAGCCGCAGCGAGCCGTGGGCCACGAAGTGCGCCATCCGCACCGAACTCAACCGAGGGGTGCCGGTTGTGTGCTCCAACGTGTTGGTCATGCGCCCACCGTAGGAGCGGCGCCTTCGTCGGCGCGTTGGCCCCACTCACCACTACTGGTAGTTTTTCACCATGCGGGAGACGGAGCTGCACCTCGGCGAGCCGCCCGCTGTCGTCAACATCGGCGTCGGCGTCCACGGCGTCGCGAGCCCCACCGACGTCTTCCGGCTGCCGGAGCTGTGGCAGCTGCACCTCTACCAGTACGACGCCGAGCTGACCGTCGACGGCACACCGCACCTCATCCGCCCCGGCCGGGTGAGCCTCGTACCCCCCGGCGCGACGGTCCGCTACCGCTACCAGGGCCGCTCCGAACACCTCTACGCCCATCTGCGCATCGCCCCCACCGGCCCGCCGCGCACCATTCCCGTCATGCAGGACGCCGGGCCCGAACTCCCCACGCTCTCCGGGCTGTTGCTGCACGCGATCACGGCGGCGCCCGGCGCATCCGAGCGCACCCGGGCCGAGATCTGGACCGCGCTGTGGCGCATCGCCGACCTCACCCCGCCCGCCGTCACGAGCCCGGGCCCACACCCCGCGGTCAGTACGGCGATCGCCCATATCGAGGCCCACCTCGCCGCCCCGCTCACCATCCCCGAGATCGCCCGCGCCGCCGGGGTCTCCCACAACCATCTGACCCGGCTCTTCCGCACCGAGACGGGCACCACGGTCGTGGCCTACATCCGCCGCCGCAGACTGGAGCGCGCCCGCCACCTGCTGCGCGCCTCGACCCTCTCCATCCCGGCCGTGGCCGCCTCCGTCGGCATCCCCGACCTGCAGGCCTTCAACAAGGCGTGCCGCCGCGAACTCGGCGCCTCACCCCGCGTCCTGCGTGGCGCTACTTCTTGACGGCCCTGAGGATCACGAACTTCGCGTCGCTGGCCACGAGTTCACTGTTGCCGAAAAGGCGGCGCAGCTTCAGGTGGTAGCCGAGGTGGCGATTGCCGATCACCCACAGCTCGCCGCCCGGCCGCAGCGCACGCAGCGCCCCCGAGAACATCCGCCAGGCCGTCGTGTCCGTCGTCGCCTGGTGCGAGTGGAACGGCGGATTGTTGAGCACGAGGTCGACGCTCCCGGCGGGGACGCCCGCCAGCCCGTCCGCCACGCGGAACTCCGCGCTCCCGTCGGCATTCACCCGGTAGGTCGCCTCCGCCGAGGCCACCGCCTGGTACGACTCGTCGACGAAGAGCACCTCGGCCTCGGGATTGGCCAGCGTGACCGCCGTACCCACGACCCCATTGCCGCAGCCCAGGTCCACGACCCGCTCGGCACCGCGGCTGCGCGGCAGGTGCTGGAGGAAGAACCGGGTGCCGATGTCGAGACGGTCGGCGCAGAAGACGCCCGCATGGTTGACGACGGTGCGGCCGGAGACCGGACCGATGCCGTCGGGGAGCTCGTAGCGGTACGGCCACGGGTTGGCCTCCCGCGCGATCCCCGGGTAAGGGGTGCAGAAGATGAGCCGGGCCTTCTTCTCGGCCAGCGAGGTGCGGGTCGGGCCCAGGATCCGCTCGAAGAGGTGCAGCGTGGAGGTGTGGATCTCCTTGACCATCCCAGTGCCGACGACGACCGTCCCCTCGTGCACGGCGGGCGCCAGCCGGTGCAGCTGGTCCTCCAGGAGGGCGAGGCTCTTCGGCACCCGCACCAGCAGCACGTCGATGCGCTCCGGAGGCGGGTCCTGCGTGGTGAGAAGCCGTACCGCGGCCTCCTCGACACCGGCCCGCGCGAGATTCGCCCGGGTCGCCTCGTGCGCGAGGAACGAGTCGGTGATCTGCGTCGGCCGGTGCGCCGACAGCGCCGTGGCGAGCGCGCCCCACCGGTCGCCGACGACCACGACCGATCCGGTCAGGGGGGTCCCGCTCTCCGCGAGGTGCCGCAGCAGATAGGTGTCGGCGGCGTCCCAGGCACGCAGCTGTTCGCGGGGGTTCTCCGGGAATCGGGCCAGCGTGTACTCGCCCCAGGGTGTGGTCATCCGGTCGTTCATCGTGGGTCAAGGCTAAGCGACGCCGGGCCGGGCCGGCTGCGCGAGGATGGTCCCATGTCCATGGACGCAGAGCTGTTCCCCCGGAGCCGGACGGAGATCGCGCCCGACGCGGTGCACGTCCCGGACTGGCTGGACGCCGATCGCCAGCGGCAGCTCGTGGCGGCCTGCCGTGACTGGGCCCGCCCACCGGCCGGCCTGCGCACGGTCCGCACCCCCGGTGGCGGCACGATGACCTCCCGGCAGGTCTGCCTCGGCTGGCACTGGTATCCGTACGGGTACGCGCGCACGGTCGTCGACGGCGACGGCGCCCCTGTGAAGCCCTTCCCGCGGTGGCTCGACGATCTCGGCCGCCGCGCGGTCACGGACGCCCTCGGAGGCCAGGAGGCGACAGCCGCGTACGACATCGCACTGATCAACTTCTACGACGCCGATGCCCGCATGGGCATGCACCGCGACAGCGACGAGAGGTCGGACGCGCCGGTGGTGTCGCTGAGCCTCGGCGACACCTGCGTCTTCCGCTTCGGGAACACGGAGTCACGCGCACGGCCGTACACGGATGTGGAGCTGCGCAGCGGCGATCTCTTCGTGTTCGGCGGGGCCTCCCGGCTCGCCTTCCACGGGGTGCCCCGGGTGCACGCGGGAACGGCGCCGCGGGAGTTTGGGGCTGACCGGCCGGCTGAACGTCACTCTGCGGGTGAGCGGCTTCCAGAGCCTGTGCCGTGCATCAGGCGCGGGGCCACCGCACGAGCGGATCATGGGAGACTCGCCCTCATGAACGGCAAGGCGGGCCCCCGGGCGGCGGGGGAAGGGAACACGCGGACGCGACTGGACCGGGGGCGAGGAGCACTCGGACCGGCGCTGGAGCTCGTGCACACCGGGCGTGCGCCGACGCGTGCCGTGCTCACCGCCGAGCTGGGCGTCACTCGGGCGACCGCGGGCGCGGTGGCCGCGGAGCTGGAGGCGCTGGGGCTGATCCGGGTCGACGCCCGGCCCGGGGCGGCGGCCGGTTCGCAGGGGCGGCCCTCGCACCGGCTCGAGGTCGCCGAGGACGGGCCCGTCGCACTGGCCGCGCAGGTGCACGCCGACGGATTCCGGGCCGCGCTGGTCGGTCTCGGCGGCCGGATCGTCGCCACCGCGCCCGGCTGCGAGACCGTCGACGCCGATCCGGCGAAGGTGCTCGGCTCGGTCGTCGAGGCGGGCGCCGAGCTGCTCCGCGAGACCGGGCGGCGCTGCGTGGGCGCCGGGCTCGCCGTCCCGTCCGCCGTCGCCGAACCCGAAGGGCTCGCCCTCAACCCGCTGCACCTGGCCTGGCCGGCGGGATCTCCGGTACGCCAGATCTTCGCCGAGCGGGTCCGCGCGGCCGGCATCCAGGGACCCGCCTTCGCCGCCAACGACGTCAACCTCGCCGCCCTCGCCGAGCACCGCCACGGCGCGGGCCGCGGCGCCCACGACCTGCTGTGCGTGGCCACCGGACACCGGGGCGTCGGCGGGGCGCTGGTGCTCGACGGGCGGCTGCACACGGGCAGTTCGGGGCTCGCCCTCGAAGTCGGCCACCTCACCGTCAACCCCGAGGGCCGCCCCTGCTACTGCGGCAGCCGCGGCTGTCTCGACGTCGAGGCCGACCCACTGGCCTTCCTCGACGCGGCGGGGCGCGACCCCGGCCCCGAGGTGTCGCTGCTCCAGCAGGCCAACGACCTGATCCGCGGCCAGTACGCCGACCCGTCCGTCCGCACGGCCACCGAGGCGCTGATCGACCGCCTGGGCCTTGGACTCGCCGGTCTCGTCAACATCCTCAACCCGGACCGCATCATCCTCGGCGGGCTGCACCGCACCCTGCTCGACGCCGACCCGGAGCGGTTGCGCGCCGTCGTCGCCGACCGCAGCCTGTGGGGACAGAGCGGCGGCGTACCGATCCTCGCCTGCACGCTGGACCACAACAGCCTGGTGGGGGCGGCCGAGTTGGCGTGGCAGCCGGTCCTCGACGATCCTCCGGCGGCGCTGGCCGAGGTCTGAGCGCTCAGGATCCGGTCAGGCTCCACAGCGCCGCGATCAGGGTCAACAGCCCTTCGTGGCCGTCCGGTTCGGTGGCCACCTCGGGGGCCGTGCCCCGCGCGCGGAACCAGCGGTCGGCCGCCTCGCGGACGAGTCCCCGGTGGGGGAGTACGAAGGGGCCCTCGAGCCCTGGGTCCGGGCGGTCGCCGGCGGGGACGAAGACCAGCTCTGTCGTCGCCACCGTCCGGCTGACCAGGGGTTCCTGCAATCGCGCCGGGATCCCCGCGACCGCCACGTCGACCTCGCCCTCGTCGAGCCGGGCCAGCGTGGCCGGCGCGTCGCCCGTCCGCAGATCGAGGCGGACCTGCGGATGCGCGGCCCGGAAGGGTGCCAACAGGTCGGGAAGCGGCGCCTGGCAGGCCGTCACCGTTGCGAACACCGTGAGACGGCCGGTGAGCTCGGCCGGGTCCGGGTGCCCCTCGCGGTACGAGCGCCACAACTCCAGGGCCTCGGCCGCGTATTCACGTAAACGGTGGCCCTCCGCCGTGCGCGGTGTGCCGTTTCGGCGGGGTCGGGGCTCTCCGTCGCAGGGTGCATTGCAACGGCTCCTCTGCGGCTTGGTGACGGCTCCGGGTCGGTTGTGGGCCGACCCGGCCGACGAGGGGCGGGGTCGCCGCGGAAGCCGCCCGAGGGGCGGTGCTTCTGCGGCGGGTCTGGCCCCGGCGGAGCGGCTTCAGCCCAGGTAGAGGTCTCTGCGAGCGGCCACGAACGCCTCGATGGTTTGGGCGGGTACACCCGTGATGCGTTCGACGTCGTCGGATGCGCGGTCGTAGCGGTTCTCACGGTGCAGTCGGGCCATGGTGACGATGTGCTGTTCGGTGTGTGGCGGCAGGCCCACCTTGGCGAGCACCTCGGTCCGCCACTGGTCCAGCGGCACGTCCGCATAGGTCACCGGACGCCCCAGTGCCCGTGAGAACTCCTCGGCCATCTCTGTCATGTCGACCGTGCGCGGCCCGGTCAGCTCGTAGACGTGCCCGACGTGGGGAGCCGGGTCGCGGAGCACGGTGGCGACCACCCGGGCGACGTCGTCGACGGCGACCGGCGACGTGCGCCCGGTACCGAACGGCAGCGCGATCGTGCCGTTCTCCCGGATCGATTGCGCCGCCAGCGTGGTGAACAGCGGATTGTCCAGGAACGATGTCGGCCGGATGTGGATCACCGGCAGGCCCGACCAGTTCAGTACCTGCTCCGCCAGCCAGTGCAGCCGCTGCTGGTGGGACTCCGCGGTGCTGGTGGCGGTCATCTGCGACACCGTCATCTGTGACATGTCGACCAGGCCGTCCAGCTGCCCGTGCTCGCGCGCCACGGTGGCCACCACGGTTGCGGCCAGCAGATGGTCCGGCGACACGGGCATCGCGAAGTACATCCGCCCGACGCCCTCCAGCGCTGCCGCGACGGTCTCGGGTCGGGTCAGGTCGCCGACGACGACCTCCGCGCCGAGTGCACGCATCTCGGCCGCTCGATCGTCGTCGCGGCGGACCATCACGCGCACCGGCACGTCCTGCGCGCGCAGTTGGTCGAGGACCGTGCGGCCCACGCCACCGGCGCCGGTGATGAGAACAAGGTTGCTGGCAGCCATCGGTCCATCTCCTTCTGACTGAATTGCTGAGTAGTTGAGTGGTGGTGTGATCACACGTGCGTGCGGCGCGTGACCTGGGTCAGGCGGCGGCAGCGGTGCGCCTGCGCGTCAGGCGGGGGCGTAGGCCGACCAGGACCCCGGCGATGACGGCCCACAGCGCGAGCGTGATCACAGGGCCTGCTGTGTGAGCGCCGTCGAAGTAGCTCAGGTCGGTGATGGCGCGGACGGCCGCGCCAGGTGGAAGCAGTGCCGAGACGGCTCGGGCCGCGGTGGGCAGCAGATCGGCGCCGATGGTGGCACCACTGGTGGCATTGCCGGCGGTGAGGAGCACAAGGGTTGCAACCGGGAGCCCGACCGGGCCGAGGTAGGTGCCGAGCAGTTTGGTGGTGAAGGCGGCCGCAGCTGCCAGCAGGGTGAGCGTGAAGACCAGCGGAATGACCGGGGCCGGGACCGCTCCCAGAACAGGGCCGGCGATGATCGCGGCGACCGTGCCGATCGCCGAGGAGGCGCCGGCCAGCAGCCAGAACCGGTGGCGCAGGCGCAGCAGACCGGCCAGGCCGAGAACGTTCGAACCGAGGACGAAACCGGCCAGGGTCACGCCGAAGGCCATGTAGAAGCTGGCCAGTCCCCGGGCGTCGAAGTGGGTCAGGGGGACGACATCCTCGGTGGTGACGTGCTCGCCCGCACCGTTGGCGTAGGCGCCGACGAGGTTCTTCACGGCCGATGTGGTGGACGTGCCCGCCGCCCCGGCGATCTCCAGGCGCAGCCGGCCCGGACCGTCGGTGCTGAGCGCGGCGACGACGTCGTGGCGCTCCAGTGCCTGGCGCGCGGCCTCGGCGCCGGCGGCCGGGTGGACATCGACACTGTCGCCGAGGGCCTGTCCTATCTGGCCCGGCAGGTCCGGTGCGGTGACAGCGATGGGGATCTGATGAGGCTGAGGGTCGCGCTGCAGGCCCACGTAGCAGCCGATGAAGGCCGCCACGACGATCAGGGCGATCACCGTCGGCTGGAGCCAGGACCTCACCGGCGGCCGACGGCGGGCGGCCTGGTTCGGCTTGGGGGAGAGCTCGGCCGCTGCGGAGGGTGTCCGCTCACGCTCGGGAGCGGATCCGACGGGGGTTTCCATGAAGGGGCTTTCTGGTGGAAGGGAGGTGCGAGGGGAGGGGCCAAGCGATGGGCGGCACCGTGGGCAGGTTGTGGCTGGCAAGCGATCAGTCGTATCAAATAGATGATGAGAGTAATTTATTCCAGGAGTAGGATAGATGCTAACCGTCATCTGATCGAGGAGGTGCTCATGGGCCGGGTGTCGCAGGCGCAGGCGCGGGAGAACCGCAAGCGGGTCGTGGAGACGGCCTCGCGCCTCTTTCGCGAACAGGGCACGAGTGTGAGCGTCGCCGATCTGATGAAGGCGGCAGGACTGACCCACGGCGGCTTCTACAAGCAGTTCGACTCCAAGGAAGCCCTGATCGACGAGGCGGTCAGGCATGCGTTCGACGAACTGGCCCAGTGGCGCACGACCGCTCTGGAGGAGCACGAGGGGCGGCGCGAAGAAGCCCAGCAGGCCATGATCGACGCGTACCTGTCTCCCCGGCACCGGGACAACGCGTCCACAGGCTGCCCCGCCGCGGCGCTCGCCGCCGACATGGCCCGCGACAGCGGTGATCCCGAGGCCCACCGTGCCTACTCCGAAGGCGTACAGGACTTCGCCGCCTGGCTCGCCACCGACGACCAGGACGGCATCACGAGGCTGTGCACCATGCTCGGCGCCGTCGCACTGGCCCGTGCCGTCAAGGACTCGCCGCTGTCCGACCAGATCCTCACCACCGCACGCGCAACACTCAGCGGTGATCTCCGGGAGGGATAGCCCAGCCGTCGTACTCATGCGGTCAGGCCGGCACCGGGCGGCCGGCCAGTTGCGCATACGGCGCCGCGGGCCCACGGCCGGGCCGTCTCTTGTGGATCAATCTGAGGTCGCAGACCCTGATCCGTCCTGACCGGGGGCGCAACCTAGCCTGAAGTCATGACGGATGACGTGGGTTTCCGGGTGGGCGACGTGCTGTCGGTCGCCTGTCCGTTCACTCAGACCCGGGTTGATGAGGGCTTGAAGTGGGATCACCTGTCGTTGGAATGGCCGTGGTGGCGACCTGACCCCGACAGCGAGTTCGTCCACTGGAACGGGATCGTGGCACTGGGAGTCGACGCGAGCACCGTCGTCTGGCACGAGATGGAACTCTTCCGCACCGACCCGGCACCAGAACATCTGAAACCGGGTGACGTGTGCCGGGTGGGCGTGCCGCCGACAGTGGTCCATGTGACCGCGGTCGACCACTTCGATCCCCCGCTGGAGACGGGCTGGCTACCTCGCCCGCACCTGGCCGTCGCCGTGCTCCCCCGGGGTCTGTCCTACCGCGAGGTCCCGGCGGACAGCCATGTCAACGGCACAGGCTACGAGATACATCCGGGCGACGGGACACCATTCACCTTCGACCTGCTGTTCAGGCCGTACGCATTCCTACAGCCAGGTGACGAGGTCGCCGACGCCGCGGGGCGGGCATGGCGGTTCGACGAACCCTGGGACTGGTTTGCCTTCGACGGTCAGGAGGTCCCCGAAGTCCCCGAGTGGCCATTGGCGCTCCTGACCCGCTCCGGGACACCGTGCACCCCGGATGACGCCGCGGCAGTGGCCGGCGCCACTGCGGCCGGATCCCACCAGGAGACCCTCCTGCACTGGACCCGCCTCACCGACGCCACCCCCACTCCCCTCGGGACAGTCGTCCCACGACTTCAATGAGTCACTCTCGTCCGCCGAAGTTCCGCTCCCGCCTGCCTCGGGACGCCACGCACGCTCCCCCACTGTCTTAAGGGCGTGGGAGGCGAGGCTCGCCCTTCGGGCGGACGACGGGAATGTGACGCGACACCGCCTAGCGCCAATCGGCTGCGAAGGCGCGCCCGGGATTCTCCGTGAGGATGCGGTCCACCAGCTCCTTACCCAGGGCGAGTTCGAGCCTGGGGCGCACCCGTCGCAGCAGATACGGCATCCCGGGGCCGCCGTTGACCGAGCGTGCCGCGGCGGTCGTCGTGTCGCCGCCGAGGAGCAGGCGGTGGCCGAAACCCGCGTCGGCGAGGGCGCGTACGGCGTCGGGCATGCGCCAGTCGGTGGCGTGATGGGCGCGGGAGGGACCGTCGAAGGCGAGGTAGGCGCCCGCCTCGGCGGCCTCGCGCTGCACCACGAAGTCTGGCGAGCGGTTGAGGTGGCCCAGGATCACCCGGCGCGGCGGCACGCCCAGCTCGCCGCACAGCAGGTCGAGTACGTCGAGGGCACCCGTGCCCAGTTCCAGGTGCACGGCGATCGGCGCCCCTGTGGCGTGGTGGGCCTCGGCCGCGGCGGTCATCGTCCAGCGCGCGTGCGCGTCGAGGGCGTGGAAGCCGCCCGCGACCTTGATCAGTCCGGCGCGGACACCGGAGGTGCCGATGCCGGACATGAGCTCGGAGACGAAGACGTCGGCGAGCCTGCCGCGCAGCCCGGTGAGCAACTCCGGTGCGTAGTGCGCCGCTTGGTGCAGTCCGGTCGCGGCGACCACGTGGACGCCGGTGTCGCGGGCGAGCGGCGGCAGGTCGGCGGCGCGCCTGCCCAGGCCGTACGGCGTCCACTGCACCACGCTGGTCCCGCCCTGGGCGCGGAACGCGGCCAGCTCGGCCCGCGCGGCGGACATGTCGCGCAGTTCCTGGCCAGAGAGTTGGGGGCTGGCGAAGAAGAGGTGGTCGTGCGCGTCGCACACCCCCAGGTCCTGTGGGAGGACGTCCCCGGCGACCGTCCGAACGGCGCTCACCACTGCCGACCCCGCGGCAGCCGGTCGCGTTCCGGCGCCGACATGTGCAGCACCTGGAAGATCTCACCCGAAGCCTTGGGGGAGTCGTGGTCCCAGAGCGAGAAGTGCACCAGCTCCCAGCGCCGCGGATCGACGGCTGCCGTCGCACACACCGCGCCGTCCAGCGCGGCCAGCCGACCGGCCTCGCGCACGGCCTCCTCCATCACCTCCGACAGCTCCACTCCTTCGGCGATGGGTTGCCGGCGCCGCACCGCGACCTTGGCGGGCGAGCCGGCGGCGCCGCCCTCCTCGTACGCGAGACCCGTCCAGTGCTGCACCACGGGGCGCCCGAAGTCGTTGACGAGTCCCTGGAATGCGCCGCCCCACAGGAAGGAGTTCATCCCCTCGGCGGTGTTCCACAGATAGAACGGCGCGTACTGGTTGACCGGCGAACCGTCCACCCCGCGCTCCCGCATCAGATACGTCTTGAATCCGAGCCCGTCCCAGTTGTCGAGCAAGTGCCCGATCCGGGAGACACGCCCGCGGATGATGTCCATGTCGTAGTCGGCGGGGAAGGTGAGCTCGTACTGCATGGCGTGCATGGGAAGGGCCTTCCTTGGGCTTCCTTGGGCTTCCTGGGCTTCCTCGGGCGGGAGAGGCGTCCGGGTGGCGGGGGCCACGCGGTGTATCTCACGCGGTGTTCGCTTATCGGAGAGGCGCGAGCAGGGCGAGCAGACCGCGAACCCCCGTGTCGAAGGCCGCCGGTGAGCCGGAGGCGCGGGCCAGGACATAGCCGCCCTGGACGGTCGCGAGGATCGTCGCGGCGATCTCCTCCGCGTCGAGCGTGGGCGCGAACTGGCCCTGTTCCTTGCCCTCTTCGACGATTCCGGCGAGTCGCTCGCGCAGCCAGTCGAGCGTCTCGTCGACCGGCGCGCGCAGCTCGTCGCTCGCGATCACCTCCGGGTCCATCGTCAGCCGCCCGACAGGGCAGCCACGCAACACGTCACGCTCACGGCGCAGATACGCCTCGATGCGCTCGTACGGCGATCCGGGCGCGCTCAGTACGCCCTCGGCGGTAGCGCGCATCTCCTCGGCAGTGCGGCGGATCGCGGCGAGGGCCAGATCGGGCTTGCCCTTGAAGTGGTGGTACATGCTGCCCTGCCCCGCGCCGGCGTGCTGCTGGATCGCCTTGGGGCTGGTGCCCACGTAACCGCGTTCCCACAGCAGCTCGCGAGTGGACTCGATCAGTCGCTCCTCAGTGCCCATGCAGTTCACTGTACATACTAGTAGGTACAGGAGTCGAGGCCTTCAAGGGGGAGCCCAGGACACCTAGGGAGCAGCCAGCGACGCCCCGCGTACTCCCACGGAGGTATGAGCACGGCCGCTGGCCGTACGACGACTTGGACCCCTTCCCGGAGCGAATCTCGAAGCATCGCAACAGATCCCACCGCATATCCCACTGAGGAGATGACTCGAGATGCAGACCCTGGCGAACTGGGACGGCGGCCCCGGCCCGTGGATCCTCTTCTTCCCGCTGATCTGGGCAGCCGTCGTGATCGGCGTCGTGACCGTCCTGCGCCGCACCGTCGGTCGCGGTCGCCGCGGTCCGTGGCGCGCGATGGGCGGCTTCGGCCCCGAGGGCGACCCCCGTCCGACGGGTGACTCGCCGATCGCCGTACTCGGCCGCCGCTTCGCCTCCGGAGAGATCGACGAGGACGAGTACTGGCGCCGGCTCTCCGTCCTGGACGAGCAGTTCGGGCGTACGGGCAAGGGGGGAGCGGCATGACCACCGCGACCACGACGCGTCATGCCGCGGGTGTCACCGACGCCGTCAAGGTGTACGGCAGCGGAGACACCGCCGTGCGGGCCCTGGACGGGGTGAGCGTCGGGTTTCCGGCCGGGCGCTTCACCGCGATCATGGGGCCCTCGGGCTCCGGCAAGTCCACCCTGATGCACTGCGCGGCAGGCCTGGACACGCTCACCTCCGGAGCCGCGTTCATCGGCGACACCGACCTGGGCACGCTCGACGACCGCCGTCTGACCCTGCTGCGCCGCGACCGCATCGGCTTCGTCTTCCAGGCGTTCAACCTGGTCCCGACGCTGACCGTCGCGGAGAACATCACGCTGCCGATGGACCTCGCCGGATCGAAGGGCTCGCGCGATTGGATCGACGCGCTCGTCGACGTCGTCGGCCTGCGCGACCGGCTCCACCACCGCCCCAGCGAGCTCTCCGGCGGACAGCAGCAACGCGTCGCCGTGGCACGGGCGTTCGCCGGACAGCCCGATGTCGTCTTCGCCGACGAACCCACCGGCAACCTCGACTCCCGCTCCGGCGAGGAGGTCCTGAACCTCCTCGGCCGCGCGGTGCGCCAGATGGACCGTACGGTCGTCATGGTCACCCACGACCCGGTGGCGGCCGCGCACGCCGACGAGGTCGTCTTCCTCGCCGACGGACGTCTGGTGGACCGGATGGAATCCCCGACGGCCGACAAGGTCCTCGACCGGATGAAGGCCTTCGACGGCAAGGGGGCGCCGTCATGAACGCCTCCCTACGCATCAGCGTCTCGTCCCTGCGCGCCCACAAACGGCGCTTCGCCGGTACGTTCTTCGCGGTGCTCCTCGGCGTCGCGTTCCTGGCCGGAACGCTCGTCATGGGCGACACGCTGCGGGCGAGCTTCGACACGATGTTCGGCGATGCGACGAAGGGCACCGATGCCGTCGTCCGCAGCGCCGGCACCATCACGACGCCCGGCGAGAGCCAGGGCGTGCGACAGCCCGTCGACACCGCACTGGTCAAGTCGATCGAGCAGACCCCTGGTGTCGCGGCCGCCGTGCCCGACATCCAGGGCGCGGGCCAGCTCGTCGGTGCGGGCGGCAAGCCCATCGGCGGCCAGGGCCCGCCCACCCTCGCGGGCAACTGGATCGAGGACCCGAAGCTCAACGCGTACCAACTCGCCGAAGGCCGCGCCCCGTCGAAGTCCGGCGAGGTCGTCGTCAACCGAGGGGCCGCGAAGAAGGGCGATCTGAAGATCGGCGACACGACGACCCTGCGCACGCCCGATCCCGTCAAGGTGACGATCGTGGGTCTCGCTACCTTCGGCGGCGAGGACGGCATGGCGCAGGTGACGTTCACCGGAATGACGCAGGCCGACGCCGAGAAGTACCTCACCGCGAAGCCCGGAGAGGCCGCGAGCATCCGCGTGCGGGCCGGCCCCGGCGTCAGTCAGGACCAGCTCGTCTCCGACCTGACTCCCGTCCTGTCCAAGGGAGTTGAGGCCATCACCGGCCAGGAGTCGGCCCAGGAGAACACCGACATGATCTCCAGTCAGTTCCTGACCCTCTTCACGACCTTCCTGCTCGTGTTCTCCGGCATCGCGCTGCTCGTCGCGACCTTCTCCATCCACAACACCTTCGCGATCGTTGTCGCCCAACGCACCCGCGAGAACGCCCTGTTGCGTGCCCTCGGCGCCTCCCGCCGCCAGGTCACCGTCTCGACCCTGGTCGAGGCGAGCGTCGTGGCCGTGACCGCCTCGGCCGCCGGCCTCGCGGGCGGCATCGGCATCGCGGCCGGACTCCAGGCACTCTTCCCGGCCATCGGATTCCCGTTCCCCGACGGGAACCTGGTGATCAGCGGACTGTCCATGCTGCTGCCGCTCGCGGTCGGCATCGTGGTCTGCCTCGGCTCCGCCCTGCTGCCCGCCGTACGCGCCGGACGCACCGCGCCGCTCGCCGCGCTGCGTGAGACGGCCGTCGACCAGTCGGGAGCCTCGCGCGGCCGCGCGATCGTCGGCGGCGGGCTGGCCGCGCTGGCGGTCGGTACCACCCTGACCGGCGTCCTGGCGAATCCGTCCCTGTGGCTGGCCGGGCTCGGCGCCGTACTCGCCCTCGCCGCCTTCGTGGTGCTCGGCCCCGTCGCGTCCTCGACCGCCGTACGCGTCCTCGGCATCCCCCTCGACAGGCTGCGTGGCGTCACCGGCGGACTCGCCCGGCGCAACGCGCTGCGCAGCCCGAAGCGGACCGCCGCCACCGCGAGCGCCCTGATGATCGGCGTCGCCGTCGTCTCGCTGTTCACGGTCTTCGGCGCCTCGCTCAAGGCCACCATGGACCAGACGGTCTCCCGGTCCTTCGCGGGCGACGTCGCCGTCAGCACCCCGTCGTTCGGCGCAGGCGGCAGCGGACTGAGCCCGAAGCTGGCGCCCGCGATCGCGAAGCAGCCCACGGTCGAAAACGCCGTCGGCCTGGGCCGCGGGGTAGCCGAAGTCGACGGCGAGGGGCGCGCGTTGACCGTCACCGACGCGGTCACGCTCGGCAGGGTCTTCGACCTGGGCGACGTACACGGCTCGCTGGACGACCTGGGCACCGATGGCATCGCCATCACCCAGAAGGAGGCCGACAAGCAGCACCTCAAGACCGGTGACACGACCCGACTCACCTTCACCGACGGCAAGAAGGAGAACTTCATCGTCCGAGCCGTCTACGGCCAGTCGGAACTCGCGGGCGACTACGTCATCACCCGCGCCGCCTGGGCCCCGCACCGCACCCAGGACTCCGACACGTTGGTCGCCGTCTCCTTCAAGGACGGCGTCAGCACGGCCGACGGCAAGGCCGCGGTGAAGAAGGTCGCGGACCAGTACGGCAACCCCGAGGTGCAAACTCGCGGCGAGTACGCGCAGTCCTCGGCCGGCGGCATCGACATGATGCTGACCCTGGTCTACGCGCTGCTCGCCCTCGCGGTGCTCATCGCGCTGCTCGGCATCGCCAACACCCTCACGCTCGCGATCCACGAGCGCACCCGTGAACTGGGTCTGCTGCGGGCCGTCGGACAGACCCGGGCGCAGCTGCGCGCCATGGTCCGCTGGGAGTCGGTCCTGGTGGCCGCCTTCGGCACGGCGGGCGGGCTCGCTCTCGGCGCCTTCCTCGGCTGGGTGCTCGTCAAGGCCTCCGACGGCGCCTCGGACACCGCCTTCGCCTTCGCGGTTCCGCCGTTGCGGCTCGTGGTGGTGGCGCTGGTGGGCCTCGCGGCCGGAGCTCTCGCGGGACTGCGCCCGGCCCGGCGGGCGGCACGCCTCGACGTACTGCGCGCCATCGCCACCGAGTGAGCCACCACCCAGGGACGCACCGCCTTCGCCCTCCAGGAGCGTACGAGGTGGGGGTGGGAACTGGTCGTCGGGGAGTGTGTACGAGGACGGTTTGACTCGATCGTGTGATGGTCGGCTCGCGGGCTTGCGGTGCCCTGGGCGGACCGGGGTAGCGTCGCCGTGCGATCTGGGACGCCGGATGCGGTGCCGGCGTGCGGGGCCCCTGTTCCACCAGCGAGATGGTCCAGGGCCTCCCCGTCGCCTCTGGCCGCATCCATATGGCCAGGTCGTGAGGGACTCCGCCCACCCGGCTCGGACCACGGACAGGATTCGTGTCGCCGCCCGGGATGCGAAAGCGGACGACCAGTGCGCCCAGCACCGTTCGGGGCGTGCGGCTGATCAGGTTCACTCCTGCTCAGTCCAAAGGAACGGTCACCGCCCGGTCAGCCGGCAACGGCGGACCGGGCGGGAGCGTGTTCCGGCCTGAGGCCGTCGACGTTGTGCCTGCGCGTGGTCTCGCGGGCCGTGTCGTATGCCGGGCGGACGGGCGCCGTCACCACGGGCGCCGGCGCCGGAAGCGTGAACCACACGACCTTGCCCGACTCGCCGTCGGGACGCACGCCCCAGCTCTCGCTCACGGCGGCGACCATCGCGAGGCCGCGTCCGGTGGTGGAGGTCGGGTCCGCGTCGTGCACCTCGGGAAGGCGGGGGTCGTGGTCGCGCACCGAGACCGTGAGCCGGTCGAGTAGCAGCTCGATCTCCACGGTGCACAGCTTGTCGGGCTGGGCGTGCCGGTGGACGTTGGTCAGCAGCTCGGTCACTCCGAGCGCGGCCCGGTCTATTAAGGCGTCCAGATGCCAGTAGCGCAATTGTGCAGAGACGATTCTGCGGACCTGGCCGATCCGCGACGGCAGGGCTTGGAGCTCCACCGTGCAATGCCTGCTTGGCTGGCTGATCACGGCTGCGACTCCCCGAATTGAGGTCCGGAAGAAGACGGAGATCGGATCCAGCAGAGTGGCTGAGTGGAACGGCCGCCTGCTGTGGTGGCCGGCGGGCTGGTTCGCAGCGTTATCGCCGGTAAACCCAGAGTGATGTGAGACCAGCGTGACTCAGGGGGTGCGGTCCTGCAACTCGCGGCACTTGCCGCCTTCGCGGCCGCTGTCCGAACCGCAGGGCCCCGCTGCTTCGCGGCTTGCTTCACCCTGCGAGACCTGCTGCTTCACGAATTGCTTCAGCTGCTGCGCCCACTGCCCCGCGGGCTGGCTCAGCTGTTGCGCCCCCGCTGTCCCGCGGCCTGTTTCAGCTGTTGTGCCCCGCTGCCTCACGCACAGCTTCGCTGCGCCGTGCTGCCAAGCGCACCGCGTCAGCCGCTGCGCCCCGCCGCCTTGCGTACCGCCTCGATGAACCGGCGCGCCGAGGGCGGCCCCGGTGTGCCGGGCGCGGGGTCGTGTTCACCGAGGGTGAGGGAGTAGCGCGTGCCGTTGACGTCGGCCAACGCCCGGTCCTCGTGGGCGAACCAGGGCTTGGACGCGCGCACCGCCTGCACCGGCGCGCTGTCGATCTCGCTGCCGTAACTGGTGAGCAACTGCAGCCTGCCGTCGCTGATCCGGACCTGGCCGGCCCGGGTGAGTGAACGCAGCCTCTTCCCGATCCGCACGCCCGTGGCCGTGAACTCCGGCTCCGCCATGATGCCCCGCCCCCTTGTGCGCCGCGGTGGTGCTCTGTCGTGATCCAGTGTGCATCCCCGTCGGGGACCGTCGCCCCGTGCGGTGCAGTCTGCCCGCAGGCGGCGTCGAGCACCAGTGCGCATGGCGAGCCGGCGGCAGGGATGGGAGCACACGCCGGTATGCGCCCCCATCGCCTCGCGAGCCGCCCCCAGGGGTGCCTTTGGGGCGCTCAAAGGTGTGTTTATGCAGGTGAGAAGCGTGCGGAAGGTGTTTATCATCGAGGCGTCCGACCAGCTGAACCGGCGTCGGCACGATGCGTAAGGAGCCCCGCCGTGAGCAGCCCCCAGCAGACCCGGACCGGTGAAACCCTCGACGTCGACCACAGCGACGCGGAGTACCGGGCCTGGCTCAAAGAAGCCGTCCGCAAGGTCCAGGCCGACGCCAACCGCTCGGCCGACACGCACCTGCTGCGTTTCCCGCTGCCCGAGAAGTGGGGCATCGACCTGTACCTGAAGGACGAGTCGACCCACCCCACCGGCAGCCTCAAGCACCGCCTCGCCCGCTCGCTCTTCCTGTACGGGCTGTGCAATGGCTGGATCCGGCCGGGCCGCCCTGTCATCGAGGCGTCCAGCGGCTCTACGGCCGTCTCCGAGGCGTACTTCGCCAAGCTCATCGGCGTGCCCTTCATCGCGGTGATGCCGCGCACGACGAGCGCCGAGAAGTGCCGCCTGATCGAGTTCCACGGCGGGCAGTGCCACTTCGTGGACGACTCGCGCAAGATGTACGAGGAGTCCGCCGCCCTCGCGGTCGAGACCGGCGGCCACTACATGGACCAGTTCACCTACGCGGAACGGGCCACGGACTGGCGCGGAAACAACAACATCGCTGAATCCATCTTCCGCCAGCTGGAGTTGGAGCGTTTTCCGGAGCCCGCGTGGATCGTCGCCACGGCCGGTACCGGCGGCACCTCGGCGACGCTCGCGCGCTACGTCCACTACATGCAGTACGACACCCGCATCTGTGTCGCCGACCCGGAGAATTCGTGTTTCTTCGAGGGCTGGACCACCGGCGATCCGGACGTCAACTGCGACCGCGGTTCGCGCATCGAGGGCATCGGCCGGCCGCGTATGGAGCCGAGCTTCGTGCCCGGTGCCATCGACCGGATGATGAAGGTGCCGGACGCGGCGAGCGTCGCCGCCGTACGCGCCCTGGAGCAGGCCATCGGCCGCAAGGCGGGCGGCTCGACCGGCACCGGTCTGTGGAGCGCGCTGAAGATCGTCGCCGAGATGGTGGCGCAGGGGCGTACGGGAAGCGTGGTCACCCTGCTGTGCGACCCCGGGGACCGCTATCTCGACAAGTACTACTCGGACGCGTGGCTGGCCGAACAGGGGCTGGACATCGCACCGTACACGGCGGCGATCACCTCGCTGCTGGAGACGGGCGTGTGGCCGTCCTGACCTGGGCCGGGCGGGTGGCGCGTCAGACGAGGCCAGGCGTGGGCCGGACCTGGCGAGGTCAGGCGTGGGTAAGACCTGGCGAGGCGCCCGCCGTGTGCCGCCTCGGCCGGCACTTGGGCGCGTGCCTGCTGACAAGCGCGGGTCGGATCTGACTGAGCCATGCGTTGGCCGGATCTGACGAGGTCAAGCGTGCGCCATGGCTGGCAGAGGGCAGGCGGGCGTCGCGCCCGGCCGCATGCAGGCGGACGTCGCATCCGGCCGACGTCAGGGGGGTGTCGCATCCGGCCGCATGCAGGCGGGTGTCGCGTCCGAGCGCATTCAAGCGGGTGTCGCGCCCGGCCGCATTCAGGCGGGCGTCGAAGCCAGTCGCCGGTCCAGCGCACTCACCGCGTGGCGGAAGGCGCGGCCCATACCTGCCCGGCCCACCTTGAGGGTCCCGCGGAAGAGGGCGGTCCCGTCGGCGGCGAAGGTCCACTGCACCCGGGTGCCGGTCCCGTCGGGCGTGAGGCGCCACTCCTCGACCAGGGCACGGGCCCCGGGCGCGTTCGTGACGTCGACCCGGTACGCGTACAGCTCGGGGGCCCTGGACGCGAGGACCGTCTCCTCGAAACGCGTGCCGCCCAGGAGCCGGACCTCGCGCCCGGCGCCGTCCTGGGTCGGCCGGGCGAGCGTCACGGCCGAGAACCACTCGCTCCAGCCGGGCACGTCCTCGGCGAGCGCGTGGAAGACCGCCTCCGGGGAGGCGGCCACCTCTCGTGCGAACACCAGGCGCAGCGGAGCGGTCTCGACGAACTCGGGTCCCACCGGACGCAGACGGCGTGCCATGGACAAAACCCCCTAGCGGGAACGGAGCCCCGGGCGGCAGCGGGCGATGACGTGGGCGCGCCCGCTCCGCGGGTGGCGCGCGGGCACCGTCACAGGCGCCGCGAGCGGTGTCACCTGCGGCACGGGCAGCGTCACCATAGCTGGCGGACCGTCAGATGTCTGTATCGTCTCCGGGTTCACCGGCCACCACCAGGCGCCTCAGGTGTTCCGCGATCTCCGCGCGTGCCTCGGCCGGCAGCCCGGCGTCGGTGACCAGCGTGTCGACCTGTTCGAGCGCGGCGAACGAACTCAGGCCCACCGTGCCCCACTTGGTGTGGTCGGCGACGACGATGACACGCCGTGCGGACTGCACGAGCCGCCGGTTGGTCTCGGCCTCCGCCAGGTTCGGCGTCGACAGCCCCGCCTCGACCGATATCCCGTGCACGCCGAGGAACAGCACATCGAAGTGGAGCGCCGCGATGGCCTGATCGGCCACGGGCCCGACGAGGGAGTCGGACGGCGTGCGCACCCCGCCGGTCAGGACGACTGTGGCGGCGCCCTGCCGCTGACCCGAGGTGCGCTGCGCGGAGTGGAACACGTCCGCCACGCGTACCGAGTTGGTCACCACGGTCAGGTCCGGGACGTCCAGGAGCTGATGGGCCAGCGCGTACGTCGTCGTACCGCCCGAGAGCGCGATCGCCGAGCCCGGAGCGACCAACTCGGCGGCGGCGCGCGCGATGTCCTCCTTGGCGGTCAGCTCCAGACCCGACTTGGCCTCGAAGCCCGGCTCGTGCGTACTCGCCTCGGCCACCGGCACCGCGCCGCCGTGCACCTTCTCCACGACGCCCTGACGGGCGAGGGCGTCGAGGTCGCGGCGGACCGTCATGTCGGAGACGCCGAGCTTCCGGGTCAGTTCGTTCACACGGACGCCACCGCGGCGGCGCACCTCGTCCAGGATCAAGGCGCGGCGCTGCTCCGCGAGGAGGTTCTGATTCTCACTCACGGCCGCTCCGGTCCTTTCGCCACTGACTGCCCGACACTCCGTCCGCACCCACTCCCACGTGGACATTCTCCTTGTCCGAGGTCTGGAGGACGACCCATCCTTGCACGGGTCACCGACAGTCGCGCCACTGCCGGCACGGTCACCGGCCCCTCCCGTGCCGTCACTGTCACACGTATCGGGGAGATTCCGTGACTACAGGTGTGCGCACCTCTCGGAGTGGAGATCCTTGTTCCTGCACATGACACACGCAACACGCGGCACGGGGGAAGTGCAAAACAGTGGGACGTGCACGGGAAAATGCCTCGACGGGGGAGCTCGGCAGCCCCGCACAGCGGCCCGAAGCGGCCGAAACCGCCCTTGAACTCCTGGTCCACGGTGTCGGTGGCACGACGCCGGAGGAGATGCTGAACGATCCACGCACGGTCCGGATCACCGGCGACACGACGGCTGCGGTCTACCGGCGCGTCGACGACGCCGATGCGGAGCGGCGTCCTGACGACTACCGCGGCAGACCGGTGCACGAGGCCTATGTGTGGTGCAACCTCACCTCGGGCAACGGCGCCCGCGCCCTGTGGCTGTTACTGCTGCCCTTCATGGTCGTCAACCTCGCTCACTGGATGCGCCCCACCGCCCGCGGCCGGAAACGGACGGTCCGCCTGTACGGTCTGCTCGTCCGCCTCGCCGGACTCACCCTCACGGTGCTGCTGGTCGCCGCCGCCTGCGAGGTCGCCCTCGACCTGACCGCCTGGCAGTGCGCGGGCACGCGCGCGTGCGCCCAGGAGCACTCCTGGCTGGGGTTCCTCTCACCGGACGTGTCCGGCGGCGGCTGGTGGAGTCAGCCGGGCCGACGCCTCGCCCTGGCCTGCCTGGTGCCCGCCGCGCTGACCGGCCTCCTGTGGTATCTGTCCCACCGCACCTGGAGCGCGTACGAGTCGCAGCAGCCGATGTCCCGCGAGGCTGAGCCCGACGAGGAGGCCAGCCGCACCGGGCTCGGCCGGCCCGGGTTCTGGTACGGGCGCCGGCTGGTGGCCCGGCTGCGTGCCGCGCACACCGCCGCGGGCTTCCTGACGGTCGCCGCGGCGGTCGGCACCTCCGCGGCCCGCCACGACCGTGCGTCCGGTGGCCCCGTCGTGCTCGACACGCTGGGGTGGCTCCTGGACGCAACGCTCGCGGTGGGCGCGGGCGTTGTGCTGTGGGTGGTCTGCCGCCGCGGCCGCAGCGAGAACCGGCTGGACCAGGAACTGGACCAGACCCTCGTGCGCTGGCTGCCCGTCGGCTCGATCGTCCTGCTCACCCTGACCCTGGTGTACGCCGGGTGGTCGCGGCCGGGCTGGCATTCGGCGGGGCGACTGCCCGGCGATATGACGTTCGGAGGCATCGCCCTCGTACAGGGGCTGCTGGTCATCGTGCTCGGCGTGGTGGCCCACCTCCTGTACCGCACCCGGCCCGACGCGCGCACGGCGATGCGCGGTCTCGCGGGTCCCGCCGTCGCGATGCTGGCCTGTGCGCTGGGCGGCGTGATGTCCGGAGGGGTGTCCCAGCGCGTGGCCGACTGGCTGGACGGCACCCGGGACTCGATCCCCGGCCCGCCCGTGCTGCTGACCTGGCAGGCCTCCGTGATCCCCCCGCTGCTCGTCGTGGTGCTGGGCCTCATCGGCTGGCTGGCCCGGCGCACCTGGCAGCTGCGGAGCCGGGAGATGGGCAGCGTGGGGCTCGACTACAAGGGAGAGCCCAAGGACGCCGCCCGTACGCGCCGCATCGCGTCCACGCGCGCGATGGCCGCCCTCACCGACCGGGCGCCCCTCATGATCGGCATCATCTCGTCCGTGACGCTGCTCCTGGGCGCCGGTGCCCTGGCCGGGGCCCTGGCGACGGAGGACCCGCCGGGCGAGGCCGCGCAGGGGGCGTACGCCTTCGTCCAGGGCGCCGCCGAGACAGCGCAGGCGCTCGGGTCCTGGCTGATCGGCTTAGGCTTCATACTGTTCGTCACCTGGGGCCGCCGCGCCTACAAGGACCCCGCCGCCCGCCGCACCATCGGCATCCTCTGGGACGTCGGCACGTTCTGGCCGCGCGCCGCCCACCCCTTCGCACCCCCCTGCTACGCCGAGCGCGCCGTGCCCGACCTGACCTGGCGCATGGCCACCTGGATCCGCGCCACCGGCGGACGGCTCGTGCTCTCCGGGCACTCCCAGGGCAGCGTGCTGGCGGCCGCCGCGGCCTGGCAGCTGAGGCCGTCGGTCCGCAAACGCGTTGCGCTGCTCACCTATGGCTCACCCCTGGAGCGCCTGTACGGGCGCTGGTTCCCGGCCCACTTCGGTCCGGCCGCCCTCACCTCGCTGCACCGCGAGGTCGCCTGCTGGCGCAATCTGCACCGCCTGACCGACCCCATCGGCGGGCCCGTCCGGCTGCCCGGCGACTGCGGCCCCCAGGTCGACCGCGAGCCCCTGAAGGACCCGCTCGCCTACGGACGTACCGAGCGGCACCCACTGCCCGCGCCCATCCTCGGACACTCCGACTACCAGGCGGATCCGGCCTTCGCCGAAGAGCGGGAACGGCTGCTGGCACGACTGAGGCCGGACGTCCCGGCCCCGCGCGCACAGGACGACGACGGCCTGCCCCAGGGCAGCTGACGACGGCGGCCCTCGGGGCGGGCTGAAGGCGGCGGGCCTCAGGGCGGCTGGCGCCGGTGCGCCTCAGGGCAGCTCCGGCAGGTCCTCCGCATAGAGCAGCGTGAGGTCGTCGGTGCTCGGCTCGTCCAGCTGGGCGACCCGCCCCGCGTGCCGCTCCACCATCGCCTCGAAGGTCTGCCGCGCGGTGCGGCCATTGCCGAACGCGGGTCCCTTCGGGATGGCCGTGAAGTACTTCAGCAGCGCCTCGGCCGCGCCCGGGGCCAGCCGGTACTCGTGCTCCTCGGCCTGCTGCTCCACGATCCGCAGCAGCTCCTCGGGGACGTAGTCGCTGAAGGTGATGGTCCGTGAGAAGCGGGACGCCACACCGGGGTTGACCGAAAGGAACCGCTCCATCTCGACCGTGTACCCCGCGACGATCACCACCACCGCCTCCCGGTGGTCCTCCATCAGCTTCACCAGCGTGTCGATGGCCTCGCGCCCGAAGTCGCGGCCCGAGTCCTCCGGCGACAGCGCGTACGCCTCGTCGATGAACAGCACACCGCCACGCGCCCGGTCGAAGGCCTCCTGCGTACGGATCGCCGTGGAGCCGATGTGCTCGCCGACCAGGTCCACTCGGGACACCTCGACGAGATGGCCCTTCTCCAGCACGCCCAGCGAGGCAAGGATCTCGCCGTACAGCCGGGCGACCGTGGTCTTGCCGGTGCCGGGGGAGCCCGTGAAGACCAGATGGCGGCGGACGGAGGCCGCTTTGAGGCCCGCCTGCTGTCGCCGCCGGCCCACCTCGATCATGTCGGTGAGGGCCCGCACCTCGCGCTTGACGCTCTCCAGGCCCACCAGCGCGTCGAGTTCACCGAGGACGGCCTTCGACGTGCGCGCCGGCTGCGCGGGCGGCACGGCGGCTACGAGGGGCTCCTGCTCGGTGGTGCGCTGCCCGGGGATCGCGCCCAGCAGGCTCGCCGACGGGCTCGACGTCTGTACGGCGGTCTCGTGCGCCGGCGGTCGCAGTCCGGCGCTCTCGTCGCTGGTGCAGTCCTCGACGACCGGGCCACCGCCCGCGCCTTGCGCGGCGCCGTCGGCGAACTCGTAGCCCCCGCGCGCACACCGCTCCGTACGGCACTTCTTCAGCGTCGCGCGGCAGCCGTCGATCACATGGAAGCCGTAGCCCCCGCTGTCGGTCACCCGGCAGTTGAGGAAGCTGCCCCGGCCACCCGCCGACACATAGAAGCCCGCCTCGGCGGGTGAGGTGACCGTGCAGCGCTCGATGGTGGGATCGGCGCCCTTGGTGACGATCACGCCGGTCTGGGTGCCGTCCACGGTGCAGCCGGACAGGGTGCCGCCGCTGCCATGGTCACGGAACCAGGCGCCGGTCGCGGCGTCCCGGATACGGCAGTCGTCCAGCTGCGCGGTGGCGCCGTCGCTGACCGAGACGGCGGTGTTGCGCACCTGCGAGAGGTCGCTGTCGACGACATCCGCACGCGAGCCGCGGTCGAGGACGAACAGGGCGTCCGGCACGTCGTGCACCCGGCAGGAGTCGAGGACCGCGGTCGCGCCGTCGCTGACCCACACCGCGGGGTAGTCGCCGGTGCTGTCGAAGATCTCGCACTGGTTGGCGTCCACACGCGTGCCCGGGTCCCAGACCGACAGACCGTTGCGCCCGAACTGCCGCACGCTCGTGCGCGTCAGCGTGAGAACCGAGCGCGAGCGCAGATCGACCGCGTTCTCCGGGATGTCGTGGAGGCGGCAGTCGGCGAGCGTGAGCACCGCGTCGGTGTCGAGGGTGACGCCGTCCGCGGTCGTGCGGTGCACATCGCAGTCGGTGAGATGAGCCGTGGCCCGCCCGGTGATCTGCACCCCGGAACCCTTGACCTCGTACACCTCGCAGCCGACCGCCTCCAGCGAGGAGTTCTCACCGGTCGCGGACAGGCCCGCACCGGAGGTGTGGTGCACCCGGCAGCGCTCCAGGCGCGGATGGGCGCCCCCGCGGACCGCGACGCCGGACTGACCGGCCGCGACGACCTCGCACTCCTCGAACACCCCACCGCCGCCGTCCAGTACGGCGATACCGATCCCCGCCGGATTGTCGACCGTACAGCGGCGCACGGTCGGACGGGCGCCGCCGCGCACCTCGATCCCGGCCGCGGACCGCGTGACGATCCGCACGTCCAGGAGCTCCGGAGTGCCCTCCTCGACGAGCAGCGCGGGCGCCGCCGAGTCCTGGCCCTCCACGTGCAGGTCCTGGACCACGGCGGAGGCGCGCACGGTCAGCGGCACCCCGTCCACCGGCGCGATGCGCACGGAGCCGGGGGAGCCCTCGGGGCCGCGCAGCGTCACCGCGCGCTGCACCACCAGGTTCTCCCGGTAGGTGCCGGGAGCGACGGTGAGTACATCGCCGTCTGCCGCGGCCTCCAGTGCGGCGGCCAGCGATGCGTACTCTCCCGTGCGGCGCCGCCACCGCGAGGTGCCGGTGTGCGTCACCTGGACCGTGCCCTGTGCCATGGCGCTGTTGTGCCCCCACCTCGTCGTACGCGGGTCTTGTGAGGCCTTGCTGAAAGCCCGTCGGGATCAAGGACAGCCTCTCACGACGTGCCGAACAGTTCGGCCGGTCCACCGTAGCGTGCGCGGAGACGCGGGGTTGACCGGAGCGGGAAGGCCGTCAGCTGCCGGTGCCGGCCTTGCCCCAGTCGGGGCCCGCCTTGTCCCATGCCTGGTCCCAACGGGCGTACCGCCGACGGATCATGCGCCAGACGATCAGCCGCCTGCCGCCCTCGACGAGTCCCGCGGCCATCAGGGCCGCGCCGAACCCGGCCAGCACGGCGTGCGTCGTCGCGGTGGCGCTGTCCAGCGGGCGGCCGACTATTCGGCCGTGCAGGTCGGTCCAGATCGTGAAGTGGTCCCCGGGATGGGGGGACTTGAGCGCGGCTATCACCGTGCCATGACGCACGGTGCCGTCCGGCGCCGTCCAGTCGGCCTGCACGCGGCTGTGGGCGTCGCGTGCCGACGAGGTCTCGGGGTCGGGCTCCAGCGGGCTGCGGGAGAGCTTTTTGACCACGGTGGCCGCCACTTCGTGGCGGGCCTGACGCTGGTCGCGCACGGACTGCTGCAGGGCGTCCTGGGCCGAGGCTCCGACGGCGGCACCGATGAGGGGCGCGGCGACGAGGATGAGCAGGATGGCCGCGAGAGCCAGCCAGGCCTCGACGAGATCGGTCGTGCGGCGCAGCGGATTGTGCCGCCAGCGCCAGAGTCCGCTGATCGCTCGCACCGTCCCGCACCCCCTTCCGCGTCCGTGATAACCCGCAGCGGAGCCGTTCACGCGAGAGCCCGGGGAAGAGAGAGCGAAATCACCCCTCCCATGGGCCTCTCATGAACTTCTCACACAGTCTCAACGATCGTGCCCAGGGCCCTGGTTCCCTCCCCGCGGGCCGATTGGCGGGCTTGATCGCGCGGGCTATTCGAGGACCGTGACCGGATCGCCGACGCGCACCGTGCCGGGGGACTCGGGCACCAGGTTCTGCCCGAAGACCAGCTGGCCGCCGAAGCGGCGGTGGCGTCCGAGGGTGCGCAGGGGCTCTCTGCCGCGCTCGGCGGTTGTCTGGTCGGTGGTGGTCACGACGCATCGGCCGCACATCTTGGCGACGCGGAAGGTGACTTCGCCTATGGCGATCCGCGACCAGTCGTCCTCGGCCCAGGCGGCCGTGCCGGACACGACCGCGTTCGGCCGGAAGCGGTTCATCGGGAGTGGACCCTCATGGGCGTGATCGCCTTGTGCGATCAAGGAGTTGAGGGCCTTCAGCGAGGCGAGTGTGGTGACGAGCAGCGGATAGCCGTCGGCGAAGCTGACCGTCTCGCCCGGGCGCGCGAAGTCCGGGTCGACGGGCCGGCGCGCAGCGGGATCGTCCATGTGGACGAGACGGACATCGGCCCCCAGATAGTCGCTGCACCAGGCGTGCGCGGCGGCGTCGGCGAGGACGGCTTCCACCTTCTCGCCGAAGATGTCCACCGTCGTCGTGCTGCTCGGCTCGGGCACGGCAACGCTCACCGGCTCACGCCCCTGCGCGGACAGACGGATGCCGCCGCCGGGCAGCAGCTCGGCGGCGGCCAGCGCCAGCGGCGGCTGCTGGCGTTGCGTGACGACCTTTCCCCCGTCGTCGATCAGTACCCAGCGTCGGTCTCCGGCCAGCCCCCAGGGCTCCACGACGGCCTCCCGGGGCGACTGGCCCTGGAACGCCTTGACCGGATGGACATGGATCGAGTGCAGCTCCGCATTCCCCATGACCGCCATGGTGCCAGCAGGCACCGACAATCCGGCACGAATACGTCAGTAGCCGCGGTACTGCTGGCTGTTGTACGGATCCTGGTAGGGGGCCGGAGCGGGGCGGGGAGCCGCGGGGCGCATTGCCTCGTAGCCCGTGCCGGTCGCCATGGGTCGCTGCTGCTGTTGCGGCTGGGCGCCCGGATATCCGCGCGGTCCCCCCGCCTGCTGCGGGATGTACGGCGCGGGTGCCTGCTGCAGCGGAGCGGGCTGCTGGGCCTGCGGGTAGCCGTACGACGGAGCCTGGTGCGAGGGCCCGGCCGGCAGGGCGGGCAGTGCCGACGGGAGCGCGGGCAGATGGCTGCCCGTGTCGTAGGCGGCGGGAACCCGGATCGGAGCGATCTGGGGGGTACCCCGCTCGGCGACGAGGGAGTCGTAGATCGGGGTGTCCGGGAAGAAGGACGGCGCGGAGTAGTAACCGCCGCCATAGGTGGAGCGGGGGGAGGTCATGGCACATAAGTTAAGCCCACGATGTGCTGGTTGGGGAGACCGATAAGAGGGTTGTTTTCCGTGTCGGCAGTGACGCGGGATCCCCAATGCGAGCGAACTCGGCAAAAAAGGACGCCAAACGGCGCTCGGATCGTGTAAAGGCCGAGTTCCTGACGGGTTACCGGCGGTTGACCACGGATCTTCCTGTGCGGGTCATGGGAGTTCGGTGGGTCGGGGCATTAGGTTTGGCGGGAACGGAGTCAGTGGACTGCCCGAGGCGCGGCCCGGCGCGGAGACACGTGATGGGGGCGTACATGTCAATGCCTAAGGGATCGAATGTTCCCGTGCCGACGACCGCACTGCGCGTCGAATTGGGCTGGCGTTCAGGACCGGGGGTGCCCGACGCGGATGCCTCCGCGCTGTTGCTGGTGTCCGGAAAAGTCCGTTCGGACGGCGACTTCGTCTTCTACAACCAGCCCGCGCACTCCTCCGGGGCAGTGCGGCACGAGGGCAAGCGGGACGCCGGGGGTCAGGTGACGGACGCGCTGCTCGTCGACCTCGCGCGCGTGGAGCCCGCCATCGAGACCGTGGTGCTGGCCGCCTCCGCCGACGGCGGCACCTTCGGGCAGGTGCCCGGGCTGTACATCCGGGTGCTCGACGCACAGCACGGCACGGAGGTCGCGCGCTTCGACAGCGCCGACGCGACAGTCGAGACCGCCTTCGTGCTCGGCGAGTTCTACCGGCGCCAAGGCGCCTGGAAGTTCCGCGCCGTCGGGCAGGGCTACAGCACCGGACTCGAAGGGCTCGCCACGGACTACGGGATCACCGTGGACGAGCCGCAGCACGCGGCACCACCGGCCCCCGTACCGCCCGGGCCCGGCACGCGTGTGCAGGGTCCGCCGCCCGTGGCTCCGCCGGTGACCATGCCGCCACCGGTCGCGCCCCCCGTGACCATGCCGCCGCCCCCGATAGCCCCGCCGCCCGCGGCGCCTGCGGCTCCGGTCCGCCTGTCCAAGGTGACGCTCACCAAGGAAGCCCCCTCGGTCTCGCTCACCAAACAGGGCGGCACGTCCGGCACGATGCGGGTGAACCTCAACTGGCAGGTGCGCAAGCAGTTCTCGGGGTGGGGCAGCAAGCGGGGCCGGGCCGTCGCGATGCACGCGGACCTCGACCTCGACCTGTGCGCCCTGTACGAGCTGTCCGACGGCCGCAAGGGAGTCGTCCAGGCACTCGGCAACGCCTTCGGGGCGCTGCATCAGCCGCCGTACATCCATCTCGACGGCGACGACCGCACCGGCGCCGTGGCCAGTGGCGAGAACCTGTCGATCAACCTCGACCACAAGCAGAGCTTCCGGCGCATCCTCATCTTCGTGACCATCTACGAAGGAGCGCGTTCCTTTGCCGACCTGCACGCCACGGTCACCCTCCAGCCGCGGAACGGTGCGCCGGTCGACTTCTCGCTCGACGAGTGCACGGTGCCCTCGACCGTCTGCGCCCTCGCCCTCATCACCAACAACGGGGGCGACCTGGTCGTCCAGCGCGAGGCCCGCTACCTGGTCCCCGAGCGCGGAGTGAGTCCTCAGCGCACCGTCGACTACGCCTACGGGTGGGGCATGAACTGGACCCCCGGCAGGAAGTGAGGGCTCAGCTCTCGTCGAGGGCGGTGTCGGGGCGTGCGTAGGTGCGGCCCTTCCAGGCCGCGCCGCGCCCCCTGTAGTGCTGCACCGCGGAATCGACCGTCATCAGGAGGTACAAGAACGCGGTGACCGGCAGCAGCGGAGCCAGCCACAGGGGCTGCCGGTAGTAGCGGAGCATCGGCAGATACGTCGCCGTCATCAGCAGCCACGCGAGCCCTCCTGCCGTCGCCGCCCACGCGTTGCCCGCGGCCAGGCCGACGACGAGAGCGACCGGCGGCACCAGGTAGACCACGGCAAGGCCGACGACTGTTCCGGCGAGCAGCAGCGGGTTGTGCCGCAGCTGGGCGTACGCGCTGCGCGAGACCATCCGCCACAGGTCGTGCAGCCGCGGATACGGCCGCACGCTGTCGACCCCCTCGGCGAGCCCCAGCCAGATGTGGCCCCCGCCGTGCTTGACCGCCCGGGCCAGTGCCACGTCGTCGATGACGGCATGCCGGATCGCGTCCGGAATCCGCGCCCGCTCGGCGGCGTCCGCACGCAGCAGGACGCATCCGCCCGCCGCGGCAGCCGTCCGCGAGCCCTTCACCGCGATCCGGCGGAAGGGATAGAGCTGGGCGAAGAAGTAGACGAAGGCGGGCACGACGAGCCGCTCCCACACGCTCTCCACGCGCAGCCGGGCCATCTGCGAGACGAGGTCGAAGCCACCGGTGCGCGCCGCCGTCACCAACTCCCGCAGGCTGTCGGGGGCGTGGGCGATGTCCGCGTCCGTCAGCAGCAGATATTCGGGTGCACGCGCGCGTGCCAGGCCGATGCCGTGGCGCACGGCCCAGAGCTTGCCGGTCCAGCCCGCGGGCGGCTCCCCGGGCGAGTCGACGGTGAGCGGCAGCCCGCCGTGCGTGCCGGCGAGCTCACGAGCGAGTTCCCCGGTGCCGTCCGAGCTGCCGTCGTCGACCAGGAAGACCTCGGCCCGCCCCGGATAGTCCTGCGCCAGGAGCGACGGCAGGCTCGCGGGCAGCACGGCGGCCTCGTCCCGCGCCGGTACGACGACACAGACGGACGGCCAGTCGTCCGGCTCCCGGCGCGGGGGCAGTCGTACATCCGTACGCCAGAAAAAGCCCTGGCCGAGCAGCAGCCACAGCCACGCGGCCAGTGATCCCACAGCGGTCCACACAACGGCGCTCACCCGCCGCAGTTTGCCCCACCGCAGCCGCCCGTTGAGGCGGATCGTCTAAGGTGACCGGGTGAAGATCGCGCTCATGGACTCCGGAATCGGACTGCTCGCCGCTGCCGCCGCGGTACGTCGACTGCGGCCCGACGCCGATCTCGTGCTCTCCTCGGACCCCGGCAGCATGCCGTGGGGGCCGCGCACGCCGGAGGACGTCACCGCGCGCGCCCTCGCGGTCGCCGAGGCCGCCGCGCAGCACCGGCCGGACGCGCTGATCGTCGCCTGCAACACCGCCTCCGTGCGCGCCCTGCCCGCTCTGCGTGCCCGCCTGGAGCCGGAGGTGCCCGTCATCGGCACCGTCCCGGCGATCAAGCCGGCCGCGGCGGGCGGCGGACCCGTCGCGATCTGGGCCACGCCCGCCACGACCGGCAGCCCCTATCAGCGAGGCCTCATCAGCGAATTCGCGGACGGAGTGACCGTCACCGAAGTGGCCTGCCCCGGGCTGGCCGACGCCGTGGAGCACGCGGATCAGGCGGCCATCGACGCCGCGATCGCCGCGGCCGCGGCGCACACCCCCGCGGATGTAAGGGCCGTCGTCCTGGGCTGCACCCATTACGAGCTGGTCGCCGAGCGGATCCGCGCCGCCGTCCAGCAGCCCGGCCTCCCCCCACTCGCCCTGCACGGCTCCGCCGGGGCGGTCGCCGCCCAGGCGCTGCGCAGGATCGGCGAGCTCCCGGACCCCGAGGCTCCCGCCGACTCCGCTGTCACCGTGCTTCTCAGCGGCAGCGAGGGCGCGCTGCCCGCGACCGCGCTGGAGTACGAGGAAGGTCGCCTTCTGGCGGCGGTCAGCCACGCCCGCTGACGGAGAGTCACCGACTGACACCCTGCGTACGACCACTGTCGGCCACGGACGGACACGCGCCGTACGACCACCGCCGGACCCCGACCGACACACGAACACCGCCGGTCACCGCGCGTACGCCCTCCGTGCGGCGGCCGCCCACCCGGAGCAGTAACGCTCCGCAACCCGGTGCCCGCGGTGCGGAACCTGAGTACTCTCATTGGCATGAGGGACCACCCCCACGGCGAAGAGACCCCGCACCCGGAGGTCTGGACCGGTCGCGCGACCAACCGCGTCCAGTGGCTGCCCGCACTCGGCGGTGCTGCCTGCCTGGCGCTCGGTATCGAGCTGGCCGTCGACTCCGTGTGGACATCGGGCACGGCCCCGCTCGTCATGTCCGTGGTCGGATGCATCGCGGCCGGACTGCTCATTTTGTTCGGCACGCTCGCGTTCGTGCACGTCGCCGTGAAGGTCGACAAGGACTGCATCGAGGTGCGCTGCGGCCACATCGGTCTGCCGCGCCGCCGCATCCCCCTCTCGAACGTCGTGGGCGCGGAATTCGCGCCCCGGGTCACCCCACGCCAGTGGGGCGGCTGGGGCTACCGGTGGCGGCCCGAGAAGGGGACCGCCGTCATCGTCCGGCGCGGCGAGGGCGTGGTGCTGCGTCTTGGCGACGGGCATACGTTCACGATCACGGTGGACAACGCGGAGGCGGCGGTACGGATCATTCGTGACCGCCTGAGCCCGACCGTTCCCGGCCCCGTGACCTGACCCGGTGCGACCTGCCGTGGCGTATCGCGCTCACGGCTCCATCCGGTCGCCGCGGGGACGCTCCGCGGTGTCCAGGACGTTCTCCGGCCCCAAGTCGGCCAGCGGCCGTGCCGTGGCGAGCCCCGCGAGCAGGCCGGCCCCGGCCGTCACCGTGGTGAAGCTCAGCGCGTTGCCGATCGAGGCGATGGCGGCCAGTGCCGTCAGCGCCGCGCCCGCCGTCAGCGCGATCGGTGTGGAGCGTGGAGCGCGCCCCAGCGCGTACAGGACCCAGCAGAACGCCGCCGCGAGCAGTGCCACGCCGATCACACCCTGCTCGGCCGCCTGCTGCAGCAGCGCCGAGTGGGGCTTGCCGTCGGGCACCAGCGACTGCGCGACCGTCGGGCTGAGCTCTCCGTAGCGCCCGGGCCCCACACCCAGTGCCGGATCCTCGCGGGCCAGGTGCAGCGCGTCGTGCCAGAGCAGGACGCGGTGCTGGGTGAGCTGCCCCTCCAGGGAGGCGGTCAGGCCGTCGGGCAATGCGTCATCGGCGATGGCCCAGGTCGCTCCCGTCACCAGTGCCGCGGCGAGCGCGAGGCCCGCGAGTCCCAGGGCGCGGCGGCGCATACGGGCGGCGGCCAGCGAACACAGAAGGACCCCGGCACAGGTGACCAACCCGGTGGTCGACCCCAGGAGCGCCGCGGTCACCGCGATCCCGGCGGCCAGCAGCCGCAGTGTGAGCCGCAGCGCGGGCGGGCGCGCCGCCCAGGCCGCGCAGCAGGCGGCTCCGGTGGCGAGCGTCAGCAGTGCGGCCGTGGCGCCGCTGTGTCCGAGCTGCAAGGTGATCTGCGGGCCGGGTGTGGCGATCGCCAGGCCGAGTCCGGCGAGTGCCCCGGCCAAAGGGGCGGCGACCGGCAGGAGGGCCCCGAGGATCCGCCCCGAGGCGTAACCGGCCGCCACCGCGAGCACCGCCAGCAGTACGCCCTCGGGCCTGCCATCCTGTGTGGCCGCCGTGATCAAGGACCACACGGCGCAGGCCGCGAGCACGATCACGCCCGTGGCGTCCGAAGCGTTGCGTCTCTCGCCCGCGGTCGCCGCATCGGCCGCGGACGTCATCCCCGTGGACCCCACCCCGTCGCCCCCCGACTCTGACGGGCCCCGGTCGTCGTGGCCGTGTCCGGCCGCACGTCAGAGGCTCGGGCACACCGTAACGGGTGATGCGCCGGTTTGTGGACATGTTGCGCAGGAACGTTGCAGCAGATGGGTGCGGAGGGGGCTTCCGGGTGGCCGGTCTGCCACCGAGGCCGAGGGGACCGTGCTGTCGGCGCCCAGGTCACGCGCCGTACACTCCCCGAGTGACCGCCACCGCAACCACCGTAGACGAGCCGGAGCAGCTCGAACCCCAGGCCGCACCCGCCTCGCGCGGTGCCGGACTGGTGCGGCGTCTCGTTCCGGCCGCCACCGCGGCGCTCTCCGGAGTGCTGCTGTACGTCAGCTTCCCGCCCCGGACCCTGTGGTGGCTGGCCCTGCCGGCCTTCGCCGTCTTCGGCTGGACCCTGCGCGGCCGCACCTGGAAGGCGGGTCTCGGGCTCGGCTACCTGTTCGGCCTCGGGTTCCTGCTGCCGCTGCTCGTGTGGACCGGTGTCGAGGTCGGCTCCGGGCCGTGGCTGGCGCTCGTCGCGGTGGAGGCGGTGTACGTCGCGCTCGTCGGTGCGGGCATCACGCTCGTCTCCCGGCTGCCCGCCTGGCCGCTGTGGGCTGCCGCGGTGTGGATAGCGGGGGAGGCGGCACGCGCGCGTGCGCCGTTCGGCGGCTTCCCCTGGGGAAAGATCGCCTTCGGGCAGGCGGACGGTGTCTTCCTCCCGCTCGCCGCGGTGGGCGGCACCCCGGTGCTCGGCTTCGCGGTCGTGCTGTGCGGCTTCGGACTGTACGAGATCGTGCGCCTGGTCGTCGAAGGCCGCCGCACCCGTGTCGTCCAGCGCGGCGTCGCCGCGGTGGCACTGCTCAGCGTCGTCCTGCCCGTGGTCGGAGCGTTCGCCGCGCGGACGCTGGTGAGCGACAAGGCCGAGAACGGGACGGCGACCGTCGCGGTCATCCAGGGCAACGTGCCGCGTGCGGGGCTCGAGTTCAACGCGCAGCGGCGCGCGGTCCTCGACTACCACGCGCGGGAGACCGAGCGGCTGGCCGCCGAGGTCAAGGCGGGCAAGTTCGCCCAGCCCGACTTCGTGCTGTGGCCGGAGAACTCCTCCGACATCGACCCGTTCACGAACGCCGACGCGCGCGCCGTGATCGACAGTGCGGCCAAGGCGATCGGCGCGCCCATCTCCGTGGGCGGTGTCGTCGAGCGGGACGGCAAGCTCTACAACGAGCAGATCCTGTGGGATCCGAACAAGGGCGCCGTCGACACGTACGACAAGCGGCAGGTGCAGCCCTTCGGCGAGTACCTTCCGCTGCGTTCGCTCCTCGGGGCCATCAACAAGAACTGGACGACCATGGTGCGCCAGGACTTCAGTCGTGGCACCAAGGCGGGCGTCTTCACCATGGACGGGGCCAAGGTCGGCCTCGCCACCTGCTACGAGGCCGCGTTCGACTGGGCCGTGCGCAGCACCGTCACCGACGGCGCGCAGATGATCTCGGTGCCCAGCAACAACGCCACCTTCGACCGCAGCGAGATGACCTACCAGCAGCTCGCCATGTCCCGCGTCCGCGCCGTGGAGCACAGCCGCACCGTCACGGTGCCGGTGACGAGCGGGGTCAGTGCCGTGATCATGCCGGACGGGAAGATCACCCAGAGGACCGGGATGTTCGTGGCCGACTCGCTCGTCCAGAAGGTGCCGCTGCGCTCCTCCGAGACCCCTGCCACGAAGCTCGGGATCCTCCCCGAGATGGCCCTGCTGCTGGTCGCGGCGGGCGGGCTCGGCTGGGCGGTGGCGACGGCGGTCCGCGGGCGCAAGAACGCCGACGTTCAGGAGAGCGCCAGTGTTCAGGAGAGCACCAGCGTTTAGGAGAGCACCGGCGTTTCCCCGACGGAGACGTTTAGGGCGGGGGTTTCCGGATCGCCAGGGAGTAACGGTGCGGGGCCATTAGGGTCGAGTCATGGCTACTCCTGACTTCATTCGCACGATCCGGGCCTCCGCCGGCCATCAGCTTCTGTGGCTCCCCGGCGTGAGCGCCGTCGTCTTCGACGACGCGGGCAGAGTGTTGCTGGGGCAGCGCTCGGACAACGGCCGATGGGCGCTGATCTCCGGTATCCCGGATCCGGGCGAGCAGCCCGCGGCGTGCGCCGTGCGCGAGGTGTACGAGGAGACCGCCGTACGCTGCGAAGTCGAGCGGGTCGTTCTTGTCCAAGCCGGGGAGCAGGTGACCTTCGACAACGGTGACGTCTGCCAGTTCATGGACACCACGTTCCGTTGCCGGGCCGTCGGCGGCGAAGCGCGTGTCAACGACGACGAGTCGCTGGAAGTCGGCTGGTTCGACGTGGACGCCCTGCCGGAGCTGAACGAGCACGCGCTGTTCCGGATCAAGCAAGCACTGTCCGACGCACCCACATGGTTCGCACCCATGACCTGAGGGTGAAGTGTGTGGGGTAACCACATCGGTTGGGGCGTGGGCGCTGCTTAGGGTCGAGGCATGACCGCGCCCAGCGCCCTCCCGGGCCCCCACGCCCCCGCACTCGACCTCGGCGGACGCACCGCCCTTGTCACCGGCGCCGCAGGCGGCATCGGCCGCGCCTGCGCGCTGCGGCTCGCCGCCGCCGGTGCCAAGGTGAGAGCGGTCGACCGGGATGCCACGGGCCTGGACGCGCTGGCCGAACAGGCCCAGGGCCTGGCGGGCACCCTCGATCCGCACATCCTCGACCTCACCGACCTCGACGCGGCGGAGCAGGCCGCCGCGGGCACCGACGTCCTCGTGAACAACGCCGGGCTCCAACTGGTGCGCCCCATCGAGGAGTTCCCGCCCGACGTCTTCCACACCGTGCTGACCGTGATGCTGGAGGCGCCGTTCCGGCTCATCCGCGGAGCGCTGCCCCATATGTACGGGCAAGGCTGGGGCCGTATCGTCAATGTCTCGTCGGTCCATGGGCTGCGCGCGTCGGCGTTCAAGTCGGCGTATGTGGCCGCAAAACATGGCCTTGAGGGCCTCTCGAAAACCGCCGCTCTGGAAGGCGCGCCCCACGGAGTCACCTCAAACTGTGTGAACCCCGCCTATGTGCGCACCCCACTGGTCGAGAAGCAGCTCGCCGACCAGGCGCAGGCGCACGGGATTCCGCAGGAGCAGGTCCTGACCGAGGTGCTGCTGCAGGACAGCGCGGTCAAGCGGCTCATCGAGCCGGCCGAGGTCGCGGAGGCGGTGGCCTATCTGTGCGGTCCGCAGGCGGCCTTCATCACCGGTACCTCGCTGGTGCTGGACGGAGGCTGGACCGCGCACTGAGCCGTAGCCGATCCGGACCCGATCCGGACCCGATCCGGAGCCGGTCGAGAGTTATCCACAGGGCCCTGGTGCCGGCCCGCCGATGCGTAATCCTGTGAGCATGTCCCGCGATCACGTGCAATCCGCAGAGCGCTCCGCCGACAACGCGGAGGCGCCGTTTCTGGAACTCCTGGCCAGGGGCGCGTCCGCCGACGCGTACGAGCAGCCGGTGCTGCTGGCCCGCGCCGAGGGCCGGCCGCCCGAGCGCATCGCCGCGCTCGAACAGGCCAAGCTGCTCGCCCTGCGGGTGCGCTCGGAGATAGAAGGACGGCGCCGCCGCGAGGCCGAGCTCTCCGCGCTGTTCGAGACCGCACACGACCTGGCGGGCCTGCGGGACCTCGACGCCGTACTGCAGGCGATCGTGCAGCGGGCCCGGTCACTGCTGGGCACGGACGTCGCGTATCTGAGCCTGAACGACGAGGCGAGGGGCGACACCTATATGCGGGTCACCGAGGGCTCCGTCGCCGCGCGCTTCCAGCAGCTGCGGCTCGGCATGGGGGAGGGGCTCGGCGGACTCGTCGCACAGACCGCCCGCCCCTATGTCACCGACGACTACTTCAAGGACGAGCGTTTCCAGCACACCCAGGCCATCGATGGGGGCGTACGGGACGAAGGGCTCGTCGCGATTCTCGGCGTGCCGTTGATGATCGGACCCCAGGTCATCGGTGTGCTGTTCGCCGCGGACCGCCGCGCGCGGGTCTTCGAGCGGGAGCAGATCGCCCTCCTCGGCTCGTTCGCGGCCCTGGCCGCGGCGGCCATCGACACGGCGAACTGGCTCGCGGAGACCCGCTCGGCCCTCGACCGGCTGGGCCGCGCCAACGAGATCATCCGGGACCGCAGCGGAGTGATCGAGCGTGCCTCGGACGTCCACGACCGGCTCGCCGAGCTCGTGCTGCGCGGCGGCGGGGTGCACGATGTGGCCGCCGCGGTGTCCGAAGTCCTGGACGGTACCGTCGAGTTCTGCGAACCGGGCGACGCGCCGACCACCGCTGTGGAGGCGTCCCGCGCCGAGGGCCACGCCGTACGGCACGGGGACGACTGGATCGCCGCCGTGGCGGCCGGCGGCGAGCTGCTCGGCGCGCTGGTGCTGCGCGGGCACCCGGGCCTCGACCCCGTCGACCAGCGCACCCTGGAACGCGCCGCGATGGTCACATCACTGCTCCTGCTCGCCAGACGCTCGGCTTCCGAGGCCGAACAGCGCGTGCGCGGCGAGCTGTTGGACGATCTGCTGGACGCCCGCGACCGCGATCCACGCCTGCTGCGCGAGCGGGCCGCCCGCCTGCACGCCGACCTCGACGGCCCCCATGTGGTGCTGGCCGCCCGGCTCGACGCCACAGCCGCCGACGCCGACCAGGAGGCCGCCGCCCGCAGACGCCTGTGGTCCGCCGCCTCCCATCTCGCCACCACGCGGCACGGACTGGCCGCCGCCCGCGACGGCGGCACCGTCCTGCTGCTTCCCCTCGGGCCCGGCGACACCGCGACGACCCTGGCCCGCCGCACGGCCAAGGACCTCGGCACCGCGGTGCACGGGCAGGTCACCGTCGGTGCCTCCGCGCCCGTCGAGCGGCTCGCCGCCCGCCCCGACCTGGTGGCCGCGGCGTACGCGGAGGGACTGCGCTGCCTGGACGCCCTGCGCCTGCTCGGCCGGGCCGGAGACGGCGCCGCCGCCGAGGACTTCGGGTTCCTGGGGCTGCTGCTCGCCGGGGACCGGGACATCGCCGGCTTCGTCGACCGCACCATCGGCCGGGTCGTGGCGTACGACGAACGGCGTGGCACCGATCTGGTGCGCACCCTCGACGCGTACTTCGCGTGCGGCATGAGCCCGGCGCGCACGAAGGACGACCTGCATGTGCATGTGAACACGGTCGCGCAGCGGCTGGAGCGGGTGGGACGGCTGCTCGGGGACGACTGGCAGAGCCCGGCCCGCGCGCTGGAGATCCAACTCGCCCTGCGGTTGCACCGCTTGTCGTCCGCCGCACCGCACTGACCCCCGTACGCGTCATCTGCGTACGGGGGTGGTGAGGGGGCGGGATCCGGGGCTCAGACGGTGTGCGCGTCCGCGGTCGGGGCCGCCGCGGGCCGATCGTCGGCCGGCGCCTCGACCTCGGCCAGGTCGCGATGCCGGGTCTCCTTCGCGGCGCCCACCGCGATCAGGGTCAGGACGACCGCCGCGATCACGTACAGGGCGATCGGTGTGGAGCTGTCGTAGTCGGACAGCAGGGCGGTGGCGATGAGCGGTGCGGGCGCGCCCGCCGCGACCGAGGCGAACTGGGCGCCGATGGAGGCACCCGAGTACCGCATCCGGGTCGCGAACATCTCGGAGAAGAAGGCGGCTTGGGGCGCGTACATCGCGCCGTGCAGCACCAGGCCGACCGTGACGGCGAGGACCAGGTTCCCGAAGCCGCCGGTGTCGATGAGGGAGAAGAACGGGAACATCCACAGGCCGACTCCGGCGGCGCCCAGCAGATAGACGGGCCGGCGGCCGATCCGGTCCGAGAGCGCGCCCCAGGCGGGAATGACGGCGAAGTGCACGGCGGACGCGATGAGTACCGCGTTCAGCGCCGTCTGCTTGGAGACGCCGGCCGAGGTGGTGGCGTACACGAGGATGAAGGCGGTGATCACGTAGTAGCTGATGTTCTCCGCCATGCGGGCGCCCATGGCGACGAGCACGTCACGCCAGTGGTGGCGCAGCACGGAGACCAGCGGCAGTTTCTCGGGCTCCGCGGCCTGCGCGTCCACCGCCGCCTTACGGGCCTCGGCCTGTGCCAACGCCTGCTTGAAGACAGGTGATTCATCGACAGACAGACGTATCCACAAACCGACGACCACCAGGACGCCGGAGAGCAGGAACGGGATGCGCCAGCCCCAGGAGCCGAAGGCGTCGTCCGACAGCGTGGCGGTCAGCAGCGAGAGCACGCCGGTCGCCAGGAGCTGCCCGGCGGGCGCCCCGGTCTGCGGCCACGAGGCCCAGAACCCGCGCCGCTTGGCGTCACCGTGCTCGGACACCAGCAGTACGGCGCCGCCCCACTCGCCGCCCAGTGCGAAACCCTGCACCAGGCGCAGGGCGGTCAGCAGCACGGGGGCGGCCGCCCCGACGGTCGCGTGCGTGGGGAGCAGGCCGATCGCGAAGGTCGCCCCGCCCATCAGCAGCAGGCTAAGCACCAGCAGCTTCTTGCGGCCGAGCCGGTCGCCGTAGTGCCCGAAGACGAGCGCGCCCAGCGGCCGGGCCGCGAACCCCACCGCGTACGTCAGGAACGACAGCAGCGTGCCGACGAGCGGGTCGGAGTCCGGGAAGAACAGCTTGTTGAACACGAGCGCGGCGGCCGAGCCGTAGAGGAAGAAGTCGTACCACTCGATGGTGGTGCCGATGAGGCTCGCGGCGACGATGCGCTTGAGGCTGGCGGAAGGTGGGGGAGCGGTTGCTGCGGAGGCCATGTGCGCCACTTCCTCGTGTGCGGTGGGGACGGGTACGTGTCGGCACACGGTAGGAAGGGGCAGGTCGGGCGGACATGTGGTGGGACAACATAGTTCGGGGGAGGGGTGTGCGTGGAGCCCCCATGTCCCCGTTCCTGAGCCCGAGTCAGGGGCCCGATCGGCAACGGCAAGGACGGCGTCTGAGATGCGTCATTGGCCATGATGTGACGGTGTCGTGCCGACTTGGTCTGACTACGCTGCGTTGAACTCCGAGTGGACGGCCGGGTCGAACGTCACCTTCAGCGAGGCGATGGCGTCGTTGTTGCCAGTCGCGCGCAGGTCCGGGGTGTCCGTAGTGAACGTCCAGGCGGTGCCGGAGAAGCTGCCGTCGGAATGGGCCCGTCACTGGTAACCGTCGGGCACCGCATCGAGGAGACAGTGGCGGGGTGTACCCCTGCGGCCGTGAGCGGGGAGGAGGGGCGGCTGCCCAGCGGCTATGTGGCGCTGACGTGGCATGTGGGCCAGACCGAGAGGTTGTTCATCCGGTGGACGCGGTTGATCGTGTCGTCGATCGCCGAATCCGGACTTCTCGTTCGCGCCGCCGTCCCCTGATGTGACGTCCTCCATTGCGATCGCCGGTCCGCGCGGTGAACCTCTCGTGGGGCGATTGTCCGAAGAACTGTTATCCGAGGCTCACCGAGCGATCTCCCAGGTATCGGACAGCATCGTTCGGCGTCGAGGACAGGGGAACTTTTGATGAGTACACAGCGCACTGTGGAGCCGACGGCACTGGTGACCGCTGCCCTAGGGGGCGACCCGGAGGCTCAGGAAGCCCTGGTCAGTGCGTACCTCCCGCTCGTCTACAACATCGTTGGGCGGGCTCTGAACGGCTCGGTCGATGTCGACGACGTGGTGCAGGACACCATGCTCCGTGCCCTTGACTCGCTGGGCGATCTGCGTTCCCCCGAAAACTTCCGCTCCTGGCTCGTGGCGATCGCGATGAATCAGGTCCGGAAGCACTGGCAGGACCGGCAGTTCGCCCCCGGCGACGTGCAAGAGGCCGAGGACCTCGCGGATCCGGGCGCCGACTTCGTGGACCTCACCATGGTGCAGCTGCAGCTCTCCGGCCAGCGCCAGGAGACCGCGCGCGCCACGCGCTGGCTGGAGCCGGACGATCGAGGACTGCTGTCGCTCTGGTGGCTGGAGTGCGCCGGGGAACTGACCCGGACCGAGGTCGCCGCGGCCCTGGAGCTGTCGCCTCAGCACACGGCGGTCCGGGTGCAACGGATGAAGGCGCAACTGGAGGCGGCCCGCGTGGTGGTGCGGGCGCTCGACGCGCAGCCGCCGTGCGAGGAACTGCGTGGCGTGTTGGCCCCCTGGGACGCGCGGCCCTCGGCGCTGTGGCGCAAGCGAATAGCCCGGCACGCCCGCGGCTGCGCGCGCTGCTCCGGCCTGTGGAGCGGGTTGATGCCCGCAGAGGGACTGCTGGCCGGCCTGGCGCTGGTTGCGGCGGCGCCCGTGCTGCTCGGCAAGATGCGCTCAGCCTCGGGCGGGATGGCTGCGGCCGGCTCGGCGTTCCGGCCCGGCGCCTCCGGAGGCCGCGCCGGATCGAGCCCGGGAGCCGGACACCGTGCCGCGCGCGGCCGGGCGACCTCCCGGAGCGAGGCCCGCCGCCGCCGGCGCATCCGGCGCCGGGCCGTCGGCGGTGCCGTCGTGGCGGCCTGCGTGGCGGGTGGCGGCCTCTGGTACTTCGGCACGGACTCCGAGGCCGGGACCGAAGAGGCGACCGCCGCGCGGACCACCGGCGCCCCCGTCGCGGATCTCACGGCATCCAGAGCCGTCGAGACCTCGCCGTCGGCCCCCACGTCACCCTCGCCGTCCGCCTCGACATCGAAGAAGGCGAGCGCTTCCACGACCCCGCACCCTGCCAAGAAGAGCGTGCCGGCTCCCAGGCAATCCGCTCGGCCGACTCAGAGTGCGGCGAGTACACCGCAGGCGCAGTCGGTGCCGACGGACACCGTTGCGCAGGTGGTCGCGCTGGTGAACAAGGAGCGGGCGGCCGCCGGCTGCGGTCCGCTCAAGGAGGACGCGCAACTGGAGAAAGCCGCGCAGGGCCACTCCGACGACATGGCCGCCCGCAACTTCTTCGAACACACCAACCCGGACGGTGCCGACCCCGGGCAGCGCATCACCGCCGCGGGCTACCGCTGGTCCACGTACGGGGAGAACATCGCCCAGGGTCAGCAGACACCAGAGGCGGTGATGGACTCCTGGATGAACAGCCCCGGCCACCGCGCGAACATCCTCAACTGCTCGTTCAAGGACATCGGTGTGGGCGTCCACCGCGGTTCGGGCGGCCCGTGGTGGACGCAGGACTTCGGCGCCAGGCTGTGACGCGTACGGCGCCCGTTACAACATGACGTGCTTGACCTGTGTTCTGCCGCGCCCCCGCGACCACCGTGACCTGGTGGAAGTAGCCGGGGCGGGTGAGTACCGCGCCGCCGGTGACGACCTCGGCGTGGTCCGGAAGTGGCTCCAACAGGCCGCACCGCAGTCTGAGATCATCACCAGAGTGGGGTCTTTTGCGCAGGAGTCGCCAGGTCTTGAGGGTAGCCACGGCCTGTTCGCCGAGGGCTCGGATCTTGGCATGTGAGCGGTTGACAGCCTGCTGGCCTGGGGAGAGGCGGTGCCAACGACCGCGGTGGGGAACGCGGACCGTGCCGCCAGCGCCTTGGGAGCCCTTGTCAGCCCAGCAGGGGATGCCGGCATCCGTACGGCACTTCGTGGCGGCTACCGGGCGCGACCGCGTCCTGGGTGCCGTTGCGGCGGATCCGCTCCCGGACCAACGAGATCGCGATCGCCAGCGCGGCGACAGCATCTCCGTACCCTGACCCGCAGGACCGCCCCTCTTGATCAGGAACTGCGCTGCCTGGAGGTTCAAGCCGGAAGCCACCACCTGGGCGCCGCCCATGCCAGCGCGTAGCCGAAGCCGTTGATCGCCCAGTGCAGCGCCGCCGGAGCCAGCAGGCTGCCGGAACGGCGCCGCAGCTCGCACAGGACCACCCCGGAGGCGACCATTGCGACGACGGCCACCATGACGGTCAGTGGCACGTCTGCCGAGCTGCTTCCGAAGGCCGTTGCGACGGCGGTGTTGGAACGGTTGAGTCCGCGGGATGGCAGCAGATGCCAGAGACCGAAGAGCAGTGACGACACGGCGGTGGCCCAGGCCGTTCCGCGTCGGCGTCGGATCATGGCCCACAGAACACCGCGGAAGGCGGTCTCCTCCAGCAGCACGGTGGCGAACGGGACCCGTACCAACACCCGCCACAGCAGCTGCTCCGCGGACAGGTCGACGGCCCTGGCATCCCGGAACGCCTCTCGGCCGGCCGGAACGGCGAGAAGGAGCAGGAGGATGGCGAGGACGGCGCTGGCCAGGACGGACGCCCACCGCAGTCCCTGGCGCACACCCGCTGCGTCGAGCCCCAGATCGGCCAAGGTGAGACTGTCCCAGCGGGCGATCAGTACCAGTAGGGCCGTCGCCGTCACACACGTGAGCACATACGCGTAGGGGCCCCGCGCGAGCCAGTTGTTGAGCAGGTTCGCGGCGACCAGGACGACAACGACACAGACGATCCGCATCCTGACTCCAGGATCCTCGGTCGGGGTCCCGGCGTCCTGGACCCCATTCACTGGGGGGACGATGCGGTTGGGTTCCGCACACCGCACGGCGGTCGTGGCGCCGAGCCTTGCGCGGGCCTCGGCATCCTGCCCGCCGTCGCCGCCACCGCACCGGCCCTCGGTACCTCCGCCCGCTGCCCCGCGTGCCTCCACCGGCTCGGCCACCATCCCGCCCCTGACCGGCTGGCCGAGCGCGGCTGGACCTGGGCCCATTGCACCCGCTGCGGGCTGTCCCTCGACCGCGACCACGCCGCCGCCCGCCGGATCGTCGCACGCGGCCTGCTCGCCCAATCCCACACCGTCACCGAACGCGCCACCGGCACCCGTACCATCCGTACCACCGTGGAAGGCACCGTCCGCCCGGTACGCCGCCCGAAGAAGACCACCCGCCGCCTGCGCCGCGCCCGCCAGGCCTCCACGGCCCCACCCCGGCCGCGCGGACCGAAGACCACCCCGGGCAAAGGCCACCCCACCCCCGGCAGACCGGCCAACACACCCCGCTGGCGCCCCCCACGCGCCGCCGGACAACAGGCCCCGGGCCCGGTCTCGGCCGTGGCTGTGAAGACTTCCCGCCGTATGCCCGAAGTACGTACGGTCCCCGCCACCACCCCTGCCGGGGTGGTTCAGCGTCCGGCGGGGCATGACGTTCAGACACCGGTCCTTCCCGCTCCGATGTCAGGTCATGGAGTACCCGCCCCACCCCGCCGGGAGGAGGTTCTTCCCAACGGGGTGGGGCGGCTCTCACGCGGAACCTGTCGACGGCACACCCACGCCGCCGAGCGGACCGGCTTCCACCACCTGCACGCCACCGAAGTCCACACCCTCACCCCGAGGTTCGGACCCCACCCAGGCGGCAGACGGCCACGCCGCGCCCGAAAAGCCTGAAACCCTGAGGCATACACAGAGTTCCCGAGACGCTCTGCCACTCGTGGGCCGACACCCTGAAGCTGCCCAGCACCGCCGCGACGGTCTGGACCGCGTCCAGCCCCTTGCCGCGGACGTCGCCGATGATCGCCCGGACCCCGAACGGCGTCTCGCACACGTCGTACAGATCTCCGCCGACGAGCGTGCCGCCCTCCCCCGCCTCGTAGAACCCGGCGGCATGGACGGGGCCGAGCCGGCGCGGCACGGGCCGCAGCTGGGTCCGCTGCACGGCTTCCGCGACCGAGTTGGCCCGGATCAGGTGCTGCCGGGTCCGCTCCCGCTGCCAGGCCAGCGCGACGCTGGCGATACTGATGAGGAACGTGGCGGCGTAGACGGCGACATGGTGCTGCTCGTCGAAGTGGCCGGGGCGGCGGGCGGCCAGCCACATCTGCAGGCCCAGGCACACCACACGGCCGACAGCGCGGTGCCCCGCGGGCCGCGCGTCGCGGCCGCGAGCGGCGGTACGGCGATGAGCATGAAGCTCACCGGTTCGCGGCCCCTGACGATCACTTCGGCGAGCACGTCGATGGCCACTGCCATCAGCGGCAGCCACCACGCCCACCCCCGGCGCGGGGACGGGGGCCTCAGCTCGGCACGAAGGCTTCCGAGGGACACGGTGCGCGCCCTAGCTTCCGTGCCCGCCGGGGCCGGTCACAGAGCGGGCGGTGCCGCCGCCCGTCGCCTCGGCCGCCGCGCGGCCACCCGCGCTGGGCAGGCCGGCCTCGATGCGGGAGAGCTGGGCGGTCAGGCTCGTCAGCCACACCTCGACGTCGATCAGCGTGGGCAGCGGCGGTGTGGGCGGCCGCGCGGGTTCTGGCCGCGTTCCGTCCGGCGGCGGCCGTTCCCCGGCGCACAGGGCGGCCAGCCGATCGGTGGTCTCGGCCGCCGCCCGGGCATCGGCCCGGGCCCGTTCCGCTGCGTCCGGAGGCAGGGCACGCGCGGGCATGTCGAACCGGGGCAGCCACTGGGCACCGAGCAGGATCTGGCGGGCCGCGATGAGCACGCCGTGCCAGTCGGCGCTGACGGAGGCGCGGGCGGCCGGTTCACTGCGGAACTGGTCGTAGGCGGACTCGGCCAAGCGCAGCCGGTGCAGGGCGGGGAGCGTCGGCGGGGCAGGTGCGGAGCCCGGTGGCACGGCCGTCAATGCCGCGACGGTGCCCTTGATCAGCGGCCCGCACTCGCGCAGCAGCCCCGCCATCGTCCTGCGCACCTCCTGGCGGGCGCCGGCCGGCCAGGCGAGCATCGCGCACAGCAGACCGATGACGCTGCCGGTCACCACGTCCACGATCCGCGCCTCGGCCAGCCGCCAGGTGGCCGGAGCGATCTGGGCGAACGCGGTGGCCACCACGAGCGTGAACAGCCCCTGCGCCCAGGCGATGCCGAACAGCGGCCCGAACGCGAAGGCGAGCAGCATGCCCGGTGCGAGGATCGCGGCGTACGCCTCGGTGTGCTGTCCGACGCCGATGAGCAGGGCGCCCGCCGCGACGGCGCCCACGAGATTGCCGGCCACCGCCTCGCGAATGGCCGCCCAGGTCTCCCCGACGGTGGTCCTGCTCAGCGTCAGTACCGCCAGCAGCACCCAGAACCCGTGGGTCAGGTCGAGCGAACCGGCGACCAGCCGCGCCGCGCCGAGGGCCAGGGCGATCCGCACGGCGTTGTGGAACTGCACTGAGCGGAGCGTCATGTTGCCGACGATCCGGCGCAGCCACAGCAGGGACGTGGCCGCCTCCGTGTACCAGAACAACTCCCGTGGCTCGATCGGCGGGGTGCGCCGCCCATCGAGGCCGACCCGTACGGAGATTTCCAGGATGCGCACCGACTCGGCGACGGCCAGCAGCGCAGCCTGCCGACGCAGCACCGGCATCGACGCCGGCGCCTCGGCGGCCGGCTCCGCCGCCTGCCGCACGCGCATTTTCTGGAAGGCGCTGATCGCCGCGTCCAGCCGCTGCGGGCCCGCAGCGGCCTGGCCCGCCCGCAGGGCCGCGGCAGTGTCGTCGCATAGGGACATCACCTGTGGCAGCAGCCACTGGGATGCCGTGTCGATACGGGCGCCACCCCTTTCGTCCGCCCGGCAGTCGTCCCGTGTGTCGGCCCAGCCGCCGTCCCGGAGGAGGTCGCGCAGTTGTCCCGTCTCGGTCAGATGGGCCAGCTGTTCCAGCAGCCGGCGGGCCCCGGAACCCGCCTGGGAGAGACCGCGCATCGCACGGCCCGGGCCCGCGGGGCGTTCCGCGGGCGGGATCTTGGACAGCCGCAGCCGCGTGCCCGCGGCGCGCAGGACCTCGGGCGAGGGACTGGTGCGGCCGGCGAGGGTGTCGCCCGCGGTCGCCACGGCCTTTGCGAGGCTCCATCGGTACGTCTCGCCCGCAGGCTGCGGCAGGAGGAACAGCTCGCACAGCGCCAGCAGCACCACGCCCACGGTGAGCCCGGTCAGCCGCGGCCCCAGGGTCTGCGGTTCGTAGGGCGGGAAGCAGGCCAGGATGTAGAAGAGCTGGAGTCCCGGCGCCGCCCCGGCCGGCCGCGGCCCCGCGATGGCCGCGAAGGCCAGGAGGAAGCCGACGACAAGCATCCCGAGCACCGCCGCCCAGGTCTGCACCGCCAGCACGGTCCCCAGTGCCACCAGCACCAGGCCCACCGGCAGCGCCTTCAGCATCACCGCGGCCCGTTGCCGCCCGGACCCGGGGATCGAGGACAGCAGCCCGAGAGCGATGGGCGCGAACAGCGCGTACAGCGCCAGCACCGGCTCGCCAAGCCCGTACAGGAAGGGGTAGAACCCCGCGGACGCCGCCAGTGCCACCCGCACCGACCGGTGCAGGATCTCGGCCCGCTCGGCCCCGCCCTTCACCGCGGGTCCCCGCCGTGAAGGGCGGGCGAGCCGAGCGGCGGGACCTGGCCCAGGACCACGAGCCGGTGTCGTACGGCCATGACGACGGCGGAAGCCGCCAGGATCACCGCCCCGCCCGAGCGCAGGATCGCGTCGTACGCCGCCTCCGGCGCCCGTTCCGGCGTCATCGCGGTGATCGCGGCCGCGGCCGCCGCCAGCGCGACACCGCCCAGCGTGACCAAGAACGTCAGCAGGACGCCGGACGCCTCGCCGGCCCGTTCGGGCGCCACGACCTGTTGTGTGGCGACGCTGGCAAAGGTCCAGCCCAGGCCCAGGCCCAGCCCGCACCAGGCGAACACCACGACGTACAGCCACCAGGCCGTCACCTGACTGAGCATGATCATGCCCGTACCGGCGATGGTCCCGGCGAGCGCCATCACCACCGTCGGCCGCATGTGCGCGGACAGCCTTGCGCCGAGCGGCCCGCTCACGGCCACGAGCACCGCGGGCGCCAGGAACACCACGCCCGCCTGAAGGGGTGACAGCCCCCGCACCTGCTGCAGGTACAGCGTCGAGAGGAAGACGGTGACGGCGTAGCCCATGTTGGTGACGCTGCCCGCGCCCGTCACCAGGACATAGGGGATGTTGCGGAAGAGCCGGGCATCGATGAGCGGATGCCGGGCCCTCCGCTCCCGCAGCACGAACAGCCCGCCCGCCACCACGGCGATGGCCAGCAGGGTGAGCGTGCGGGCATGGTCCCAGCCCCAGGCGCTGCCCCGCTCTAGGGCCAGCGTGAGCGCCGCCAGGGCGCACACGAGGGCCAGACAGCCGGCCAGATCGAGCTGGCGGGGAGCCGAGGGGTCCCGGGAGTCGGGAACGCACACGTACGCCACGATCAGGGCCAGCACACTCAACGGTGCAAGCAGCCAGAAGATCCAGCGCCAGCCGGGCCCTTCGGTGAAACCGCCGCCGACGAAGGGACCCAGGGCAGTGCCGACGTTGGCGATCCCGAAGGCCGCCCCCAGCGCACGCGTCCGGGTCGTGTCCGGGAAGACGTTGGTGATCACGGACACCGACACCGGGAAAACGAAGCCCGCACCGATGCCCTGCACGATCCGTGCCGCCACCAGCGGCCACAGCTCCGGGGCGAGCGCACAGCCGACCGACCCGGCCGCGAACAGCGCCGTCCCGGCAAGCAGGGAGCCCCTGCGCCCGAAGACGTCGCCCACTCTGCCGCCCACGATGAAACAGCAGCCGATGGCGAGCATGTACGCGGACAGCGTCCACTGGGCGGCCGAGGCGGTGACACCGAACTCCTCGGCGATCCCCGGGACGGCCAGGTTCAGCGCGAAGAAGTCGAGCTGGATGCAGAACAGGACCAGGGCGACCGCGATGAAGGCCCCCGTCCGCGCGGCCGGCGAAGACTCAGCGCGCATGAGCACGTTCCTCTCGGGCCGACGCCGCCGAGGCGTCGTGGGCGGGCCGGACACGCGCCCCGCCCCCCCCATTGTCGGTCGACCCCGTACGCACCGCAGCCCGGCCACCCCGGACCGCGGCGGGCTCCTTCCGGAGACGACGGCAGAAACCACGCGAGCCACACCGTCAGGCGTTTCTGGGCCCTCTGTCTCTACACGGCGGAAGCGGGCTCGCCCTCCGCCGACGCCCTCGCCCTGCTCGCGAGCTGGAGCGCCCCCTCCGCACCCGCGCCGACCCCGACCCGTACGGACGAGAGCCGATGAGCGCGAGCACCGACCACCTCCGCCCCGCCTGGCCCCAGTGCCCGGGCGCGGGCCCCGCTGTCGTCGCGGCGCTCGCGCCCGAGTTCCCCAGTGCTGGCAGAACCGTTCGGCTCGCCGGACCCGCTGAGCAACATGAAGCGTCGAGTTTCGGAATCCCCCAACGGACACGGAAATTACGGAACTGACTCCTGGAATCTGAGAGTTGCTGAGGAATGTTCGCTCCTCCGAGAGGCGAGTGGCCGGGTTCACATGGCACGACGGGGGCGTGGCCGACACCATGGTGCACGTCACCGGCAGGCTGAAGGGATCCAGGATGTTCCGCAAGGTGCTGGTCGCCAACCGTGGTGAGATCGCGATTCGGGCGTTTCGGGCCGGCTATGAGCTGGGCGCGAGGACCGTCGCCGTGTTCCCGCACGAGGATCGCAACTCGCTGCACCGGCTGAAGGCCGACGAGGCCTATGAGATCGGCCAGCCAGGGCACCCCGTACGGGCTTATCTGTCGGTCGAGGAGATCGTCCGCGCGGCGCGCCGGGCGGGAGCGGACGCGGTGTACCCGGGGTACGGGTTCCTGTCCGAGAATCCCGAACTGGCGCGTGCCTGCGAAGAGGCGGGCATCACGTTCGTCGGGCCGAGTGCGCAGATCCTTGAGTTGACCGGCAACAAGGCGCGTGCGGTGGCCGCCGCCCGCGCCGCCGGCGTACCGGTGCTGGGCTCCTCGGCACCCTCCACCGACGTCGACGAACTCGTCCGTGCGGCCGAGGAGATCGGCTTCCCGGTGTTCGTCAAGGCCGTCGCGGGTGGCGGCGGACGCGGCATGCGTCGCGTCGAGGACCCGGCCGCGCTGCGCGAGTCCATCGAGGCGGCGGCCCGCGAGGCGGCGTCCGCGTTCGGCGATGCCACGGTCTTCCTGGAGAAGGCCGTCGTCGAGCCCCGCCACATCGAGGTGCAGATCCTCGCCGACGGACAGGGCAACGTCATCCACCTGTTCGAGCGCGACTGTTCGGTGCAGCGCCGCCACCAGAAGGTGATCGAGCTGGCGCCCGCGCCGAACCTCGATCCGGCGCTGCGGGACCGGATCTGCGCCGACGCGGTGCGCTTCGCCCGCGAGATCGGCTACCGCAACGCCGGCACCGTGGAGTTCCTGCTCGACCGCGACGGCAACCATGTCTTCATCGAGATGAACCCGCGTATCCAGGTCGAGCACACGGTGACGGAGGAGGTCACCGACGTCGACCTCGTCCAGGCGCAGCTGCGCATCGCCGCCGGCGAGACGCTGGGCGACCTCGGGCTGTCGCAGGAGTCCGTCACCCTGCGCGGTGCCGCACTGCAGTGTCGTATCACCACCGAGGACCCGGCCAACGGCTTCCGCCCGGACACCGGCAGGATCAGCGCGTACCGCTCGCCGGGCGGCTCGGGCATCCGGCTGGACGGCGGTACGACGCATGCGGGTACGGAGATCAGCGCACACTTCGACTCGATGCTGGTCAAACTCACCTGCCGGGGACGGGACTTCCAGGCCGCGATCGGCCGGGCCCGGCGCGCCGTGGCCGAGTTCCGCATCCGCGGCGTGGCCACGAACATCCCCTTCCTGCAGGCCGTCCTCGACGACCCGGACTTCCAGGCCGGGCGGGTCACGACGTCGTTCATCGAACAGCGGCCGCACCTGCTCACCGCACGGCACTCCGCCGACCGCGGCACGAAGCTGCTCACCTACCTCGCCGACGTCACGGTGAACAAGCCGCATGGCGAGCGGCCCGAGTTGATCGACCCGGTCACCAAGCTGCCGCCGCTGCCCGCCGCCGAGCCGCCCGCGGGCTCCCGGCAGCGGCTCGTCGAACTCGGCCCGGAGGGCTTCGCCCGGTGGCTGCGGGAGTCGCCGACCATCGGGGTCACCGACACCACGTTCCGGGACGCCCACCAGTCGCTGCTCGCCACCCGGGTCCGCACCAAGGACCTGCTGGCCGTCGCCCCGGTGGTGGCACGGACCCTGCCCGAGCTGCTGTCCCTGGAGTGCTGGGGCGGCGCCACGTACGACGTCGCCCTGCGCTTCCTCGCCGAGGACCCCTGGGAGCGCCTGGCCGCACTCCGCGAGGCCGCACCGAACATCTGTCTGCAGATGCTGCTGCGCGGCCGCAACACCGTGGGCTACACGCCCTACCCGACCGAGGTGACCGACGCCTTCGTGCAGGAGGCCGCGGCCACCGGCATCGACATCTTCCGGATCTTCGACGCGCTCAACGACGTCGGCCAGATGCGGCCCGCCATCGACGCCGTACGGGAGACGGGAACGGCCGTCGCCGAGGTCGCCCTCTGCTACACCTCCGACCTGTCCGATCCGTCGGAGCGCCTGTACACCCTGGACTACTACCTCCGCCTGGCCGAGCAGATCGTCGAAGCCGGCGCCCACGTCCTGGCCGTCAAGGACATGGCGGGCCTGCTGCGCGCCCCGGCCGCCGCGACGCTCGTCTCCGCGCTGCGCCGGGAGTTCGACCTGCCGGTGCACCTGCACACCCACGACACGGCGGGCGGCCAGCTCGCCACCTACCTCGCCGCGATCCAGGCCGGCGCGGACGCGGTGGACGGCGCGGTGGCATCCATGGCGGGCACCACCTCGCAGCCATCGCTGTCGGCGATCGTCGCCGCGACCGACCACTCCGAACGGCCCACCGGCCTGGACCTCCAGGCGGTCGGCGACCTGGAGCCGTACTGGGAGAGCGTCCGCAGGATCTACGCACCGTTCGAGGCGGGCCTGGCCTCGCCGACCGGACGCGTCTACCACCACGAGATCCCCGGCGGCCAGCTCTCCAACCTGCGCACCCAGGCGGTCGCGCTGGGCCTGGGCGACCGCTTCGAGGAGATCGAGGCGATGTACGCGGCCGCCGACCGGATCCTCGGCCGACTGGTGAAGGTCACGCCGTCGTCCAAGGTGGTCGGCGACCTGGCACTGCACCTGGTGGGCGCCGACGTGTCGCCTGAGGACTTCGAGGCGGCCCCGAACACGTTCGACATCCCCGACTCCGTCATCGGCTTCCTGCGCGGCGAGTTGGGAACCCCGCCCGGCGGCTGGCCGGAGCCGTTCCGCACCAAGGCCCTGGAGGGCCGCGCCGCGGCCAAGCCCGTGCAGGAGTTGAGCGCGGACGACCGTACCGGGCTGGTGAAGGACCGGCGCTCGACGCTCAACCGGCTGCTGTTCCCCGGGCCGACGCGCGAGTACGAGACGCACCGTCAGACCTACGGCGACACCAGCGTGCTGGACAGCAAGGACTTCTTCTATGGGCTGCGTCCCGCGAAGGAGTACGCCGTCGACCTCGAACCCGGCGTACGGCTGCTCATCGAGCTGCAGGCCATCGGCGAGGCCGACGAACGCGGCCTGCGCACCGTGATGTCCACCCTGAACGGCCAACTGCGCCCGATCCAGGTGCGCGACACCGCGGTGGCCTCCGACATCCCGGTGACCGAGAAGGCTGACCGGGCCAACCCGGACCACGTCGCCGCGCCGTTCGCGGGCGTGGTCACGCTCGCGGTCGCCGAGGGCGACGAGGTGGACGCCGGTGCGACGGTGGCCACCATCGAAGCGATGAAGATGGAGGCCGCGATCACCGCCTCGAAGGCGGGCAAGGTGTCCAGGCTGGCCATCAACCCGATCCAGCAGGTGGAGGGCGGTGACCTGCTCGTCGAGATCGCGTGAGCCTGCGCCGGCGATCCATGCCGGTCGAGCGGTGGTACGCGGTGGTACGCGGTGGTCACAACCGCATCGGGTTGTGGCCGTACCGCTCCTTCAGCAGGGTGAGTACCTCGCGCAGACGCGGTATGGCTGCTGCCGTTCAGCGCGGCGCTCCGCCGGAGCGTGCTGTCGGGCCGGGTCAGCGTGTGTCGTAGGGCCCGGTGGCGTCGGTCAGGGCCAGCTCGGCCCAGATCGTCTTGCCCGGAGCCGTGAAACGGGTGCCCCAGGCCTGTGCCAGCTGCGCGGTGATGAACAGACCGCGTCCCCCCTCGTCGGCCGTGGCGGCGTGGCGCAGGTGCGGTGCGGCCGAGCCGGCGTCCCGCACCTCGCACGTGAGGGTGCGGTCATGGATCAGGCGGAGCTCGATCGGGGGACTTCCGTAGCGCACGGCGTTGGTGACGAGTTCGCTGACGATGAGCTGGGTGTCGGAGGCGGTCTCGTCGTCCACGCCCCATGCGGCGAGCTGCCCACGGGTACGGCGTCGGGCGACGGCCACGGCCGCGGGGTCGGGGTCGAGCGGCCACGCGGCGAACCGGTCCGGCGGAAAGGACCGAGTGCGCGCGACGATCACTGCGGCATCACCGGCGCCCAGACCCGCCGGGAGCGCGTAGACGAGGGCGTCGCAGAGGTCCTGCAGCAGGCGGTCTTGGTAGTCCGCCGTCGAGGGCAACGGCCCGGAGGATTCGGCGAGATACGAGGTGAGGAGCGGATCACTGGTGAACACCAGGACGCTGCCGTCGGGTACCTCGACGTCGACGGCCGCGAAGGGCGCGCCCTCCGTCGTGCCCAGCCGCGGCCCGGCCGGTGTGCTGGGGACGGTGACCGTGCGGTCGGGGCGCACGACAAGGGGGGCCAGGTGTCCGGCTGCCGCCATCGCGCACCTGCCGGTCAGGGGGTCGTGGACCGCGTACACGCAGTCGGCGGTGAGCGCTTCGCGGCGCAGCGGATCGCCGAGCGGGAGATGCGCCCGTTCGGCGGCGAGCTGGCCCGCCGTGCCGTGCAGACGGGCGAGGAGTTCGTCGGGGGCGAGGTCGAACGCCGCCAGGGAGCGTACGACAGTGCGCAGTTGCCCCATGGTCGCGGCCGCGTTCAGACCACTTCCCGACACCTTCCCGACGACGAGGGCGGTGCGAGCGCTGGACAGGACGATGGTGTCGTACCAGGCGCCGGGATCGGCGCCGGTGACGGAGAGGTAGGCGGTCTCCAGCGACGGGTGGGTCTCCGGGTGGCGGGGCAGCAGTTGGCGCTGGACCGTGGCGGCGACGGTGTGCTCCCGTGTGTAGCGCCGCGCGTTGTCGATGCACAGCGCCGTGTGCGCGGCCAGCTCGACCGCGAACTCCCGGTCACCTTCGTCGAAGTGGGGCGAGTGTCCGGTGCGGTAGAGACTGACGATGCCGAGGGCCGCGTCGCGCAGCGCCAGGGGAACCACGAGCAGGGAGTGGGCCCCCGAGGAGAGGATCGCCTCCGCGCGCGGGGGATCGACCGACAGCCACGGGGCGGTCGGATGCAGCTCGATCACGCGTGGACCCAGGTCGGTCAGGGCCTGGGTGAAGGGGGTCGGAGCCGGCAGACGGCGGACGTCGCCCACCGGGTGGGCCTGCGGCGGCCGCGGATGGGTGCTGCGAAACGCGGTGCGCATCATGGGCGTACCCGTGGGCAACGGGGCCAGTGGTGGGTCGTCGCCGCGGATCACGGCATCGACCACCTCCACGACGGCGACATCGGCGAACGCCGGGACCACGGCCGCGACGAGTTCCTCGCCGGTCACGGCCGGATCCAGGGTGCGTCCCACGTGCCGGCGCACGGCGTCGAGGACCTGGGTGCGGGCGCGGGCCCGCTCCCGTTCGGTCACGTCGATCGCGGTGACCGCCAGACCGAGCACCTGCCGGCGGGGGCTCTCCAGGCGGAGCGCGCTGACCTCGAAGTGCCGGTCCTGCGGCGGGTCCCCCCTCACATGCATCTGGACGACGTGCTGCAGCAGGGGGACTCCGGTTTCCAGCACCTCGCGCAGAAGCTCCTCCACGTCGCCGCGTTCGACGATGTCGTAGACGTCGCGGGCCGGGCGCCCTTTGAGGTCGTCCAAGGGCATGCCATGCATGAGGGGGGTGGCGGTGTTGACCCGCACCACCCGCAGATCGGTGTCCAGCAGGTGGAGCCCGACCGGTGACTGCGTGAACAGCGCCTCCAGCATCGAGGCCGCCGTCTCGTCCACTCGCCCACCAGGATCGGTGTGCGCCACGAGACCACCTCCGAGCTCCGTCCTGCTGCGCTTGCTCCGACGCACGGCCGCCCGGTATCCGGGCGTGCTTCCAGCGTGCTCCGCGGTCGGCACGCCCGCACCCGCAGAGCGCCGGGCCGCGCCCGCGAGGCGAGCGGCGCCGCACGCCCGCGGACCCACGCCGGCCGCGCTTTTCCGGCGGGCGGCAGTCGACTTTCTGGACGGACCACAGGGCCCTCTGGAGGGACCACTGGGTCTCATGTGGCGCGCGTGTACGCGAGAACACTGGGATGCTGAGGAGGGAGCGCTGCCCATGACCTGACGAACAGTGGTGGTGAGCGCCATGGCTGGGTGGGAGGAGAACGGTCCGGAACCGACCGCGCCGCACGCCGATCCCCAGGGAGACCCCTTTCTGCGCACGCGGTTCGCCATACCGAGGCGCCCCGCGACGTTCCTGCGGCGGGAGCGCCTGGTCAAGCACCTCGACCAGGCGCTGCTGACGCCGTTGACCATGGTCAACGGAGCGGCGGGCGCGGGCAAGACCCTGCTGGTCGCCGACTGGGCCGCGGGGCGGGAGGGGTCCGTCGCCTGGCTCACCACCGAAGCGGCGGACCAGGGGTGCGGCATGTTCTGGGCGTACCTGCTCCAGGCCCTGCGCGCCTCCGGTGTGCCGCTGCCCGCCGAGGTCGGCTTCCCCGCGGACGCGAGCCGCGTGGACCACACCCTGCTGGCGCGACTCGCCGCCGAACTGAGCGCTCGGGACCGGCCCGTGATCGTGGTGCTCGACGAATACGACCGGGTGACCGACCCGGAGATCGCGGAGCAGCTGGAGTTCGTCCTGCACCACGCGGGACGGGGCATGCGCCTGATCCTCGTCACCCGCACCGAACCGCTGCTGCCGCTGCACCGCTACCGGGCGGCCGGCGACATGACGGAGATCAGGGACGCGGAGCTGTCCTTCACTCCCGAGGAAGCGGCCGCGCTGCTGGAGCGGCACGGGCTGCGCCTTACCGTGTCCGTCGTGCGCGCGCTCGTGGAGCGCACCCGGGGATGGGCCGCCGGACTACGGCTGTGCGCCCTGGCCGCGCGGGAGAGCCCGGATCCGGAGACGTATCTCAAGGAGTTCGAGGCCGACCGCACCACCGTCGCCGATTTCTTGCTGGCGGAGGTGCTCAAGCGGCAGACCCCCGAGACGCAGGATCTCCTGCTGCGGGTCAGCGTCCTCGAACGTTTCTGTCCCGAGCTGGCGAACGCGCTGACGGAGCGCGCCGACGCCGAGCCCATCCTGGCCGGGCTGCACCGCGAGAACGCGTTCGTCGAGCACCTTGGGCACGCCTGGTACCGCCTCCACCCGCTGTTCGGGGAGATCCTCCGTGCCCATCTGCGGGTGCGCCTGCCTGGCCTGGAGCCCGAACTCCACCGGCGGGCCGCGGAATGGCTGCGCCGCTCCGGATCCCTCACGGAGACGCTCGGCCACGGCGCCGCCGCGGGCGACTGGGAGTTCACCGCCGCTGCCCTCGTCGACGACCTCGCCATCGGTCAGCTCTTCACCGGCCTCCGCTCCGACGACCTGACCGAGCTCTTCTCGCGGATGGGGCCCGAGGCCACGAGCCCCGCCGCGGATCTCGTCCGCGCGGCCCGTGACCTGGCCCAGTGCGATCTCGACCGCGGTCTGACCCACCTGCAGCACGCCGAGCAGAGCCTGGCGGGGGAACAGCCGCCGGCGCAGGACGACTCACCCGGCCTGGCGGCGGCCCGGCTGAGCTGTGCCCTGCTGCAAGCCCTGGCGGCCCGGCTGACCGGTTCGCCGGAAAGGGCGGAGTCGGCCGCGGAGGCGGCCGAGAAACTCCAGGAGGAGGTGCCCACCCACCTCCTCGACGAGCATCCCGAACTCACCGCGCTGCTGCTGACCCATCTGGGCTCGGCGCGGCTGTGGGCCGGGCGCTTCGAGGACGCGCGCGCCGCCCTGACCACGGTGGCGGACCGCTCCGGGGGAGCTTCGACGGCGCTCCCGCGCGAGGAGTCCCTGGGGCACCTGGCCCTGATCGACTACCTGAACGGCTGGCTCGGCAGGGCGGAGCGCAAGGCCCTGGCGGCGATGACCGAGACGGAGCGGTTCAGCCTGCCCCAGGCGTCCGGCTCCGGCATCGGGCTGCTGGTCCTGGCCGCCGTGGCCGTCGACCGCAACGAACTGGGTCAGGCCCAGGCCCTCCTCGACGCGGCGGCCGACGCGCACCGTGCGATGCGGGACCCGGTGAGGGACGCGGGGCGGGCCATCGCCACCGCGGGTCTGCTGCTGGCCCGCGGCCACACGCAAGCCGCGCTCGAAGCGGCGGAACCGGCCGTCGCCGCCGACGTGGTCTCACCCTGGGCGGAGGGGCACACGGCGCTGGTGGCCTCCGCCGCGCACCTGGCCGAAGGCCGCCCGGAGATGGCCGCCAAACTGCTGCAAGCGGTGCCCGGCGACCAGGTGGCGTGTGCCGTGGGGGCCGCGCGCGCCCAGCTCGCCGCGGGCAAGCCCGCCGCGGCGATCGACCTGCTCGACCGAGTGCACCCCGACGGCCGCGCCGGCCCCGCGGTGACCGTCCGGGCCTCGCTGGTCAGGGCGCAGGCCGCGGACGGGGCGGGGGACCCGGCCACCTCGCGCAGGCTCCTCGCCCAGGCTCTGCAGGAGGCGCGGCGCGAGCGGCTGCGGCGTCCCTTCCTCGAAGCCGGCCCGTGGATCCGGCCTTTGCTGGGCACGGTGCCCCTGCGCGGGCTGGCCGCGGGCTGGCTCACCCCCGGGCCGCCGCCGCACGGCGGGCCGCCTCGGCCCGAGGACCAGCCGCCGGCGCCGGTCCTGGAGGAGCTGAGCGGACGCGAGCGCGATGTGCTGCAACGGCTGGCCCAGATGATGTCGACGGAGGAGATCGCCGCCGATCTGTATGTGTCGGTGAACACGGTCAAGACCCACCTCAAGAGCGTCTACCGGAAGCTGGCGGTGAACCGGCGCCACGACGCGGTGCGCCGCGCGCGCGAGTTGCGGCTCCTGTGACCGCCTGGCCGTAACGGGGCTTTGGCGGCTCGCCCGTGGTGGGTGAGGCGCAGGGCGGGTTCTTCGGATGCCATGGGGGAGGCGGCAGGGCATGTGCCGGCCGGCCCGGCCGACTCCGCCGGCGTTCCGGGCCGACTCGGCGAGGAGGACACCGTGGCACACTGGCGGGCGCTGATCGTCCTGGGGACCGCCCAGTTCCTGATGGTCCTCGACACGTCCGTCATGAACGTGTCCATCAGCCAACTGGTGGAGGACTTCGACACCGAGGTCACCGCCATCCAGGCCGTCATCACGCTGTACTCGCTGGTCATGGCGGCGTTCATGATCGTCGGCGGCAGGCTGGGAGACATCTTCGGACGGCGTCGCCTCTTCCTCCTCGGTCTGGTCGTCTATGCCACGGGGTCGGCTCTGACCGCCGCGGCTCCCACCCTCTGGGTCCTCGCACTGGGCTGGTCGGTGATCGAGGGACTCGGTGCCGCGATGGTGCTGCCGGCCATGGCTGCCCTCGTGGCCGAGACCTACCGCGGGCGGGACCGGGCCGTCGCCTACGGCGTCATCGGCGGACTCGCCGGAGCGGGAATCGCGGTCGGTCCGCTGCTGGGCGGCTGGGTGACGACGTACCTCACCTGGCGGCTGGTGTTCGCCGGTGAGGTCGTGGTCGTCCTGGCCGTCCTGTGCTTCCGCCGGGTGATCACGGAGTCCCCCCGGACCGGTCCGGTCCCTGGGCTGGACGGGGTCGGCGCCGCACTCTCGGCGGCCGGGCTGGCGCTGGGCGTGCTGGGCGTGCTGCAGAGCGGCACCTGGGGATGGGTGCAGCCCAGCAACCCGCCCTTCACCGTCCTGGGTTTCGCGCCCACGCTGTTCGTCATCGGCGCCGGGGTGGCCGTGCTGGCCGTCTTCGTGGACTGGGAGAAGCGGCGGGAGGTCCGCGGTGCCGAGCCCCTGGTGCATCTGCCCCTGCTGCACAAGCCCGTGCTGCGATCCGGCCTGATGTCCCTGCTGAGCCAGAACCTCATCCTGCTGGGACTGTTCTTCGCCATCCCGCTGTACTTGCAGGTGGTGCAGGGGTTCGACGCCTTCCAGACGGGGCTGCGGCTGCTCCCGGTGTCCGTCACCATGCTCGTGACCTCCGTGATCGCCGCCCGGCTGGGGCGCATGGTCGGACCGCGCCGCGTGGTCCGACTGGCCCTGGCGACCCTGGCCGCCTCCATCGTGTGGCTGCTGGCCACCATCGACCCGGTCATCGACGACGCGCAGTTCGCCGGAGCCATGGCCCTGCTCGGCGTGGGCATGGGCCTGCTCGCCTCGCAGCTGGGCAACGTCGTCCAGTCCAGCGTGGGAGAGGAGGAGCGCAGCGAGGTCGGCGGGCTGCAGTTCACGGCCCAGAACCTGGGTTCCGCGCTGGGTACCGCGCTCATCGGATCGCTGCTCATCGGCGCCCTGCGACCTGGCACTGCACCTGGTGGGCGCCGACGTGTCGCCTGAGGACTTCGAGGCGGCCCCGAACACGTTCGACATCCCCGACTCCGTCATCGGCTTCCTGCGCGGCGAGTTGGGAACCCCGCCCGGCGGCTGGCCGGAGCCGTTCCGCACCAAGGCCCTGGAGGGCCGCGCCGCGGCCAAGCCCGTGCAGGAGTTGAGCGCGGACGACCGTACCGGGCTGGTGAAGGACCGGCGCTCGACGCTCAACCGGCTGCTGTTCCCCGGGCCGACGCGCGAGTACGAGACGCACCGTCAGACCTACGGCGACACCAGCGTGCTGGACAGCAAGGACTTCTTCTATGGGCTGCGTCCCGCGAAGGAGTACGCCGTCGACCTCGAACCCGGCGTACGGCTGCTCATCGAGCTGCAGGCCATCGGCGAGGCCGACGAACGCGGCCTGCGCACCGTGATGTCCACCCTGAACGGCCAACTGCGCCCGATCCAGGTGCGCGACACCGCGGTGGCCTCCGACATCCCGGTGACCGAGAAGGCTGACCGGGCCAACCCGGACCACGTCGCCGCGCCGTTCGCGGGCGTGGTCACGCTCGCGGTCGCCGAGGGCGACGAGGTGGACGCCGGTGCGACGGTGGCCACCATCGAAGCGATGAAGATGGAGGCCGCGATCACCGCCTCGAAGGCGGGCAAGGTGTCCAGGCTGGCCATCAACCCGATCCAGCAGGTGGAGGGCGGTGACCTGCTCGTCGAGATCGCGTGAGCCTGCGCCGGCGATCCATGCCGGTCGAGCGGTGGTACGCGGTGGTACGCGGTGGTCACAACCGCATCGGGTTGTGGCCGTACCGCTCCTTCAGCAGGGTGAGTACCTCGCGCAGACGCGGTATGGCTGCTGCCGTTCAGCGCGGCGCTCCGCCGGAGCGTGCTGTCGGGCCGGGTCAGCGTGTGTCGTAGGGCCCGGTGGCGTCGGTCAGGGCCAGCTCGGCCCAGATCGTCTTGCCCGGAGCCGTGAAACGGGTGCCCCAGGCCTGTGCCAGCTGCGCGGTGATGAACAGACCGCGTCCCCCCTCGTCGGCCGTGGCGGCGTGGCGCAGGTGCGGTGCGGCCGAGCCGGCGTCCCGCACCTCGCACGTGAGGGTGCGGTCATGGATCAGGCGGAGCTCGATCGGGGGACTTCCGTAGCGCACGGCGTTGGTGACGAGTTCGCTGACGATGAGCTGGGTGTCGGAGGCGGTCTCGTCGTCCACGCCCCATGCGGCGAGCTGCCCACGGGTACGGCGTCGGGCGACGGCCACGGCCGCGGGGTCGGGGTCGAGCGGCCACGCGGCGAACCGGTCCGGCGGAAAGGACCGAGTGCGCGCGACGATCACTGCGGCATCACCGGCGCCCAGACCCGCCGGGAGCGCGTAGACGAGGGCGTCGCAGAGGTCCTGCAGCAGGCGGTCTTGGTAGTCCGCCGTCGAGGGCAACGGCCCGGAGGATTCGGCGAGATACGAGGTGAGGAGCGGATCACTGGTGAACACCAGGACGCTGCCGTCGGGTACCTCGACGTCGACGGCCGCGAAGGGCGCGCCCTCCGTCGTGCCCAGCCGCGGCCCGGCCGGTGTGCTGGGGACGGTGACCGTGCGGTCGGGGCGCACGACAAGGGGGGCCAGGTGTCCGGCTGCCGCCATCGCGCACCTGCCGGTCAGGGGGTCGTGGACCGCGTACACGCAGTCGGCGGTGAGCGCTTCGCGGCGCAGCGGATCGCCGAGCGGGAGATGCGCCCGTTCGGCGGCGAGCTGGCCCGCCGTGCCGTGCAGACGGGCGAGGAGTTCGTCGGGGGCGAGGTCGAACGCCGCCAGGGAGCGTACGACAGTGCGCAGTTGCCCCATGGTCGCGGCCGCGTTCAGACCACTTCCCGACACCTTCCCGACGACGAGGGCGGTGCGAGCGCTGGACAGGACGATGGTGTCGTACCAGGCGCCGGGATCGGCGCCGGTGACGGAGAGGTAGGCGGTCTCCAGCGACGGGTGGGTCTCCGGGTGGCGGGGCAGCAGTTGGCGCTGGACCGTGGCGGCGACGGTGTGCTCCCGTGTGTAGCGCCGCGCGTTGTCGATGCACAGCGCCGTGTGCGCGGCCAGCTCGACCGCGAACTCCCGGTCACCTTCGTCGAAGTGGGGCGAGTGTCCGGTGCGGTAGAGACTGACGATGCCGAGGGCCGCGTCGCGCAGCGCCAGGGGAACCACGAGCAGGGAGTGGGCCCCCGAGGAGAGGATCGCCTCCGCGCGCGGGGGATCGACCGACAGCCACGGGGCGGTCGGATGCAGCTCGATCACGCGTGGACCCAGGTCGGTCAGGGCCTGGGTGAAGGGGGTCGGAGCCGGCAGACGGCGGACGTCGCCCACCGGGTGGGCCTGCGGCGGCCGCGGATGGGTGCTGCGAAACGCGGTGCGCATCATGGGCGTACCCGTGGGCAACGGGGCCAGTGGTGGGTCGTCGCCGCGGATCACGGCATCGACCACCTCCACGACGGCGACATCGGCGAACGCCGGGACCACGGCCGCGACGAGTTCCTCGCCGGTCACGGCCGGATCCAGGGTGCGTCCCACGTGCCGGCGCACGGCGTCGAGGACCTGGGTGCGGGCGCGGGCCCGCTCCCGTTCGGTCACGTCGATCGCGGTGACCGCCAGACCGAGCACCTGCCGGCGGGGGCTCTCCAGGCGGAGCGCGCTGACCTCGAAGTGCCGGTCCTGCGGCGGGTCCCCCCTCACATGCATCTGGACGACGTGCTGCAGCAGGGGGACTCCGGTTTCCAGCACCTCGCGCAGAAGCTCCTCCACGTCGCCGCGTTCGACGATGTCGTAGACGTCGCGGGCCGGGCGCCCTTTGAGGTCGTCCAAGGGCATGCCATGCATGAGGGGGGTGGCGGTGTTGACCCGCACCACCCGCAGATCGGTGTCCAGCAGGTGGAGCCCGACCGGTGACTGCGTGAACAGCGCCTCCAGCATCGAGGCCGCCGTCTCGTCCACTCGCCCACCAGGATCGGTGTGCGCCACGAGACCACCTCCGAGCTCCGTCCTGCTGCGCTTGCTCCGACGCACGGCCGCCCGGTATCCGGGCGTGCTTCCAGCGTGCTCCGCGGTCGGCACGCCCGCACCCGCAGAGCGCCGGGCCGCGCCCGCGAGGCGAGCGGCGCCGCACGCCCGCGGACCCACGCCGGCCGCGCTTTTCCGGCGGGCGGCAGTCGACTTTCTGGACGGACCACAGGGCCCTCTGGAGGGACCACTGGGTCTCATGTGGCGCGCGTGTACGCGAGAACACTGGGATGCTGAGGAGGGAGCGCTGCCCATGACCTGACGAACAGTGGTGGTGAGCGCCATGGCTGGGTGGGAGGAGAACGGTCCGGAACCGACCGCGCCGCACGCCGATCCCCAGGGAGACCCCTTTCTGCGCACGCGGTTCGCCATACCGAGGCGCCCCGCGACGTTCCTGCGGCGGGAGCGCCTGGTCAAGCACCTCGACCAGGCGCTGCTGACGCCGTTGACCATGGTCAACGGAGCGGCGGGCGCGGGCAAGACCCTGCTGGTCGCCGACTGGGCCGCGGGGCGGGAGGGGTCCGTCGCCTGGCTCACCACCGAAGCGGCGGACCAGGGGTGCGGCATGTTCTGGGCGTACCTGCTCCAGGCCCTGCGCGCCTCCGGTGTGCCGCTGCCCGCCGAGGTCGGCTTCCCCGCGGACGCGAGCCGCGTGGACCACACCCTGCTGGCGCGACTCGCCGCCGAACTGAGCGCTCGGGACCGGCCCGTGATCGTGGTGCTCGACGAATACGACCGGGTGACCGACCCGGAGATCGCGGAGCAGCTGGAGTTCGTCCTGCACCACGCGGGACGGGGCATGCGCCTGATCCTCGTCACCCGCACCGAACCGCTGCTGCCGCTGCACCGCTACCGGGCGGCCGGCGACATGACGGAGATCAGGGACGCGGAGCTGTCCTTCACTCCCGAGGAAGCGGCCGCGCTGCTGGAGCGGCACGGGCTGCGCCTTACCGTGTCCGTCGTGCGCGCGCTCGTGGAGCGCACCCGGGGATGGGCCGCCGGACTACGGCTGTGCGCCCTGGCCGCGCGGGAGAGCCCGGATCCGGAGACGTATCTCAAGGAGTTCGAGGCCGACCGCACCACCGTCGCCGATTTCTTGCTGGCGGAGGTGCTCAAGCGGCAGACCCCCGAGACGCAGGATCTCCTGCTGCGGGTCAGCGTCCTCGAACGTTTCTGTCCCGAGCTGGCGAACGCGCTGACGGAGCGCGCCGACGCCGAGCCCATCCTGGCCGGGCTGCACCGCGAGAACGCGTTCGTCGAGCACCTTGGGCACGCCTGGTACCGCCTCCACCCGCTGTTCGGGGAGATCCTCCGTGCCCATCTGCGGGTGCGCCTGCCTGGCCTGGAGCCCGAACTCCACCGGCGGGCCGCGGAATGGCTGCGCCGCTCCGGATCCCTCACGGAGACGCTCGGCCACGGCGCCGCCGCGGGCGACTGGGAGTTCACCGCCGCTGCCCTCGTCGACGACCTCGCCATCGGTCAGCTCTTCACCGGCCTCCGCTCCGACGACCTGACCGAGCTCTTCTCGCGGATGGGGCCCGAGGCCACGAGCCCCGCCGCGGATCTCGTCCGCGCGGCCCGTGACCTGGCCCAGTGCGATCTCGACCGCGGTCTGACCCACCTGCAGCACGCCGAGCAGAGCCTGGCGGGGGAACAGCCGCCGGCGCAGGACGACTCACCCGGCCTGGCGGCGGCCCGGCTGAGCTGTGCCCTGCTGCAAGCCCTGGCGGCCCGGCTGACCGGTTCGCCGGAAAGGGCGGAGTCGGCCGCGGAGGCGGCCGAGAAACTCCAGGAGGAGGTGCCCACCCACCTCCTCGACGAGCATCCCGAACTCACCGCGCTGCTGCTGACCCATCTGGGCTCGGCGCGGCTGTGGGCCGGGCGCTTCGAGGACGCGCGCGCCGCCCTGACCACGGTGGCGGACCGCTCCGGGGGAGCTTCGACGGCGCTCCCGCGCGAGGAGTCCCTGGGGCACCTGGCCCTGATCGACTACCTGAACGGCTGGCTCGGCAGGGCGGAGCGCAAGGCCCTGGCGGCGATGACCGAGACGGAGCGGTTCAGCCTGCCCCAGGCGTCCGGCTCCGGCATCGGGCTGCTGGTCCTGGCCGCCGTGGCCGTCGACCGCAACGAACTGGGTCAGGCCCAGGCCCTCCTCGACGCGGCGGCCGACGCGCACCGTGCGATGCGGGACCCGGTGAGGGACGCGGGGCGGGCCATCGCCACCGCGGGTCTGCTGCTGGCCCGCGGCCACACGCAAGCCGCGCTCGAAGCGGCGGAACCGGCCGTCGCCGCCGACGTGGTCTCACCCTGGGCGGAGGGGCACACGGCGCTGGTGGCCTCCGCCGCGCACCTGGCCGAAGGCCGCCCGGAGATGGCCGCCAAACTGCTGCAAGCGGTGCCCGGCGACCAGGTGGCGTGTGCCGTGGGGGCCGCGCGCGCCCAGCTCGCCGCGGGCAAGCCCGCCGCGGCGATCGACCTGCTCGACCGAGTGCACCCCGACGGCCGCGCCGGCCCCGCGGTGACCGTCCGGGCCTCGCTGGTCAGGGCGCAGGCCGCGGACGGGGCGGGGGACCCGGCCACCTCGCGCAGGCTCCTCGCCCAGGCTCTGCAGGAGGCGCGGCGCGAGCGGCTGCGGCGTCCCTTCCTCGAAGCCGGCCCGTGGATCCGGCCTTTGCTGGGCACGGTGCCCCTGCGCGGGCTGGCCGCGGGCTGGCTCACCCCCGGGCCGCCGCCGCACGGCGGGCCGCCTCGGCCCGAGGACCAGCCGCCGGCGCCGGTCCTGGAGGAGCTGAGCGGACGCGAGCGCGATGTGCTGCAACGGCTGGCCCAGATGATGTCGACGGAGGAGATCGCCGCCGATCTGTATGTGTCGGTGAACACGGTCAAGACCCACCTCAAGAGCGTCTACCGGAAGCTGGCGGTGAACCGGCGCCACGACGCGGTGCGCCGCGCGCGCGAGTTGCGGCTCCTGTGACCGCCTGGCCGTAACGGGGCTTTGGCGGCTCGCCCGTGGTGGGTGAGGCGCAGGGCGGGTTCTTCGGATGCCATGGGGGAGGCGGCAGGGCATGTGCCGGCCGGCCCGGCCGACTCCGCCGGCGTTCCGGGCCGACTCGGCGAGGAGGACACCGTGGCACACTGGCGGGCGCTGATCGTCCTGGGGACCGCCCAGTTCCTGATGGTCCTCGACACGTCCGTCATGAACGTGTCCATCAGCCAACTGGTGGAGGACTTCGACACCGAGGTCACCGCCATCCAGGCCGTCATCACGCTGTACTCGCTGGTCATGGCGGCGTTCATGATCGTCGGCGGCAGGCTGGGAGACATCTTCGGACGGCGTCGCCTCTTCCTCCTCGGTCTGGTCGTCTATGCCACGGGGTCGGCTCTGACCGCCGCGGCTCCCACCCTCTGGGTCCTCGCACTGGGCTGGTCGGTGATCGAGGGACTCGGTGCCGCGATGGTGCTGCCGGCCATGGCTGCCCTCGTGGCCGAGACCTACCGCGGGCGGGACCGGGCCGTCGCCTACGGCGTCATCGGCGGACTCGCCGGAGCGGGAATCGCGGTCGGTCCGCTGCTGGGCGGCTGGGTGACGACGTACCTCACCTGGCGGCTGGTGTTCGCCGGTGAGGTCGTGGTCGTCCTGGCCGTCCTGTGCTTCCGCCGGGTGATCACGGAGTCCCCCCGGACCGGTCCGGTCCCTGGGCTGGACGGGGTCGGCGCCGCACTCTCGGCGGCCGGGCTGGCGCTGGGCGTGCTGGGCGTGCTGCAGAGCGGCACCTGGGGATGGGTGCAGCCCAGCAACCCGCCCTTCACCGTCCTGGGTTTCGCGCCCACGCTGTTCGTCATCGGCGCCGGGGTGGCCGTGCTGGCCGTCTTCGTGGACTGGGAGAAGCGGCGGGAGGTCCGCGGTGCCGAGCCCCTGGTGCATCTGCCCCTGCTGCACAAGCCCGTGCTGCGATCCGGCCTGATGTCCCTGCTGAGCCAGAACCTCATCCTGCTGGGACTGTTCTTCGCCATCCCGCTGTACTTGCAGGTGGTGCAGGGGTTCGACGCCTTCCAGACGGGGCTGCGGCTGCTCCCGGTGTCCGTCACCATGCTCGTGACCTCCGTGATCGCCGCCCGGCTGGGGCGCATGGTCGGACCGCGCCGCGTGGTCCGACTGGCCCTGGCGACCCTGGCCGCCTCCATCGTGTGGCTGCTGGCCACCATCGACCCGGTCATCGACGACGCGCAGTTCGCCGGAGCCATGGCCCTGCTCGGCGTGGGCATGGGCCTGCTCGCCTCGCAGCTGGGCAACGTCGTCCAGTCCAGCGTGGGAGAGGAGGAGCGCAGCGAGGTCGGCGGGCTGCAGTTCACGGCCCAGAACCTGGGTTCCGCGCTGGGTACCGCGCTCATCGGATCGCTGCTCATCGGCGCCCTGGCCCACGCGTTCACCACGAAGGTGGAGGACAACCCGGCGCTGTCGCAGCAAGCCCGTCAGCAGACCGGTGTCGCGCTCGAAGCCGGGATCAGCTTCGTGCCCACCGACCAGGTGCGCTCGGCGGCCGTACGTGCCGGCCTGCCGCCGTCCGAGATCGACGCCCTCGTGGACTCGTACGCGTCGGCGCAGCTCAACGGTTTGAAGGCGGCGATCCTCGCCACCGGGGGAATCACGCTTGCCAGCTTCCTGGTCACGTCGCATCTGCCGACCGGGCGGGCCGGCCGTCCGAAGCAACCGGACACCGGCGCTCCGGCCGGCGAGATCGGCTCGACCCGCTGACTCCGAGGGAGGGCGCGATGTCCAAGGCCGAGCACGCCACGCCCCGAGCGCGCGCCGTCGAGCGCCGGGCCCATACCGACTACACGGGTGGCGTCTACGGATCCATGCTCGCCGCGTCGGTGGTCGTCGGCGCCGGCACGCTGGGCCCGTTTCCGCGCCTGGAGCTGGTGCTGCTGCTGTTGCTCACCGGCGTGGCGTTCTGGATCGCGCATGTGCACGCCCAGCTGTTCGGGGCGCGCCTGGCGCAGCGGAAGCTGGACCGCCCCACCGTGCTGCACGTGTGCCGCGACGAGTGGCCGATCGTCAAGGCTGCCGTCCCGCCCTCCGTCGCGGTGGCCGTCAGCCCTCTTCTGGGCCTCGACGTGACGGGCGCCCTCTGGCTGGCGCTCGCGGTCGCCGTGGCGGGCCAGGTGGGCTGGTCGGCGGCCGCGGCACGACGTGCCGGCGCCTCGTGGAGCCTGGTGGCCGTCTCCGCCTCGGTGAATCTGCTGCTCGGTCTGCTGATCACCGCGTTCAAGCTCTTCGTGACGCATTGATGCAGGTGGGAAGCGTGATGCAGAGGGAGCGCATACCGACCGACGTATCACCTCTACGGGGTGAGGCCGGGCGGTGCGCCGAGGCGGAGCATCGCAGGGAAGGGGCGCAGCCCGCCTGTCCCAGGCCACCCGGGGGAGAGCAGCTCATGCGCTACGAGATCCGCGTCGCAGGACACATGTCGGAGACGCTGACCAAAGCCTTCCCGGAGCTGGACCATGTGGTGATGTCCGGGCAGACGGTCCTGTTCGGCTCCGTCGTCGACGAGGCGCATCTGTACGGGCTGCTGGCCCGCTGCCAGTCGCTGGGGCTACGGGTCCTGGAGATGCGCCAGCTGCCGGAGTGACGCGTCCGTACGACGAGCGGCGCCGCGACCGGCGCTTGCGCGCACGGAGCGCCGCCGGGGTCGGGCGGGTGACCTCAGGGTTGCTTCACAGGTGATGACTTCGGGGTTCCCTCACGGGTGATGACCTCAGGGTGGCTTCAGAGTGTCTCGGCGTGGATCCTGCCGGAGCGGACGGCGGTGCTCTTGCCGTACGCCGCTCTCTCGGCCGGTGACAGGGACGCCGTGAATGCGCTGGGTACGGCCATGGCTCACACCTCCTGGCACGCTGTCCTCATGCCGAGGAGCCCTAGTCCGGCGGCGGCACCCGGCCCTGCCGCTGCAACGCCGCCCGGACCGCACCGGCGAGCACCCGTGCGGCGACGCCCACGAGCAGCAGCCCGCCGGTCATCTGAAGCATCGTCATCAACCGTCCCGTCTGGGAGCGGGCGGTGATGTCGCCGAACCCGACGGTGGTGAACGTGGCCAGCGTGAAGTACAGGGCGTCCGTCCTGGTCAGCGGTTCACTGAAGGAACCGGGGGTGGAACGCTCCAGCAGGTAGTAGGCGCTCGCGAAGAGCACCAGAAACAACACCAGCGTCGGGACCAGGGCCTCGACGGCCTTCGCACGGGGATAGGGTGAGCGCACAACGGCCCGCACCTCCCACCAGAAGACCACGACGACCGCCAGCAGGCCGCATGCGAGCAGGGCCGAGGTGCCGGCCGAGTTTCCCCCGTCCAAGGGAAGCAGGTAGTACGCGGTGACGAGGCCCGCCGCGACGCACACGGCTCGCCCGACGGACACGGCCGTCGCGCGCCGTCCCGGACCCGGTCGCCCCCGATACGTCCCCCGCCCGGACCGGGAGGGCTCCGTCCGGGCAGCCAGTGGATCGCTCATCTGGTGTCTCTTCGTCCGTTCCTCGTCCGTTCTGTTGCACGCCCTTCCTCACTCACCTCATCGCCCCGGCGGTGCGCACGGATCACCCGCCGAGGGTGACCCGGTGGCCGACGGCAGGCGGGACGCTGGCCCGGTGAGGTCCCCGCACACCGCCCCGTCGGCGGTCCGGGAGCGAACCGTTCGATCGCGCGAGGAGGAGCCATGACCGTGTCGCGTGGTCCGGCACCGCATACCGGACCGAACCACATGCCCGGCGGGGCGGCCTCCGACCCGGCGGACGTTTTGGCTCAACTCGGGCGCTCATGGACGTGGATCCTGGGGTCCGCGGTCGCCACGCTCGTGCCGGGCATTCTGATCCTGGTCTGGCCGGACGAGACCCTGCACGTCCTGGCGGTCGTCATCGGCCTGTACCTGCTCGTGACCGGGGTGTTCCGGTTCGTCGCGGCGTTCGCCCGGGAGGAGCACGGCGAACGGCTGCCCGGGCTGCTCCTCGCGGTGCTGTACGTCCTGGCCGGGGTGCTGTGCCTGAGGAACCCGTTGCAGACCATCGCCGCGCTTTCGCTGATCGTCGGGATCGTCTGGCTGGTGTCCGGCATGCTCACCCTCTACACGGCCATCGCCGCCAAGGACCTGCCGCACCGCGGCTTCGCCATCGGCGCCGCGGTGATCGGCATCCTCGCGGGGATCGTGGTGCTGGCCCTGCCGTTCGAGTCGGCCCGGGCGCTGACGCGGCTGCTCGGACTGTGGCTCGTCCTGCTCGGTCTGGCCGAGGTGGTCCTCGCCTTCGCCTGGAGGGCGGCACTGCGCAGGGCCGACGTCGCGGGGCCACAGGGCCCCGCCGGGACGGTCTGAGACCCCCGCCCGACGCCGCGCGGACCGGTTCGCCGGCCGTGGGCGGCCCCCGCCTTGCGACCGGGGGCGGACACACGCGGTCAAGCAGGAACTGGTCATGGGCAGGACCTCTGTACCGTCCCACGCTCTGGGAACCGTCCGCGGCCCGCGTCCCCTCACCCGCCTCGGGTGAGGCCGCCCGGTCCTTGCCATGCGCACGCTGGAGACGGCAGAGAACGGCTGCCGGGCGAACGCCCGGGACGGAGGAGAGACATGAGTGGGCAGATGTATCTCGCGTACGACTATCCGCTGCTGAGCGTCTTCTGGTCCATGCTCTGGTTCTTCCTGTGGATCATGTGGTTCATCCTGCTCTTCCGGATCATCCTCGACATCTTCCGTGACGACACCATGAGCGGCTGGGCCAAGGCCGGCTGGCTGCTGTTCGTCATCGTCGTGCCCTTCCTGGGCGTCTTCGTCTACGTGATCGCCCGGGGCAAGGAAATGGGCCGCCGTGAGGTGGCGCAGGCGCGCGCGCAGCAGGAGGCCTTCGACCGTTACGTCCGGGAGACCGCCAAGGGTGGCGAAGGCCGCCCCAGCAGCGTTGACGAACTCGCCAAGCTGTCCGAGATCCGCGCCCGCGGAGACATCACCGAAGAGGAGTTCCGCAGGGCCAAGGAACTGGTCCTGAGCGGCTCCGGCCCGTCGGGAAGCGCGGGCGCCGCCACCTCCACCTCCGATCGCTGAGGGCACCGCACGAGACTGAATCGAGGCAGCAGGATGACCGCGACACAGACCACACATGCGCACAGGCGGCACTGGGCCGAAGGCCTGACGGTTTTCGCAGCCGTCATGCTCATGATCGCAGGCATACTCGACATCTGCCGGGGCGTCATGGCGATCGCCCAGGACGACATCTTCGTCACGACACGCAACTACGTCTTCGCCTACGACCTCACCGGCTGGGGCTGGGTCCACCTCGTACTGGGCGCCGTCGCCGTGATCGTCAGTCTCGGAATCTTCCAGACGGCGAAGTGGGCGCACGTCGCCGGGGTGGGCATCGCCGGACTCATCATCATCGCCAACTTCCTCTCCCTGCCGTACTCCCCGGTCTGGTCGATCGTGATGATCGCTTTCTCGGGGTTCATCATCTGGGCCCTGTGCGTGGACCAGCAGGAGACGTCCTCCACCCCGTTCGAGCGCCCACGGCAGAACGTGTGAACGTGTGAACGAGGCCCGGCACAGCCATGAACCGGCCCCGGCAGGCCGCTCCGCGGCAGCCGTCGGCGAAGGCCGTGCCGGATGGGCGCGTCTGGCACTGCTCGCCCTGCTGGCGAGCGTGCTGGTGGCGCTCGTCGTCGCCGGGCTGCGGAGCGTGCTCTGGGCGCTGATCGGCATCGGCGGACTGGCCCTCGCCGCCGCCGGGGTGTGGTGGACTCTGGCCCACACCGGTGTGGTGCGGGTGGCCGGAGTCGCGCTGTCCCTGGCCGCGCCGGTCACGGTCCTGGCGCTGTATGCCGCGTACGGCATGCTGGGGCCGGCCCTTCTCTCCCTGGCCCTGTGGATGCTGGCCACGGGGGCGGCCCGGATCGCCGTGGTGCCGGGACACGTCCCCTCCACACGCGAGGGCGAGCCCACCGGGGCTCCCCGGCATCCCTGGATCCTCATGAACCCGCGCTCCGGCGGCGGCAAGGTGGGACGTTTCCACCTGGTGGACAAGGCACGGTCGGCGGGCGCCCGTGTCGTCCTGCTCGGCGCCGGAGGGCAGGACGTGGCCGCACTGGCCCGGCAGGCCGTGGCCGAGGGGGCCGACCTGCTGGCGGTGGCGGGCGGAGACGGCACCCAGGCCCTGGTGGCCGAGGTGGCGGCGCGGCACGATCTGCCCTTCGTGGTGATTCCCGCCGGCACCCGCAACCACTTCGCCCTCGACCTCGGCCTCGACCGCGACGATCCGGCGGCGAACCTCGCCGCCCTCTCCGACGGAGTCGAACTCCGCGTCGACCTCGCGTTCGCCGCCGACCGGGTGTTCGTCAACAACGCCTCCTTCGGCACATACGCCGCCGTGGTCGGCGATCCCGCCTACCGCGACGAGAAGGTGCAGACGATCCTGCAGGCGCTGCCCGGACTGCTCACCCGCCCGGACGCGTCCAGGCTGCGGATGCGGGCCGGCGCCACGCGCGCCGAAGGGCTGCAGGCGCTGCTCGTCAGCAACAACCCCTATCTGCGAGCCGTCGACTCGGCCCGCCCCGGGCGCAGGGAGCGGCTGGACTCGGGACTGCTCGGCGTGCTCTGCGTGCGGGTCGACAACGCCGCGCAGGCGGCGCGGATGGTGCGCGGCGCTCGTTCCGCGGGCCTCATGCGGCTCACCGCGGACGAGGTGGTCGTCGAAGCGGACACGGACACCGTCCCGATCGGCATCGACGGGGAACACGTGGTGCTGCCGGCACCCGTGGTGTGCCGGATCGCCCCCGGGGCGCTACGGGTCCGCGTGCCGCGCAACCGTCGGCGTACACCGCTGAGCCGGCCGGTGGCCGACTGGCCGCACGTCACGCGGCTCGCGCTGGCCCCGGGCGGAAGGCGGTCCCCGGCGGCCGCCTGACCGGTCGCGTCGTGGACAGGCTGGTCATGGCAGACAGGCCTGGTCACGGCAGACAGGGCTGGGCACAGTGCCGTCGCAGCACTTCGCGCCCGCGGGGCATCGCCCTTCGTGGGCGAGCGGGGGAGGGGGCGCGCCAGGCGGGGCGGGTTCTGCTCAGAAGGTGAGTTCGCCGCCCCGCCCGTCGCCACATCGGATCGGACGGTCCGCCGGGATCAGACAGCGGGGGCCGGGTACGTCGGGTACTCCACCCCGGAGACGTGCTGGACGACGCGGATGACCTGGCAGGAGTAGCCGAACTCGTTGTCGTACCACAGGTACAGGATCGCGTTGTCGCCGTCGACCTTGGTGGCGCCGGCGTCGACGATCGAGGAGTGGCGCGAGCCGATGAAGTCGCTGGAGACCGCGTCCGGGGCGGTGGTGAAGTCGATCTGGCGCTTGAGCGGCGAGGTCAGTGACACGTTGCGGAGGTAGTCGAGGACCTCCTCGCGGCTGGTCTCGCGCCCGAGCCGCAGGCTGAGGATCGCGATCGAGACGTCCGGCACCGGGACGCGGATGGAACTGCCGGTGATCGGCGCCTTGAGGTCGGGCAGCGCCTTGGCGACAGCGGAGGCGGCACCGGTCTCGGTGATGACCATGTTGAGCGGCGCCGAACGGCCGCGACGGTCGGCCTTGTGGTAATTGTCCAGCAGGTTCTGGTCGTTGGTGAACGAGTGGACGGTCTCCACGTGGCCGCGCAGGACGCCGTACTCGTCGTCCATCGCCTTCAGCGGCGGGACGATCGCGTTGGTGGTGCAGGACGCGCAGGACAGGATCTGCTCGTCCGGCTTGATCGTGTCGTGGTTGACACCGTGCACGATGTTCGGGACGTCGCCCTTGCCGGGCGCGGTCAGGACGACCTTGTCGATCCCGGGGCGCAGGTGCTGCGAAAGGCCCTCGCGGTCGCGCCACTTGCCGGTGTTGTCGATGAGGATGGCGTCCTTGATGCCGTACGCCGTGTAGTCGACCTCCGACGGGTCGCTCGCGTAGATCACCTTGATCGCGTTGCCGTTGGCGATGATCGTGCTGTTCGCCTCGTCGACGGTGATCGTGCCCTGGAACTGGCCGTGGATGGAGTCGCGGCGCAGCAGCGAGGCGCGCTTGACGATGTCCTGCTCGCCGCCCTGGCGGACGACGATGGCACGCAGCCGCAGGCCGTTGCCGGAGCCGGACTTCTCGATGAGCAGACGGGCGACGAGGCGGCCGATGCGGCCGAAGCCGTAGAGGACGACGTCGCGCCCCTCGCCGCGCTCGATCTTGTTGGCACCCGTGGCGCCGGCGACGGCCCTGGCGGTGAACTCCTCCACCGTGAGACCGCGGTCGTCGGTCTTGTACGTCGCGGCGAGCATGCCGATGTCGATCTGGGAAGGACCGAGGTCGAGCGCGGTGAGAGCCTGCAGGAACGGCAGCGTCTCGGTGACCGAGAGCTCCTCACCGGCGATCTGCCGGGCGAATCGGTGGGTCTTGAGGATGCTGACCACCGACTTGTTCACCAGGGAGCGGCTGTGAAGCAGGACGGTGACGTCTCGCTCCCGGTGCAGCTTCCCGATGATCGGGATCATCGACTCCGCGATCTCCTCGCGGTTCTTCCAGTTGGTGAACGAGTCGTCGTTGACAGTCACAGGTGCATCTTTCGAGCTAGGCGGCGCTCATATGCTAACCCCATCATCGTTTTGCTCCGTCAGCAGGTCCCGGCAGGGTCCGCCGAGGGACGGTCCACGGCTCCGCTGTCAGCTGCTGGACGGCATCTGACGGCTTGCGAGCCGGTCTCGGGACTCGGCTATACGGTGACGGAAGGGGGTTAATCGTCCGGGTGAGGAGACCGAATGACCGACAGTCCGACGGACGTCGTCGAGGCGGCGTTTCGGTACTACCGCTCACAGGATCGTGCCGCGGCCTTCGCTCTCTACGCGGACGACTTCTCGTTCACCAGTCCGCAGGACGATCACATCGACAAGGCCGCGTTCTTCGAGCGGTGTTTCCCGACTGCCGACCGATTGCAGGAGCAGCGGCTGCTGCATGTCACTCCCGCGGACGAGGAACTCGTCTTCGTCCACTACGAGTACGAGCTCACGACCGGCGACAGGTACCGCAATGTCGAGGCGATCACCGTCCGGGACGGGCTCATCCAGGAGGTGCAGGTCTTCTTCGGGGGCAAGGTGTGACGGGCGCGGGCGAATGGTGTTCAGGGGTTGGAAATCAGGCGCTCAGTTGTTCCAGCTCTCGTCGTACGGGTCGTGCGGCGTCGGGACCGGCCTCGCCGCGCTGACGTCGAGGAACGGGATGATGCCGCCGTTGACGGGATCCTTGGTCCGCTTGCCGGTGTAGGTGCCGGTGACTTCGAGCCAGGTGTCGGGTTGGAGGACGGGCGGAATGCGGCCGGTCAGGCCGACCTTGACGGGCTGGGCGTCGGCGGCACAGCAGTTGAGGGCCATGCGGACGAGATACGGCGTGCCCCCGTGGTCGAGGGCGACGAAACCCGTGATCTTGATCCGCCGGTCGCCGAGGGAACGGCCGTGGTCGTAGGCCGCGCGCCCTGCGTAGTCGACCAGGCTGAGCGGGAGCGGATCGCGGGCCGGGAGGGCGGGGTAGCCGAAGGGCGCTTGCAGGGCCGTGCCGGTGCGCATGGCGCTGTAGGAGCCGAGGGCGGGTGGGGCGACCAGGATCAGGGCGAGCAGGGGGAGGATGAGGAGCCAGGAGATACGGGGTTCGCGGTGGGCGTGCCCCTGCTCGTCTCCGCTTTCGTGGCTGTGCCCGTACTCGTGCTCGTCCGCGCCCTCGTACCCGTGCCCGTGCTCGTCCGCGCTTTCGTCGACGTGCCCCTGCGCGCCGTCGTGGTCGTCCTTGTCCTCCGAAGGCTGCGATGGCAGCGAGGTCAGCGAACGCGGCGCCCGCGCCCCACGCACCTCGTACCAAACCGTGGCAACCGCCGCGACGATCAGCACCACCCCCGCCCCCAGCAGCAAGGGCTGCAACCCGGCCTTCACGTACCGCAGATAGAGATCGGTGGCCCCGGCGTGCAGCACCGCCGCGCCGACCAGGAAGAGTACGGCTGCCTGCGCCTGGCGGTTCACAGCAGCACCGCCCCGACCAGGACCGACATGAGGATCGCCAGGGCGAAGGTGGCGGGCGCGAACCGCAGCGCGAACCCGCGGCCGAACGTGCCGATCTGCATGGCGAACAGCTTCAGGTCGATCATCGGTCCGACGACGAGGAACGCCAGCCGCGCGGTGAGCGAGAACTGGGACAGCGACGCGACCACGAACGCGTCGGCCTCGGAGCAGATCGACAACAGCACGGCGAGTATCGCCAGGGCGAGGACGGACACCACGGGGTTGCCGGCCGCGGCGTGCAGCCAACTCGCCGGTACGACGGCCTTGAGCGTGGCCGCGGCCATCGCGCCGACGACGAGGAAGCCACCGGCGTGCATCACGTCGTGCCGTACGGATCCCCAGAACGCCGCCCCTTTGCCGAGGCCCTCGTGCGCGGGGCGGGCCGGTGGGCGCAGCCAGTCGGTGCGGCCGAGGCGCTGCCACAGCCACCCCATGGCGCACGCCACGAGCAGACTCGCCGCGAACCGGGCGAGGACCATCTCCGGATCGCGCGGAAACGCCACGGCCGTCGCGGTCAGCACGATCGGGTTGATCGCCGGGGCGGACAGCAGGAACGCCAGCGCCGCCGCCGGCGTGACGCCCCGTCGTACCAGCGCCCCGGCCACCGGCACGGAGGCGCACTCGCAGCCGGGCAGGACCGCCCCGGCCATCCCGGCCACCGGCACCGCCAGGGCCGGCCGGGTCGGCAGCGCGCGGGCGAAGAACGACGGAGGCACGAACACCGCGATGACCGCCGACAGCAGTACACCGAGGACCAGGAAGGGCAGCGCCTGGATGACCACCGCGACGAACACGGTCATCCAGCTCTGCATCACCGGCGCGGCCAGCGCCCGGCGGATCGGCCCCTGCGCCGCGACCACCAGGAGCAGCAGCATCGTCAGGACGAGGGGGGAGTTGAACTGCCAACCCTTCCGGCCCTGTTGGTCGTCCGCGTCGCGGTGGTCAACCGGGGGCGGGGCTGCCTTGGTGATGGTCACGGGTGAGGTACCTCCGGTAGGGAAGGGCTCGGTGGCTGCTGCCCCTCGACCTTGAGTACGCCGGTTCGGGCACAGCTTCTCACCGTGAGCCCCGCCTTTGCGGCCCGTATACCGGCCCGCTCGCGCGCGTCAGTCGCGGCCCGTATACCGGTTGGCTCGTGCCCGTCAGTCGCGGCCCGCGCCCCGGTAGAGGTCCAGCTCCCCGTCCAACTCGACGGCGAGCACGGTGGCGTACTCGTCGAGGTCCGCCGCGGCGGGGGCGTCGATCCAGGTCACGCCGGGGACCGTGTCCAGGCCGCCGGTGATGTGGTGGCCCAGTTCGGTGCCCGTGCCGAGGACGGTCACCCGTCGAACCGGGTTGCGCAGTCCGCGGATCGAGACGGACTCGCGCGGTACGTCGAAGCACATCAGGTACAGGGTGCGCCGGTCGGCGGAGAGAGTGCTGGGCCCGTAGTGGTGCCCGGCCGGGAGCCCGCCGACCGTCCCGTAGACGGCGTCGGCGTGCTTCCTGATCCACGCGCCGAGGCCCTCCACGCGTGCGACCTGCTCCTCGGGGATCGTCCCGTCCTCCCGGGGGCCGACGCCGAGCAGCAGATTGCCGCCCATCCCGATCGTCTCCGTGAAGTAACGCACCAGCTGGCGCACCGACTTGAAGTCGCGGTCCTTCGGCCGGTAGCCCCACGAGTCGTTGACCGTCAGGCACAGCTCCCACGGGCCGTCCGGGGCCTGGAGCGGGACACCCTGTTCGGGAGTGGCGTAGTCGCCGTGACTGAGCATGCGGGCGTTGAGGACGGTGTCCGGGTTGCCCGCGAGGATCAGCTCGGCGAGCTCCCGCATCCGCCACTGCTCCTCGGTGCGCTCCCACTCTCCGTCGAACCAGAGCAGATCCGGGTGGAAGCGGGTGACGAGCTCACCGACCTGGCCGTCGCGGTAGGCCAGATAGCGCTCCCAGGCCGCCGGGTCCTCCTTACCGGGCTCGGCGTGCGAGTACGGGCTCGGGGGCTCGTCGCCGGGCTCGACGTGCCGGATGCTCGGGTAGTCGGGATGGTTCCAGTCGGAGTGGGAGTAGTAGAGGCCGACCTTGAGGCCCCGCTTGCGCAGGGCGTCGGTGAACCCGGCGACCAGATCGCGGCCGGCCGGTGTGTGCCGGACGACGTTCAGATCGCCGTGCGCGGTGTCCCACAGGGCGACGCCGTCGTGGTGCTTGGTGGTCAGCACCGCGTACTGGGCGCCGGCGCGGGCGAAGAGCTCGGCCCAGGCCTGCGGGTCGTAGTGCGACGCGGTGAAGCCGTCGAGCTGTTTCATGTATCGCTCGTGCGAGACCTCGCCCGTGTAGAAGGACCAGGACTCGGCCCATCCGTCGACGGCGTAGATGCCGTAGTGGATGAAGATGCCCAGCTTGGCATCGGTGAACCAGGGTTGCATCGGCATGCGCTCACGCTAGAGGCGCGGACCCGGTCCGCGCGTGGGCGGCGGTCACCACTACTGGTCTGTTTTCACCCTGCGTTCCGGTCGCTGCGAGATCTCTTTACGTCGCTGTCATGTCCCTGTAGCTTCCGGCTGCAAGGGCTTTCAGGAAATTACCGGTTCTCCTTGCAATGCACGTCCCCCGCAACTCCCCACTCCCCGGCCCGCATTGGAGACGCCCATGAGACGTGGACCCCCACGCCTGCTGCGCCCACTGGTGGCGTTCGTGGCGGCTACCGGGCTGTTCGGACTGATCCCACCGGACGCGGGCTCCGCCCCCATGGAGAAGACCGCCGCCGCTCCAACACGGCGACCGTCTTCTACCTTTGCTCTTGGCCGGTGCTCCGCCGTTTACGGCGGAGGTGAAGGCCATCTCGGAACCGCTCTGACCCGAACGTGAGCACGGGTCCGGGGTGTGGTCCTCAGTCAGCAGGGCGCTGTTGGTTCTCGATGTACTGCTTGACGACGGTCAGCGGTGCTCCACCGCAGGACCCGGCGAAGTAGGAGCCGGACCAGAAGTGGCCGCCCCACAGGTACCGGCGCACATGCGCGTCGTACTCCTGGCGGAGTCTTCGCGAGCTGACGCCCTTGAGGCTGTTGACCAGTTTGGAGAGCTGCACTTTGGGCGGGTAGTGCACCAGCAGGTGCACATGGTCCTGCTCGCCGTTGAACTGCTTCAGCTCGGCCTGGAAGTCTTGGCAGACCTCGCGCATGATCTCTTCGGTGCGAGTCAGCATGGCATCGGTGAATGCCTTACGCCGGTACTTGGTGACGAAAACCAAGTGGGCATGCAAGTTGTGGACGACGTGACGGCCGGTGCGTACATCGGGATTCGGATTCCAGCGCGGTGACATAAGCCAACTGTAGTAGCGTGGCTGCCATGAGCGAATGCGGTCTGAGGAAGCGACAGTTCGGGCATCGCGCCCGACTGGCACTGTCCCCTGCATGCGAGCTCAAGACCGACGCCCAGGCGCACGCTGCCCGCACGATGTGGAATCTCCTCCACGCGTGGTGGCAGATGATGCCGAAGGAAAAGCGGACGCTGGCGAGCGCGGATGCCGCGATCCGCCAGGCCCGTAAGGACATCGAATTCCTCGCAGTGCTCCCGGCCCAGGCCGCGCAGGCCGTGTTGAAGACGTACTTCCAGGCGTGGAAGAACTGCTGGGACGGCCGGGCGGATGCCCCGAACTTCAAGGGCCGGTTCCGGTCGGTGATGTCCGTGGACATCCCGCAGGGACGGGACCTGAACATCGTCCGTGTGCACCGCCGCTGGGGCATGGCCAACATCCCCAAGGTGGGCCGCGTCCGGTTCCGCTGGACCAAAGACCTCCCCGTGGGCAAACACTCCAACAAGGAGAACCGCATCACCGGCGCGCGGCTGGTCAAAGACGCGCTCGGCTGGCACATCGCATTCCGCGTCCAGGTCCTCGAAGCCAAGCCCGAGCCTCACCAGGGGCCGCAGGTCGGCATGGACGTGGGCGTCACCGTGCCCATCGCCTTGTCGGACGGCATCACCAAGAACCACGGCGAGTGGCTGACCAAGCAGGATCAGTCCAAGCTCCTGCGTCTGGAGCAGCGCGCCGCCCAGCGTAAGCAGCACCGCAAGCCCGGGATGCGAACCAGCCGCCGTCTGCGCCATACCTATGACCAGATCGCAGGACTCCGCGCGAAAGCCAAGCGTCGGGCCTTGGACTGGCAGCACCAGACGACCACCGCCATCGCCAAGCAGTACGGCACGGTGGTGGTCGAAGCACTCACCATCACGAACATGGTCAAGTCCGCCAGGGGCACCGTCCAGTCGCCGGGAAAGAACGTCGCCCAGAAGTCAGGGCTGAACCGCTCCATCACCGGCGAAGCGTGGGGCCGTACGGTCACGATGCTGGCGTACAAGACCGCTCAGTACGGCGGCACCCTGCACAAGGTCCCGGCCCCCCACACGTCCCGGCGCTGTTCCGCGTGCGGCTTCATTACGCCCGGCAACCGGGAGGACCAGGCCACGTTCGTATGCAAGAACCCGGACTGCGGATGGTCAGGCAACGCCGACCACAACGCAGCCCGGAACATCTTGCACCTTTACCGGATGGGCCTCGCGCTCATCCCGGCTGCCGGGAGGGCAGTCGTCAGGCGCGCGAAGCGCGTTAAGCCCGCTGCCGCAAGGTAAGCAGGAATCTCCCGGCTTCACTTCAGCCGGGAGAGCACTTCAATACACGAAGACCAAGAACTGAACTGGCCGACCACCTATCTGCACTACGCCGTCCACCGGCCGCGCGTACTACGGCGACCACCTCGCCGGATCCGTCACGGCCTCCGACTTCGGCAAGGTCGACTCGGCGAGCGGCGAGGTCGCCACCACCCTGGCCCAGCCGCTGGTCAAGCACCTCCAGCGGCTCAACCAGATCCGCCGGGCGATCCCGGCCCTGCAGATGGGCCAGTACTCCACCGACGGCATCAGCGGCTCGATGGCGTTCAAGCGCCGCTACACCAGCGGCTCGACGGACAGCTTCGCGCTCGTCACGGTCACCGGCGACGCGACGTACACGGGCATCCCGAACGGTACCTACACGGACGCCGTCACGGGTGACGTGAAGACCGTCTCGAACGGCACGCTGTCCGTGGCGGCACCTGGCAAGGGCAACCTCCGCGTGTACGTCCTGAACGGTCCCGGCAAGATCGGGAGCGACGGGCCGTACCTGAAGTAGCCAGAAGTAGACACAAGCGGCCGGAAGTATCCGGAAGCAGCCGTGTGGGGCCCGGACTTCGAATGCCCGGGCCCCATGCTCATGTCAGATGACCCATGTCGGCCCGACCATGGCCGAGCCGCTCCACCGGCGCGTCGGCTGCGACCGCCTCGGCCTGCCGTCGGACGACATCCCGCTGCTGCCCTGAAAGACAACAGGAGGAATGCCGCGGCGCGCACTGGGTACGCGACGGGCGTTGCGCCCGGGACGGACATCGCCCCGGGTGGCCCGTCCGCCACAACCCGGGGATTTGCCATGGTCACACCCTCGAACCACCACCGGCCCACGGCCGAGACGCCCGCTCAGGAGGCGCTGAACACCCTCGTGGAGAACACGGAGGACGCGACGGCCCTCGACACGCTCGCCGGCAGCGACGTGCTGGTCCCCGTGCCCGACGACGCCGTCGAGGAGGACGCCGCCGACCCCACGGCCGTGGCCCTGCCCGTCCTGGACCAGCCGGGCGGCGAGCAGGTGGTGCCCGTGTTCACCTCGGAACTGGAGATGGCCGAACTGCTCCCGTTCGTCTCCCGCTACCGCCTGGTGCCGCTCGGTGCGCTCGCCTCCCAGTGGCCCTCCGGCGACCTGTCGCTCACCATCGACGCCAGCTCACCGCACGGCCTGACCCTCACCTCCGAGGGCGTACGTACGCTGTTGGCCCGGCCGCAGATCTGACAGACACGGGCGTGGTGGGGATGAACGGATCCGACACCGTTCATCCCCTGGACGGCGTGCTGCGCTGAGGTGACGCACGTCCCGGCGCGGGCGGGAGCGTCTCGGGCGGAAACCTCCCGGCATGACAATGGCCGCATGAAATGGATCTCCGGCGTGGCCGGCGGACTGCTCCTGGCGGTGGTTCTCGTCAGCATCCTGCGCACCCTCGTGGTGCCGCGCGGGCTGTACTCCCCGCTGGTGATCCGCTGGTGGCGCTCGCTGCGCCTGCTGCTGCGTCTCGCCGCTCCCGGCGGCAGCTACCAGGCCCACGACCGCGCGCAGACCTGGCTGGCTCCGCTCATGCTCGTCGGCATGCTCACGAGCTGGCTCGCCGGGGCGCTGCTCGGATTCGGGCTTGTGCTGCACGCCCTGTCCACGCTGTCCTGGACCCAGTCGGTGCGGGAGGCCGGTTCCAGCCTGTTCACGCTCGGCTTCGCCAGCGGCGACCGGCTGCACCTGTCCGTCGTGGACTTCGTTGCGGCGGTCACCGGGCCCGTGGTGATCGCGCTGCAGATCGCCTATCTGCCCACGCTGTACGCCGCCTACAACCGCCGCGAACTGGAAGTGACGCTGCTCCAGTCGCGCGCGGGCGAACCCGCCTGGGGCCCGGAGATCCTGGCCCGGCAGTGGCTGGTGGACACCGAGACCGCGCTGCCCGAGCTGTACCGTGCCTGGGAGCGGCTCGCCGCGGACATCGGCGAGAGCCACTCCACGTACCCGGTCCTGCTGGCGTTCCGTTCCCCGCAGCCCTACCGCAGCTGGATCGTCGGCCTGGTCGCCGTCATGGACGCGGCCGCCATGCAACTGGCGCTCACGCCCAGCAGCGCACCGCCCGAGGCGCGCCTGGTGCTGCGCTCCGGCTTCACCGCGCTGCGCGACATCGCCCGCGCGCTGCGCTTCGCCTACGACATGGACCCCAGACCCGACGCGCCGATCCAGCTGTCCTTCCTGGAGTTCGACGCGGCCGTCGCGAGGGTGGAGGCGGCGGGCTTCCCCGCCGAGCGGACGGCCGAGCAGGCCTGGCCGCACTTCCACGGCTGGCGGGTCAACTACGAGGCGATCGCATACGAGTTGTGCCGTCGCGGCGACGCGGTACCCGCACTGTGGACCGGTCCGCGGGACTTCGCCACCGTCCCGATCCCTCCCCGCCGCCCGAAGGACCGGCGCCCGGGCCAAGGTCGTCCGGAACTGCCCCCTTCCGCAGGGTAGTCCCGGCCGTCCTGGCGGGAAGATCCCCGGGAGGGTCCGAGACGGAGGGGTGGGGTTCCCTTGAAAGTGGTGCTGCTGGGCACGGCCGCCGGTGGCGGCTTCCCTCAGTGGAACTGCGCCTGCGCGCTGTGCCAGGCCGCCCGCGACGGCAAACTGCCCGCGCGGACGCAGGAGTGCGTCGCCGTCAGCGGCAACTCCCGCGACTGGTGGCTGCTCAACGCCTCACCCGACATCCGTGCGCAGCTGACCGCCACGCCCGCGCTCGCACCCGGGCCCGGGCCCAGGGACTCACCGGTGCGCGGTGTGCTCCTGACCGACGCCGAGGCCGACCACGTCACGGGACTGACCGTCCTGCGCGGCGGCGCCGGACTCAAGGTCTATGCCGCGCCCCCCGTCCTGACCACGCTGGCCCCGCTGCGCGCCCTGCTCGACCGCTACGCCCCGTGGGAGTGGGCGGACAGCCTGACCGAGGGCGGTTTCGTGCTGGCCGGCGGTCTGGTCGTCACCGCGCACCCGGTCGGCTCCAAGGCCCCGAAGTATGTCGCAGGACCTGCCGCGGACGCCCGCTGGGTGACGGCGTACCGGATCGAGGACCTGGCCAGCGGGGGAGTACTCGTCTACGCGCCCTGCCTGGGCAGGTGGACACCCGCGCTGGACGCCCTGCTCGCCACGGCGACCTGCGCGCTGCTCGACGGCACCTTCTACGCGGCCGACGAGATGGGCACGGCGGTGCGGGCCCCCGGCGGCCAGGCCGCCATGGGGCACCTGCCCGTATCCGGGGCGCACGGCAGCCTGGCGGCTCTGGCCCGCCATCCCGGTCCGCGCCGGATCTACACCCACCTCAACAACACCAATCCGCTGCTCGACAAACTCTCGGACGCCCATGCGCGGGTGACCTGGTCCGGGGTCGAAGTCCTGCCGGACGGTGCGGAGTTCGTGGTCTAGCCGGTCGTGCCGGCCGTCAGCATGCGGGCCAGGACGGCGCGTTGCAGGGGGAGTACCTCGGAGTGCAGGTCGCGACCCTTCTTGGTGAGCGCGACCCATACTCCGCGTCGGTCTTCCTCGCAGACGGTGCGTTCCACCAGGCCGTCCTTCTCCAGCCGGCCGATGAGGCGGGACAGGGCGCTCTGACTGAGATGGACCTGGCCCGCGATGTTCTGCACCCGGCACTGCTCGCCGGCCTCGGTGACCGTGGCCGCGGCGAGGATGTCCAGGACCTCGAAGTCACTGGCCCCCAGGCCGTGGGGATGCAGCGCGCGGTCGATCTCGCACATCGTGCGCGCGTGCACCGAGAGGATCTCCCGCCACCGGTCTTCGAGGGAGGATCCGGCCGTCTTCGCTGACATAACTGAACGGTAACAGAAATCCGGCCAGTCATTGAGCGTGCAACTAGTGCACCTGCATCCAGTCGCCGGCGCTATGGGGCCGAGCTACTGGGCGGTCGGGTCCTGGGTGAGCCCGATGAGGTTGCCGTCCGCGTCCTTCACCGAGGCGATCAGCTTGCCGCCGCCCACGTCATGGACGTCCTGCAGCGTCTCGGCCCCCGCGGCGAGCAGGCCCGCCAGGGTTCCCCTGATGTCGGAGACGGTCCAGTACGGGACCGGCCCGGTCATCCCCTTGGCGTGACCGTTGGGGTCCAGGCCGACATCCTGCCCGGCGTCCTTGAAGCCCACGTAGTACGGTTCGTCCGCGTACGGCTCCACGCCCAGCAGCGCGCTGAACAGCGCCTTTGTCTGTGCGAGGTCCTTGACGGGGTAGATGATGGTGTTGAGGCCGGCGGTCATGGCGACTCCTCCGTGATGCTGGTCAGTGCCTGCGCGGTGCTGCTCGCGCCGACGGCCTTCCCCGTCGGCGCTTTCACGCTACGGCGGGGGAGCACCGGGTGGCTTCTCGAATCCTGACCAGTCGTGCCGACGCCCAGGAGCGGTCACTCCGCGTCGCGGAAGGTCTTGTACTCGTCGTTCATCAGGTCCCAGAAGGACCGGTGGCGGATCGCGCCGGGCAGCCAGTGGGCGAGGTACCAGGCTTCCCAGTCCCCGTCGGGGGTGATCACGCAGGGATTGAGGAGGTACATGTCGGTGGCATCCGGGGTCCGGCTGATGACGAGCGTCCGCGGCAGGTACTCGGGCCGTAGCGCGACCGTGTCCTGCTCTTCGCCGTAGACGAAGTACTCCTCGTCGGGGACGCGCGGGTAGTCGCAGCGGCGTCCATCGGTCCAGATGGCGACCAACTCAGGGTCGAGGTCGCGGGCCCAGCCCACCTCCTGAGCCGGCAGGAGCCGGCCCATGGAGGTGGTCGTGTTCAGCCAGCCGTTGCTCGTCAGCAGGAACTGCCGGTAGCTCGGTGGAAGCGCGGCCCCCAGCCGTGCCTCCAAGGCCTCGACCTCCTCAGGGCTTGCTCCGGATGTGCCCAGCCAGCGGGCGGCGCGTACCTCGTCGGGAAACGGCTCGGGTCTCTCCTGTTCGTGCAGGATCGGATCGAGCCACTCATCACTCCAGCGTTGAAGGAGATCGCGCCAGGCGTAACGCGGCTCGCCCTGTTGCCCCTTGTCCATGGCAGAAGGCTAGGGGGCTTCTGATGGATCCCCGCGCCGAACCGGGGCCGCGGGGCCCGGGAGTCCCCCGTGCTCCCGGAGCCCCGCGGCGGTTCCCGGTTCAGCTACGGGCTCTCATGTCGACTCGCGCCGTACCAGCTCCGTCGGCAGGATCACCGCCGCCGGGTCCTCGCCGCCTATCTGGGCGAGCAGCACCCGTACCATCTCGGCGCTGATGCGGTCCCAGGGCTGGCGGATGGTGGTGAGGGCGGGCGTGGACGCGGTGGCGGCGGGGGAGTCGTCGAAGCCGCCGACGGCCACGTCCTGCGGGACGCGGCGGCCGGCCCTGTGCAGTGCGGCCAGCACGCCCTGTGCCATCAGGTCCGACGCCACGAACACGGCGTCCATGTCGGGGACCCGCTGCAGGAGTTGCTCGGCGCCCGCCTCACCGCTGGCCCGGCTGTAGTCGCCGGAGGCGACGAGTCGGTCGTCGGCCTCGATGCCCGCCTCGGCGAGCACCTCCCGGTAGCCCGCGAGCCGCTCGACGCCGCCGGGGGTGTCGAGCGGGCCGGTGACCATGCCGATCCGGCGGCGGCCGAGGGAGAGCAGGTGCCTGACCATGTCACGGGCGCCGTCCCGGTCGTCCGCGGCGACGAAGCTGACCTTGGACCCCATGCCTATGGGCTTGCCGCACGCGACCAGTGGCACGCCCGCGTCGCGCAGCTCCTCCGCGACCGGATCGCCGGAGTGGCTGGAGACCAGCAGCACGCCGTCGACATGGCCCGCGGTGATGTACCGCGTGATGCGCCGCCGTTCGTCCTCGGTGCCCGCGAGCATCAGCAGGAGGGGAACGTCGTGTGCGGCCAGCGCCTGCGTGCAGCCGCGCAGCAGGACATTGAAGTTGGGGTCCTCGAAGAACCTCTCCTGGGGCTCGGTCAGCAGGAAGCCGATCGAGTCGGAGCGCCCGGTGATCAGGGAGCGGGCGTGCCGGTTCACGACGTAACCTGTCTTGCGGATGGCGGCGTTGACCGCCTCCTGTGCGGCGGGGCTGACATAGTGCCCGCCGTTGAGCACACGCGAGACGGTGCCTCGTGAGACTCCTGCCTCGCGCGCCACATCGTGGATCGTCGGCGGTTTGCGCCGGGCCCCCGTATTGCTCATGGTCATGACTTTACGGCTCCGGACAGCAGATCGAGGCTCCAGAACCGCTGGATGACGAGGAACAGCGCGACCAGCGGGATGACCGCGAGCATCGCGCCGGTGATCACCAGCGTGTACAGCGCCGGAGTGTTGGAGCCCTGCTTGAGGAGGGTGAACAGACCGAGCGTGATCGGGAACTTCTCGTCGTCGCTGAGCATGATGTACGGCAGCAGGAAGTTGTTCCAGACCGCCACGAACTGGAACAGGAACACCGTCACCAGTCCGGGCACCATCATCGGCAGCGCGATCCGCGTGAAGATCCGCCATTCGCTCGCCCCGTCCATCCGTCCGGCCTCGACCACGTCACCGGGCACGGCCGCTGCGGCGTAGATCCGGGCGAGATAGATGCCGTACGGGGAGAGGATCAGGGGGAGCAGGACGGAGGCGTACGAGTCCGTCAGGTCCGCCTTCGCCATCAGCAGGTACTGCGGGATCGCGAGGATCACCGGCGGCATCAGCACGCCCGCCATCAGGATGCTGAACATGGTCTCGCGGCCGCAGAAGCGGTAGAGGGCGAGGGCGTAACCGCCGAGCGCCGAGACGGCGGTCGAGAGCAGGGCGCCGAGACCGGCGTAGAGCGCGGAGTTGCCCATCCACTGCCAGTAGATGCCGTCGCGGTAGGCGTTGAGGTCCCGCACGTTCTGGGTGAAGCCGGTTCCCGGCAGGAACGTGAACGTCGAGAACAGCTCACGGCCCGACTTGGTGGAGGCGATCACCACCCAGGCGACGGGCAGCAGACAGTAGAGGGCGCCGAGCAGCAGCGTCAGCGTCGGCACCAGGGCGATCCGGCGGCGCAGCGGCGGCCCCTGGGCGGTCCCGGGCGTCGTACCGGCGGCCGGCGCGGCCTTGCGTACGGCAAGAGAACTCATCGTGCTTCCTCCTGCTTGTTACGGGAGTTCGCGGCGCGCAGGAAGCCGAAGGAGAGGAACAGCGTGACGATGGCGATGATCACGGCCTCGGCGGCGGCCGAGTAGATGTCGCCCGCGCCGAACGCGTCCCGGTACACCTTCATCAGCGGACTCCACGTCGTGGAGACGGAGTTGGTGAGGGGTTTGAGGGTGGTCGGCTCGCTGAACACCTGGAGCGTCGCGATGATCGAGAAGAAGAAGGTGAGCACCAGCGAGGGCGTCACCATCGGAATCTTGATCTTCAGCGCGATCTGCAGGGGCGTGGCGCCGTCCAGCTTCGCCGCCTCGTACACCTCGGCCGGAATGGCCTGCAGCGAGGTGTAGATGACGATCATGTTGAAGCCGGTGCCGCCCCAGACCGCGATGTTGGACAGGGCGAGATACAGCGGGCCGCCGTCCAGCAGGTCCGGCTGCGGCATCCCCAGCCTGTCGAGGATGAAGTAGAAGGGGCTGACGTCCGGGAGGTACAGGAAGCCCCACAGCAGCGCGGCGACGACGCCGGGAATGGCGTACGGCAGGAAGATCGCGAGCCGGGTGAAGGGGGCGAGGCGCACCTTGTCCGTGTCGAGCATCAGCGCGAACAGCAGCGCGAGGCCGAGCATCACTGGAACCACGATGACGCCGTAGCCCAGCACCCGCAGCGCGCCGTCGAGCAGCTCGTTGTCGGTGAGGGCGTCGGTGTAGTTCTCCAGGCCGGCCCAGACTTCGCTGCGGGCGCCTGCGCCCAGGCCCAGGCCCTTGACCTGGACCTTGTGCAGGCTGAGCCACAGCGCGTAGCCGATGGGCAGTGCGAAGAAGAGGGCGAAGAGGAGCGTCGCGGGGAGGAGGAAAAAGTAGGGCGCGCGAAGCGCTCCTTTGAGGGCGGTGGTGGGAGACGGGTGGGCGTACGGGGCCCCCTTGACCCCGTACGACTTCCGACGTGCCGTTGTCACTGAGCGACCCCGAAGCCCTGCTTCTCGAGGTCGGCGACGGTGGTGTCCTGCATGGTCTTCAGGGCGGCACCGAAGTCCGACTTGTTCTTGGCGGCGGCGCCGAAGGCGTCGTTGAAGGACGTGTAGGCGACGTTCACGTTCGGGCCCCAGGCGGACGGCGCGGTGGTCTTCGCGATCTCCGAGGCCTTGGTGTAGAAGTCCGTCTGGTTGGAGAAGAAGGCCGGCGGCTCCATGAACGCGTCACTGAGCTGGGCGCTGGTGGAGGCCGGGTAGATGCCGCCCTCCTTCGCCAGCGCGGCCACCGCCTTCGGGTCCGTGTTCAGCCAGGCGGCGAACTTCGCGGCGGCCGCCTTGTGCTTCGAGTCCGTGGTGACGGCCGTCGAGGAGCCGCCCCAGCTGCCGGTGACGTTCTCGCTGTCCGACCACTGCGGCAGCGGGGCCATCGCCCACTTGCCCTTGGTGTCGGGAGCCGCGGTGGTGAGGGTGCCCGGCGCCCACACAGCGCTCACCCAGGCGATCTGCTGGCCGGTGTTCAGCGCCTTGTTCCAGGCCGGCTGGTACATCGGCTGGTTGTCGATCACGCCTTCCTTGACGAGACCGCCCCAGAACTTGGCGACCTTCTGCGTCGCCGCGTCGTTGATGCCGACCTTCCACTTGTCCCCGGAGGCGGTCCACCACTTGGCGCCGGCCTGCTGGGCGAGACCGGCGAAGAGGCCGGAGTCGTTGGCGGAGAAGGTGGTCAGGTCCTTGTCCGGGGCCTTCTTCTTCAGCGCGCGGGCGGTCTCGGCGAACTGCTCCCAGGTCGTCGGGACCGTCAGGCCGTACTTCTTGAAGAGGTCCTCGCGGTAGTAGAACATCATCGGGCCGATGTCCTGCGGGATCGCGTAGACCGCGTCCGTGCCCAGCGTCGTCTGCTGCCAGACGCCCTCGGCGAACTTGCCCTTCGCGTCCTTCGACTCGCCCGCTATGTCGGCGAGTGCGTCATTGCTGACCAGCGTCGGCAGTGCCTGGTACTCGGCCTGGACGAGGTCCGGGGCCTTCTTCGCCTTGTGCGCGGTGAGGATCTTGGTGACCAGGTCGTCTCCCGACGCCTGCTTCTTCACCGTGACGGTGATCTGCTGCTTCTTCCCCGGCCCCTTGTTCCACAGGTCCACGACCTTGTCCATGCCCGGGGTCCAGGTCCAGTACGTCAGCGACGCGGGTCCGGACTGGGCGTCGCTGTCCTTGTCCTCCGAGCCGCAAGCGGCGAGTGAGGTGGCGCCGAGCGCGACGGCGATGGTGGTGGCCACGAGGCGGCTGTGCTTCGTGATGGGCATGGATCGTTCTCCCCTGACCTGGGTCTCCGCCTGCTGCGGAGGCCTGCCATATTCCATGCGCGGCTCGCCTCCGGGGCGCTTCAGCCGGTGTCGAGACCGCGACCGTGCTCAGCCCTTCGGGCCTCCGCGCGCTCGCGCCCTCGACACCGGCGCGCCCCTCCGGCTCACTCGCGGTGCTTCTGTGAGCGTTCACAGTAGAGAAACATCCCGGACACTTGTCAATGGTTGTTGCTGTGCGGTTATGTTGGGCTCGCGCCGCTGGCGCTGTGTGTGCACGTTCCCAAATGATCGATAAAACGGGAGAGATCCATGCCGGAGACCACACCCAGGGGCCTCACCAGGCTCGCCTTCGGTGGGGACTACAACCCCGAGCAGTGGCCGGAAAGCGTCTGGCACGAGGACGTCCGGCTGATGCGCGAGGCGGGCGTCACGATGGTGAGCGTCGGGATCTTCTCCTGGGCGCTGCTCGAACCGGCGCCGGGCACCTACGAGTTCGGCTGGCTCGACCACCTGCTCGACCTGCTCCACGAGAACGGCATACGCGCCGACCTCGGTACGCCGACCGTGGCGCCGCCCGCCTGGTTCTACCGGGAACACCCCGACGCGCTGCCGGTGGCCGCCGACGGCACCCGCTACGAGTTCGGCTCACGCGGCGCCATCTGCCACAGCAACAGCGACTACCGCGCCGCCGCCGCGAACATCACCACACGGCTCGCCACCCGGTACGCCGACCACCCCGCGCTCGCCCTGTGGCACGTCCACAATGAGTACGGCGTCCCCGTCTCGGCCTGCTACTGCGAGTCCTGCGCCGCACACTTCCGCCGCTGGCTGACACGGACGTACGGGACGATCGACGCGCTCAACGACGCCTGGGGCACCGCCTTCTGGGGCCAGCGCTACGCGGACTTCGACCAGATCAACCCGCCGCGCGTGACCCCGACGGTCGGCAACCCGGCCCAGGCCCTGGACTACAAGCGGTTCGCCGATACCACCCTGCGCGAGAACTTCGTGGCCGAGCGGGACATCCTGCACCGCCTCGCGCCCGGCATCCCGGTCACCACCAACTTCATGACCGCCCTGAGCCAGTGCGACTCGATCGACTACTGGGCCTGGGGCCGCGAGGTCGACCTCGTCACCAACGACCACTACCTGATCACCGACGGCCGCCGCACCCATGTGAACCTCGCGATGGCCGCCGACCTCACCCGGTCGGTCGCCGGCGGCGCCCCCTGGCTGCTCCTCGAACACTCCACGTCGGGCGTCAACTGGCAGCCCCGCAACCCCGCCAAGGCCCCGGGCCAGATGGCCCGCAACTCCCTCGCACACGTGGCGCGCGGCTCCGACGGCGCGATGTTCTTCCAGTGGCGGCAGTCCCGGCGTGGCGCCGAGAAGTTCCACTCCTCGATGCTGCCGCACGCGGGCACCGACTCCCGGGTGTGGCGCGAGGTCGTCGAACTGGGCGCGTCCGTCGACTCGTTGGCCCCCATCAAGAGCACCCGCACCGTCGCCGACGTCGCCGTGCTGTGGGACTGGCAGTCCTGGTGGGCGCAGAACCTCCAGTGGCGCCCCAGCGAGGACCACGACCCGCGCGAGCGCGCCGACGCGTTCTACGAGGCGCTCTACGACCGCCACCTCACGGTCGACTTCGCCCACCCGGAAGCCGACTTGTCGGCGTATCCCCTTGTCGTCGTGCCCGCGCTGTACCTGATGACCGAAGCGGCCGGGAACAACCTCAAGGAGTACGTCGAGAACGGCGGCACCCTCGTCGTCTCGTACTTCTCCGGCATCGTCGACGAGCACGACGCCGTGCACGACGGCCCCTACCCGGGCGCCCTGCGCGACGTACTCGGCCTGACCGTCGAGGAGTTCTCGCCTCTCCTCCAGGGCGACCTCGTCCGGATCACCGGCCCCGACGGCTCCGAACTCACCGGCGACGTGTGGACCGAGTTCGTGGTGCCCCGCGGCGCGGAGACCGTCTGGACGTACGCCGACGGCCTCACCGCGGGCCACCCGGCCGTCACCCGGCACCGCCTCGGCGAGGGCTCGGCCTGGTACGTGTCCACGCGCCTCGCGGCCCAGGGCCTGGACGCCCTGATCGGCTGGGCCGCCGACGACGCGCGCATCGCGCCGCGCGCCGACCTGCCCCGCGATGTCGAAGTGGTGCGCCGCACCGGCGAGTCGGGCACCTACGTCTTCGCCATCAACCACACCTCGACGGACGCCAAGGTGCCGCTGGAGGCGCACGGCACCGAGCTCCTGACGGGCGAAGGCGCCGCGGGCCGTCTCGCGGTCCCCGCGGGCGCCGTCCGAGTAGTACGACTCGACAGCTGAGCCGATGTCCGCCGTGCGGGTCGCCCGACCCGCACGGCCGAGCCGACTCCCCTCCGCCCGTGTGAGCGCACGAGCCGCGGGCGGAGGGGTCGCCCCTCCAGTTCCATCTCGGGGGCACCCATCCCCATCACGTCGAAGGGACGACGGACGACGATGTTCCATCCCAGACGCACACTCAGGGCCCTGCTGCTGCCGCTCGCGGCCGGGCTCGCCCTCACCGCCCTCCCCGCGCAGACGGCGCAGGCGGCGAGCACCCTCACCAACACCGGATTCGAGTCCGACGGCTCCGGCGTCGCCACGCCCAGCGGCTGGTCGGAGTACGGCGACACCGGCGCCTCGTACGTGGAGTCCGGTGGCCACAGCGGGAGTTACCGCCTGGCGCACTACTCGTCCTCCGCGTACAAGGTGGAGACGTACCAGTACCTCTCCGGGCTGACCAACGGGAACTACAAGCTCACCGCCTGGGTGCGCTCGGGCGGCGGCCAGAACTCCGCCTACCTCGCGCTGAAGAACTGCGGCGGCACCGAGCAGCGCACCGACCTGCCGGTCTCCAGCAGCGGATGGATACACCTGGTCGTTCCTGTCTCCGTGACCAACAACCAGTGCACGATCAGCATTTACTCCGACGCCAACGCGGGCAACTGGATCAACGTCGACGACCTGACGTTCACCTCGGGCACCACCGGGCTGTCCATCAAGGGCTCCGACATCTCCTCCCTCGCCAAGAGCGAGGCCCTCGGCGGGGTCTACAAGACCAGCTCGGGCACGACGGGCGACGCGCTCGCCATCCTCAAGTCCTCCGGCATGAACTACGCCCGCCTCAAGGTGTGGGTGAACCCGGCCGACGGCTACAACAACAAGACGCGCGTCCTGGCGATGGCCAAGCGCATCAAGGCGCAGGGCATGAAGCTCCTCGTCGACTTCCACTACTCGGACACCTGGGCCGACCCCGGCGCCCAGACCAAGCCGGCCGCCTGGGCCGGGCACTCGTACAGCCAGTTGAAGACGGACGTCTACAACCACACGTACGACGTGCTCAACGCCCTGAAGGCGCAGGGCACCACGGCCGACATGGTGCAGGTCGGCAACGAGATCAACGGCGGCATGCTGTGGAACGAGGGCTCCACCGCCAACTGGTCGCAGCTCGCCGGTCTGCTCAACTCCGGCTACGACGCGGTCAAGGCGGTCAACTCCTCCACCACGGTGGCCCTGCACCTCGCCAAGGGCGGTGACCTGTCCGGCACCCGCGCGTGGTTCGACAGCGCGGTCGCCAATGGTGTGAAGTTCGACGTCATCGGCCTGTCGTACTACGGCTACTGGCACGGCTGGCTCTACGACTTCCAGACCACCCTGGACGACGCGGCGGCCCGCTACGGCAAGCCGGTCTTCGTCGCCGAGACGGCCTACCCCTTCCGTCTGGACAGCGACGACTCGCTCGTCAACCAGATCGACACGACCGGTGAGCTGGTCTCCGGCTACGGCGCCACGACGGCCGGGCAGACCGCCTGGCTGCGCGACGTGATGAACATCGTGGAGGCCGTCCCGAACGGTCGCGGTCTCGGCGTCTTCTACTGGGAAGCCACCTGGACCGCCGTCACCGGCAACGGCTGGGACCCGACCGACGCCACCTCCGGCAACGGCTGGGAGAACCAGGCCCTGTTCGGCTTCGACGACAAGGCGCTTCCGGCCATGTCGGTGTTCAGTCACCGCTGAGCCCCATGAGCCCATGAGGCCCCGGCTGCCGCGGCAGCCGGGGCCTTGCGGTGCCCAGGGCCGTTCGGCCCCGCGAGGTCTACCCGTTCGGCCCCGGCCAGGGTCGTGGAAGCCCGTGCGCGGCGCCCCGGGCTGCGGGACAGTAGCGGGAGACCGCCGGGACGGAGGGGGACGAGATGCTGAGGGTTCCCGTCAGTGGGCAACGCCTGGACATACTGGAGTGGCTGCGGGACCCCGCCGTGCACTTCCCACCACAGCGCTACGGCGACCTCGTCGAGGACGGCGTCAGCCCGGAGGCCCTCGCCGCCAAGCTCGGTGTGAGCCGTGCCGTGGCGCGCACCCACCTCGACCTGCTCACCGGGGTCGGTCTGCTGCGGGCCAAGAAGATCAGACGGCGGACCTTCTACCGCCGTGACGAGTGGCGCATCGCCGAGGTCGCGCACTTCTTCGAGAAGGGCTGGTAGCGGCGTGGGCCACCGGCCGCAGGAGGCTCACACGGCACACTCGCGCGATCGAGGCCGCTCCGCCCCACTCGTCCTCCGGCACGTCGTTCCGCTCGGCGGCCGCGGCCCCGAGGACGTGGTGGCCGACTCCCGGGGCCGGGTGCTGACCGGCCTGGAGGACGGCCGCATCGTGCGCGTCGACGGACTCGGCGACCCCGAGCGCACCCGCGTCCGGGTGATCGCGGAGACGGGCGGCAGGCCCCTGGGCCTCGAACTCCTCCCGGACGACGCCCTGTTGGTCTGCGACGCGCGGCGCGGACTGCTGCGCATCGCGCTCGACGACGGCATCGTACGCGTCCTCGCCGACGCGGTGGCCGGCGCACCGCTGCGCTTCTGCAGCAACGTGGTCGCTCTGTCGGACGGCACGCTCTACTTCACCGTCTCCAGCCGGAGTCACCCCCTGGAGCACTGGATCGGCGATCTCGTCGAGCACACGGGAACGGGCCGCCTGCTGCGGCTCGCACCGGGGGAGAAGGAACCCGAAGTGCTCCTGGAGGGGCTGCAGTTCGCCAACGGACTCGCACCCGCCGCGGACGAATCCTTCCTCGTCCTCGCGGAGACCGGGGCGCGGCGCCTGACCCGCTACTGGCTCGCCGGGCCGAAGCGGGGCCGGAGCGAGACCTTCGCCGACGATCTGCCCGGTCAGCCCGACAATCTCTGGCGTGCCCCCGGCGGCCCGATCTGGGTCGCGCTGGCCGGACCCCGCGTCGCCGCCCTGGAACTCCTCCACCGCCGAGGCCCCGCACTGCGGCACGCCGCCGCCCGCGTGGCGGTACGGGCTCCGTTCCGTCCGCCGGGCACCACGGGGGTCATCGCGGTCGACGACGAAGGCCGCGTGCTCCACCACCTCGAACGCCGCCGCGCAAGCTTCCGCATGGTCACCAGCGCCTGCGAGGCCGAAGGGCGGCTGGTGCTGGGGAGCCTCTGGGAACGGGGGATCGCCGTCTGTGACCTGCCCGCTTCCACGGACGGAGCCGTCGCACACGGCCCGTAGCCACGGACGGAGCCGTCGCACGCGGCCGGTGGCCTCGGGCGATGCCAGTGTGTGCGGCTGGTGGCCTTGGGTGGAGCTGGTGTGTGCGGCCGGTGGTCTTGGGTGGAGCTGGTGTGTGCGGCTGGTGGCCTTGGGCGGGGCCGGTGTGTGCGGCTGGTGGCCTTGGCCGGGGCCGGTGTGTGCGGCCCGTGGCCACGGGCGGAGCCGGTGTGCCGGCAAGTGACCACAGGCTGAGTCGGGTGTGCGTCGCCCGTACCCCCGGCGTTACCCTGTTCACCGGCCGCGATCTTGCCTCGCGGCGCGGCGGTGGGGCCCGCCGTACCCGAACCGCGGCACCGGTGCCGCCAACGGTCCCTACTTGCGATGGAGCGCGCCCGGGTGCTGCCCGGGACCCGGCGAGTAGGAGAAGTACGTACATGACCGTCCCGCACCCCGAGCGAGTCGACGAACCCGACACACCCTTCCGCGTGCCTGCCCGGACCGCGTCCCCGTGGCACGGTCAGGGGCCGGTCGTCGCGATGGTCGCCCTCGGCGGTGTCCTCGGCGCCACCGCCCGCTACGGAGCGGCGCAGTTGTGGCCGGCGCAGACGGGCGGATTCCCCTGGACCACGTTCTGGGTGAACGTCGTCGGCTGCGCCGTGATCGGTGTCTTCATGGTCGTCATCACCGACGTATGGGCGGCTCACCGGCTGGTACGGCCCTTCTTCGGCACCGGGGTGCTCGGCGGGTTCACCACCTTCTCGACGTACGCCGTCGACATCCAGAAACTGGTCGACGCGGGCCACCCCGGAACCGGGCTCGCCTATCTCGCCGCGACCCTGTGCGCGGCGCTCGCGGCGGTGTGGCTCACGGTGACGGCGGCACGCCGCGCCCTGGCATGGAGGCAGCGATGACGAGGCTGACAGGCAGCGCCCTACGGGTGACGATCTTCATCGGCGAGAACGACACCTGGCACCGCAAACCGCTCTACACGGAGATCGTGCACCGCGCCCACGCCGCCGGCCTCGCCGGCGCCAGCGTCTTCCGGGGCATCGAGGGCTTCGGCGCCTCCTCCCTGATCCACACCTCCCGGCTGCTCTCGCTGAGCGAGGACCTCCCGGTGGCCATCGTGATCGTGGACACCGAGGAGCGCGTACGGGCATTCCTGCCGAAGCTCGACGAACTCGTCACCGAGGGGCTGGTGATCCTCGACGACTGCGAGGTCATCCGGTACGTCGGACGGGACGGCGCCCGCGGCGCCACGGGGGCGAAAGGTGAGAAGACGTTGTGAATTGGCTGCTGGTGATCATCGGCGCCGCGGTCGGCGCGCCCCTGCGCTATCTGACCGACCGGGCGGTGCAGCTGAAGCACGACACGGTCTTCCCCTGGGGCACCCTCGTCGTCAACGTGACAGGCTGTCTGATCCTGGGCCTGCTGACCGGCGCGGCCTCGGCGGGCCACGCCTCCCCGCACCTGCAACTGCTGATCGGCACCGGCCTGTGCGGGGCCCTGAGCACGTACTCGACGTTCTCGTACGAGACACTGCGGCTGACCGAGACCGGCGCGGGGTTCTACGCTGCCGCCAACGTGATCCTGAGCGTGACGGCCGGCCTGGGCGCGGCGTTCGCCGGGGTCTCGTTTGCGCAAGCTTTGTGGGCGTAGGCGCCGGGCGCTCACGCGCATAGGCGACACTGTCCCCAGCACCGTCTACAGCACTGTCGACCAACTCCTCAGAACTGGATCCCATGAGCGTCATCAACGTCGGTCAGGCCGTCGTCCTCGGAGCCGTCGAGGGGGTGACCGAATTCCTCCCCGTCTCCTCGACCGGCCATCTCAAGATCACCGAAGGGCTGATGGGTATCCCCGTCGACGACGACGCCGTCGTCGGCTTCTCCGCGGTCATCCAGGTCGGCGCGATCGCCGCCGTGCTCGTGTACTTCTTCAAGGACATCGTGCGGATCGTCTCCGCCTGGGGGCGCGGGCTGCGCAACAAGGAGGAGCGCTACCACCACGACTACAAGTTCGCCTGGTGGGTCATCTACGCGACCATCCCGATCGTGATCGTGGGCCTGGCGGCCAAGCCGCTCATCGAGGGCCCGCTCGCCTCCCTGTGGGTGGTCGCGGCCTCGCTGATCGTCGGCAGTGGCGTGATGTGGGCGGCGGACCAGATGGGCCGGCACAAGCGGGGTGAGGACGACACCTCGTTCAAGGACGCGATGCTGGTCGGCAGCTCCCAGATCCTCGCCCTGCTCTTCCCGGGCTTCTCGCGCTCCGGCGCCACCATGTCCACGGCGCTCATCCTCGACCTGGACCGCGTCGCGGCCACCCGGCTCTCGTTCTTCCTGGGCATCCCCGCCCTGACCGGCGCCGGTCTGTACGAGCTGAAGGACGCCCTGGGCACAGGTGTCGGCGCCGCCCCGCTGGCCGTCGGCACCCTCGTGTCCTTCGTGGTCGCGTACGGCTCGATCGCCTGGCTGCTGAAGTTCGTCGCCAAGCACTCCTTCAACGCCTTCGTGATCTACCGGATCGTCATCGGCGTGGCGCTGTTCGGGCTGCTGGCGACCGGGGTCCTCGACAGCTGAAGCAGCCGGCTGATCACGGAAACAGCTGATCACAGGGGGCGTAAAGCCGGTTTTCAGGCTTTGCGCCCCCTGAATTTTTCCTTTCGCTGCCCTTGACAGCGCCCTCCGCTCACCCGGAGTATCTCCCCCGTGAACCTGTCAGACAGCCAGACAGGTGGCTCGGTACCGCGGCGCGTCAGCGCCATGGAAGCGGTGCTCACCCACCTCCGCGGCGCCATCGAGCGCGGCGAGTACGCCATCGGCGACAAGCTCCCCTCCGAGGCGGAGCTCTGCCGCCGCCTCGAAGTCAGCCGCCCCGTGCTCCGCGAGGCGCTGCGGGCCCTGCAGGTCATGGGCCTGACCGTGTCCCGTACCGGCAAGGGCACCTTCGTGGTCGCCAACGCGGTCGAGGACCCCACCTTCGGCGACTACGCGGCGAGCGACCTGCTCGAAGTGCGCCGCCATGTCGAGATCCCCGTCGCCGGGTACGCGGCGGCGCGCCGCACCCCGGAGAACCTCGACCACCTCGCCCATCTGCTCGACCGGATGGAGCGGGAGACCGACACCACCGCGTGGGTCGCGATGGACACGATCTTCCACATCGCCGTCGCCGAGGCCTCCCAGAACCCGGTCTTCCGCCGGGTCATCGAGGAGATCCGGGACGCCCTGGCCCGCCAGTCGGCCTTCCTGAACGAACTCGGCGGCCGCCGCGAGCAGTCCAACCGCGAGCACCGGGCGATCGTCGAGGCGCTGATCGACGGCAGCGAGCACGACGCGGTGGAGGCCATGTCCCACCACCTCGACCGTGTCGAAACCACCCTCACCTCCATCGTGCGCCCCGAGCGCACGGACTCACCCGCGGAAGGCGGACCCCAGGCGTGAGCGAGCAATCCCTGCAAGAAGAATCCGTACAAGGCCAGTCCTCGCAGAAGGCGACGCGGCCCGCCGCGCACGTCGACGCCGGAGACGCGGGCTACAGCAAGTCGCTGAAGTCCCGGCACGTCAACATGATCGCCATCGGCGGCGCCATCGGCACCGGCCTCTTCCTCGGCGCCGGCGGCCGCCTCGCCGACGCCGGACCCTCCCTCTTCGTCGCCTACGCGGTCTGTGGCCTCTTCGCCTTCCTGGTCGTCCGCGCACTTGGCGAACTCGTTCTGTACCGGCCGTCGTCCGGCGCCTTCGTGTCGTACGCGCGTGAGTTCCTCGGCGAGAAGGGCGCGTACGTCGCGGGCTGGATGTACTTCCTGAACTGGGCCACCACCGGCATCGCCGACATCACCGCCGTGGCCGTCTACACCCACTACTGGGGCATGTTCTCCGACATCCCGCAGTGGGTGATCGCGCTCATCGCGCTCGCCGTCGTCCTCACCGTGAACCTCATCTCGGTGAAGATGTTCGGCGAACTGGAGTTCTGGTTCGCGATCATCAAGGTCAGCGCGCTCGTCGTCTTCATGCTCATCGGCATCTTCCTGCTGGTCACCCAGCACCCGGTCGACGGGCACAACCCGGGACCGTCCCTGATCACCGACAACGGCGGCGTCTTCCCCAACGGTCTGCTGCCGATGCTCCTGATCATCCAGGGCGTCGTCTTCGCCTACGCCTCCGTCGAGCTCGTCGGCGTCGCCGCCGGCGAGACCGCCAACCCCGAGAAGATCATGCCGAAGGCCATCAACTCGATCATGTGGCGCGTCGGCCTCTTCTACGTCGGCTCCGTGGTCCTGCTGTCGATGCTGCTGCCCTGGAGCATGTACAGCGCGGACCAGAGCCCCTTCGTCACCGTGCTGTCGAACATCGGCATCCCGGCCGCGGGCGGCGTCATGAACCTCGTCGTCCTCACCGCCGCCATGTCGTCCCTCAACTCCGGTCTGTACTCCACCGGCCGCATCCTGCGCTCCATGGCGATGTCCGGCTCGGCCCCGAAGTTCACCGGCGTGATGAGCCGCAGCCACGTCCCGTACGGCGGCATCCTGCTCACCAGCGGCATCTGCGTCCTCGGCGTCGGCCTCAACTTCGTGGTGCCCGCCGACGCCTTCGAGATCGTGCTGAACTTCGCGGCGATCGGCATCCTCGCCACCTGGGGCATGATCATGCTCTGTCACCTGCTGTTCTGGCGGAAGACCCAGAACGGCGAGCTGTCCAGGCCGAGTTACCGCCTCCCCGGCTCGCCGTGGACCGAGATCGTCACCATCGGCTTCCTCGCCTCCGTGCTCGTCCTGATGTACGCCGACGGGGGAGCGGGCCGCACCACCGTGCTGTGCCTGCCGCTGATCGCGGCCGCGCTCGTCGCCGGCTGGTACGGAGTGCGCCGCAGGGTCGCCGGGATACGCGACGGAGCAGACGCGTGAACCAGCCCCTGACATACGGCAGTTCACTCGCCGCCGCCCCCGTGATCCGCGAACCCCTGCACGCCCCCGTCGCCCATCTCGTACGCGGCGGTGTCATCGAAGGCATCCACTACGGCTCGGTGGTCGTCCTGGCCGCCGACGGCAGCGTGGAGCTGCAGATCGGCGACATCGAAGCCGCCTTCTATCCGCGCTCGGCGCTCAAGCCCGTCCAGGCCGTGGCCATGCTGCGGGCCGGGCTGCCGCTGGACGGCGAGCTGCTCTCGCTGACCGTCGCCAGCCACTCCGGCGAGGAGCGGCACCTCGCCGGGACCCGGCGGATCCTGGAGCTGGCCGGACTGCCGGAGGACCGGCTACGTAACGTCGCGGACCTGCCGTTCGACCCGGTCGTCCGCGAGGACTGGGTGCGCGAGGGCCGCCTGCCCTCGCAGCTCGCCCAGAACTGCTCCGGCAAGCACGCGGCCATGCTGTACACGGCCCACCTCAACGGCTGGTCGCTCGAGGACTACCTCGACCCGGCGCACCCGCTCCAGCAGGCCATCGCGGAGATCGTCGAGGACCTCACCGGACAGGCCATCGCCCAGGTGACCGTCGACGGCTGCGGCGCACCCCTCTTCTCCATCTCGCTGCACGGCCTCGCCCGCGCCGCCGCCCGCATCACCACCGCCGCGCCCGGCACCCCCGAGGCGCGGGTGGCGGACGCGATGCGCGAACACGCCGAGATGGCCTCCGGGTCCGGACGCGACGTCGCCGCGCTGATGCGCGCCGTGCCGGGGCTGCTCACCAAGGACGGTTTCGAAGGCGTGCAGGTCGCGGCGTTGCCGGACGGCCGGGCCGTCGCCGTGAAGATCGCCGACGGCGCCGACCGGGCGCGTATCCCGGTGGCAGCGGCCGCCCTCGCGCGCTGCGGGGTCGACCCGGCCGCGCTGGCCGAGTTCGCCGGCGCGCCGCTCCTCGGGGGCGGCGCGGTGGTCGGGAACATCCGACCGGCCCGCGCGCTCGAACCGCTGACGGAGCCGACGTACGCCTGAACCGTCCAGGTGGGACAGCACCCACGTACGCCTGAAACACCCAGATTCCACTGACTCTCTGCTGAAAGTAGACCCGCACCGTCATGACCGCCGCAGCCCACCGCAGCGAACACGATCTGCTCGGAGACCGCGACGTCCCCGCCGACGCGTACTGGGGCGTCCACACCCTGCGCGCCACGGAGAACTTCCCCATCACGGGCACCCCGATCTCCGCCTACCCGCACCTGATCGACGCCCTCGCCGCCGTCAAGGAGGCCGCCGCCCGCGCCAACGAGGAACTCGGCCTGCTGGAGCCCGGCAAGGCGGCCGCCATCGTCGAGGCCTGCCGGGAGATCAGGGACGGCAAACTGCACGACCAGTTCGTCGTCGACGTCATCCAGGGCGGCGCCGGCACCTCCACGAACATGAACGCCAACGAGGTCGTCGCCAACCGGGCGTTGGAGCTCCTCGGCCACGCCAAGGGCGAGTACCAGCACCTGCACCCCAACGAGGACGTCAACCTCGGCCAGTCCACCAACGACGTCTACCCGACCGCCGTCAAGGTCGCCACCGTCTTCGCGGTGCGCGGCCTGCTCAAGGCGATGGGCGTGCTCCAGGACGCGTTCGCGGCCAAGGCCGTCGAGTTCCGCGACGTCCTGAAGATGGGCCGTACGCAGCTCCAGGACGCCGTGCCCATGACGCTCGGCCAGGAGTTCTCGGCTTTCGCGGTGATGCTGGACGAGGACCGCAGCCGGCTCGCCGAGGCCGTCGAACTGATCCACGAGATCAACCTCGGCGCCACCGCCATCGGGACCGGCCTCAACGCCCCTGCCGGATACGCCGAGTCGGTGCGCCGCCATCTCGCGGACATCACCGGGCTGCCGCTGGTCACCGCCGCCAACCTGGTCGAGGCGACCCAGGACTGCGGCGCCTTCGTCCAGATGTCGGGCGTGCTGAAGCGGATCGCGGTCAAGCTCTCCAAGAGCTGCAACGACCTGCGACTGCTGTCCTCGGGCCCGCGCGCGGGCCTCAACGAGATCAACCTGCCGCCGGTGCAGGCCGGTTCGAGCATCATGCCCGGCAAGGTCAACCCGGTGATCCCCGAGGTCGTCAACCAGGTCGCCTTCGAGGTGATCGGCAACGACGTGACCATCACCATGGCCGCGGAGGCCGGCCAGCTCCAGCTCAACGCCTTCGAGCCGATCATCCTCCACTCCCTGTCCGAGAGCATCACGCACCTGCGGGCGGCCTGCCTGACCCTCGCCGAGCGGTGCGTCGCGGGCATCACGGCGAGCACCGAGGAACTGCGTGCCGCCGTGGAGAACTCCATCGGGCTGGTGACCGCGCTCAACCCGCACATCGGGTACACGGCGGCCACCGACATCGCGAAGGAAGCCCTCGCCAGCGGGCGCGGGGTGGCCGAACTCGTCCTGGAGAAGGGACTGTTGCCCGCCGAGCGGCTCGCGGAACTGCTGCGGCCCGAGGTGGTCGCGGGCAGCGGCACCCCGCAGGCGGTCTGAGCCGATGAGCACCGGGACCGGCCCGGCGGCACAATGGTGATCATGTCTCCGTCCCTGACCTTCCAGCCGGTCCTGGAGCGCATCGCCACCGAGATCGCGCAGACGCCGGGGCGCGGGCGGCCCGCCGACTACATCCCGGCGCTCGCCGCCTGCGACCCGCGCAGCTTCGGCATGGCCGTCGCCGAGCTCGACGGCACGGTGTACGGCGTGGGGGACTGGCGGCAGCCGTTCTCCACGCAGTCCATCACCAAGGTCTTCACCCTCGCCCTCGACCTGGCCCGCGAGGGCGACGAACTGTGGGAGCACGTCGGCCGCGAGCCCTCCGGCAACCCCTTCAACTCCCTGGTCCAGCTGGAGTACGAGAACGGCATCCCGCGCAACCCCTTCATCAACGCGGGCGCCCTCGTCGTCACCGACCGGCTGCACACCCGGACGGGTGACACGGCGGGCACGCTCCTGGAGTTCCTGCGCACCGAGAGCGGCAACCCGCAGCTCACCTTCGACAAGGACGTCGCCGCCTCCGAGGCCGCGCACGGCGACCGCAACGCCGCGCTCGGCCATTTCATGGCGTCGTACGGCAACATCGACAACCCGGTACCGGTGCTCCTGGAGCAGTACTTCCGGCAGTGCTCGATCGAGGCGTCCTGCGCCGACCTCGCCCTCGCCACCGGCTTCCTGGCCCGGCACGGCATCCGCGCCGACGGCTCCCGACTGCTCACCCGGAGCCAGGCCAAACAGGTCAACGCCGTCATGCTCACCTGCGGCACATACGACGCGGCGGGCGACTTCGCCTACCGCGTGGGCCTGCCCGGCAAGAGCGGCGTCGGCGGCGGCATCATCGCGGTCGTGCCGGGCCGCTGCACCCTGTGCGTCTGGAGCCCCGGCCTTGACCAGCGGGGCAACTCGGTGGCGGGCGTGGCAGCACTGGACCGCTTCACGACACTGACGGGCCTGTCTGTCTTCTGAGACGGGTGCGTCGAGCGCCCCTGTAAGGGACGCGGGGCTGTGACATTGGCGGCTCCGCCGCGTGGGCGCGACCAGCCCCAGACGGTGCGCAACCAGCGAACTACCGGCAGCATTCCGGCGAATTCAGCGGAGCGACCACGCGGAGGTCACTCGACGGCCCCCGCCCGGAGGGCACCGCGTCGCCTTCCGGCCACCCGGCGTTGACACGCTTCCCGAGTGTTGGCCATGGCTTTCCCCGTCGATCTCCGCCGCTGCCAGGCTCTGGGCCTGGCCGGTACCGCCTTCCTCGCGCTGGGCGGTGAGACCGCCGGGGCGCTGCCCGCGCGCGACCTGCTCGCCCCCGAGTCCGGGCGTGCCGTACTCGGCCTGGTCGGCGTGTACTTCGGTGTCGTCCTGCTGATCGCCGCGTGGGCGCTCCTCGGCACCGTCGTGCGGGGACCCGAACCGCCGACTCCCCGCTCGCTGCTGCTCGTTCTGGCCGTGTGGGCGGCGCCGCTGCTGCTGGCGCCGCCGCTGTTCAGCCGGGACGTGTACAGCTATCTCGCGCAGGGCGCCATGGTCGACGCGCATATCGACGTCTACGCGCACGGGCCGGCGCAACTCGGCGGCCCGCTCGCCGACGAGGTGGCGCCGGTGTGGCAGCAGACCACGACGCCGTACGGCCCGGTCTTCCTCGCCGTCGCCTCCGCGCTGTCGGGACTCACGCGCGGGGAGATACCGGCCGGCCTGCTCGGCATGCGCCTGGTCGCCCTGCTCGGCGTCGCCCTGATGGCGGCGGCGCTGCCGCGCCTCGCCCGGCACAGTGGCGCCGACCCGGCGGCCGCACTGTGGCTGGGGGCGCTCAACCCCCTCGTCCTCCTCCACCTGGTGGCGGGCGCGCACAACGACGCCATCATGCTCGGCCTGCTCGGCGTCGGACTGGTGGCCGCGCGCGGCCGGTGGCACGTCCTGGGCGTCGTCCTGATCACCCTCGCCGCGCTGGTCAAGGCGCCCGCCGCGCTCGGCCTGCTGGCGGTCGTCGCGCTGCGCGGGCGCCGAGGGATGGTGAAGTCGGCCCTGACCACGACGGTGGTCGCCCTCGCCACCACGGTCGCGGCAACCGCCGCGACCGGTACCGGATACGGATGGATCGCGGCCCTGAAGACCCCCGTCTCGCCGCACAACTGGTCGCCCACCAGCGTCCTCGGCCGCGTCACCGGCGCCCTGCTCGAGAAACTCGGCAGTGGCCTCGCACCGCTGGCCCTGCCCGTCTGGCATGCGGCAGGACTCGCGCTGACCGTGATCGTGGTCCTGTTCATATGGCTGCGTCTGCGGCCCGGCCCGATCTACGCGTTGGGCCTGAGCCTGGCCGCGGTGGCCGTGTTCGGCCCGGCGATCCGGCCCTGGTACGCGCTGTGGGGCCTGTTCCTCATCGCCGCCGCGGCGCCCAGCGGTTCGGTGCGTCACCGGGTCGCGGCCGCCAGCGCGGTGCTCGCGCTCGCCGTGCTGCCGAGCGGGGGTCCACCGGACGCCGAACAGGTGGTCCTGGCCGTCTCCGGCGGAGCGCTCGCGCTCGTCGTGCTCTGGCAGGCACACCAGGCGGCGCAGTCACCGGTGCTCGGGCGGACGGCATGAGAGGGCTGGGTGGCGAGAGAGGTCTGGACGGCATGAGAGGGCAGGGCAGCACGAAGGTGTCGAGCGGCATGAGAGCGCTGAGTACCGACCGCCGGCGATTGCTCTTCGTGCTCGGACTCGCCTTCGCCGTCGCCGTGTTCACCGCCACCGTGCCGCTGCTGCGCGACTGGTTCGACCTGCGCGTCTACTACGGGACGGTCGACGCCTGGGTCCACCACGGCGGCCGGATCTACGACTACCACGTGCCGGGGACGACGTACGGCTTCACCTATCCGCCGTTCGCCGCCCTCGGCATGCTGCCGATGGCGCTGGTCGGGCTGCGCACGGCGATCACCGTCGAACTGCTGCTCAACCTCACCGCCATGGCCGTCATCGTGTGGATCCTGGTGGGGCCCGCGCTGCGCCGCTACGGCTGGTTCGGCTTCGCCCTCGCGGGCTGTCTGCTGGCGTTGCTCGAACCGGTGCGCGACACCTTCAGCTTCGGCCAGGTGAACCTTCTGCTCCTCGCCCTCGTGCTGAGCGACGCGTGGCTGCTGTCCACCGGCCGCGGCCGCCGGGCGGGCGTCGGCATCGGCCTGGCCGCGGCGGTCAAACTCACCCCCGCGCTCTTCATCGGTCTGCTGCTGCTCACCCGCCGCTGGCGCGCCGCCGGGGTCGCGACGGCCGTCGCCGCGGCGGCCACCGCCCTGGCCGCCTGGGTGGCCCCGGACGCCTCGCGCTTCTACTGGACCGACGCGCTGTGGGACACCACCCGCATCGGACAGCTCGCCTATGTCTCCAACCAGTCGTTGCAGGGCGTCCTGGCCCGGCTCGCGGCACCGGACGAACCGAGCAGGGCCGCCTGGGCGACGGCCGCTCTGCTGGTCCTGTGTGTGTGGGCGTGGCGGACCTCCCGCGCGCTGGCCGACGAGGACTGGACGGCCGCGTTCGCCCTCACCGGACTCGCGGCCTGCCTCGTCAGCCCGATCACCTGGGTGCACCATCTCGTCTGGCTGCTGCCGTCCTTCGCGGTGCTGCTGCACCGGCGTCGGCTGCGGGTCGCGGGCGCCCTGTACGCGGTGCTGTGCAGCAGCGTGGTGTGGCTGTGGTTCGACGACGCCTCCGGCCTCGACGGATTCCTCGGCAGCAACACGTATACGTGGATCACGCTCGGGCTGCTGCTGTGGCTGCCCATCGGTCAGCCGCGCGTGAACCGCCCGCTCTTCCACAGGCCCAGGGCCATGCCCCCGGCGCCCAGCCCCGCCGCGCCCGCGATCCCGGCCACCGCGGGCCAGTCGGTTCCCTCGTCCGCGGGCTCCCCCCGCGAGGCGTGGGCGGCGGGCAGTGCGGCGGGTCCCGCCGCCGGAACGCCACGCGTGTCGAGCAGTGACCCGACGGGATCGACGTGCCCGGAGGCCTTGAAGCCCCAGTCGAGCAGCGAACGCGCCTCCTCGTAGACGGTGAACCCGCCGTCCGACTGAGGGTTCATCACGGTGACCAGGAGGGTGCGCCCGCCCCGCCGCGCGGCGGCGACGAGTGTGTTGCCCGCGTTGCTGGTGTAGCCGTTCTTGATACCGATCAGGCCCCGGTACGGCTCCACCCCGTCGGCGCCGGTCAGCAGCCGGTTGGTGTTCTCGATCTCGTACGGAAAGGTCTCGCCGGGAAACGTGGCCTCGACGGTGGAGCAGTACCGCGCGAAGTCCGGGTTGCGCAGCCCGGCCCGCCCGAACACCGCCAGGTCGTACGCGGATGAGACCTGGCCGGGTGCGTCGTACCCGTCGGGCGAGAGGACGCGGGTGTCGAGTGCGCCCAGCGAGCGGGCCTTGGCCTGCATCCGGGCGGCCGTGGTTTCCCAGCCGCCGTTCATCGCGGCCAGCACGTGCACGGCGTCGTTGCCTGAGTTGAGGAAGACACCGCGCCACAGGTCGGCCACGCGGTAGGTGTGCCCCTCCGCGACGCCCACCAGGCTGCTCCCGTCGCCGATGCCCTCCAGTTCCTCCTCCGTGACGGTGTGCCGGATGCCGCCGGGCAGGGTCGGGAGCAGGGTGAGGGCGAACAGGGTCTTGAGGGTGCTGGCGGGTGGCAGTTTGAGGTGGGCGTCGTGTGCGGCGAGCACGTCGCCGGTACGGGCGTCGGCCACCAGCCACGACAGCGCGGAGACGTCCTCGGGAACCTCGGGCGCCCCGGCCTGTGGCCGCACCTGCGTCCCGGACCGGTACAGCGGCGGCGGCTGTGATGCCGTGGGCCGCGGCGCTCCGGGGTCCGCGCCGGTCCGGGCGATGGCCGCACTCGGCGCGAAGGCCAGCGCGCCGACCACGCAGGCGGCGGAACAGGAGGCGGCGGCGCGAGAGAGGCCGGCGCGGGCGGCGGCGCGGGATGAGAATCCGATGGTCATTCCGCCAACGTAGGAACGGAGTCGCCGTACACCGGGGTGCCAGGGCCGAGCGGCGGGATCCAGCACCCGGATGCCGCACGTGAGAGGTTCGGGCGGGTGCCGTCAGGTGGCGGGCAGCGTCGGCTGGACCTGGCGGAGGAAGGTCGCGTTGTCCGGGGTGGCGCGCAGCCGCTCCAGGAGGGTGTCGAGGCCGGCCTGGCTGTCGCGCGTCTGCAGGGCGCGGCGCAGTCCTCGTACGGCCGTCAACTCTGCGGCGGGAAGCAGGAGTTCCTCGCGGCGGGTGCCGGACGGGGTGATATCGACGGCCGGGAAGACGCGCCGGGCGGCCAGGGCCCGGTCGAGGCGGAGTTCCATGTTGCCGGTGCTCTTGAGCTCCTCGAAGAAGTAGTCGTCGGCGCGGGAGCCGGTCTCCACCAGGGCGGTGGCGAGGATGGTGAGTGAGCCGCCCTCCTCGGCGAGGCGCGCGGCGCCGAAGAACCGCTTGGGGCCGTGCAGCGCGGCCGCGTCGACGCCGCCGCTGAGGGTGCGGCCACCGGAGGCGGCCGCGTTGTTGTGCGCCCGGCACAGCCGGGTGAGCGAGTCCATCAGGATGACGACGTCCTCGCCCTGCTCGACGAGCCGCTTGGCGCGCTCGATGACGAGTTCGGCGAGCGCGATGTGCTCCTTGGGCGTCTTGTCGAAGGTCGAGGCGAAGACCTCGCCCCGCACGGAGCGCCGCATGTCGGTGACTTCTTCGGGCCGCTCGTCGAGCAGCACCACCATCAGGTGGCACTCGGGATGGTTGCCCGCGACGGCGGCGGCGATCTGCTGGAGCAGCACCGTCTTGCCGGTCTTGGGCGGGGCGACGATCAGGCCGCGCTGACCCTTGCCGACCGGCGAGACCAGGTCGACGACGCGCCCGGCCAGGCCGCTCGCCGGGTGCTCCAGGCGGAGCCGGTCGCGCGGGTGCAGCGGGGTGAGGTCGCGGAAGTGCGGGCGGCGGCGCAGCTCTTCGGGCGTACGGCCGTTGATCCGCTCGACCTCGGCGAGCGCGCGGGGCCCGCCGCGCACACCGTCGACGGTGTCGCCCTTGCGCAGGCCGTGACGGCGGATCAGCGCGGCGGACACCTGGACGTCGGTCGGTGTGGGCAGGCAGCTCGCGGCGGCGCGCAGGTACCCCTGCCCGTTGTGCGTGATGTCGAGGACACCGGTGGCGTGGGCCGGGAGCTGCTGTTGTACAGGAGGGTGTTCGAGTGTGGTGGTCATGATGCTGGTCCTTTCGAGGACGGATTCATGAGGTCATGAGCAAGGGAGGGGATGTGCCGGGGGAGGAGGCGGCGTGCTCACGCCTCCGTGCGGCGGGGAGACATCACCTCGCGTACGGCGGGACGCAACGAACTGCCTGCGGCCGTGCTCACGAGGTGTGCCGAGAAGCTGGTCCGCCGGTCGCAAGTCGACGGGCGTGTCAGCGAAAGGAAGGAGAACTGGCACCGGCGCCCGAGACGGGGCGTACACAAGTGCTGACCCGACTGTACCACCCGCCGTTCGGGTCTGGCTGTGATGTGCGACTCAGTGGCCCGCGGGCAACCCGTACAGCGGCGAACGGCCGGGGTGTCCGTGCCGGGGTCCCGGCGGTGGGAAGAACTCCGGATCGGCGGGAGTTGGTGCGTGTCGAGTCGCCGTCGACGAGAGAAGGAACCTCTCATGCGCGCACTGATCGTTGACGGCACGGCCCCCGGAAAGCTGCGGCTGGGCGAGGCCCCGGATCCCGTACCCGGCCCCGGTCAGGTCCTGATCGAGGTCCGGCCCACCTCGCTCAACGCGGCCGAGCTGTTCTTCGCGGAGCGGGCCGAGCCCGGGGACGTGCTCGGCTTCGACGCGGCCGGTGTCGTCGTGACCGCCGCGGCCGACGGCAGCGGCCCGGCGGTGGCAGCCGGGTGGTGGGCTTCGCGGACGGCGGCTTCGGCGGGCTGCGGGCCATGGACGTGACGGACCTGGCCATGGTGCCCGACGGAGTCGACCTGGGCGAGGCGGCCACGTTGCCGGTCGCCGCCGGCACGGCCCTGCGGGCGCTGGAGCAGGCGGGACCGCTGCTGGGCCGCAGCGTACGGCGTGGCGTGCGGTTCGGCGGCGATGGTGCCGTGCAGGGCGGTGACGGCGAGGGTCGCACCTTCGAGGTCCTGATCGACCTCACCCTCGACGCCCAGGACGCGGAGACCGTCGAGCGCTTCGAGGAGACCCTGGCGCGGGCCGAGGAGGTCCTGGAGCTGCGTCGGCTGTTCGGCAGCCCCGACTACTTCGTACGGGTGGCCGTCGCCGACCTGGCCGCCTACGAGGCGTTCCTCAGCCAGCGCGTCATGACGATCCCGCGGATCAAGAATGTCACTTCGCACTTCACGATGAAGAACGTGAAGCCGGTCCCGGAGCGGGCGCCGATGGGTTCTTCGCGGACTCCTCGGTAGCGGACTCCTCGCTAGCGGCCGCGTCGAGGAGCAGCATCGCGTCGTACTCGGGCGTGCCCGGTTCGGCGTGGTAGGCGACCAGGCGGTGGCCGCTTGCGCCCTCCAGTTCCATGACCTGGTAGCCGAAGGTGACGTCGCCGACCTGCGGGTGGTGGAAGGTCTTGCGGCCGGTGGCGTTCGCCTTGACGTCGTACCGCTCCCACAGGCGGGCGAAGTCCGGGCTCTTGAGCAGGAGTTCGTCGACGAGGCCGGTGAGGTCGGGCGCGTCGGGGTCGGTGCCGGCCAGGGTGCGCAGGCGGGCGACGCAGCCGCGGATCTGGTTCTCCCAGTCCTCGAAGAGCACGCGGGCCGTGGGGTGGAGGAAGACATAGCGCACGACGTTGCGCTGCCCGGCCGGCCAGTCCTCCATCCCGGCCATCAGCCGCAGCCCGCCCGGGTTCCAGGCCAGCAGTTCCATGGTGCGGCTGACCACGTGGGCGGGGTAGGGCCGCATGCTCTCCAGCAGCAGTTCGATGCCGGGCGCGACGGAACGGCTGGGTACGGCCGACGGTTCCGGCGTGCTGCGTGCGGCGCGTGCGGCGAGGTCACGCAGATGCTCGCGCTCGTCGCCCTCCAGCAGCAGGGCGGCGGCGAGGGCATCCACGACGGACGGGCTGGGGTTGGTCTCCTTGCCACGCTCCAGGCGTGTGTAGTAGTCGATGCTGACCCCGGCGAGGGTGGCCAGCTCCTCGCGGCGCAGGCCGGGCGTGCGGCGCAGTCCGGGACCCTCCGGTAGGCCGACATCGGCGGGGGTCACCCGGGCGCGGCGGGCGCGCAGGAACTTTCCCAGCTCGCTGCCGCCCTTGCCATCGCTCTGCTGCTCACGTGCCATGTCGTCCAGTGTGGCAGCCCTGTGACCTGCGTTACAGCAGTGTGGGGGGCCCTGTCACACCCCGGAACAGCGCTCCCCGGCACGGCGCGGTCTGCCGGGATGCGGGTGCCGGGAACAACCTGGATGCTCGTTGATGATCCCTTTCGAGGCGGAAGCCCCTGCCGGACCAGCAGGACCGGAGGATCATGCGGAACCATCAGCAGTTCCAGGACCGTCCGGTCCCCAGGCCACCCAAGGAAGCCAGGACCATGACCACCATCGCCATCATCGGAGCGGGACCCGGCCTCGGAGCCGCCGTCGCCCGGCGCTTCGGCCAGGAGGGTTACGACGTCGCCCTCGTCGCCCGCGACCAGGACCGGCTCGACACCTTGGCCAGAGACCTGGCCGACCAGGACGTCACGGCACGCGGCTTCGCCGCCGACGTACGCGACCTCAAGGCCCTCACGACCGCCCTCGACGCGGCGACCGCGACCCTGGGCCCGATCGAGGTCCTGCAGTACAGCCCGATCCCACACCACGACTTCATGCGGCCGGTACTGGAGACCGGCCCGGCCGATCTCATCGGCCCGGTCGAGTTCTCCGTGTACGGCGCCGTCGCCGCCGTACAGCAAGTACTGCCCGGCATGCGCGAGTTGGGCCGCGGCACGATCCTCCTCGTCAACGGCGGCTCCGCCGTCCTGCCCGACCCCGACCGCGCCGGCACCTCGATCGCCTTCGCCGCCGAGAGCGCCTACGGCCACCTCCTGCACGACGCCGTCGCCGCCGACGGCATCCACGTGGCACAGCTGATCATCCCCGGCGCGATCGTCCCCGACCACCCGAAAAAGGACCCGGCCGTCCTCGCGGAGACCCTGTGGACCATCCACCGGGACCGGCACGGCTACCGGCACTACGCGGACGACCTGGAATCGTGACCCTCGTCCTTCATGGCGGGCGTCGCGGGCTCGGACGCGAGCAGGTCGAGGAGAACGAGGGCGTCGTACTCGGAGGTGCCCGGTTCCGCGAAGTACGTGACGAGGCGGTGGCCGGAGGTGCCCTCCAGTTCCATGGACTGGTAGCCCAGGGTGAGGTCGCCGACCTCGGGGTGGTGGAAGGTCTTGCGGCCGTGGGCGTGGCCCTTGACGTCGTAGCGCTCCCAGAGGCGGGCGAACTCCGGGCTCTTGAGCAGGAGTTCGCCCGCCAGCCGGGTCAGGTCGGGGGCGTCCGGGTCCGTGCCGGCCAGGGCGCGCAGGCGGGCCACGCAGCCGCGGACGTGGGTGCCCCAGTCGTGGAACAGGTCGCGGGCGGCGGGATGCAGGATGACGTAGCGGGCGATGTTGCGCTGACTGGCCGGCCAGTCCTCGATTCCCGCGAGGAGCCTCAGTCCACCGGGGTTGGCGGCGAGCAGGTCGTTGGTGCGGCTGACCACGTGTGAGGGGTTGGGGCGCAGGCTCTCCAGCAGGAGCTTTACGCCCGGCCGCACGGTGCGGCTGGGTGCCGTCGGCGGTTCGGGCGCCGTGCGCGCGGCGCGGGCGGCCAGGCTGCGCAGGTGCTCGTGCTCGTCGTCCTCCAGGCGCAGGGCGCGGGCGAGGGAGTCGACCACCGGGGGGCTGGGGCGGGTTTCGCGGCCGCGTTCCAGGCGCGTGTAGTAGTCGATGCTGATCCCGGCCAGCGTGGCCAGTTCCTCACGGCGCAGCCCTGGCGTGCGGCGCAGCCCGGCGCCGACCGGGAGACCGGCCTCGGCGGGGGTCACCCGGGCGCGGCGGGCGCGCAGAAAGCGCCCCAGCTCGGTTCCTGCGCCCATCCGTTGCTCAGGTGTCATGTCTTCGAGTGTGCGGGGCCGGTGACCTGCCCGGTAGGCGCGTGGGGGGCCCTGTCGCACCCCGGAACACGGCTCCCCGGCACAGCGCGGTCTGCCACGCGGCGAGCCCGCGCAGGAGGGTTGATCCCGTCGGAGACGCCCCCTTGCGCGGCCCAGGGACGTTGCCCGGCATCCGGCGCAAGGAACGGAGCACCACCATGAAGCACATCAGGCTCGGGGATCTGGACGTCTCGCAGATCGGTATGGGCGCGATGCCCGTCAACGCGCTCTACACCGGCGCGAACACGGACGACGAGGAAGGCATCCGTGCCATCCACCGCGCGCTCGACCTGGGCGTCACGCACATCGACACCGCCGAGGCGTACGGCCCCTTCCTCAACGAGGAGCTGGTCGGCAAGGCGCTCAAGGGCCGCCGCGACCAGGTGGTGCTGGCGTCGAAGTTCGGCTTCGTGTCGTACTCGGGCCGCCCGGAGGGCTCCCTGGACAGCAGCCCGGAGAGCATCCGTGTCGCGGTGGAGGGCTCGCTGAAGCGGCTCGGCACCGACTACATCGACCTGCTCTACCAGCACCGGGTCGACCCGGCCACGCCGATCGAGGAGACCGTTGGCGCCATGGCCGAGCTGGTCAAGGAGGGCAAGGTCCGCGCGCTGGGTCTGTCGGAGGCCGGTCCCGGCACGATCCGCCGCGCCCACGCCGTGCACCCGCTCACCGCGGTGCAGACGGAGTACTCCCTGTGGTTCCGCGAGCCGGAGCAGGAGATCCTGCCGGTGACGCGCGAGCTGGGCATCGGCTTCGTACCGTGGGCGCCGCTGGGCCACGGCTTCCTGGCCGGAGGCTTCCGCACGACGGACTGGTTCGACGCCGAGGTCGACCTGCGCGCGACCATGCCGCGCTTCAACGACGCCGCGTACTTCCAGCAGAACCTGTGCGTGGCCGACGAGGTGAGGACGATCGCCGACGAGGTCGGCGTCACGCCCGGCCAGCTGTGCCTGGCCTGGCTGGTGGCGCAGGGCGACGACATCGCCCTCATCCCGGGCACGCGCCGCGTGGCCCACCTGGAGGAGAACGTCGCGGCCGACGGCATCCAGCTGTCCGCCGAAGTGCTCCAGAAGCTCGACCGCCTCACCCCGGCCGTCGGCGACCGCCTGGGCAAGGACCACATGGACATGATCGACCACAACTGACCCGGTCACCGAGCCGACGTTCTACGCCGGCCGGCCCAACGCCATGAGCGCGATCACGCAGCTCAAGGACATCGTCGAGAACGAGGCCGAGGCGCGGGCCACCGGCGCCGAGCATTCCACCGGCGCCGAGCAATCCACCAGCGCCGAGCAACGCCCAGCAACAAGGAGAACCGCGATGGAAGTCCTGCCCAAGAAGCCGTCCACCAAGGGCACGGCGGAGCTGTTCACCGGCGATGTCTGGTTCGACGTCGTCGCGGCGGGCGAGGAGCCGTCCCGGATACGGGTCAACGTGGTGCGGTTCGCGCCGTGTGCCCGTACCGCCTGGCACTGCCACGCCGCCGGCCAGACCCTGCACGTCACCGAGGGCGTCGGACTCGTGCAGTCCAAGGGCGGCGAGGTGATCGTGATGCGCCCGGGCGACACGGTCCACACGCCGCCGGGGGAGTGGCACTGGCACGGCGCCGCTCCCGACCACTTCATGACCCACCTCGCCCTGTGGGAGGGCCCCGGCCCGGACGGCGGCCCCGAGTCGCAGTGGGGCGAGCACGTCACCGACGAGGAATACAACGCCAGGCAGCGACACAGAAGGGCTGGGCAGTAACCGTGCGTACCACCACACTCGGCAGCAAGGGCCCCGAGGTCGGCCTCATCGGCCTGGGCTGCATGGGCATGACCTTCGCGTACGACGTGAAGACCCCGCGGGACGACGACACGTCCATCGCGGTGATCCGCCGGGCCCTCGACCTGGGCGCGACGCTCATCGACACCGCGGACGTGTACGGGCCCTACACCAACGAGGAGTTGGTCGGCCGCGCCCTCGCGGGCGGTCACCGTGAGCGGGCGGTCCTCGCCACCAAGGTCGGCCTGTACGTCGCCGACCCGACCGGCGGTCCCGAGGGCTCCCCGCTCATCGCCAACAACGGCCGCCCCGAGCACGTGCGGCAGTCGATCGACGAGAGCCTGCGCAGGCTCGGCACCGACCACGTGGACCTCTACCAGCTGCACCGCGTCGACCCCGAGGTGCCGGTCGAGGAGACCTGGGGCGCCATGGCGGAGGTCGTCGCAGCGGGCAAGGCGCGGCACATCGGCCTGTCCGAGGTGAGCGTGGAGCAGATCAGGCGGGCGCAGGCGGTGCACCCGGTGGCGTCCGTGCAGTCCGAGATGTCGCTGTGGACCCGGGACGCGCTGGAGGAGGTGCTGCCGTACTGCGAGGAGCAGGGCATCGCCTTCCTGCCCTTCTCACCACTCGGCCGGGGCTTCCTCGTCGGGCGGTTCTCGTCCTTCGACGACCTGCCCGAGGACGACTTCCGGCGCCGGCTGCCGCGCTTCCAGCAGGACGCGCTGCGCGACAACCTCGCCATCGTCGGCCGGGTGCGCGAGATCGCCGAGCGTGCGGGGATCACCCCGGCGCAGGTCGCGCTGGCGTGGGTCGTCGCCCAGGGCCGGTACGTCGTCCCCATCCCCGGCACCAAGACCCCCAAGTACCTCGCGGACAACACCGGAGCGGGGGACGTGCGGTTGAGCGCGGCGGACCTGGCCGAGCTGGACGCCCTGCCCGCACCGACCGGCGGACGGTACTGACGCTCCGTCAACTCGTTGTCCAGCACCAGCGAATCGGAAGATTCTCATGCGAGCGACACTGATGTACGGCGCCGGAGACGTCCGCGTCGAGAACGTCCCGGACCCCGGGATCCAGCAGCCCACCGACGCCGTCGTACGCGTCCTGCGCTCCTGCGTCTGCGGCAGCGACCTGTGGCCTTACGCCTCGATGCCGCCGTGACTTCGGCGCCATCGACGTCGTCGCCGAACGCGGTGAGGAAGGCATCGAGCGTGTACGGGAGTTGACCCGCGGCGACGGCACCCACACCGTGCTGGAGTGCGTCGGCACGCTCCCGGCCCTGCGGATGTCGCTCGGCGTGGTCCGCGCCGGCGGCACGGTCAGCCGGGTCGGCGCGCCCCAGTACGGCGAAGTCCCGCTGGGCTTCCCGGAGTTCATGAACAACATCACCCTCACCGGCGGTGTGGCCTGGCCCGCGCCTACATCGAGGAACTCCTGCCCGACGTCCTCGAAGGCCGGATCGAGCCAGGACGCGTCTTCGACCGCACCGTCGGCCTGGACGACGTACCCGACGGCTACCGCGCGATGGCCGACCGCGAGGCACTGAAGGTCCTCATCCAGCCCTGAACCCCTGCCTCTCCCAAGGAACTCCCATGACCAGCACCCCACTTCTCAAGCTGAACAACGGCGTCGAGATGCCCGCCCTGGGCCTCGGCGTCTACCAGAGCCCTCCGGAGGAGACCGCCGCCGCGGTCGACACCGCCCTCCGGGACGGATACCGCCTGATCGACACCGCGGCCGCCTACCGGAACGAGAAGGAGGTCGGCGAGGGCATCGTCCGCTCAGGCGTCGACCGCGGCGAGGTCTTCGTCACGACCAAGCTGTGGCTGTCCGACTACGGCTACGACTCCGCCCTGCGCGCCTTCGACACCAGCCTGGCCAACCTGGGTCTGGACTACCTGGACCTGTATCTGCTGCACCAGCCGGCCCCGGCCTCGGCGGACGCCTGGACGGCCGCGTACAAGGCCGTCGAGAAGCTGCTGGCCGACGGTCGGGTCAGGGCGATCGGCGTCTCCAACCACACGCCCGAGCTCCTGCGCACCCTCATGGAGCACACCGGCGTCGTCCCGGCGGTCAACCAGGTCGAGCTGCACCCGTACTTCATCCAGCGGGAGTTGCGCGAGACGCACGACCGGCTGGGCATCGTCACCCAGGCCTGGTCGCCGCTCGGTGGCATCACCCGCTACTGGACACACGCGCCCAACGGCGGCAGGAGCGTGCTGGAGGAGCCGGTCGTCGTCGAGACCGCCGCCAAGTACGGCAAGACGGCGGCGCAGGTCGTTCTGCGCTGGCATATCGAGCACGGCCTGTGCGCCATCCCGAAGTCCGTCAAGCCGCACCGCATCGCGGAGAACTTCGACGTCTTCGACTTCACACTGACCCCCGACGAGGTCGCGTCCATCGACGCGCTCGACACCGGCCTGCGCAGCGGCCCCGTGCCGGACGACATCGGGGTGGACACCTTCGGCCGCCGCTGACGGCCAGCCCTGCTCGGCTTCCGCGGTGGCCAGGTCGAGGAGGACCATCGCGTCGTACTCGGAGGTGCCCGGTTCGGCGACCGCCGCGTGGTTCGCCGCGCAGTTCGGCCCGCGGATGCCCGTCATCACCGGGCAGATCGTGATGACGGCCGGCCTGGTGATCCTCTGCGTTCCCCCGGCGACGGCGCCCACCTGATTGCTGGTCGCGCTGATGGTCCCGGTCGGGGCGGGTGGCTCCCTCGCCGTACCGGCGGTGACCTCGCTGCTCCTCGACCGCGTCCCGGCCGACCGCGCCGGCACGGCCGGGGGGCGTACTCAATGCCTCCCGCCAGGTCGGCGGCGCCCTCGCGGTGGCCGTCTTCGGCGCCCTGGTGGCGAACCAGACGGACTTCCTGCACGGCCTGCGCGTCAGCCTTCTGATGGTCGCCGCACTGCTGATTGTCACCGCTGCGGCCGGCCTGCTGCTCAGGCCCGCCCCGCAGCGATGACCCTCCCATCCGCACCCACGAAGGAGAACCTCATGACCACCACATGGGCCAACGACGAACTCGACAGCGTCCAGCACGCGGAGGAGTTGCAGATCGCGTCCCTGAAAAGCTCCGGCACGCTGGGCAGTTGGCGCACGATCTGGGGCGTCCGCGTCGACGACGACATCTACGTCCGCTCGGTCAACGGGCCCACGTCCGACTGGTACCGGGGAACCCGGGCCCGACAGGAGGGCCGTATCCGGGCCGGTGGCGTGGACAAGGACGTCACCTTCGTGGACGCCGACGAGGAGATCAACGGCCGCGTCGACGCCGCCTACCGCGCCAAGTACGGCCACTACGCCGCGTACATCATCAAGGCCATCACCAGCCCCGAGGCGAGCTCCACCACGATGCAGCTCGTGCCGCGCTGACCCAAGACAGGCCCGAGCATCACGATCAGCATGGACCGGGTGCTCGTGGAGTGCCGACCCACACCTGCATGAGCGCCCCACTACGCGGCGGAACCGGCCGCCGGACTCGGCACCGCACTCCTCCACTTCCCAGGTGGGCACAACAGCAGCATCACCCACCCGAAGGGCTTCGCCGAGCGGCTGCGTACGGTGCTGTGAGCGGGCAGAATCGATCAGCGCACGGCCCAACTCGGCACCCCACTAAGGAGAACCCGGTGGACATCTCACCCGGCGCACCGCACCGTATGGACCCGGCCGGCGGCTGCCCGCACGCCGACAACGCGCGGCTGCTCGCGCGGGGCGCCGTCGCGCCGGTGGTGCTGCCCGGTGAGGTGGAGGGCATGGCGGTGCTCGGGCACGACGCGCTGAAGGAGTTCCTCGCGCATCCCGAAGTCGCCAAGGGAGCGGCGCACTTCACCGCGCTGCGCGAGGGACGCATAGCCACCGGGTGGCCGCTGATGACCTTCGCCACCGTACGGGGGATGACGACCGCCGACGGGGAGGACCACCGGCGACTGCGGTCGCTGGTCAGCAAGGCGTTCACCGCGCGTCGGGTCGAGCAACTGCGGCCCTGGATCAAGGAGTTGACGGCCGCACTGCTCGACGACCTGCACCACGCGGCCGAAAGCGGTGGGGGAGTCGCCGATCTGCGTCGGCACTTCGCGCTGCCGCTGCCGATGGGTGTCATCGGCGAACTGCTCGGGGTCGACGCCGAGCACCGCGACCGGCTGCACCACCTGTCGAACCAGGTGGTCGCCACGGACATCGGCCCCGAACAGGCCGTCGCGGCGAACCGGGAACTGGTGGGCGTGTTGAACGCCGTGGCCGCCGCGCGGGCCGAGCAGCCCGGCGACGACCTCACCAGCGCGCTGATCGCCGCCCGGGACGAGGAGGGCGACCGGCTCAGCCAGGAGGAACTCATCGGCACCCTGGTGCTGATGATCATCGCCGGGCACGAGACCACGCTGAACCTCATCACCAATGCCGTAAGGGCGTTGTGCGGGCACCGGGACCAGCTGGAGATGGTCCGCAAGGGCGAGGCCGACTGGGCGGACGTGGTCGAGGAGACGCTGCGCTGGGACGCGCCCGTCAGCTACTTCCCGTTCCGGTATCCGGTGCGGGATCTGACCCTCGACGGCACCGTGATCCCCAAGGGCACGCCGGTGCTCGCCGGTTACTCGGCAGCGGGGCGCGATCAGGCCGCGCACGGACCGGACGCCGACCGCTTCGACATCACCCGGCCCGGCAGGACCGGCGCCGCCCGGCACCTCTCCCTCGGGCACGGCGCCCACTACTGCCTCGGCGCCCCGCTGGCGCGGCTGGAGGCCACCATCGCCCTGGAGCGGCTGTTCACCCGCTTCCCTGACCTCGACCTCGCCGTGCCCGAGGCGGAACTCTCCCGTCACTCCAGCTTCGTGGGCAACAGCGTGCGGGCGCTCCCGGTGCGGCCCGGAACCTCCCGTCTCTGACCCCGCGCATACCAGCCATACGACACCGCGATGGCCCTGAGCCGCCCCTTTTCCTGTTCTCGCCAAACGCCGTACCTACGCGTCCACCACCGCACACGGGGGCCGCAGCCCTGGCGGCGCCGGCCCTCGTCGGCTTCATCGTCGCGGAGACCCGCGCCGCCTCGCCCATGTTCAACCTGGACCTGCTGAAGATCCCGTCGTTCGCCGCGGCGGCCGTCGTCGCTCCGGCCGGAATGTTCGGCTTCATCTCCACCGCGTGTCTCGGCGCGCTGGTCACCCTGCTGCTGGTACGCAAGAAGACCGCCCGCGTGGCGGTCGGCGTCACCGGTGAGTCGGCGGCGGAGACGGTGGCCGTCTGGTACACGGGTATACGACGAGGGAGCCGGGGCCCGCACCCCGGCTCCCTCGCGCGTCCGGCCGTACGCAGGAGAAGCTGGTGGAGGGGTGTCGATTCGGCGCCTGCCCATTCGTCGGTGGGGTGTCAGGACCTCATGAGTACCGGGAGGGAACCATGAAGTACATGCTGCTGGTCTGCGGCGACGACACCGCCGACGCCTCCGGCATGGCACCCGTCGAACCCTGGGTCGAGGAGCTGGGCGCCGAGCGCGGCGTACGGCTGCACGGCCACAGGCTGCGGCTCCCCGCCGACGCGGTCACCGTGCGGGTGCGCGACGGTGAAGTGCTGCGCACCGACGGGCCGTTCGCGGAGACGAAGGAGTACATCGCCGGATACGACATCCTCGAGTGCGACAGCTTGGAGGAGGCCGTCGAGGCGGCCGCCAAGCACCCTGTGGCGTCCATCGGGGCCATGGAGGTGCGCGCGTTCTGGGAGGACGAGGACGCCGAGGGGGAGATCCGCCGGCTCGACGCGGAGCTGACCGCCGCCGCGCGCGAGCGGGACTTCGACCGGGCGATGGCCTGTTACGCGCCGGACGTCGAGGTGTTCCACCCCGTGAGCGGTCTGGAACAGAGCGGAATCGAGGCCCTGCGCAAGGCCGAGGAGTTGTGGTTCTCGACGCTGGCCGGACCCGTGGAGCGCGAGGTGCTCGACTTCCGCGTCCGGGTCGACGAGAGCGTCGCGTTCAGCCACGCGCTCGTGCGGATGCGTGCCACGCTCGCCAGCGGCGAACCGCTGGACACCACGGCGCGGGTCACCACGGGGTACCGCGCGGCCGGCGACCGCTGGCAGATCGTCCACCAGCACACGTCGGTCCCGTTCCACGCCGAGATCACGGAGGGCCGGTCATGAAGTACGTCCTGTTCATCTGCACCCCCGTCGGCGGCGAGGAGCTCAGCCCCGAGGAGATCGCCGACGACCCCCGCTTCACCTCGTACATCGAAGAGGTCCGCAGTCGCGACATCGTGAAGGGCGGCGCACGGCTGCGGCCGTCCACCGACGCCACCACCGTCCGCGTGCAGGGCGACGAAGTCCTGCTCAGCGACGGGCCGTTCGTGGAGTCCAAGGAGTACGTCGCGGGCTTCGACATCATCGAGGTCGCCGACCTCGACGAGGCCATCGCGCTCGCGTCCCGGCATCCGGCGGCGCTGGGCGGCGGTTCGGTGGAGGTGCGGCCGGTCTGGGAGTGAACGACAACGCCGTCGAGGAGGCGGTCGCGGCCGCCTTCCACGAGGAGTGGGGCCAGGTCGTCGCCACCCTGATCCGGGTGACCGGCGACTGGGACCTCGCCGAGGAGTGCGCGCAGGACGCCTTCGCCCAGGCTCTGGACCGGTGGCGGCGCGACGGTGTGCCGCGCCGCCCCGGCGCCTGGCTGACCACGACCGCGCGCAACCGCGCCCTGGACGTGCTGCGCCGGGAGGCGGTGGGGGCACAGAAGCTGCGGGAGGTGGCCGTGCTGGCGCGCGACGAGGGGCCGTACGAACCGTACGACGGGGACGACAGCGGGGTCCAGGACGACCGGCTGCGGCTGATCTTCACCTGCTGCCACCCCGCTCTGCCCATCGAGGCGCGGGTGGCGCTGACCCTGCGCACCCTCGCCGGGCTGACCACGCCCGAGATCGCCCGCGCCTTCCTCGTCCCCGAGGCGACGATGGCGCAGCGTCTGGTCCGCGCCAAGCGGAAGATCCGCAACGCGGGCATCCCGTACCGCGTACCGCCTGCGCACCTCCTGCCCGAACGCACGACCGGCGTCCTCGGCGTGCTCTACCTGCTCTTCAACGAGGGCTACGCCGCCACGGCCGGCGCCGATCTGATGCGGACGAACCTGTGTGCCGAGGCGATCCGGCTCGCCCGTGTCCTGGCCCGTCTGATGCCCGACGAGCCCGAAGTGCTCGGTCTGCTCGCGCTGTTGCTGCTGCACGACGCCCGGCGCGGCACGCGCGTCGACGCGGCGGGTGAGCTGGTCACGCTGGAGGACCAGGACCGTACGGCCTGGGACAGGCCGGCGATCGACGAGGGCGGCGCCCTGCTGGAAACCGCCCTGCGCCGCGGGCGTCCGGGCCCGTACCAGATCCAGGCCGCCATCGCCGCCTGCCACACCACCGCCGCCACGGCCGAGGACACGGACTGGGCCGACATCGCGGCCCTGTACGGAGAGTTGGAGCGCTTCGTGCCTTCCGCCGTGGTGCGGCTCAACCGGGCGGTGGCCGTCGGGATGGCCGAGAGCCCGGAGGCAGGCCTGGCCCTGGTGGCGGAGCTGGAAGCGGAGGGCGAGCTGGACGGCTACCACCTGCTGCCCGCCACCCGCGCGGACCTGCTGCGCCGCATGGGGCGCCGGGCGGAGGCCGCCGAGGCGTATGTCAGGGCGCTGGAGCTGGTGGAGAACGACGCCGAGCGGCGTTTCCTGGAAAAACGGCTCGCGGAGTGTCGATCGGCGTAGGGGCCGTTCGTCGGTGGGGTGCAAAGACCCGATCGCGACACCGGAGGCTCCCGTGACCGCCACCGTCCCCACACCGCCCGTCAGGAAGACTCTCGCGCCGCCCGTGAGGAAGGCGCTCGTACCGCCTGTCAGGAAGGCGCTCGCCCTGCTGCTCGCGCGCCGCCGGCAGCAGCCGACGCAGCACGCATCCGGCGGCCGGGTCGCACCAGGCTCGGTCGCGCAGGGCCCGGCCCCGCAAGGCCCGGTCGCATCAGATCCGGTCGCGCCGGACGTCTGGCTCGCCGGCCTCCGCCTGGGGAGCTGAGCCATGACGGCCGCCATGCCCGCGGGAATGTCCGTCACCACCCCAGATCCGCGCCGCTGGCGCGCACTTGGCCTGCTCTGCCTGGCCGGATTCATGGTCATCCTGGACTCGCAGATCGTCGTCCTCGCGCTGCCCACCATCGCCGACGGGCTCGGCTTCTCGGCCGGCGGTGCGCAGTGGGTCATGAGCGCCTATCTGCTCAGCTTCGGCGGGCTGCTGCTGCTCGGCGGCCGGGTCGCCGATCTGCTGGGCCGCCGCCGGGTCTTCATGACCGGCACGCTGCTGTTCGGGCTGTCCTCGCTGTGGTGCGGGCTCGCCTGGAGTGCCGGCGTGCTGGTGGCGGCGCGCGCCGTGCAGGGCGTCTCCGCCGCCGTCATGGCGCCGACCGCGCTGTCCCTCCTCCTCAACACCTTCGAGGAGGGCCCTGAACGCAACAAGGCCCTCGCCATCTGGTCCGGCAGCGGCGGCTTCGGCGCCACGGCCGCGCTGCTGATCGGCGGACCGCTGACCGACGTCCTCGGCTGGCCGTGGGTCTTCTTCCTGAACGTGCCGGTCGCGCTGCTCCTCCTCACCCTGAGCCCACGGCTGCTGCGCGAGAGCCGCACCGAGGCGCGCACCCGCTCGTACGACCCGGCGGGGGCGCTCGCCGTCACCGGCGCGCTCGTCGCCTGCGTGTACGCCGTCGTTGAGGCACCCCGCGCTGGATGGCTGTCGGCGCAGACGGTGGGTCTGTTCGCCGTCGCGGCCGCGCTGGCACTGCTCTTCGTCTGCGTGGAAGGCCGGTCCGCGCAGCCGCTGGTGCCGCTGCGGCTGCTGCGTGCGCGCTCGGTCAGCGGCGGCAACCTCGTGGTGTTCCTACTGGGCAGCTGCGCCTTCGGCATGTCGTACACGCTCTCCCAGTACGGGCAGGGCGTGCTCGGCTACTCGCCGCTGCGCTTCGGCCTCTACAACGTCGTGATGCCCGTGACGGCCGTCATCGGCTCGTACGCGGGCCAGGCCCTGGTCACCCGGGTGGGCGCCCGCCCGGTTGCGGTCGGCGGTCTCGCCCTGGTCGGCGCGGGCAGCCTGCTGCTGGCCGGGGTTCCCGTGGACGGCGGGTTCGTCCGCGATCTGTTCCCCGGGCTGCTGATCTTCGGGCCGGGCCTGGGCGCCTGCGCGGTCGCCGGGTCCATCGCGGCGCTGACCGGTGTGAGGGAGCGGGAGTCGGGCGTGGCGTCCGGCATCAACACCGCGGCCTTCCAGATCGGGGGCGCCTTCGGTGTCGCCGTCGTCTCGTCCGTCGCCGTCTCCTGCACCAACGGCCCGGGGCTCGCGGGGCTGACCGCCGGCTACCGGGCCGCGTTCACGGCGTGTGTCGTCCTCGCGGCGGTCGGGCTGGGGTGTGCCCTGGCCCTGCTGCGGAGGCCCGGACGACCGGCTCCGGACCGGTTGGTCACTCCGAGTCGAGCGCGTTCGTGATCGCCTTCACGCCGCCGTGCGCCGAGTACCCGCCGTCGACGGTGATCTGGGCGCCGTTCACGTACGACGACTCCACCGTCCAGGGCGTCATCTCGGCGACGCGGGCCAAGCACCGCGTCAGCACGATCGACTCCTCGAACTTCTACGAACTGGGCGAGGTCACCAACACCGCCCAGGCGGCGGTCAACAACGGCGTGATCGTCCAGCTGAACAGCGGCTCGACCTGGACGGTGACCGGAGCCTCGTATCTGACGAAGCTGACCGTAGCCGCCGACGCGGCCGTGCGGGCGCCGGGCGACACGTCCCTGACCATGACGGTGATCGGCAGCGCGACGGCCATCGCGGCCGGGGGCAGCTACTCGGGTGCGATCCTGCCGACGGTCGGCTGAGCCGTACGTCCATCACGCGGCACGACGACGCCCCGCCTTCGGATCCGAAGCGGGGCGTCTCGCTGTTCCGGCTCACTCCCCGGGCGGGTCGTCCCGTGTCGCCGTGGCGAGCTCGATACCGCGGATACGGCGGAGCCAGCGGGCCAGCACATAGAGGGCGCCGCCCACGATGCCGCAGGGCTCCCAGACCTCTGTGACGAGGGCCGGGAGGCCGCCGTGGCCGACGATGTAGATCGCCTGCGTTCCGACGACGGCCGCGATGAAGCCGTTCGTGCGTGACTCGACGGACAGCAGCCAGTCCACCGGTGCCCACAGGGGAGCGGCGAGGTCGCGGATCCGCAGCCGGACGGCCGCCCACAGGAAGCCGAGCGCGTAACGCATCCTCGCGCGAGAGGACAGCACGATGCCCTGCTCGGGATCACCGGCCAGGATGGCCGCCCACTCCTCACGGAGGTGGGTGCGGCGCCGTCCGGCGACGAACGAGGCGAAGCTCAGCGTGCCGTTGCCCGCGCGGCTCGGGCGGCGCCGGGGGACGGACGGGGGTGGAGCGTGCGTCTCCTCCACTGAAGAGCTGGCGTTGCGGAGGGCCGTGAACAGCAGGCCGATCGCGGAGACCAGGATCGCGAACGCTGTCAGGGCTCCGAAGACCCAGCCCGTGGTGAGCAGGGTGCCGGCGAACGCGGGTGCCGGGCTCAGCAGGTTCAGCAGGTAGCCGACGAGAAGGAGGACGGCTGCCAGCGTTCCGGCCAGCACGGGCGTCAGAACGGCGACCACCGCTAACGGGCCGGCGGCCGGGACGGGCTCCTCGTGCCGCTCGTCCACACTCATGCCGCACCCCCGTCACCGGCCGGCCGCAGCCCGAAGAGTCGCGGCTTCCGCTCGCTCGCCCGGTGCGTGGCCAGCCGCCCCGCGGCCGTTAGCTCGTAGTAGTAGCGCTTCGGGCGGCCGGGGTGCTCGCCGGTCTCCGCTCTGCGGACCGCCCATCCCGCGTCGACGAGCCGCTCGAGAATCGGATAGACCGTGCCGGAGCCGAGATCGGCCTCCTCGCAGATCTTCAGCCCCCAGGCGGGGTTGTCGGGCGTCGACCCCAGCAGCACCTTCAGTACCTCAAGTGTGGGGCGTGTCAGGCGAATTGATGCCATACCACGAGTGAAGCACGCGCCCGAGCGTATGTCGAGAACGAGAGTCGACTCACCGCTCGGCCCGTCAGCCGAGGGCGAAGACTCCGTACGCGAATCCCTGAGCGGTGATCGTGTCGCCGTCCATGTGGATGCCCGCGGCTTCCAGAGAGCGTGCGCCACAAGCGCCGTCGTACACGTAACTCGCCGCGTTCCGCCGCGGGTTGACGACGACCAGACAGCGGCCGCCCCGCACGTACACGAACGGATGGCCCGCGTGCACCACCTCTACCGGGCTTTTGGAGCCGAGCTCGGGCGTGCTGGTGCGGAGGGCAACGAGGCGGCACATGGTGTTCACACTCAGCCACGCGAGGTGGTCGAGGTGCTTGGTGATCCCGTTGAAGTCGCCGATGCCGTCGCCGTTGGAGTCGGCGAACGACTGCGGGTAGATCTGGTAGAAGACGGCGTCGGCCAGCCAGGCGGGGGCGGGACGGAACGAAGTCATGAAGGGGACCCTAGGTCAGCGCACACGACGCCCGCTGGCCCTAAGCTGAAGGCGATGTTCACCCCGCAAGGTCCCACCCTCCGCGAACTGGCCGTCCAGGCCCTCTCGTCCGTCGAGCACGGCTACGACCTGCTCGCGCCGAAGTTCGACCACACGCCGTTCCGGACACCGGACTCGATCCTCGACGCGGTGGGACGGGCGCTCCGCCCCATGGGGCCGTTCGGCGCGGGGCTCGATCTGTGCTGCGGCACCGGGGCGGGCATGGACGTCCTGGCGAAGCTGTGCCGGGAGAGCGTCACCGGGGTCGACATCAGTGCGGGGATGCTGGCGGTCGGGCGTCAGCGGCAACGTGCCGGCGGCCCGCCGTCGGTTCCGCCCCCGTCGCCCCTGCCCAGGGCCGCGTGGGTACGCGGCGACGCCCGCGCCCTGCCCTTCGGCCCGGTGTTCGACCTGGTCGTGAGCTTCGGCGCCTTCGGGCACTTTCTGCCGCGGGAGCTGCCGGGTCTGTTCGCCCAGGTCCACTCCGTGCTGCGGCCCGGCGGGCGTTTCGCGTTCCCGATCACGGCCCCGCCCCGGCCGAGCTCGCCCTGGTACTGGGCCCTGCTGGGCTTCGACGCGGTCATGCGTGTGCGCAATGCCGTCTGGCGTCCGCCGTTCGTCATGTACTACCGGGCGTTCCGGCTCGGTGACGTACAGCGGGAGCTGGCCCGGGCCGGGTTCGAGGTGGAGCTCTACGCGCTGCCCGAATTCGGGTACCGGCGGGACGGCAGCCCGCGATGCCGGATGGTCGTGGCCAGAACCCCCTCGATCGGCCGGGGCCGGTGAGGGCAACGGCCAGTGGGCGACGCGGGGGCCGACCCGCCCGGCATATGGCGTCCGCGGGACTTCAGGCCCCTGCCGGCCGAGGGCGCCGTGGCAGCCGTACGGTGAAGCAGGCCCCGCCCTCGGGCCCGTGCCCGTGCGCCGTCACCGAACCGCCCAGCCGCTGGGTGAGGCGGTGCACGATGGCCAGGCCGAGGCCGGTGCCGACCGGACGGATGCCCTGGTAGCGGGCGTGCAGTGTGCCCCGTTCGAAGGCGATCTCGGCGTCCTCGCGCGTCAGCCCGGGACCGCCGTCGCGCACCTCGAGACGTGCTCCTTCGCCGTCCGGTGCGAGGGCCAGCACCAGCGGTGCCCCCGTGGGGGTCACGCGCAGCGCGTTCTCCGCGAGGCCGTCGATCAGCTGACGAACCCGGACACCGTCCGTGTCGACGTTCAGCGGGGTGCCCGGCCGCTCCACGCGGAACCGCACGCCGTGGCGTGCGCAGCGGTCCGCCCAGACCGTGCCGGCCTTCGCCACCAGTGCGTCGAGATCGACCGGGCGGGTCTCGACGCGGAAGTCGTCGGTCTCCAACTGGGCCAGATCCAGCAGATCCTGCACGAATCGTTCCAGGCGTCTGGTCTCGCTGAGGAGGGTCTCGCCGACCATGGGCAGTTCCGCGGGCCCGACCACGCCGTCTGCCAGCGCCTCCGCGTAACCGAGGGTCGCGGTGAGCGGGGTGCGCAGCTCGTGCGAGACGGAGAGCAGGAACTCGCGCTGCCTGTTCTCACTGTGCACCAGCGCCTCGTCCAGGATGTTCAACGCCCCGGTCAGATCCTTGAGTTCGCGCGGTCCGTCGGGCGCCGCGCGCAGGCCGCGTTGGCCGTCGGCGAGTCGCCGGGCCGCGGTCGCGGCGGCGGTGACAGGGCGCGAGAGCCGCCGGGCCAGCACCAGGCCGGCCAGCCCCGCGCCCACCAGACCGACCACGAGGGGGAGGGGCAGCGTCTGGCGCATCCGGGACACGCTGTCGCGTACGACCGTGTAGGGCTGCGTCAGGACGACGGCGCTGTCCGCGTTCGCGGGCCGGCCCTCCACCAGGACGTGCTCGCCGCCCAGATACGCGTCCGTGGAGACGGACTCGCCGTCGAGCAGCCGCGCCCGCATCCGGGCGTCCACGGCCCCGGTGGCCGGCCCGACCGTGTCGCCGTCGGGGGTGACGACCGCGATCCGCTCCCCGTTCGACCCCGCGAGTCGTTGTTCGCGGTAGAGCAGGAGCTGCGAGATGGCCGGGGTCCGGCTCAACACCTCCGCCTGCCGCCCCAGTTGGTCGCGCTGCTGTGCCTCCGCGCCGGTGCGGATCAGGTACCAGCAGGTGATGCCCGTGAGCAGGACGGCGACCAGGGCGACCGCCGTCGTCACCAGGGTGATGCTCCGGGACAAGGTGCCCGGCCGACTCCACGGTCGACCGCCGCCGAACCGGGCGAGGTGACGAGCGACGGCGCCGAGCCGTGGTGCGCGGGGCTTCACCGCGCCGGGTCCGCCGCGCTGTAGCCCACTCCGCGCACCGTCCGGATCGGGCTGGCGTCGCCGAGCTTGGCGCGCAGCTGCGCGACATGCACGTCCACGGTCCGGCTTCCCCGGTAGTCGGCCTGCCCCCACACCTGCGCGAGCAACTGCTCCCGCGGGAAGACCCGGCCGGGATGGCGCACCAGGTGGGCGAGCAGATCGAACTCGGTGGCCGTCAGCTCCACAGGGTGCCCATCCGCCTCCGCCGTACGGCGCACCGGATCGACCACGACCTTGCCCAGCCGCCGGGTGGTCCCGTCGGGCGGGCCGGAGGCGCGGCGCAACACCGTCTTGACCCTGGCGACCAGTTCCCGGGGCGAGAACGGCTTCGTGACGTAGTCGTCCGCGCCGAGCTCCAGGCCGAGGACGCGGTCCGCCTCGTCGTCGCGGGCCGTGACCAGCAGGACCGGCGTCCAGTCGCCGTCCTCGCGCAGCGTGCGGCAGACCTCGACTCCGTCCAGACCGGGCAGCGCGATGTCCAGCACGATCGCTACGGGCCGCAGCCGCCGGGCCGCCGCGAGTCCCGCCCGGCCGTCCGCCTCCACATGCACCCCGAAGCCCTCGCGGGTCAGGTAGAGCCGCTGGAGGTCGGCAATGTGCCGCTCGTCCTCGACGACCAGGACGAGGCCCTTGCTGTCCGGCACGGCACCCTCCTCGTCCTTGCGCCGGGAATCGAATCCTTGTACCGGCGATTCGATGCTAGCCCGGCACCATCCGCCGCGGAGGCCGATACGGCACGCCCTGACATTCCTCGAACATTCCGCTGATCCGCCGCACACCTGCGGCTCACAGGATTGCGCCATGACTGCTTCCGCGCCCGACACCGCGTGCCCCGCTCCGCCCGCTCCTCCGCCCGGCGCCCTGCACCGCGTCGGACGGTGGTGCGCCCGGAACGCCCGGTGGGTGATCGTGACCTGGCTGCTCGTGCTCGTCGCGGCCTTCGCCGCGGACCGGGCCTGGGGAGGCGTCTACGAGGACGAGTTCTCCCTGCCGGGAACCACCGCGCAACAAGGGGCCGATCTGCTGGAGGAACACGGCTCCGACCTCAAGGGCGTCGGCGCGCAGATCGTCCTCGCAGCGGACGACGGGCTCACCGCCCACCGGACGTCCGTCGAAGCCGCGATGGACGAACTCGCCCGCCTGCCTGACGTGTTGACGGTCGCAGACCCGCTCACCACACCCGGCGCCGTCTCCGCGGACGGCACCATCGGCTACGCCACCGTCCGCTTCGCCGAGAACCCGGCCACCTTCGACCCGTCGTACGTGGACCGGGTCGACGAGGCCGTCGGGGACCTCCGCGACGATCACGTGAGCGTGGACTACGGCGGGCCGCTCGGCCAGCTCGCCCGCCCCGAGGCCACCCACGGTCTGTCCGAGACGATCGGTCTGGTGACCGCCGTGGTGGTGCTGCTGATCGGCTTCGGCAGCATCGCGGCGGCCGGGCTGCCGCTGGTCACGGCGGTCGTCGGACTGGCCGGGGGACTGGCTGCCCTCGGGCTGGTCGCCGCGGCCGCCACCTTCGGCGCGGCCGCGCCCACCCTGGCCACGATGATGGGCCTGGGCGTGGGCCTCGACTACGCGCTCTTCCTCACCACAAGGCACCGCGGCCTGCTGGCCTCCGGTGTCCCGCCCGAGGACGCGGCCGGGCGCACTCTCGCCACCAGCGGCCGTGCGGTGGTGGTCGCCGCGGCCACGGTCACCATGGCGCTGGCGGGTCTGTATGCCTCGGGCGTCTCGTTCATCGGCACCCTCGGCGCGGCCGCCGGGATCACGGTGCTGGTCGCCGCCCTCGCCTCGCTCACTCTGACACCGGCCCTGCTCGGACTCGTCGGGCGCCGTATCGACCGCTGGAACGTACGTCCGCCGGTGGCCGAACCGGCGGGCACCGACGACACCTGGCGACGCTGGGCAGCGATCGTCGGCCGTAGGCCCTGGCTCTTCCTCGTCGCGGGCCTGCTGACCCTTGGCGTACTCAGTGTCCCGGTCGCCTCGATCCGGCTCGGCCACATCGACGCGGGCGCCGGCCCGAGCGACTACACCGAGCGCAGGGCGTACGACCTGATCGCGGACGGGTTCGGCGCGGGGACGAACGGCCCGATCACCGTGGTCGTGTCACTGGAGGGGAGCGACGCGGACCGGGATCAGGTGACCACTGACGTGCGCACCGCTCTCTCCGGCGCGGCCGACGTGGCCTCCGTCTCCAATCCCGTCCTCACCCGGGACGGTGATCTGCTCACCGCCACGGTCGTCCCCCGCCAGGGCCCGGAGGACGAGTCGACCACCGACCTGGTCCACCGCCTGGAGGACCGGGTGCTCCCCCAGGCACTCGACGGCACCGGCGCCGAGGCCTACGCCACCGGCACCACCGCGGTCCAGATCGCCTTCCGCGACACATTGGTGGACCGACTCCCGTGGGTCGTCGCGGTCGTCGTCGGCGCCGCCTTCCTCCTCTTGCTCTGCGTCTTCCGCAGCCTCCTCGTCGCCGTCAAGGCGGCCCTGCTGAATCTGCTGTCGATCAGCGCGGCCTACGGCGTCGTGGTCGCCGTCTTCCAATGGGGGTGGGGCGGCGCCCTGTTCGGCGTGACGCAACCGGTGCCGGTCGAGTCGTACGTACCCATGATGATGTTCGCCATCGTCTTCGGTCTCTCCATGGACTACGAGATCTTCCTGCTCTCACGGATCCGCGAGGCATGGCTGGAGACCGGCGACAACCACGCCAGTGTGGCCGGCGGACTGGCGGCCACCGCTCGGGTCATCAGCTGTGCGGCGATCGTCATGACCAGCGTGTTCCTCGCCTTCCTGCTCTCCACCAACGTGGTGATCAAGATGCTGGCGCTGGGCCTGGGCGTGAGTGTCGTCATCGACGCGACCGTGGTGCGCCTGCTCCTCGTCCCCGCCACCATGTACCTGTTCGGCAGGGCCAATTGGTGGCTGCCGCGCCCGCTCGACCGTCTTCTGCCGCACCTGGACCCGGAGGCGCCGCCCACCGCGCGGGAGCCCGAAGGGCGTCCGGCTCCGGACGTCGCCGAGCAGTCGGAGGCGTCGGCATGAGGCGTCGCACCTGGATCGCTCTGACCTTGGCCGGAATACTCGTGGCCGTGCCGGTCGGTGGAGAGCTGCTCGCGCGTTCGGTGCTCCGGGACCGCGTGCGAGCCGCGGCGTCGCGGGCGTTGGACGGCGACCTCGACATCGCTCTGGCATCCCGCCCCGCGTTGCTCCAACTCGCCGACAAGCGGCTGCCGTTCGTCGAGGTGGACAGTGCCCACACCCGGCTCGGCCGGGTACCCGACGCCCAGGTCCACGCGCGGCTGGACGACGTACACTTCACCGGTGGCGATCCGGGACGGGCCACGATGGCCGCGGCCCGTGTGACGGTGCTGATTCCTCCGAGCGCCGTGGCCGGCATGGTGCGGGACGTCGGAGGCATGCCGGTCGCCGGAGTGCGGACCGATCCCCGCACGGACACCATGACACTGCTGATGGGGCAGGCGGGTCTGGGAAGCGTGACCCTGCGCCCGGAGATCAAGGACGGGCGGGTCAGGACGACCGTCACCTCGGTGGAGATCATGGGCAGGACAGCGCCGGACGCGATGACCGACCGGATCCGTCACGCCGTCGAGGGACGTGCGGAGCCACAGGCCTACCCGGTCGGACTCGAAGCCACCTCCGCACGGGTCGAGGACGACGGGATCCATGTCCGCCTTGCGACGGACTCGCCCGCCACGCTGCCGCGTACGGGCTGAGCTGGGGCTCCGAGTCCATGTGCTCTTCGACCTGCGTCTGATGCGCGATCCATCCTACGGAGCCTCACTGCTGCCGGCCGCGACCGTCCTGTTCGGCTTCGTCGGCCTCTCCCTCCTGGAGGTGCTGTGGCTGCAGCGGGTGCGGGGGCTGAGCGCCCGCAAGTGGGTGCCCAACTCCACGCGGAATTAGGCACGTTCATCGCCCTTGGCCCGCCCGCTGATGACCTCACGTTTCGGCGACCGCGTCGGCCAAGTCCACGACCCATGGGCCGCTTTCACCGACGCGGTCGGCTACGGGTCGTGGGTCGTGGTGGCGGTGCTGCTGATAGGCGCGGTGGTGGCCCTCGCCCTCTCGGCGCGGGCCTGGCGCGTGATGGTTGCCGGCGGCGCCTGATCGGCACCCCGGTTCCGCCCGACGGCCCAGTGGCGTCCGCCGCGGCTCGCTGACGCCCACATGGTGACATAGCGTCGCGATCAAGACGCCTTCGCCTGTGAATCGAGGAACCGAGATGGCCGTTTTGGTGCACAACCAGGGTGCCGACTGGAACCAGCGGCTCTACGAAACGATCTTCGACCGGGTGATCCCGGACCGTGCGAATCCGCCCCGCGGGCTGATCGCCCACTTCGGCACGCCGCGCGCCGCGGGCGGCTGGCAGGTCGTCGACGTATGGGAGTCGGAGGAGGCGTTCCGGCGGTTCGCGGAAGAGGTGATCTTCCCCGCCGCGCGGGAACTCGGGGCGCCGCCGTTCGAGACGACGGTGACCGAGATCCACAACTCTCTGATCGTGTAGCGGGAGCGGCGTGTACGCGGGTCTTCCCCGGCTCCAGGTTCCGGGGGGAAAGACCTCTGCGTGCGAGCCGAGGGTCCCGCGGCGCCCAGCGCGAGGTGATGCCCGGCTTCGGGAAGATCCCATACAGGTGGGCGCTCACTGTCCGTGGTGACGGATACGGTCGGGCGCCGATGTCCTTGTCGCTCAGCCCAGGTACGACAGTGGAGGCGTACGGGGTGACGCCCCAGGAGTGGCGCAAGGCGCTGTAGCCTCACGGCTGTCGCGGAAGTTCGCCCAGCGCCAGCGTCACCGCCGCGTCCGGCCCCAACTCGTGGCCCTCGCGCACCGCTTCGGCGAACCGGGCGGTACCGAGGATCGTGCGCAACCGGCGTACGTACTCCCTGCGGAAGACGGTCGTCTCGGAGCTGCCGAGCCGGGGGAGCCCGGCCGCGTACCAGAGACGTCTGCTGACGCCGAGGAGCTGGGCGGCCAGCTCCGGCTCACCCCGGCAGGCCTGCGCGGTCACCAGCAGGTCCGTGACGGCCGCCGCGCCGAGCCGGTCGTGCACGCGCCACTTGGCGGCCAGCGCCTCCCGCCCCGTACGCAGCGCCTCGTCCGGGCGGCCCAGACCGATGCCGGAGAGCGAGACGAAGAAGTCGCCCCAGGCCCGCATCCACAGCTCGCCACGTTTCGCGCAGTCCGCGCGCAGCCGCTCCGCCACCGCCGCACACCGCTCGAAGGCGCCCTGACTGGCCAGCAGGTACGCCTGCACGGCGAGCGTCAGCAACTGGAAGAACTCCGCGCCTCCGCCACCCCCGGGCCACTGCGGGGCACTCCCGTACAGCACCGCCGAACGCGCCGACTCCCCGCGCACGGCCAGGCTCGCGCCGGTCAACGGCAAGGCAGGCACGGGTAGTTGGCGCTCCTCGGCGAGCCACACATACGCGGCGCTCACCGACTCCGCGGCGTCCAGGTCGTCGGGTACGACGGTGACCAGGCGGTGCGTCCAGATGGCGAGCGTGTGCTCGGGGCCGAGGTCATGGGCCCGCCGCAGCGCCCGCTCCAGATAGCCGCGCCCCTCCTCGGCGAAGCCGCAGGCGAACCAGAAGTACCAGAGCGTGCCCGCGAGTTCGAGTGCGGTCTCCGGCTCCTTGGCCGCCAGGCACTCCTCCATCGCCAGCCGCAGATTCGCGTGCTCCGCGGTGAGCCGCTCGGCCCACATCCGCTGGCCGGGACCGAGCCACTCGGCCTCGCCCTGCCGGGCGGTCCAGCGGAAGTAGTCCCGATGGCGGCGGCGTACGGCCTCCGCCTCCCCGAGACCGTCGAGCCACTCGGCGCCGAACGAACGGACCGTGTCGAGCATCCGGTAGCGCACCGCCGCGCCGTCGTCCTCGCGGGTCACGATCGACTTCTCGGTGAGCGAGGCCAGCAGGGGGAGGATCTCCTCGGCGTCCAACGGGCCGCCGTGACAGACGAATTCGACCGCCTCCACGTCCCAGCCGCCCGCGAACACCGACAGGCGCGCCCACAGCAGCCGCTCCAGCGGGGAGCACAGCTCATGGCTCCAGCCGATCGCCGTGCGCAGCGTCTGATGGCGCGCCAGGCGCGGCCGGGCGGGCGAGACGAGCAGGTCGAAGCGGGAGCCGAGGCCCTCCAGGAGCCGGTCGAGGGGAAGGCCGCGCAGCCGGACCGCGGCCAGTTCCAGGGCCAGCGGAATCCCGTCGAGACGGGCGCAGACCGCGGCCACGCTCGCCCGGTTGGCGTCGGTCAGCGCGAACGACGGCACGGCCGCCGCCGCGCGCGCCGCGAACAGCGCCACCGCGTCGTCCCGTTCACCGAGCGGCAGCGGCGCCACCGTCAGCAGCTGTTCGCCGGGCACCCCCAGCGGCTGCCGACTGGTGGCCAGCACGCGCAACTGCGGTACGCGCGCGAGGAGTTCCCGCACCACGCGTGCGCACTCGTCGAGCACGTGCTCACAGGTGTCGAGGACGAGCAGGGGCGGCGCCCCCGCCAGATGCTCGCAGAGGGCTTCCAGGAGCGGCAGCAGTGTCTGCTCGGTCAGCCGCGTCGCCTGCGCCACGGCGTTGGTGAGCAGATCCGGATTCCGCAGCTCCGACAGCTCCACCAGCCACACCCCGCCCGCGAACGCCTCCCGTGCGGCATGCGCCGCCCGAAGCGCCAGCCGGGACTTGCCCACACCCCCGGGCCCGGTGAGCGTGACGAGGCGGGTGGTGCCCAACAGGCGTGAGATCTCCGCGAGTTCGCCCTCGCGACCGATGAAGGCATTGGCCTCGGCGGGCAGATTCCCTGCCCTGCCGTCGCGTACTGAGGCCGCCATCGTTCCCCCTCACCGGAACCGATGGCGGTCACCTTAACCCCCTCACGCCGACGCCGCGTCAGGCGTAGCGTGGAAGCGTCCCGGCACACCGAGTGGCGACCTTGGGGGGTGCGGGGGATGACCGTCGTACCGGCGCTGCGAGCCGTCGGGCAGATGCGTCCCGGAGACCATCTGCTCCTCGGCTACGACACGGACGAGCAGCGCGAGACCGTACTCGCCGTGTTCCTACTCGACGCGCTGGCCTGCGGGCAGCGCGGGCTGGTGCTGACGCCGGGGGACATTCCGGCGGGCCTGGCCCTGTCCTTCCTGGAGGCGTACGGCTGCCCCGTGGACGACGAGATCGCGGCCGGGCGGCTGGCCGTCGACCCGCATCTGGCCACGCCCGAAGGGCTGTGGGACCTGGACGAGGTGATCCGCCGTGAGACGCGCCGCGCGGTCGCGGACGGCTTCCTCGGCCTGCGCGTCAGCATGGAGGTGCTGCGCGGCAGGGCGGACAAGGGCCTGAAGATGCTGCACGACAGCGAGCTCCTCCTCGACCCCGTCTTCGCCTCCCTGCCCGTGCTCGGCATCTGCCAGTACGATCGCCGCGTCTTCGACGAGGACGAGCTCGCACCGCTCGACGTGCTGCACCACGGCAGGGTCGCGGCCGACCTCATCTGGCACGACGAACTGCTCTCCATCACCCGCACCTTCGCCCCGCCCGGCCTGGCCCTCGCCGGGGAGATCGACGACACGAACGTCACCGCCGTGGCCCGCGCCCTGCACGCCGAGACCACGCGCGCCCGCGGTCGCACCGCGAACGGCATCCGCACCCGCCTCGACCTGCGCGACCTGCGCTTCGTGGACGTCGGCGCGCTGCGCCTGCTGGTCTTCTCGGCGCTCGGCCTGTACGCGTCCGGCGGCACGCTGGTCCTGTACGGCGTCGCCCCGCACATCCAGCGGGTGATGCGGGTGACCGGCTGGGACCGCGTGCCCGGCCTGCGCATGGAACACGGAGACGAAGCACCATGAGCCGCACCGGGTTCGTCCACCAGGCGCTGTGCTACGGCTCGGACGACGAATTCCTCGAAGGAGCCCTGGAGTTCGCCCGCGACGGCCTGGCCGCGGACGACGCCGTCCTGGCCGTCGTCAGGGACCACCACATCGCCCTCCTCGAAGAGGCCCTCGGCCCCCGCACCGGCGACGTGGCGTTCGTCGACGCCGGCGACTGGTCCGGCTGTCCCTCCCGCACCCTGAGCCAGTACCACGCGTACGGCGCCGACCACGGCACCGACCGCCGCGTCCGGGTCATCGGCGAACCCGTCTGGGCGGGCCGCACGGAGTTCGAGGTCCGCGCGTGGATGCGCTGCGAGTCGCTGCTCAACGTGGCCTTCGCGCACTCCGCCCACTGGATCCTGTGCCCCTACGACACCCGCACAGTGCCCGCCGACGTCGTGCGCACGGCGACCCGCACCCACCCCGAACTCGCCCTCGGCGCCCGCACGTCCGCCCCCAGCGGTCACGATGCCGACCCGGCCGACTTGTCCGCCGAACGCGACGCCGCCCGCGCGTCGGCCCCGCTGTCCGACGCCTGTGACGTCATCCGCTTCGCGCGCGGCGGGTCGGCGGCCGTGCGCGCCGCTCTCACCGCGTACGCCCGCCGTTCGGGAATGCCCGAGCGGCGGACGTACGACATGGTGGCGGCGGTCCACGAGGCCGTGGTCAACGCCGTGCGGTTCGGCGGCGGGGGCGGTGTGCTGCGGCTGCGCAGCGACCCCGACTACGTGATCTGCGAGGTCGCCGACCACGGCGCGCCCAACTCCGCGACGCTCGCGTCGTTCCCCGGCCGGCTGCTGCCCGACGCACGGGCTGCTGCCGGCCACGGGATGTGGGTGGTACGGCAGTTGAGCGATCTCGTCGCTGAAGACCTCGGGCCCACGGGCTCCACCGTTCGCATGTACTTCCGCCGCCCCGGTGACGTCAACCGGCCGCCGGCAGGGTGAACTCGTAGACCAGGGCGTCCTGTTGCGCGTCCACCATGAGGTCGGTGATCTCCAGCGGGCGGTCGTACTGGTCGTGCACGCGCCGGGTGACCCGTACGGACTGCGGGAGCCGGGTGATCGAGTCCCGGTGGTGCAGGGTCAGGCCCGCCTTGCGCATCCAGTCGTAGGCCCGGCGCAGCTGCGCCGACGCGGTGCCGTCCGCGCGGTCACGGTAGCGGGCCAGCTCCTCGACCTCGGTCACCGCGACCGCGGAGAAGGACGTCACGGCCGTCCGCAGCCCGCTGCCGTCCGCCGCGGCCGACTCGTAGCGGTGGACCAGCGTCGGACGCCGCGGGGCGAGTCCGAGAGCCTGGGCGTGTTCCGGTGGGGGAGCCTCCCAGTTCACGGTGGTCCGCTGGACGGCGCACGGTTCGGCCGGGTGGGCCCCGACGGGGAAGTCGAGGGACGGGACGTGCTCGGCGGTGGAGCCGGGCAGTGTCGCGTGGCTGCCGCGCCGGTCGGTGGAGACCAGACCGCCACGCCGCAGCATCTGCAGCGCCTGCCGTACGGTCTCCCGGCTGACGCCGAACCGGGCGGCCAACTCCCGCTCCCCGGGCAGCCGTTCACCGGGCGGAATGGAACCGTCGCGCAGCTCGCCGAGCAGTTGCGTGGCGATCCGCGCGTAGAGCGGCTCGTGGTCGGATGGGTGGGTGGTGCGGGCCATGTCCGCGCCTCCTGCCTGGTGACAAGACGTAGCCGTGCGGGCTCATTGCGGCACCACATCTAGCATTGGTCTAAACCACCGGGAAAGGGCGGCCGGGCACTTCGGCCGATTTCAGCCCGTACCCTCCGCGCGGCGCGGACGCGCTCACAGCGCGCTGTACAGGGCGTCGACGAGCGCCATCTTCCTTGGGTCGTCGGCGATGTGCGGGCCCATGCGGTTCATGACGTACCCCAGGGAGACGCCCGCTTCCGGGTCGGAGAGACCGCAGGAGCCACCGAACCCGTCGTGTCCGAAAGCCCTCGGGTTGGGCCCGTACGAGCCATTGGCCCCGCTCAGCCACAGCCCGAGCCCGACCTCCGTCTCGCTCTCGAACCCGGCGCCCAGCACCAGGTCACGACAGCTGCCCTGCCCCTCGCGCACCCGCTCGGCGGCCTGAGGCGAGAGCACCTGCCGGGAGCCGTACGCGCCCCGCAGGGCGAAGATCCCGTACAGCGCGGCGACCGCGCGGGCCGTGCCGTGGCCGTTGGCGGCCGGGATCTCGGCGGCCCGCCACTGCGGTGTGTTGGCCTCGGCGGCGCCGACGATCGGATTGGTGAGGGCGGCCACCGCCGCGGGCGCCAACTGCGCGAAGATCGCGGCCTGTTCACTGCTCGGCGCGGCCGGCGGATGCACCAGCTCGGCCGCCCGGTCGGCCTCCTTCTCCGGCAGCCCCATGGTGAAGTCGATCCCGAGCGGCCCGGTCACCTCCCGCTCCAGGAACGCGCCCGGCAGCAGCCCCGAAACCCGCCGCACCACCTCGCCGACCAGGTGGCCGAACGTGAGCGCGTGATACCCGGACCGCGAACCGGGCTCCCACCAGGGCTCCTGAGCCGCGAGGCGCTCGACGGTCACCTCCCAGTCGCAGAGCTGCGCGAGCGTGTGCGGCTCACGCAACCCGGCCAGCCCCGCCCGGTGCGACAGCAGATGCCGTACGAGGACGGACTCCTTGCCCGCCGCCGCGAACTCCGGCCAGTAGGTGGCCACCGGGGCGTCGAAGTCGAGCAGCCCCCGATCGGCCAGGATGTGCGCGCACAGCGAGGTCGGCCCCTTCGACGTCGACCACACGTTGACCAGCGTCTCCCGCTCCCAGGGACGGGTGCGGGCCGCGTCGGCCCAACCGCCCCACAGGTCCACCACGGTCTCCCCGTCGAGCGTGACCGTGACGGCCGCGCCCAGTTCACCGCGGTCGCGGAAGTTCTCCTCGAACGCGGCGCGCACCGCCGAGAAGCGCGCGTCGCAGTGGCCTTGAACGTCAGGTGCGTGCTGGGGCATGGGACCTCCGTCATGCGTCCGCGGATGGACCCGGTCAGGATCCGGGCCCGTTGAACGTACCGACTGGTCGGACTGGAGGGAAGCCGCAGGACGGCATGGGTCGTGCGCGCGCGGAGCCGTGCCCGCCGCCCGCTGCCCGCCGTCCTGTCCACGGTCGTGCCGGAGAGGACGGCGGGCACAAGGGGCCGCCTAGGTGAGGAACAGCGAACCGGTGGGCTCCTGATGGCCCGTGACGGTGTGCGCAACACCTCGGCGAAGGTATCCTCTTTGGGTGCTGGCTAGGTTGCGGCCCGAGCTACTGCCACACCAGCGTGGCGGCGCGGCGGAAGTTGCCGCCCAGGATCGCGGTGACGGCGTCGGCGGGGTATCCCCGGGAGAGAAGCGCGTCTTCGACAGTCAGCAGGCCCTCCGGGGGCATGAAGTTGATCGGCCCCCAGCGGGTGTAGCAGTCGGGGAACAGCTCAGGGCTCTGTTCGAGCATCGCATTGAAGTCCTGGTGGTCGAACGGGTAGTCGGTCGACACTCCGACGTGTTCCGGGCCCACGAGATCGACGGCGTAATCGATGTGCCGTACCAGCGCGTCGACGGTGGCGTGGTTGGGGCCGAGGAAGATCCCGACACCGGTGATGCCGATGACCCCGCCCGTGGCGGCACACTCCTTGGCCTGCTCGTCGGTGATGTTGCGGGGGTGGTCCCACACCGAGCGCATGCAGGAGTGGCTGTAGATCACCGGATGTTCGGAGACCTCGCACATGTCCAGCCCCGTACGGGCGCCGCAGTGCGATCCGTCCGTCACCATGCCGACGGCGTTCATCTCCCGTATCAGCGCCCGGCCGTAGGCGGTGAGCCCCTCGTCGACCTCCTCCAGGCAACCACCGCCGGCCGCGTTGCGGTTGTTGTAGCTCGGCAGCATCGTGCGGACACCAAGATCGTAGAAGTGGCGCACCCGGTCCAACTGGCCATCGAGTGGACCGGAATCCTCCAGGTCGAAGGCCACTGCCACGTCACCCGCACGCGCAGCGGCTTCGACGTCGTCGATGCTCGCAGCCAGCCGCAAACGGTCATCCGCCGCGATCCGCGCCCGCCAGCTCACAATTAGGCCGGTGACGTCATCGGCGCTGTGGGGAACGTAGCCCACGTTCACCGACACGAAGCTGCCCCCCCGGTCTGCGGTAGCGGGCCAGTTCGCCGACATCCGCGTGCTGCTCCAACGGCAGGCAGCAGTGCTGCTCCCACAGCAAGGTCGGGCGGCGCGGTCCTGAAGATCCGTTCGACATGGTACGCATCATGCCCGTGCCTCACCGGCCCCAGACTCGGCAGCGGGGGCTGAGGCCCAGCCAGCCTGCCCCTCCTTCAGACCCCGGCCACAGGAACGACAGATTGATCCTTGTCAAGCCTCGTTCACAGTCCTTTCTGCGACTGGTGCACCCTGCGGGATCAACGTTGGGAAAGGCGACCGTTTGGGCACTGCGGCCCGGAGCGGTCTTGGCTACCCTCCAGTCAGGTTGACCTGCGGGGATGACCCGAGCATGTGGCCTTTGACGAGTGGATATGCGAGACGGCAATTGCTGGATAGAGTCGTCTGGTTACAACTGGTTGTGGGGACAACCAAGCCTTTCGGCTGCCAACGTCCTGGGGAGGGCCTGCAGCACATGAGTCGTCGCTCTACTGGTTTTGTCGGCGTCTGGGCTGAAATGCAACGGCAGCAGCAGCGCCAGTTGGAAGCCGAAGCCAGACAGCGCAGACAGCAAGAACAGCAAGCGCGGGCCTACCAGCGGCGAGCTGCCCAGAGCCATCGCGAGTACAGGCAGGCAGAGGCGCTACGTCGCACGGAAGAACTGGAAGCGCAGGTTGCGTCGCTGCAAGGTCTTGTCGCCTCGGGTTGTCAGGTTCCGGCTTTCAGGGCTTCCTCTCTCATGCGACCTGAGGAAGTCCAGCCCTTCGCTCCAGGAGCATTGGCGCAGCCCGTGCCCATGCCGGATTTCAATCACTACCAAACGCAGAGCGGCTGGACTGCGAGTCGCCGGGCCCAGGCGCAGGCCGAAGCACGGGCGCGCTTCGAGCGGGACTGGCAGGCTGCCCAGGCCGCGGAGGCTCACCGACAGCAACAGCTGGCGTCGTACCAGCGGGAGTACCAGCAGTGGGCCGATGCTCAGCTGGCTGATGTCCGGCGGCACAACGCCGGCGTCGTCGCGATAACCGACGGCGTAAGGCGCCAGGATCCCGATTCCGTGATCGAGTACTTCTCCGCCGCCCTCTACGCCTCAACGGCATGGCCGGAAGGTTTCCCACGCCAGGTGGCAGCAGCCTACGACCCGGCAGCCCGGCAATTGGTGCTGGATTGGGAGTTGCCCGCCTACAGCATCGTGCCGGAGGTCAAGGCCGTTCGGTACATGTCCGGGGTCGACCAGGACAAGGAGACTCCCCGCCCAGTAGGCCAGCGTCGCGCTCTGTACAGGGAGGTTCTCGCGCAGTGCATGCTGCTTGTTCTGCACGAGCTGTTCGCCGCAGATGAGCTGGGTGCGCTTGAGTCAGTGGCCTTGAACGGTTTCGTCGATGGGCATGACCCTACGACGGGCCGACCGGGCCATATCTTCCTCGCAACGGTCATGGCCTCGCGCTCGTCGTTCCGTGACCTTCACCTGGTGCAAGTGGATGCAGGTAGTTGCCTGTCTGACGCACTCCGCGGGCAGCTCTCGGCTCGACCGGACCAACTCACACCAGTACGGCCAAGTCGGCAGCCGCAGGATGTCGGGAATCGCGTTGTCGCCCACGGCAGCGATGAGGAACCAGACCTGTACGACATGGATCCGATTGCCTTCGAGAATCTCGTTGCCGACCTCTTCCGCGCCATGGGCATGCAGGCGGTGACCACCCAACGCTCCAACGATGGCGGTGTGGACGTCGACGCACTGGATCCGGCACCGATCCGAGGCGGCAAGATCGTCGTGCAGGTGAAGCGCTACCGAAACACGGTGCCGCCCACCGCTGTGCGTGATTTGTACGGAACCGTGCAGGACGCCGGCGCCAACAAGGGTGTCCTCGTGACGACGTCAGGGTTCGGCCCTGGCTCACACACCTTCGCCAACGGCAAGCCGCTGGAACTAATCTCGGGCCCTGAACTCGTCGACCTGCTGCATCGCCATGGGTTGCGTGGGCGGCTGGGAGAGGGCGGTCGGCAAATCTCAGCACAGCCGACGGCCTCGAGGCCGGACACTCGGCTGCCAGACGATTACAACGTCTTGGGCATGTCATGGACCGGAAGTGTCGCCTTGGACGTGTGCGCTCTCGTCTGCCGTGGCAACCGCGTCCTCAGTGACGATCACTTCGTCTTCTTCAACAACCCTCAGACGCCGGACGGCTCAGTGCGTGCTCTTCCCGCCACTGCACCTGACAAGGCTGCGATCTGTGTCTCTTTCGACGGGTTGCCAGATGAGGCTGACCGGTTCGTACTGGTAGCCGCCATCGACCCAGAGGTCAACCCGGACGCCGACCTCTCTGGTTTCACGGACGCCTGCATCCGCCTGCTCAACCCGGGGCTGGCTGAGCTGGGACGCCTTGAAGTCTCCGACGGCCGGCCGCGCGAAACCGCCTTGGTACTCGGGTCCTTCCGCCGAAGGGAAAACGGAGACTGGGACTTCGTGCTGGGCGGTAAGGGCTACACGGGCGGTCTGGAGGAACTCGTTCAGGATTTCGGCATCGAGGTGGATTAGATCCACTTGGGGTCCCGACGGTGCTGCGCTGGATGAGGGCTGTGAACGTGGCTTGATGAACCATGTCAAGCCGTGCTCACAGACCGTTTCCAACAACCCTCGGGATGTCCTAGGGGCCGGGCGCAATACCACAGCGAATGCAGCCTTCTGCCAACGATGCTGCGCCAGAAGGGGCCTTACCGCTTCGAGCTACGGCCGGACCGCCTTGGAGAAGGGCAGGAGAAGGGCACAACTGTCTAGTCCCAGGTGATGTTTGACGTTCTGATCCCAGTTGATGCTTGACGGTGGGCCTAGACAACATCAGGTACTTCTTGGGGCTTGTTCGCCTTCACGTTGCGGACGGGGATGTCGGTGGTGCGC
>NZ_JBIAVS010000027.1:0-134144 GCF_042894545.1 Streptomyces sp. NPDC001530
CCCGGTCTTTTCACACTTTTTTGCGGTCGGGGGGCCCCCCCTTGTTTTTGCCCCACTCGCCCCCCTTTTAACCTCGGGGTTTTTGGCCCCCGCGGGGGGGGGGGGGGGGGGGGGCCCCCCCCCCGACGCTCCTTGGAGAGGGCCTTTCAGCCACGCTGGGCGAACACGAGGCGTGGCATCCAGCGCGCGGCTGTCACAGCTCCCGCAGCTGTTCGGTCAATGCGGGTGGCGGCTTGCACGCCACCCGCACAAGCCCTCGCAGCGAGGAAGGGAGCACGTATGGCCTCAGAAGTCAGGGCTCGCCGATGTATCCGTGCGACACCTGTGCACGGGTCCCTTGGCCGGCCGGGCCAGCCTCAGGGCATCCGCATCGCCAGGTCCCAGTCGTCCCCCAAGGTTTCGTACGACTCCCGGCTTGAGCCGAAGAAAGACGCATGATGCCCCGAGATCCTGACAAACACTCCGATCCTGCCGCCTCCAGCGTGTCTCTGGCAGCCGAAGCCGCTCTGCTCGAGGCCCGCGTCCGCCTGCTTCAAGAGGAAATTGACACTGTCGACGCACGCATCAAGGCAGTCTCCGACGCGCTGCGCCTGCTGCGCCGCACATCCTCCGCCTCCCCCCAAGCTGCAGACAACGCAGATCAGTGCGGGCCATCCGGCCGCAAGGACGCCGACGGTCCCACCGACGACGCCGGGGAGGCGGCGAAGCGTTCCACGCCCTGCTGACCGCGACAGTGCGGAACGGCCGGCAGGACTCGGCCCGCACATACCGGTGGGCGGCGTGGTCCGTCCACCGGTTTCGGGGCTGCACTCGGAAGAAGGCGGGCCGAAGACCATCAGACTACTGACAACCACCGTTTTCATACCCGTTGCGCCTGCCGCAACCAGTGGCAATAATCGGTGTGATACTTTACTCAGTGTGTGCCGCACTGTCCTCAGCATCCTCCGGTGGGTCGGCCGTTCCCACTGCCTCCGGGACAGCCTTCCGGCTCCACGGTGACCTGCCCTGTTTCGCGTCCCGTCATCAGTGGGTTGCGTCTGTCGGGAACCAGTGGGGCCCGTCTGGTGCATCTACATTCAGAACGGGTCACTGCATATGATGTCCGGGGGAACCCATTCCCGCGTTCAGACCGAGCGGCACCGCACGTGAGTCTTGGGCGCGGCACGAGGGGTTGAGGATGAGAGGAACACATGGTCTCTGTAAGCGACACGGCGCATAACATTGAGATCACCGCTGAGAGCCTTCAAGAGGAACTTGCCCGCCTGCAGGTCCAGAAGCAGGCGCTGGAAAGGGAACTGGCCGCGGTCGTGGCGCATCTCGGCTCGGTGCAGCGGGCCCTCAGTGCCCTCGAGACCCTGATGCTCAACGCAGCCGTTGCGGCCTCGACGGCTACGGCCGGTGCTGCAGGCACGCAGCGCGGCCAAGCTCTGGCGACCGCCGAACCGCAGACCGACAGTGTCTCCGCCGAGCCTGCGGACACCACAACGAAGGCCGCGCTGCAGCCTCGGAAGCCGCAGAGCGGCAAGGCCGCGAAACGTCCTCTTGCTGCCGGCACAGACACGGACGGGCAGAAGCAATACGGCAAGCTCACCGAGCAGATCATGGAGTACTTCGCGAGCGTCGGCGACGTAGACGTGCGGGCCCGTGATGTTGCCGCGGCGCTCGGCCGTGACACCGACAGCGGAAGCATCAACGGCGTCCGCAGCACCCTCGACCGCCTTGTCGGTACCTCCCGTGTCCAGCGGACCGGCCGGGGCCTCTACCGCGCCAAGCGTTCCTAGACGGCAGCCCCCGCAACCGGCAGCAGGCTGGACGCCTTCCGTATCGAGCGGGGTCTGCCCAGCGCCCCCTTTCCGCTGACGCCGGTGGGCGGCGGTCTTCGCTGGGCCGAGCCGGTTGTGGATCTCGAGCAGGGCGAAGTCCGCTGTGTGCTGGAGGAGTTCACCGGCAAGGGTGGCGGTGATGTCCGGCGCATCCACGCCGCGGTGCCCCTGAACGGGTCGGCGGCCGCAGACCGCCTGGCCGTCCGGGAACTGTCGTCGGCAGCACACCGCTTCATCTCCCAGGCACGGCTGTCGCCCGATGGACGCCGCGCCGCATGGCTTGCCTGGGACCACCCCCACCTGCCCTGGGACGCGGCTGAACTGCGCATCGCCGAAGTGAGCGACGACGGCTACCTGCGGCAGGCCCGGACTCTGCGAGCCGTCGCCCGCGGCCGGTTCCCGTCCCTCCGTCCGAAACAAAGGCCTGCGGGGCGCCATCGGGCCCAAGGTCTCTGCGGAGCAGTCGACAGCCTCTGTGGCGCCAGCTGGGCCAACGGGGCGGTGGATGCTCCCGGGCGCCACCCATCGGGGGATCGCGTGGCGCCCGGGCGCTGCACCTGCGGGCTCTAGTCGCAGGTGTCGCGTTCCGGACACCGATCACGGGGGATGTGTCCACGGCACCCGGAACGCTGTGATCAGCCTATCAAAGCTTTGCTTTCCTACTGACCGATCCGACACTGACGCGAAGACAGTGTTCGGCGTGGGCGGATCAACAATTCGGCACCTTTTGCCCGATATGCCCGCATGCCTTGCCAGCTTGAAACGGGACAAATCACCGAATCGATGTAAGTGCGAGTGCCTCGCGGCGGATCCCCGTATCAGTGTCATGACATGCTTCACAATGTCTTGAGTGTGGTCGATCGTGGGCGCAGCATCTGGGAAGTGTGAACCGAGCAGCGCTACCACGTCGCCGGCACAGGTCCCGTGTGCATCGCCCGCTCCGGAGGGCCCGGCATCGACTGGGAGTATCTGCGCATGCCCCTACACGCGGTGATCGAGCACCTCGCACTGCGCGAGATCGCCCTGCTCGGCCATGGACTGCGCATATATGCCGCACCCTCGCGGGGCGAAGGCCCGCCTTTCCACGTCCGAGCGGAGCTGTCCGGCGTTGGCGCGCCCACGCTGGTCCTGGTCGGAGAGGCCGACTTCATCTGCGGGCCGCGCCCTCGAAGGACCGGCCGCGGCGGCGGACCGGCACGAAAGGCGGCGCCTGGGGCTGGTCTGTATGCCGGTGCGTGCCATCAGGCCTCCCCCGCACGGCGGGTCCCGGTGGGCTGCCGCAGCGTGTGCTCGCGGCCCCCCGGCGGTCAGGGGGTGACGTGGCGGATCCGGTCCGCAGTGCAGACGTGAGCTGAGCGGCGCCGGTGGTCCAACGATCCGCGCCGCCGCTTGCTCGCGGCGGCCGGCGAAGAAGGCCGTTGCGGACCGCAGGGTCTGGAACTCACCCCGCCGTACGGCCTGAAGGCGATCTCCCGGGCGGGCACGGTGGTCGTGCCGGCCCGTCGCTCGATTACCTCGCCGCCGTCGGAGGAGGCGACGGATCCGGACAACATCGGCCTGTCGGCCGCGGCCTCCTCCCAACTGCTGTGAAGATAACGCCCTGTTGAGCTCGTTCAGACGTATTCCGCCGCCGCGTCCAGCAGCCAGTCCGCCAGGTAGCCGGCGAAGGAGGAACGGACCAGTACCCAGAATCCGGCCCTGGGTTCGTCCCGAGCGACCAGGACGATCTGTGTACGGCCCAGGGTGGTCTGGGCGCAGCATCCGGCGCCGAAGACACGCGGGTGCAGATCCAGCGGGCAGCCGTGTGCCAGCAGGTCGCGGGCGCGTGGACCCGCGACGAGGAGGGTGGTGCGCTGGGCGGAGACGTCGGTGACAGACACGGGCTCGTCGCCGCTCGCCGCCCTGATCCGGCTCTCCAGGTCCCGCTGGCTGCCGGGCGGACCCACCACCAGCCATTCGTCGGGGCCGAGCCACACAGCGGTCAGCTCCCCTGCGCGTACGACGGTGTTGGGTTCGAGGGGCAGTTGGAGGCCCAGCGCGAGCCCGATGGCGTCCGCCGCCGCTCCCTTGGCGTCGAGCCGGACGTTGACCTGGGCCAGGAAGGGGAGTTCGGCGAGCCTGACCGCGCCCCGGGAAGTGCGTGTTGCGGCGGCCAGGCGATCGGCGGCCCCTGACAGGGGACTGCGGCGCGGGACGGTAAGGGCGGTGTCAGCCATCGCGGCGGGCTCCCTCGGGGTCGTAGAGGACGGGGCTTGCGACGGTCACCGGGACCAGCCGGTCGCCGACGGGGGCGTAGAGCCGCTCGCCGATGCGGTCCCGGCCGCCCTTGATCAGGGCGAGGGCGAAGGTCCGGCCGAGCGCCGCGCTGCGGTAGCTGGAGGTGACATGGCCGAGCATCGGGACGGGCGGGGCGGGCAGCACGCTGTCGGCGACCAGGTGGGTGCCTTCGGGGAGGAAGGTGCCCGGGTCCTCGGGGAGCAGGCCGACCAGGTGCTTGCGGTCGGGGCGGACAGCGTCGGCGCGGGCGTAGGAGCGCTTGCCGATGAAGTCGGGCTTCTTCTTCGACACCGCCCAACTCATGCCCAGGTCGTGCGGGGTGACGGTGCCGTCGGTGTCCTGGCCGATGATCGGGTAGCCCTTCTCCGCGCGCAGGACGTGCATGGTCTCGGTGCCGTACGGGGTAATGCCGTACGGGGCGCCGGCCTCGTACAGCGCCTCCCACAGGGCGAGGGCCTCCCACGGTGACACGTTGATCTCGTACGCGAGTTCGCCGGAGAAGCTGATCCGGCACACCCTGGCCTCGATGCCGGCGACGGTCGTCTCCCGCCATGCCATGAACGGGAAGTCGTCGTTGGCCACGGCCAGTTGGGGCGCGAGCGCGCCGAGGACGTCGCGGGAGCGGGGGCCGACCAGGGCGACGGTGGCCCACTGCTCGGTGACGGAGGCGCAGTGGACGCGCAGCTCGGGCCACTCGGTCTGCAGCCATTCCTCCATCCAGTCCAGGACGGCGGCCGCGTTGCCCGTCGTGGTGGTGACCAGGAAGCGGTCCGGTGCGAGGCGGATGACGGTGCCGTCGTCGAAGACCATGCCGTCCAGGCGGCACATGACGCCGTAGCGGATCATGCCGACCTTCAGGTTGCTCATCATGTTGGTGTAGAGCCGGTCGAGGAAGACGGCGGCATCCGGGCCCTGTACGTCGATCTTGCCGAGGGTGGAGGCGTCCATGAAGGCGACGCCTTCGCGGGCGGCGGCGCACTCGCGTAGCACGGCGGTGTCCCTGTCCTCGCCGTCCTGCGGGTAGTACCAGGGCCGCTTCCACTGGCCGACGTTCTCGAACAGGGCCCCGTGCATGACATGCCAGTCGTGCAGGGCGGTCACGCGGACCGGGTCGTGGAGGGCTCCGCGGTCGCGTCCCGCGAGCGTGGCGAAGGAGATGGGGGTGTAGGGCGGCCGGAACGTCGTCGTGCCGAGGGCGGAGATGTCCACGCCGAGGAGTTCGGCGACGATGCCACTGGCCAGGACTCCTGAGGTCTTGCCCTGGTCGTTGGCGGTGCCGGCCGTGGTGTAGCGCTTGGTGTGCTCCACCGAGCGCAGACCGGCACCGGTCGCGCGGGCCAAGTCGTCGACGGTGACGTCGCGTTGGAGGTCGACGAACCGCGGTGCGCCGGCGGCGCCGGGGACGAGGAAGACCTGCATGGGCGGCGTGTACGGCTCGGCGGCCACGTCGGGAAGGCGGGGCACCTCGGAGGTGTAGCCCTCGGCCTCGATCGCACGGGCACCGGCGGCCGCGCCCTGCGCGAGGACCCCGGCCAGGTCAAGGACGCCGTTCGCGCTGCCCGCGACCTCGACGGACTGGCGGCAGGTGTCGGGGACGAAGGAACCGAGCGCCTCGTCGTAGCGCAGCTTTCCGCCCGCCTGGCTGAACAGGTGCGCGACCGGGTTCCAGCCCCCGGAGACCAGCAGCAGGTCGGCGGCGAACTCCCGGTTCCCTGCGGACTCCCCGTACGGGGCGACGGTCACCGCCGTGAGACGCGCGCCGCCTTCCGTGCCGGTGACGGCATGCCCGGTCAGCACCTCGATCCCGGCCTCGCGGGCACGGTGGGCCCACTCCCCCGCCTCGGGGCGGGTGTCGACGATCGCCGCTACGTCCACACCGGCCGCGGCGAGATCCAACGCGGCGGCGTAGGCGCTGTCGTTGGTGGTGAAGACGACGGCGTGGCGGCCGGGCAGGACGCCGTGGCGGTTGACGTAGGCGCGGGCCGAGGCGGCCAGCATCACGCCGGGGCGGTCGTTGTCCGCGAAGGCCAGCGAGCGTTCGTGGGCGCCGGTGGCAAGAACGACGCGACGGGCGCGGATACGCCAGACGCGCTCGCGGGAGACGTGCTCGGGGGCCTCGGCGCCGCGGTGGTTGGTGCGGCGCTCGACGGCGAGGAGGTGGTTGTCGTCGTAGTGGCCGAAGACGGTGGTGCGGCGCAGCACGCGGACCTCGGGGGCGGCGTCGAGCTGCGCGCCGATCTCCTGCACCCAGTCGGCGAGTTCGCCCGCGCCCAGCGGACTCGAGCCCAGCAGGCTGCCGCCCAACTCCGGCTGGTCGTCAGCGAGGATGACGCGTGCTCCGCTGCGGGCGGCGGCTGCCGCGGCGGCGAGCCCGGCCGGTCCGGCGCCGACGACGAGCAGGTCGCAGTGCGCGTGGACGGCGTCGTAGCGGGCCGGGTCCGGCTCGGTGGCGAGGCGTCCCTGTCCGGGGAGGCTGCTCGCCACCAGACCGTCGTACAGCTCCACGGTCGTCGCGGGCAGCATCGGCTCGGGGAAGGGGGCCTCGATCTGGATGACGGCGTTGGGTTCTTCGACTCCTGCCGAGAAGATGCCTCGGGGGCGGCCGAGCTTGATGCTGGTGCCGGCCTGGATCACGCCGTTGGCGAGGAGGGCGGAGGCGAGGGTGTCGCCACGGAAGCCGTAGTACGACTTCCCGTCGAAGACGAAGCTCAGCCGCTCGTCGCGGTGGAGGCGTCCGCCGGTGGGCAGCCGGAACGGTTGCGTGGCGGTGGCGCCATCGGAGACGTGCGGCTTCATCGCCGGGTGCGGGGCGGTGGCCGGGGCAGGTGTCTCCCCCATCCCGCCCGTTCCCGCTGCATCCGATATACGGCCGCCGCGTGGCACGGGCTCCGCCCCTGGGCCCCGCTGGGGGCTCTGCCCCCGGACCGCCGTCGCCCTGACGGGCTCGTCCTCAAGCGCCGGACGGGCTGAATCTGCCCGGTAGACGGCAAGGATCTCGTTCGTCCCCGTGTCCCGCACCGCGTTGAACCAGCGGCGGCAGCCCGCCGCGTGGCTCCACCGCTCGGCGAACGGGCCCTTCGGGTTGTCGCGGAAGAACAGGTACCGGGCCCACTCCTCGTCGGTCAGGGCCGCGGGGTCCTCGGGGTAGGGCACGTGTGCCTGGCCGCCGTAGTGAAACTCGGCCTCGTCACGGGGCCCGCACCACGGGCATGGGATGAGCAGCATGGGTTCGGCTCCCTAGTGGGCCACCGCGGCCGCGCCGTGCTCGTCGACGAGCGCGCCGGTGGTGAAACGGTCGAGCGAGAAGGGGGCGTTGAGGTGGTGAGGGGTGTCGTGGGCGATGGTGTGGGCGTAGACCCAGCCGACGCCTGGGGTTGCCTTGAATCCGCCAGTGCCCCAGCCGCAGTTGAGGTAGAGGTTGTCGACCGGGCTGAGTCCGACGATGGGCGAGGCGTCGGGGCTGACGTCGACGATGCCGCCCCAGGTGCGCAGCACATGGGCGCGGGCGAAGACCGGGAAGAGTTCCAGGGCGGCGGACATCTGCTCTTCGATGATGTGGAAAGCACCGCGCTGGGTGTAGGAGTTGTACGAGTCGATGCCCGCGCCCATGACGAGCTCGCCCTTGTGTGCCTGGCTGACGTACACATGGACCGCGTTGGACATGACGACCGTGGGGTGCACCGGTTCCAGGAGTTCGGAGACGAGTGCCTGCAACGGGTGGCTCTGCAGCGGCAGTTCGATGCCCGCCATGGCGGCAAGCACCGAGGTGTGGCCGGCCGAGCAGAGCGCCACCTTGCCCGCCGCGATGGGGCCGAGCGTGGTCTGTACGCCGACGACCCGGCCTCCGACGATGTCGAGGCCCGTCACTTCGCAGTTCTGGATGATGTCGATGCCCGCGGCGTCTGCCGAGCGGGCCAGGCCCCAGGCGACGTGGTCGTGCTTGGCGATGCCGGCCCGCGGCTGGTAGGTGCCCCCCAGGACCGGATAGCGCACGTCCGGCGAGATGTTGACGATCGGGCAGACGTCCTTGACCTGCTGCTCGTCGAGCCATTCGGCGTCCACGCCGTTGAGCCGGTTGGCCTCGACGCGGCGCACGCTGTCGCGGACGTCCTGGAGGCTGTGGGCGAGGTTGAGCACGCCGCGCTGGGAGAAGAGGATCGGATAGTCGAGCTCGTCCGCCAGTCCCTCCCACAGTTTGAGCGCGTGCTCGTAGATGCCGGCGCTCTCGTCCCACAGGTAGTTGGAGCGGATGATGGTGGTGTTGCGGGCCATGTTGCCGCCCGCCAGCCAGCCCTTCTCCAGCACGGCGACGTTGGTGATGCCGTGGTTCTTCGCCAGGTAGTGGGCGGTGGCGAGGCCGTGTCCGCCGCCGCCCACGATGACGACGTCGTACGAGCGCTTCGGCTCGGGCGTGCGCCACAGCCAGTCCGGGTGTTCGGGGAGCTCGGCGCCGGGGGTGCGGGGGCTCATCGGACGTCTCCGTCTTCTGAAGGATCTGAAAGGTGCGCGTAGAGCGGGTGCTTGGCGGCCAGCGCCTCCGTGCGGGCGCGCAGCGCCGCGATGTCGGGCTCGGGCTGGAGGGCCAGCGCGATCACGTCGGCGACCTCGACGAAGTCCTCCTCGGTGAACCCGCGGGTGGCCAGTGCCGGGGTGCCGATGCGCAGGCCCGAGGTGACCATGGGTGGGCGCGGGTCGAAGGGCACGGCGTTACGGTTGACGGTGATGCCGATCTCGTGGAGCAGGTCTTCCGCTTGCCTGCCGTCGAGTTCGGAGTCGCGCAGGTCGACCAGGACCAGGTGGACGTCCGTGCCGCCGGTGAGCACCTTCACCCCGGCGGCCGCCGCGTCGGCGCGGGTGAGCCGTTCGGCGAGGATGCGGGAACCGGCCAGCGTACGGGCCTGACGCTCGGCGAACTCGGGTGACGCGGCGACCTTGAACGACACCGCCTTCGCGGCGATGACGTGCTCCAGCGGCCCGCCCTGCATACCGGGGAACACCGCCGAGTTGATCTTCTTGGCGAGGTCGGCCTCATTGGTGAGGATGACCCCGCCGCGCGGACCGCCGAGCGTCTTGTGCGTCGTCGTGGTGGTCACATGGGCGTGCGGTACGGGACTGGGGTGCAGTCCGGCGGCGACCAGGCCCGCGAAGTGCGCCATGTCGACCATCAGCAGGGCGCCCACCTCGTCGGCGATCCGCCGGAAGGCCGCGAAGTCCAACTGCCTGGGGTACGCCGACCAGCCCGCGATGATCATCTTGGGGCGGTGTTCCTTGGCGAGCCGCTCGACCTCGTCCATGTCGACGAGGTGGTCCGTCTCGGCCACGTGGTACGGCACGACGTTCAGCATCTTGCCGCTGTAGTTGAGGCGCATCCCGTGGGTGAGATGCCCGCCGTGCGCGAGGTCGAGGCCGAGGATCGTGTCGCCGGGCTGGAGCAGGGCGAAGAAGACTGCGGTGTTGGCCTGGGCGCCCGAGTGCGGCTGGACGTTGGCGTAGCCCGCACCGAAGAGGGACTTGATGCGGTCGATCGCCAACCGCTCGGTGACGTCGACGTGTTCGCATCCGCCGTAGTAGCGGCGGCCGGGGTAGCCCTCGGCGTACTTGTTGGTGAGGACCGAGCCCTGCGCCTCCATCACGGCGGAGGGCGCGAAGTTCTCGGAGGCGATCATTTCAAGGGTGGACTGCTGGCGGTGCAGCTCGGCGGCGAGGGCGGCGTGGACCTCGGGGTCCAGCTCCGCCAGGGGGGTGTTCAGCGCGTTCATACGGCGTTCGCGTTCCTCTCGGCGGCCTCGACGACATTGGCAAGCAGCATCGCCCGCGTCATGGGTCCTACGCCCCCGGGCATCGGCGCGAGCCATCCGGCGACCTTGGCGGAGTCCGGGTGCACATCGCCGACCAGCCCGAGGTCGGTGCGGGTGATGCCGACGTCCAGGACCGCCGCGCCGGGGCGCAGCATGTCCTTGGTGATCAGCCCGGGCGAGCCCGCGGCCGCGATGACGATGTCCGCCTCGCGCACGTGCCAGGCCAGGCCCTTGGTGCCGGTATGGCACAGGGTCACGGTGGCGTTCTCGGACCTGCGGGTGAGCAGCAGTCCGATGGGCCGTCCGACCGTGATACCCCGGCCGATCACGCACACCCGCGCTCCGGCGAGCGGCACGTCGTACCGGCGCAGCAGTTCGACGATGCCGCGCGGGGTGCACGGCAGCGGGGCCTCGACGCCCAGGGCGAGCCGGCCGAGGTTGACGGGGTGCAGGCCGTCGGCGTCCTTGGCCGGGTCCATGCGTTCCAGTACGGCGTTCGCGTCCAGGTGGCGCGGGAGCGGGAGTTGGACGATGTAGCCGGTGCAGGCCGGATCGGTGTTGAGCTCGTCGATCACGTCCTCGACCTGCTGCTGCGTGGCGTCGGCGGGCAGTTCGCGGCGCAGGGAGGCGACGCCGATCTGCGCGCAGTCCCGGTGTTTGCCGCCTACGTAGGCGTGGCTGCCGGGGTCGTCGCCGACCAGGACGGTGCCGAGCCCCGGCGGGCGGCCGTCGATGGCGGTCAACTTGGCCACGCGCTCGGCGAGTTCGCGGCGTATCTCGGCGGCGGTCGCCTTGCCGTCGAGGAGCTGTGCGGTCACCGACGGTGCTCCTTCCGTCGAAGCCGACGCTGTGGATCAGCCACGGAGCCGGGACATGGTCGCGTCGAACAGGGGCTCCTCGGCGACGACCGCCGCGATGCGCTGGTCGAAGTAGCCGATGTGCAGGGTGGTACCGGGGGTGGCGAGCTCCGCGGGGAGCCACGCGTAAGCGATGCCCTTGCCGATGGTGTAGCCGTAGGCGGCGCTGGTGACATAGCCGACGGGGCTCTCGCCGTCGTAGACCGGCTCCTTGCCCATGACGACGGAGTGCGGGTCGTCGATCGTGAGGCAGGTCAGTTTGCGCCGTACGTCGGCCTTGCGCCGCTCGAGTGCGGCCTTGCCGATGAAGTCGTCCTTGTCGAGCTTGACGGCGAAGCCGACTCCGGCCTCGTAGGGGTCGTGTTCATAGGTCATGTCGGTGCCGAAGGAGCGGTAGCCCTTCTCCAGGCGGAGGCTGTTGAAGGCGCCGCGGCCGGCCGCGATGCCGCCCAGCGGCTGGGCCGCCTGCCACAGGGTGTCCCACAGCTTCTGGCCCAGGTCGGCGGTGGTGTACAGCTCCCAGCCGAGCTCACCGACGTACGACAGACGCATCGCGGTGACCGGGACGGAGCCGATGTGGGCGCGCTTGGCGCGGAAGTACTTCAGGCCGTCGTTGGAGAAGTCCGCATCGGTGAGCGGCTGCAGGACCTTGCGGGCGAGCGGTCCCCACAGGCCGATGCAGCAGGTACCGGGGGTGATGTCGCGGACCTGGACCGTGCCGTCGGCGGGGAGGTGGCGGGAGAACCAGTCGAGGTCCAGGTTGCCGTTGGCGCCGACCTGGAAGTGGTCGCGGGCCAGCCGGGCGACGGTGATGTCGCTGCGTATGCCGCCGTCGTGGTCCAGGAGCAGGGTGTACGTCACGGAGCCGACGGACTTGGCGACCTTGCCGGTGACCAGCCGCTCCAGGAAGTCGGCGGCACCGGGGCCGCTGACCTCGAGCCGCTTGAGGGCCGTCATGTCGTACATCGCGACGGTCTCGCGGGTGGCCTGCGCCTCGGCGCCGACGATGGGCGACCAGTAGCGCGCGGCCCAGTCGTTGGGGGTCGGGATGGAACGCCCTTCGACCAGGCCGGCGTTGGCCTCGTACCACTGCGGGCGCTCCCAGCCGTTCGCCTCCAGGAAGAAGGCGCCGAGTTCCTGCTGGCGGGCGTAGAAGGGGCTGGTGCGGATCGGGCGCGGGTCCCCCGACGGCTGGAGGGGGTGCAGGATGTCGTAGACCTCGACGAAGTTCTGGCAGTCGCGGGCCAGGACGTACTCCGGGGCGAGCTGGTGCGGCTCGAAGCGGTTGACGTCGCACTCGTGCAGGTCGAAGGACGAGCAGTAGCCGTCGACCAGCCATTCCGCCACGGCCCGTCCGACGCCGGCGGAGTGGGTGACCCAGACCGCCTCGGCGACCCAGAAGCCCTTGACGTCCGGGGATTCGCCGAGGAGGGGCAGGCCGTCGGTGGTGAAGGAGAACAGGCCGTTGATGCCTTCTTCGACCTTGGCCTCCGCGGTTGCGGGGAGCAGGGACTGGGTTTCGGTCCAGGCGTCCGCGAAGTCGTCCTCGGTGAACTTCAGGACCGACGGCATCTCGTCGGCCTCGTCCACGGAGAGGATGTCGTCGGCGGAGATGGGCATGGGTCGGTGTCCGTAGTAGCCGATGCCGAGGCCGTCGAAGCGGTCGCGGTAGTAGAGGTCGGCGTCCTGGTGACGCAGGATCGGGCGCACCGCCTCCTCGGTCTGGCCCGCCAGGGCCGGTACGGGGCCGGTCCAGGCCAGTTGGTGGCCGAGCGGGGTGAGCGGGAGGTTCATGCCGACCATGCGGGCGATCTTCGGGCCCCAGATGCCGGCGCAGCACACGACGATGTCGGCGGGGATCTCGCCCTGGTCGGTGAGGACGCCGGTCACCCGGCCCTCGCTCTGCTGCACGTCGAGGACTTCGTGGCGGGCGAGGAAGCGTACGCCGCGCTCGGTGGCGCGGCGGATCTGTGCCTCGACCGCGAGAACGGCCTTCGCGAGACCGTCCGTCGGGACCAGGAGGCCGCCGAGGACCCTGTCCGGGTTCACCAGAGGGTGCTGCTCGACGCACTCCTCGGGGCTGAGCAGCCGGGCCTCGATGCCCCAGGCGGTGATCCAGCCGTGGCGGCGGTGCAGTTCGGCGAGGCGCTCGGGGGTGGTGGCCACTTCGAGGCCGCCGACCTGCAGGAAGCAGGGGTTGCCGTCGACGTCGAGGGAGCAGAACTTCTCGACGGTGTAGCGGGCCAGTTCGGTCATGGTCTTGGAGGAGTTCGTCTGGAAGACCAGGCCCGGGGCGTGCGAGGAGGAGCCCCCGGTGGCGGGGAGCGGGCCCTGGTCGACCACGGTCACTTCGGTCCAGCCTCGCGCGGAGATCTCGTCCGCGAGGGCCGCTCCCACGACGCCCGCTCCGATGATCACCACTCGGGGTCCCGCCATCGCCGCACCTCCGACTAAAAGCAGTCCAGTTGCTGTCTGCGCAACATGCTTCAGGTTGCGCAACTCAATGTGCCCGTCGCGAGGAGTGGGTGTCAAGGGGTCCGTGACGTCGGAAAACAGCCCGAAACGCGACGGGGCCCGGCAGGCTGCCAGCGCAGCCTGCCGGGCCCGTTCCGGCGGGTTTCCGGGTCGTTCGTGCGGCAACGCTCCAGCTCCGGCGCGGTGCCGCGGTGTGCCCTACTTGATCCAGGCGTCGACCTTGTCGGGGTTGGCCTCGACCCACTTCTTCGCCGCCGCCTCGGCCGACATCTTGTCCACCGCGATGTACTTGGCGACGACGTTCTGGTCGTCGTTCGTCCAGCTGAAGTTCTTCACCAAGTCATAGGCGGGGCTGCCCGACTTGGCGAACTTCGCGCTGACGATCTTGTCGAGGTTGTACACGGGATAGTCGCAGGCAATCTTCGCCGCGTCGGCGTCACAGCCCGTCTTGTACGCGGGCAGATCGACCTTGACCAGCGGCACCTCGGACAGGAACCACTGCGGCTCGTAGAAGTAGCCGATCACCCATTCCTTGTTCTTCTCGGCCTTCCGGTAGGCCTGGATGAGCGCGGTCTCGCTGCCCGCGTACACCACCTTGAAGTCCAGCTTCAGGTTCTTCACCAGCGCCTCGTCGTTGGTGACGTACGACGGGTCGCCGTCGAGGAGCTGGCCCTTGCCGCCCGACTCGGAAGTCTTGAACTTGGACGCGTACTTGTTCAGGTTCTTCCAGTCCTTGATGTCGGGGTGTTCCTTGGCCAGCCACGGCGGTACGTACCAGCCGATGATGCCCTTGTTGCCGGTCTGGCCTGCGTCGACGGCGGTCTTCTGCTGGGTGATGTACTTCTTCTTCAGGTCGTCGTGCCCCCAGTTCTCCAGGACGGCGTCGACCTCACCCGTCCCGAAGCCCTGCCAGGCGATCTCTTCCTTCAGGTCCTTCTTGTTGACCTTGCAGCCGAGCTTCTGCTCCGCGACATACGCGACGACCGCCGCGTCCGCCTCATAGCCCACCCACGGGTTGACGGCGAGATTGAAGGTGCCGCACTTGCCCGAGCTGCCCGAGCCGGCGGAGCTGTCACCGACCTTCGCACCGCCGCAGGCGGTGAGAGTGAGGCCGAGGACCGCTATGCCGGCCGCGCCGACTCTCCACTGTCTTGCTTGCCTTGCCATGGTCAGTGCTCCCTTATGCGCTCGTACGTCGCGCCGCTGCCTGAGTGATCCGGTCGAACATGACTCCGAGCAGTACGATGGCGAGCCCCGCCGCCAGCCCCTTGCCGTACAGCTCGCCCTGCGAGAATCCGGCCACGACGTCGTAGCCGAGGGCGCCCGCTCCTACCAGGCCGCCCACCACAACCATCGACAGCACGTAGATCAGGCCCTGGTTGGTCGCAAGAGTCAGGGCACTGCGTGACATCGGCAGTTGAACCTTGGTGATGATCTGCCAGGTGTTGCACCCGGCAGCCGTGGCCGCTTCGACGGTGGTCTCGGGCACGGCCCGCACTCCGTCCGCGATGATCTTGATGGCGACCGGCACCGCGTAGACGACGGCGGCGACGATCGCCGTGAACCGCGTCGCGCCGAACAGCGCGAGAAACGGCACGAGATAGACGAACGGCGGCATGACCTGCGCCGCGTCCAGAGTGGGCCGCAGCAGCCGGTCCACCAGCATGCTGCGCCCCATCCACACTCCGAAGACGACACCGAGCAGCATCACCAGCACGGTCGCCACGGCGGTCGACGCCAGCGTCGTCATGCTGTCCGACCAGACGCCCGTGCCGACCAGCAAGCCCACGCAGACCGCCGCGGTGACCCCGGCGCGCCATCCGCCGAGCACCGTGCCGAGGGCGATCAGGACCGCGCCGACCAGCCACCACGGGGAGTCGGTCAGCACCGTCTGGAAGGGATTGAGCAGTCCGTTGGTGATCACGTCGCGGAACGCGTTCGTGATCCCCGACAGGTTGTCCTGCGCCCACGTGGTCACGCTGTCCGCCGCGCTCGCGATGTTGCTGCCGGTGCTGCCCTCGCCGGGAAACTCCGCTGCCCACAGGTACGTGTGCGACATGTAGATCAGCACCACCGCAACCACTGCGCCCGCCGCCAGCAGCGGCCGCCGCCACGTGGCGAAGCGGTTCCCCGAGCGCCGGGCCGCCTCCGCGCGTGCGCTCGCCGCGGTCGTGACCCGGTCCAGGACGATGGCCATCACCACAATGGCCAGGCCCGCGTTGAAGGCCGTACCGACGTCGAGCGACTGCAGGGCCTGGACGACGGTCTTTCCGAGGCCGGGTGCGTCGATCAGGGCCGCGATGGTCACCATGGCCAGGGCGGCCATGATGGTCTGGTTGACGCCCATCACCACGGTCCGCTTGGACATCGGCAGCAGGACTTTCAGCAGCGCCTGCCGCCGCGTCGCGCCCAGCGAGTCGGCCGCCTCGACGGTGGTCTCCGGTACGGAACGGATGGCGTGCGCGGTGATGCGGATCGCCGGCGGCGCCGCGTAGATCAGGGTGGCGATCGTGGCGGAGGCCGGGCCGATGAGGAAGAACAGGGTCAGCGGGGCCAGGTAGACGAAGGTCGGCATCGTCTGCATGAAGTCCAGGAAGGGCGTCATGATCCGGTTGAACCGGTCGGACAGCCCCGCCCACACGCCCAGCGGGATGGCGAACAGCAGCGCCACGAAGACCGCCGAGAGGGTCAGCGCCAGGGTGTCCATGCTCTCCTGCCACAGGCCCTGCAGCCCGAAGAAGGTGAAGCCGGCCACGGCCAGGAGTGCGACCCGCCAGTTGCCCACGGCCCAGGAGACATAGCCGGCGATGCCGACGACGCCGAGCCAGCCGATCTGCGGGACCGGGCGGTCGGCGGACGGCTGGGAGATCAGGTCCTGGATGAAGGTCACCAGATTGTCGATGACCAGGCGGATCTCGTTGAAGAAGTACAGGAAGAGCGGGTTGGAGTTGCGGTCGGCGCCGATCGAGTCGTTGACGTCGTTGAACCAGCGGTGCAGATCCGTGAGGTCCGCCGCCGCCAGCGTCAGGGTCTGCTTGCCGCGCAGCACGGCGAAGAGCACCAGCCACGCGACCAGGATCGCGGCCACCACCATGCCGCGGCTGACTCTGCGTGCGCCCGCGACGGGCGCGGTCTTCTCGACCTTGTCTGTCTTGTCTGCCTTCTCGGGCTTCTCCACGGCGACGGTCATCACATGTCGCCTTCCTGCCCTGCGACCACCGCGAGGATCTCCTCGTCGCCGACGATGCCGAGCAGCTTGCCGTGCTCGACGACCTTGACCGGTTTCTCCGCCGCCAGCACCGCCCGGGTGGCTTCCCTCACCACGACGTCCGGGCCCAACTCGGGACCGTCCAGGGCGTCGTGGGGCTCCGCCGGGCGCATGATCCACCGCAGGGTCAGTACGTCGCCGCGCGGCACGTCCTTGACGAAGTCGCGTACGTAGTCGTCGGCCGGGGCGCCTACCAACTCGTCGCCGGTACCGCACTGGACCATCTTGCCGTCGCGCATGATGAGGATGCGGTCGCCCAGCTTCAGCGCCTCGGAGAGGTCGTGGGTGATGAACACCATCGTCTTGCCGACCTCGTGGTGCAGGCGGATGACCTCGTTCTGCATGTCACGGCGGATCAGCGGGTCGAGCGCCGAGAACGGTTCGTCGAAGAGGAGCACGTCCGGATCGCCGGCCAACGCCCGGGCGAGGCCGACGCGCTGCTGCATGCCGCCGGAGAGCTGGTCGGGGTAGGAGTTCTCATAGCCGGAGAGGCCGACCAGTTCGACGACCTCCAGGGCCCGCTTGGTGCGCTCCGCCTTGCCCATGCCGCGGATCTCCAGGCCGAAGGACACATTGTCGACGACCCGGCGGTGGGGCAGCAGCCCGAAGTGCTGGAAGACCATGGAGAACTTGCTGCGCCGCAGTTCGCGCAGGCGCTTGTCGTCCGCGTCGCGGATGTCCTCGCCCTCGAAGACGATCTCCCCGGCGGTGGGTTCGATCAGCCGGGTCAGACATCGCACCAGCGTGGACTTGCCGGAGCCGGACAGGCCCATGACGACGAAGACCTCGCCGGGCGAGACCTCGAAGTTCACGTCGCGCACGGCGGCGGTGCATCCGGTGCGGTCCATCAGCTCACGGCGGGTGAGCCCGCACAGCTCCGCGGAGTCCGGTACCTGGTCGGCTTTCGGCCCGAACACCTTCCACAGCTTGCGCACGGATATGACCGGGGTGGGGGCCGAGTCCTGGGGCGTGCCGCGCCGCTGCGGCACCTCGGTCTGTGCTGGGGTCACGATCGACCTCTTTTCGGCGTTCAGCCGCGGAACCAGTGCTGCGGCCGGGGTTGGATGTTCTGCCAGATGTGCTTGGGCTCTCGGTACTCGTCCAGGCCGGTCGGTCCCAGCTCCCGGCCCACGCCCGAATGCCCGAAGCCACCCCATTCCGCCTGCGGCACATAGGGGTGGTAGTCGTTGATCCACACCGTGCCGTGGCGAAGCCGCCGGGCGACCCGCTGGGCCTTCCCGGCGTCCTGCGTCCAGACGGCTCCGGCGAGTCCGTACTCGGTGTCGTTGGCGATGCGTACGGCGTCTTCCTCGCCCTGGAAGCGTTCGACGGTGAGCACGGGACCGAAGGACTCCTCGTGCACCACCCGCATGTCCTGGCGGCACTCGTCGAGCACGGTGGGCGGGTAGTAGTGGCCGTTCGCCAGCGCGGGGTCATCGGGGCGTGCGCCGCCGCAGCGCAGCACCGCGCCTTCGGCGAGGCCCGCCGCGACGTACGCCTCGACCTTCTGCCGGTGCTGTGCGGAGATCAGCGGTCCGGTCTCGGCCTCGGCGTCGAAGGGGCCGCCGAGGCGGATCTGCCGGGCGCGGCGGACGATCTCGTCGACGAAGGCGTCGTGCAGGGAGTCCTCGACGATCAGGCGGGCACCGGCCGAGCAGACCTGCCCCGAGTGCAGGAAGACGGCCGTGAGGGCGAAGTCCACGGCCGTCTCGAAATCGGCGTCGGCGAAGACGACGTTGGGATTCTTGCCGCCGAGCTCCAGCGCCACCTTCTTCACGGTCGAGGAGGCGGTGGCCATGATCCTCTTGCCCGTCTGCAGGCCCCCGGTGAAGGAGACCAGGTCGACGGCCGGGTCCTCGGAGAGCGGTGCGCCCACCTCGGGCCCGTTGCCCAGGACGAGATTGGCGACGCCGGCCGGGAGCCCGGCCTCCTGAAGGGCCTTCATCAGCAGGATGGAGGTGGAAGGGGTGAGCTCGCTGGGCTTGAGGACGATCGTGTTGCCCGCGAGGAGGGCGGGCGCGACCTTCCACGACGCCTGGAGCAGCGGGTAGTTCCAGGGGGTGATGAGTCCGCACACGCCGACCGGCTCATAGACGACGCGGCTGACGGCGTCGTCGCGGCCGGTGTCGATCACCCGGCCGGCGTCGGTGCCCCCGATCCCGCCGTAGTAGCGGAAGCAGGAGACGACATCGGCGATGTCGTACTCGCTCTCCACCAGCCGCTTGCCGGTGTCCAGCGATTCGGCGCGGGCGAACTCCTTGGCGTCGCGCTCCATGAGGTCGGCGGTGCGCAGTAGCAGCGCACCGCGCTCCCGCTCGGGGGTGCGCGGCCAGGGTCCTTCGTCGAAGGCCCGGCGGGCCGCGGCGATCGCGGCCTCGGTATCGGGACGCGTCCCCTCGGATACGGTCGCGGCGAGCGTGCCGTCAGCGGGACAGCGGATTTCCCGGTGACCTCCGGCCACCGGATCGCGCCATTCTCCGTCCACATACAGGTCTGCCACGTGTGGAGCCCTTCGAGCGAATTCCGTTGCGCATCGTGCACCGTATTGCTTGTGGTGGAACACCCTGGCGAATGTGCGGACATACGTCAAGGGGTTGGCGGATGACGATTTCACCATGCGGGCAGTTGCCCGGCCGCTCTTGACCACACGCCGCGCCAAGCCCAACCATGTTGCGTATCGCTCACCATGTTGTGCAATACGCACCGACGGAGGCTGCACATGTCACCTCGACCGCATCCTGGCCGTGAGTACGTCCTCACTCTCTCGTGTCCGGACAGCGCCGGACTGGTCCACGCCGTGAGCGGCTTCCTCGTCAGGAACTCCGGCAACATCCTGGAGAGCCAGCAGTTCGATGATCGACTCGAGGACCGTTTCTTCATGAGGGTCCACTTCGACGTTTCCGATCCAAACGCCGACTTGAAAAATCTGCGTTACCGATTCGGGCCCGTCGCCGAGGCCTACCGGATCTCCTGGAGCCTTCGGGACGCCTCGACCCCGACCCGGACGCTCATCATGGTGTCCAAGTTCGGTCACTGCCTCAACGATCTGCTCTTCCGCCGGCGCACCGGCGCCCTCAATATCGAGATCCCCGCGATTGTCTCCAATCACCGGGATTTCGAGGGCCTGGCCGAGACCTACGGCGTTCCCTTCCACCACATCCCGGTGACCAAGGACACCAAGGCCGACGCCGAGGCGCGCCTGCTGGAGCTCGTGCGCGAGCTGGACATCGATCTGGTGGTGCTGGCCCGCTACATGCAGATCCTCTCCGACGACCTGTGCAAGCAGTTGGAGGGCCGCGCCATCAACATTCACCACTCCTTCCTGCCCAGCTTCAAGGGCGCGCGCCCCTACAACCAGGCGTACGAGCGCGGGGTGAAGCTCGTCGGCGCGACGGCGCACTATGTGACACCGGACCTGGACGAGGGACAGATCATCGAGCAGGACGTGGTCCGGGTGGACCACTCGCTCGACCCCGAGGAGCTGGTCACGGTCGGGCGGGACGTGGAGGCGCAGGTGCTCGCGCATGCGGTGAAGTGGCACAGCGAGAGCCGCGTCATGGTGGACGGCCACCGCACGGTCGTCTTCCGCTGAGCCATACGCGATCGCCGGGCGGGGGCTGGATTCCAGCCCCCGCCCGGCGTTGTATACGCGCTCCGGGAGGGTAAATCAGCCCGTCGTGACAGCCCGTCGTGGGGGTCCCCCCGCTCGAGCGAAGCCGAGAGTGGGGGAGTTTGAGGACGAGGCCGTTCAGGCCAATGGGGGTCTGGGGGCGCAGCCCCTAGCAAGGCCCGGTGGACCCCGGACACCCATCACCGGGGCCAACGGCGCAGGAGCGGGACTCAGCCCCCGAGCCGGTCAAGCAGCGCGCAGCGCCACCGCTCGGTCTCGGCGATCTGGTTGAAGGTGAAGAGGTGCAGGCCGGCCACCCCCGCCGCGGGGGAAGAGAGCGCGCCCGCGGAGCGGGCGAGCAGCCGCTCGGGCGAGTAGCCGCCGGGCGCCGCGAAGCGCAGGAACCAGGAGGCGTGCCGGGTCAGAAAGCGGGTGGACTCCCCCACGCCGATCTTCGCCGCCATGGACAGGAGCTTGGCCCGCTGCACGGGGCCCGCGACGCCCACGTGCACGGGCAGGGTGACACCGCGGCGGCGTATCCGGCCGACCCAGTCACCCAGCACGCGCGGGTCGAAGCAGAGGTTGCTCACGACGTACGTGGCGTGCGTGTGCTTGTCCCACATCGCCTGGATGGTGATGTCGTCGTGGATGAGCGGATGGCTCTCGGGATAACCCGTGATGCCGACGCGAGCGAAGGGGCTGCCCAGCTCACTCAGCCTGCGCAGCACGGGCAGTGCTCCGGTATAGGTCCCGGCCGGCGGATCGGCGTCGCCCGCCGGGACGAACACGTCGTCGACGCCCGCCTCCAGGAGCCGGTCGACGACGTCCTTCAGGTGCGCGTCGTCCTGCAGCAGCCGCGCGGGCACGTGCGGGACGACGCGATAGCCGTGCGTCGCGAGCCGGCTGGCGAGATCGAGCGTCGGTTCCAGGCCCTTGACCGGCGACGCCGTCACGGTGACGACGACGTCGCGCGGGACATGGGCGAGGACCTTGTCCTCGGTCGCCCTCGCGGGCAGCACCTCGTAGCGGACGCTGTGCAGCAGCGTCCGGAACCCTTCGGCGCCCAAGGTCTACCCGGCCTGCTTCCGGGCGTCGCGGTGCCGGTAGTACGCGGCCTTGGAGGGGGCCAGCGGCTCCTTGCCGAGGATGAGGTCCGCCGCCTTCTCCGCGATCATCATCACCGGCGCGTAGATATTGCCGTTGGTGACATAGGGCATCACCGACGCGTCGACGACACGCAACCCCTCCACGCCGTACACCCGCATGCTGGTGGGATCGACGACGGACATCTCGTCGGTGCCCATCTTGCAGGTGCAGGAGGGATGCAGGGCGGTCTCGCCCTCCTTCGCGACCCAGGCGAGGATCTCCTCGTCGCTCTCCACGGACGGGCCGGGTGAGATCTCCCCGTCGTTGTACGGGGCCAGCGCGGGCTGGTTGAGGAGCTTGCGGGCGACGCGGATCGACTCGACCCACTCGCGGCGGTCCTGTTCGGTGGACAGGTAGTTGAAGCGCAGCGCCGGGTGCTCGTCGGGATCCTTGCTCTTGATCTTCACCGAGCCGATGGCGTCGGAGTACATGGGCCCGACGTGCACCTGGTAGCCGTGCCCGCCGGCGGGCGAGGAGCCGTCGTAGCGGACTGCGATGGGCAGGAAGTGGAACATCAGGTTGGGGTAGTCCACGTCCTCGTTGCTGCGGGCGAAGCCGCCGGCCTCGAAGTGGTTGGTCGAGGCCGGGCCCTTGCGGAAGAGCCACTGCAGGCCGATGAAGGGGGCGCGCCACTTCGCCATGTACGGCTGCATGGAGACAGGCTGCTTGCAGGCGTACTGGATGTACACCTCCAAGTGGTCCTGCATGTTCTCGCCGACGCCCGGGAGGTCGTGGACGATGTCGATGCCGAGCGCGCTCAGTTCCTTGGCGTTGCCCACGCCGGAGAGCTGGAGCAGCTGAGGAGAGTTGATCGCACCGCCGCAGAGGATGACTTCGCGGGCGTGCACCTGCTGGGGCTTGCCGCGGCCGCGCCGGTACTCGACACCGACGGCACGCTTGCCCTCGAAGAGGACGCGGGTGACCAAGGCGCGGGTGGTGATGGTGAGGTTGGGCCGCTTCTTCGCGGGCTTGAGGTACGCCTTCGAGGCCGACAGTCGGCGGCCCCGGTGGACGTTGCGGTCGAAGGGGGCGAAGCCCTCCTGCTGGTAGCCGTTGACGTCGTCGGTGCGGGGGTAGCCCGCCTCCTGGACGGCCTCGAGGAAAGCGGTGAACAGCGGGTTGGAGGCGGGGCCGCGTTCGAGGACGAGAGGGCCGTCATGGCCGCGGAACTCGTCGTCGGGGTCGGCCGCGAGACAGTTCTCCATCCGTTTGAAGTACGGCAGGCAGTGCGCGTAGTCCCAGGACTCCATGCCGGCATCGGCGGCCCAGCGCTCGTAGTCCATAGGATTGCCGCGCTGGAAGATCATGCCGTTGATGCTGCTGGAACCACCCAGCACCTTGCCGCGCGCGTGGTAGATGCGCCGGTCGCCCATGTGGGGCTCGGGTTCGGACTCGTACTTCCAGTCGTAGAACCGGCTACCGATCGGGTAGGTCAGCGCCGCGGGCATGTGGATGAAGACATCCCACGGATAGTCGGGCCGGCCGGCCTCCAGGACCAGCACCTTGTTGCCCGGGTCGGCGGAGAGTCGGTTCGCCAGTGCACTGCCGGCCGATCCACCGCCGACGATGACGAAGTCGTATTGCAGGGGAGCCATAGTGCCTCGTCTCGCTCGCGCCGTAGATACGCGTGGCATGCTAGTACGGGTATCGCTATACGCACTAGGTTGCGAGCCACGCAACTTGCAAGGTCTACGTTTCGACGCCGTTACTTGCGCTGGTGTTGTTTACTGCGCGGAAAGCAGCGGGGCATACACACGCTGCGTCGGACCTGCTCGGACGCTCTGCGGGCGCCGCAACACACCCACGCCAAGATCCCCTGCGTTGGCGAGCAAGCCATGGCCGTTCCGAAGGACTGGCGCCTGCTCCGCAAACTGCGCTGCAGCACCAACCGGATCACGGACATCCTGAAGGCCGTCCTCGTCCTCCACCACGGAGCAACGTGAGATTGAAAAGGCCTCACGGTCTCGCACCGGAGTTCAAGACCCCGACCCGCCCGGGCCCCCAGGCCCGGCGCCCCGCACCGGCCGAGCGCGGCGGCGGAGCCGACGCGGAGCAGAGTTCCAGGCCGCGCCCCGATCCCCGAGGCCGCCGCTCGACCACGCCCACGTCCCTCACTCATCGTCCAACCGGCGCGGGAAAGTGGCAGTAGAGGGGATGTCAGACCCCAAACCATACTCGAAAACCATGGTTGACCTGCGGAAACGTTGCTCCTGCTTGAAGGGCTCGCGCAAGAGATGTTGCAAGAGGCGCAGGGCTGCCAAAGAGCTGCCACCCGCCCCAGATCCCTCGGATCTTGAGACTTCGTATGCCACACCCCCTTGCGGGAGAACCATCGTTCTCATACGGTTGGACTCGAAGGTGAGAACGATCGTTCTCTGCCCGTGCCAACGGCCCCCGCGCCTGTGGCGATACGGCACGAACCCAAGGAGACAACATGACCGACAATCCACGCCCGCCGCTCCCGCCGTTCACCCGGGAGACCGCCATCGAGAAGGTCCGCCTGGCAGAAGACGGCTGGAACTCCCGAGACCCGGAGAAGGTCGCCCTGGCTTACACCGTGGACTCGCGCTGGAGGAACCGCGCGGAGTTCGCCACCGGCCGCGACGAGATCATCGCCTTCCTCACCCGCAAGTGGGACCGGGAGCTGGAGTACCGGCTCATCAAGGAGCTGTGGGCCTTCGACGGCAACCGCATCGCCGTGCGCTTCGCCTACGAATGGCGTGACGACTCCCGCAACTGGTTCCGCTCCTACGGCAACGAGAACTGGGAGTTCGACGACAACGGCCTGATGCGACGACGCTATGCCTGCATCAACGACCTCCCCATCAAGGAGTCGGAGCGCAAGTACCACTGGCCGCTCGGGCGCCGCCCCGACGACCACCCCGGCCTGAGCGACCTCGGCCTCTGACCGCCCGATCGCCCGCCGTAGATCCAGCGCCGGATCTACGGCGGGTCCCGTGGGGAGAGACCACACCTGCGGCAGAGACCGCCAACCGGCCCCCGCCACGGCGACGCGGCCGGTGCCTTCACGCGCTGCGACCGCGCCAAGCGGCTCCTCGGCTGGGAGCCCCGCCACAGCATCGCGGACGGCATTCGGAGCTCCTTGCGATAGGCCGAGATCCGTGATGAACGGCTCTCGGACGATGCCTGACCGGTGGAGAGCGTCCTGATCATCGTGCGTCGGCGCCGGTACGCGGCGCGACGTGCAACGCATGCGGGCTGTCCTGGCCGACCGGCGACCGCCGACCGGGGCCGTGATGGGGCGGCTGTCTTGCGCTCCCCATCACTTGCCGCTCACCGGGGTGGGCAGGACTTCCCCGCAGACCCTGATGACGCTCTCACCTGCAATGATCGTGGGACGCTGCTCCAGATTCAGCAATCTCCCCCGACACTCTTGCGCGGAGAACCATCGTTCTATAATCTGACGGCAGACCGTGAGAACGAGCGTTCTCGAGTGGAGCCTCACGACACTTCCGCCGTTGACCGGGCAAATTGCCGGTTCAGCCGCCACGAGCGCCGCGGGGCCGCCGCCTCGACCCTGACGCCGACCCAGTCCAGGGCCATGGGCAAAGAATCCGCAGAACGTGCGCCCCCGATGCGGGGCCCGGAAAGTTCAAATGGGGCGTTCCCGTGACCCTCTCGCAATCCGCAGCACAACTCCCGCTGGCGGCCCTGCGCGCGCCCAACGGGCGGCCCCGGGCCGCCCTTGCGACTCCTGTGCCGTCTTCCGTTCTTACGGACATGTACCGGCACGGCATGATCGCCCTTCCCTCCGAGGAACGCTGGGTGTGCACAGCCCGCCACTTTGCGGCGTCTCTTTTGGCCCGATGGGACGTTGCCCCAGAGGACCAGGACTCCGTCCTGCTGATCGTCGGTGAGCTTGCGGGGAACGCAGCCGTGCACGGACGGGCCGACATGACCGTGAGCCTCACGTTCGAAGGCTGGGCCGTGTGCATTGAGGTTGCAGACTCGGGCGCCTCGGCGCCCTCGCCCGCCCCCCGCTGCGCCGGTCCCTGCGACGAGCACGGCCGCGGCATGGGCATCATCGAACTCCTGGCGGACTGGACCGAAACACTTGAGGAGCCCGATCGCCGACGGGACCGCGCCGGCCTTCGCGTAGCCACCGCACCGGCCGAGTCGTCCCGGGCGGGCCTTGTGCCCGCTTGAGCGAGGCAGCGGGCAGCGCGCCCGGCCCTCGTCCGGGCACAAGCGCGTGCGGTGACAAGCCGGCCCCGCTCGGGAATGTACCTTGCGGCTTGGTGCGCTATACGGTGAGAGAACGATGGTTTTCGAGAACGAGGTGATCGAGGTGGAACTCGAAACGACTGAGCAGCAGATCCTCGACGCCGCCGAGGAACTGTTCTACGGCCAGGGCATACAGTCGGTGGGAATGGATGCGATTCGCACCGCCTCTGCAGTGCCCCTCAAGCGCCTGTACCAGGTCTTCCCTTCCAAGAATTCCCTGGTCGAGGCGTACCTGAGGCGGCGGGACGCGATCTGGCTCCGCGATCTGGCTCAGTATGTGGATACCCACGACTCTCCCACGCAACGGATTCTGGCGGTCTTCGACTGGCTGTTCCTCTGGTTCAACGAGCCGGGCTTCCGTGGCTGCGGCTTCATCAACTCTTTCGGGGAACTGGGAGCGACCTCCCAGGCTGTGGCCGATATCGCGAAAGCCCACAAGAATGACTTCCGGCGATATCTCGCCGATCTCGTGGCCGCCGCGGAGGCGCCCACGTGGCTGGCCGACCACCTCGTCCTCCTCGCCGAGGGCGCGACGACCACAGCGGCCATCTCCGGATCTCCAGAGCCCGCCCGTCACGCCAAGGACGCCGCGCGCATCCTGCTGCGGAGCGCTCACGCAGGGATCGTCGCCGCTGTCTGAGCACGCAGCCGCCTTCACGCACAGCCCGCCTTCCTGTTCCCCAAGGGGCGCCGCCCCGGGGAGCACACACTGGGCCTTTTTCAACCTCGGTTTGGGGTGTTGAGGTGCAGGGTGAGGACAGTTTGGATGAGGTCGGTGATCCGGGCGGTGCTGCACCGCAGCTTCCGCGGCAGCCGCCAGGCCTTGAGCGTGGCGCCATGGCCTGTTCGCCCCGTGGCCGGATCCGGGCGCGGGAGACATTGACGGCACGCCGACCGGCGGACAGCCCCTCCCAGCGGCCCCGGCAGGGCACCCGCACCGCACCACCGGCACCGCGGTAGCCCTCGTTCGCCCAGCAGCGCACGCCCACGGCGGCCAGGGCGTGGGGGCCGACGCCCAGCTCATGCCAGCCTTCCGGTCTCGCCCTCGCTGGTGCGTCGGAAACCCCTGAGCCCCCCGGAGATACCGCCGTGGTTTGCCTATGTGAGGCGCTCTTCCATCGCCCCCCTGGCTGATCTCGTGGCCGGAGCGGGCCCAGGACCCCTCCCTCCTCGCCGCGAGCCCCCTGTCGTGCTGGAGGCGCGGGAAGCAGCAGGGGTCGCAGGGACCCGCAGCGAAAGCCCTGATCGCTCGAAGCTGATCGGCGTGCCCGCGGGGCGCCTCATCGGCAGTGGCCCGCGACGCAGCGAATTGCCGATCAGAACGGCTTGGTGGGCAGGTACTTGCCGTCCAGGGTGATCACCGCGCGCTCACCGCCTTCGGGGTCGGCGACCTTCTTGACGTCGAGCTTGAAGTTGATTGCGCTGATGATGCCGTCGCCGAATTGTTCGTGGATCAGGGCCTTGAGCGTGGTGCCGTAGATCTGGACGATCTCGTAGAAACGGTAGATCGTCGGGTCGGTGGGAATGCCGCCGGGAATGGAGCCGCGGGTCGGGATGCTCTGCAGCAGTACTGCCGCCTCCTCGTCCAGGTCCAGCAGCTCGGCGACCGCCCTGGCGGCGGCCTCCGGCAACGGGTGCTGACCCAGCAGGGCGGCGGTGGTGAAAGCGACCGACAGGCCGGAGACGTCGGCGATCCGCTGCCAGGACAGGTCCTTGCGCGTCTTGGTCTCAACAACCGCAGCGGCCAGGGCCTGGCGAGCGGCAGGGGCGAACTGAGCGTGCACCATGAGGGTGTTCCTTTCCAACGTGCTGGCCCGCACCATGGCGGGAACAGCGGACTCGTACGTCGGGGGATCAGACCGCCGGATGGCGGCCTGGACAAGCGGGGCCGGGCGGCTCAGGCCGCGAGGGCGGCGGAGCGGCCTGTGGCTGGGTCGAGTTGGTCAACCGTGCCGGTGGGGATGTCGTAGACCCAGCCGCGCAGCGTGACGGTCTTTGCTGCCAGCGTCCGGGCGACGCAGGGGTGCGTTGCCAGGTTCGCCAGCTGGGCGATCACGTTGTTCCGTACCAGATCACTTACCTTGTCCGGCCCGGGCTCGGCACAGGCCGCACGGGCCCGGGAGGCGTCCGCGTGCCGTAGCCAGCGGGCGACGGCCGGCAGGGCGGCGAGGTCGTGGTCGTCGGCCAGGGCGGTCATCGCACCACAGGCGGAATGCCCGCAGACGACGATGTCGGACACGCCCAGGACGGCGACGGCGTACTCGATGCTTGCCGCGACCCCTTCAGCGCTGGGCGCGTAGGCGGGCACCAGGTTTCCGGCGGTACGGATGACGAACAGCTCACCCGGCTCGCTCTGCGTGATTAGCTCTGGTATGACGCGGGCGTCGGAGCAGCTGATGAACAAGGTGCTGGGCCGGTGCGTGGTGGCGAGGTGCTGGAAGCGCGCCGCCTTGGCAGGAAAGACGCCCCGCTGGAAATGTGCGACTCCCTCTACGAGGTCTTGCATGGTCACTCCCTTCGGCGAGTGCCGGTCTTGTGGGCTGGCGAGATCCACCATGCATGAGCTGTGCTTATAGCGTCCAAGGCGCAGTAGATATAAGATCTATTGATCGTGCCTATAGTGGGTGCCATGGGCTTCGAACTCCGTCATCTGCGCTATCTGCTCGCCGTCGCCGAACACGGCAGCTTCACCCGCGCCGCCGAAGCCCTGCACATCTCCCAGCCGACCCTGTCTCAGCAGATCAAACAGATGGAACGCGCGATCGGCGCGCAGTTGCTGGACCGCACCGGACGTACCGTACGGCTCACTGACGCCGGTGAGACCTACGTCCACCACGCCCGTCGCGCCCTGCAGGAGCTCGCCGCCGCCGAACGCGCCGTCCACGACGTGGCCGACCTCTCCCGCGGCAGCCTGCGCTTGGCGGTGACCCCCACTTTCACCGCCTACCTCATCGGCCCCCTCGCCGGACACCTCCACGCCCGCCATCCCCAAATCAACCTGAATATCAGGGAGATGACGCAGGATCGCATCGAATCCGCCCTCCTTGCCGACGACCTCGACCTCGGCATCGCCTTTCGCGGTTCCCACCTGCCCGGCATCACCGCAGGCGACCTGTTCACCGAAGCCCTCAGCCTCGTCGTCGGCACCCACCACCCCTACGCCGACCGCACCGGACCGCTACCCGTGCAAGAACTCGAGGGACGCCCTCTGGCCCTGCTCAGCAGCGACTTCGCCACCCGCGGCCACATCGACTCCTACTTCGGCCAGCACCACACCACACCGCACATCGCGGTAGAAGCCAACTCGATCAATGCCGTCACCGAAATAGTCCGGCGCACCCCCCTGGCCTCTGTCCTGCCCGAGGCCATCGCCCACGATCACCCACATCTGCACCCCCTCCCCCTTGACCCGCCCCTGCCCGAGCGCACCGTCACCTTGCTCCGCCGATCGGGCTCCTACCAGAGCGCTGCCGCCAAAGCCTTCGCCCGCCTCACCCGACAATGGGTTGCCTCCAGCGGGAACTCCACCTCCACGTGACCCGCGGGGGCGCTTGCACAAGAACGCCTACACGCCGGGGACGGCCCGCGGGTGAGGCCGACGGGTGCGGGGCCCTATCTCTTTCATCAAGGGGCCGGACGGCTGTTCTGTGGTGGTTCAGATGGTTTGGGGGCAGGGCTGTTTCAAGGTCCAGGTGGTGGTCGAAGTTGCTGCCCGCCGCACACGGGTGCCCCAGGGGCGCATGCTGTCCCGGGCACTGCTCGTACGGCGGGACTACTCCTGGGCTGCGAAGCCGGCCGCGGCCTCGTCGCCCCCGTCCCGGCGTGGGTAGCTCCATGTGGCCGGCGGCCATTGTGTGCCGGTAGATGTCGTCCCCGCCTGCGCGGGGGTAGTTCCGACAACGAGGCGGACCATGGCAGACCCCAACGGTCATCCCCGCGGGGGGAAACTTTGGCCCTCCAGGCAACCTCAGAGCGCAATCACCATCCGTGACACCAAAGACCGTCCGACGCAATTCACCCCAAATGAACGATGCTCCCGGACCAGCCACGGACCAGTTGGAGTCTCTCGGCTTCCCCGGGGAACGGGTATGGGCTGCTCGCTCGGCCTCGTCCGGGAGCGGTCGATCTCATGGACAAGAAACACCGAAGCGGCCTTCAAGATCTTGTTGGCCCGCTTTAACTCCGCTGTTTCCTTGCGGAGTTGTTTTGGCACTGCTCGTGCGACCGGATTGTTGGTTAGGGTGACAAGTAGAGGCTGATCCCGATGCCCTTGGCCAGGGCGATGGCCAGGCTGGCGAGTTCGGGGCTGCACAGGCTGACGGCTCCCGCGGAGTCGTACAGGCCAGGAGCGGCTCTTCGCGGGGCGGTTATGGTCGCTGGAGGGTGGGTCGGACACGACGGGGGGCTCGCGTTGGATCGCCTGGCCGGAGCGGACCTGGAAGTCGGCCCAGCCCAGTTCGTCCTTGGTTGCGACGCGGTCGAGTTCGGTGATGAAGTGCGGGCTTCCGCTGGGGCCGTAGAAGCAGTCGGCGACCAGCGCCCGAAACGCGATGCCCTTGGCGCGGGCCCGGGCGGTGATGGCCGCAGCGATGCCGTTTCCGACCTGCCCGCGGGAGCCGAGGTACTGACGGGACACATAGGCCGTGGCGTGCCCGGACTTCCGGGCACCGGAGTCGTCCGGAAACAACACCCCGCCGTCGTGGGGCGCGGTCACCGGCTCCGCCAATGTGGTCAGCGTCTTGTTGCGGTCCCGCGGCGCCGGCAGGGCGGCGACGTAATCCCGCAACGCCCGACGCTGCGCACGGCGGACAAGAAGGTCACCACCGCAGGTCGACCGGACGCGGTGGGCGTGTGACCGGCCGGCCGGCGCCCGCGGTGCTGCCCCCATCGCTGCGCGTGCGGTTCGGGCTGATCGCGGCCCTCGCCGCGCTGGTGGTCGTCGTGCTCGGGGTCCTGTACGCCGGCCACAGCGAGCCCGGCAGGGTGGACAGGTGGATCGTCCCGCCGACGGCGGACAGTGTGCGGCCTCCGTGGCGGGGCGTCGCTCTGTTCTTGGACTTCTTGGGGGAGCCCGCCGGATCGGCGATGTTGGTCGTGGCCGCCGTGGGCGGCTGCCTGCTGCTTCGGCGTCCTCGCGCGGCGGTGCTCGTCGTTGCCGGCGTCGTTGTGACCGTGGGGACGGCGACGCTGCTCAAGCACGTGGTGGGACGCACCATCCACGGCGCCGGCAACCTGTCCTATCCGAGCGGGCACACCGCCTTCCTCACCGCGCTCGCCCTCATGGTGGCGCTGCTCGCGACCGGCCGGCTCGGCCTCGGCAGGACGGCCGGCACGTTACTCGTGCTCGCCGCGGCGCTGGTTGCCGGCGCCGCGATGGGATGGGCGCAGGTCGCCCTGGGCGCGCACTACCCGACCGACGTCCTCGGCGGCTGGTGCACCGCGCTGGCGGTGATTCCGGCGACCGCGTGGCTGGTCGACCGGACAGCCGACCGGCTGGCAGATCGGATGGCCGACGCCGGTCGGCTGGAGCGTCGCTGACATCACGTCACGCCAAGCGGCGGAATACGGGCTTCACCGGCCGCCCGGCCAGCCAGGGGGTGGGGTCAGCGGCGTCCAGTGCCTTGCGGTACACCGCACATGCCTGGGCCACCACGTCGACGGTGCGGTCGATGTCAGCGTCGCTGAGCGCGCTGCTCACCACGAACGACGGGGCCAGCACCCCACCCGCGAGGAGCCTGCGCAGGAACAGGGTGCGGTACTCCTGCGACGGCTGCCGGTTCTCGTCGAGGGTGGCGAAGACCAGGTTGCTGGCCCGGCCCCGGACGACGATGTGGTCGCCGACGCCCATGCTCGCCGCGACGTCGCGAACACCGGCGGCCAGCCTCTCGCCGAGGACGTGCAGCCGCGCCGTGATGCCCTCCTCGACGTAGGTGGTCTGCACGGCCATCGCGGCTGCCAGGGAGTGCGTTTCCGCACCGTGGGTGGTGGACAGCAGGAACACCCGCTCGCCGGAGTGACGCAGCCCGCCCCGCTCCATCAGCTCGCGGCGCCCGGCCAGTGCGGAGACGGCGAACCCGTTGCCGAGCGCCTTGCCGAACGTGGAGAGGTCGGGGACGACGCCGTACAGGCCCTGGGCGCCCGCCTCGGACCAGCGCAAGCCGGTGATCATCTCATCGAAGATCAGTACGCAGCCGTGCCGGTCGGCCAGCTCGCGCAGGCCGGCGAGGTACCCGGGCGGCGGCTCGGTGTGAGAGGCAGGTTCGAGGATCAGGCAGGCGACCTCGTCCTGGTACCGGGTGAGCAGCTCCTCCGTGGCGGCCAGGTCCCCGTAAGGGAACGCCACGGTGAGCTCGGTGGTCGCCGCCGGAATGCCGGCGGACATCGGCGTGGTGCCGATGAACCAGTCGTCGACGGAGAAGAACGGATGGTCGCCGCAGATGGCCACCCGCGGGCGCCCGGTGACGGCGCGGGCGAGCCGCACCGCGGCGGTGGTGACGTCGGAGCCGTTCTTCGCGAACTTCACCATCTCGGCGGTCGGCACCGTAGCCAGGAAGCGTTCCGCGGCCTCGACCTCCACGATGGACGGCCGGACGAAGTTGCTGCCGCGATCGATTTCACGCCGCACCGCCTCGTTCACGCGTGGGTGGGCGTGGCCGAGGCTGACCGACCGCAGTCCGGACCCGTACTCGATGTAGCGGTTGCCGTCGATGTCCCACACATGGGCACCGCGGCCGTGGCTGATGACCGGGGCCAGGTTCTCGGGGTACTGGTCGTCGCCCTTGGCGTAGGTGTGCGCACCCCCGGGGATCATGGCGTGCAGCCGCTCGTTCGCCGTCCGCGACCGGGGCAGGAGGAACTCTTCGGTGTCCACGCTGACTTCAGCTCTCTTTCTGCTTCAGGACCTCGGCGAGGCTCGGCGCCTCCCGGTCCCGCTGGGACATCGATGTGGCCGGCAGCGGCCAGGGAATGGCGAGCTCCGGGTCGTCGAAGGCGATCGTCACGTCCTCGGCCGGATCGTGCGGGCGGTCGATCCGGTACGAGGTGTCGGCGGTCTCGGTCAGCGCCTGGAAGCCGTGCGCGCACCCCGCCGGGATGTACAGGGTCGTCTGTGTCTCGCCGGACAGCTCGAAGAAGGCCCGGCCCAGGTAGGTCGGCGAGTCCGTCCGCAGGTCCACGACGACATCGAAGATCCTCCCGTACGAGCACCGCACCAGCTTGGCCTCGCCGGCGCCGGAGCGCAGGTGCAGGCCGCGCAGCACGCCCCGGACCGAGCGGGACATGCTGTCCTGGACGAAGGCGTCCGGGTCGAGGCCCACCGAGCGGACCACGTCGGCGTCGAAGGTGCGGCAGAAGAAGCCGCGTTCGTCGGCGTACGGCGTCGGCTCGAAGAGGTACGCGCCGGCGATCTCCGGGACTTCGGTCGCTTTCATGGAGCCTTCCGCGAGGTGGGGGCGTGGTCGGCCGCAGGGAACAGGGCCGTGGTCAAGGAGTTGAACTGGTGGTCAAGTCGGCGGGCGGCGGCCTGGTTCCGCTCGGTGAGGGTCTGCCGCAGCTCGGCCGATCGCTTCTCCAGCGCACGGAACTGCTCGAGCAGCCGGTCGGCGTCGACCTCGCGCGCCGGGTGGCAGTACGCGCCGAGGCCCATCTCCGTCATGAGCGCGTCGCTCTTCGCCGCGTAGCAGAGAGCGAGCACCGGCGTACCGGTCTTCAGCGCGCAGATCAGGTTGTGGTAGCGGACCGCCACCACGGTGTCGGCAGCCGCCATCTCCTTCATCAGGTCGGCCAGTGAGGCCGGTTCGGCAGCGGTGACCAGCGGTGAGTCCACCGCGTCGAGGATCGCGGCGACCACCGACGCGTCGCATTCGTCGCCGGTGAGCAGCCGGACCGGCCTGCCCTCCTCGACCAGCGTGCGGACGAACCGGATCGTCCCGTCGAGGTAGCGCCGGTATATCTCCTCGGCCCGGGCGCGGTCGTCGTTGCCGCCGTGGAAGTCCATGACACCGACGCAGACCGGGCCCGGCGAGCCCGAGGGCGCGCTCGCCCGCGGCGTCGGCAGGGCGAACGCTAGGTCCGGGTAGACCTCGTCGTGCGCGGTGTCCACGCCCATCGCCCGCATCGCGTCGCGGGACTGGGCATCCCGGTACGACCGGTACGCGGCCAGCCGCGCCGACCAGCGCACCAGGGCCCGGGTGGGCCGGTTGCCGATCTCGGCGGCGCCGACGCTGACGAGCGCGACCCGGGTGCGCAGCAGCCGGCCGCTCGCGCAGAGCAGGAACAGCGAGTAGGGAAAGCCCCACGGCCGCAGCGGCAGTGTGGCCTCCAGGACGCCCATGCCCGGCACGATCACCACGTCGTGCCGGCGCACCCAGGCGGCGGTGCGGAAGACGTCGACGAGTTTGCCCAGACCCTTCGCCGCGATCGCGCCCGCACGCGACGCGGTCCGGTACTCCGCGCGGTTCCAGTGCAGCCGCGTGGCGGGGATCCCGAACCGGGTCGTCACGGCCTCGGGCCCGCCGCACAGCGCGTCCACGACCGCCTCCGGGTGCTCGGCGCGGAGGTACCCGAGGACGGCCTCGAGCGACCCGTCGTTGCCGAGGTTGCCGGAGCCGAGCAGGCCGAACACCCCGACGCGCACCGGAGTTTCGTCCGCGGACGTCATGCCTGCCTCCCCTCACGGCCGGCGACGAGGGCGTCGACGGAGACCGTGAGCAGGGCCGGGTCGACCGGGGCGCGGTCCTCGACCCGCTCACCGGCGCCCGGCCGGACCCGGCTGGTCATCCACGCGGCCAGGTGGCGGTAGCACGCGCGCCGGTCGGCCGGGGACAACGGCGCCCGCCGGATCGCCGAGGCGAAGCCCCAGATGTACTCGGCGAGCAGCCGGGGCGTCGGGTGCAGCGGGCCTGCCCGGCGCGGGTCCAGGTTGATACACCGGGAGCGCTTGGAAGGGTTCGCCCGCTCGGCGCGGGTGGGGTGGTCGCGGCGGAAGTACAGGAGTTCCGGCACCTGGTGGAAGCGCCCGTGCAGGGTGATCTCGGCGACGAAGGTGCGGTCCGCGTGGTGGTAGCTGTCCATCGGTTGCACCCGGCGCAGCGCGTCGGCCCGGATCACCCCGTAGAAGTCGTCACCGCCGGGCTCGAACAGCAGACTGCGGAAGCGCTCCGGCGCGTGCGGGGAATCGGTGGCGAGCGTGTACTCGTACGGGACCTTCACCTGGCCGTCGCCGTCGATGACCGCCTGGTCGGCGTGCGCGAGGATCACGTCCGGCCGCTCGTCCAGCGCCTGAATGCAGCGCTGCAGCAGGTCGCGGGCGTAAAGGTCGTCGTGCGAGGCCCACTTGAACAGCTCGCCGCGGGACTCGGCGAACACATGGTTGTGGTTCGGCGTGGCGCCGATGTTGCGGGGCAGCCGGAGGTAACGGATGCGCGAGTCCCGCGCGGCGTACTTGCGGCAGATCTCCTGGGTCCCGTCGGTCGAGGCGTTGTCGGAGATGACCAGCTCGAAGTCCTCGTAGGTCTGGCCGAGCAGGGCGTCGAGCGACTCGGCCAGGTACTCCTCGCCGTTGTACACGGGCAGGCCGATGCTCAGCCTGGGTTGGGCGGTCATGAGGTCCTCACTTCGGGGATGGGATTGCGGTGGCGCTCGCGCAGGGCGGACCGCAGCTGCAGCCACCACACGGCCGAGCCGCTGACGGTCGCGGCGGCGACGCCCCAGGCCGAGCCGACCGTGCCGGCCATGGCCGCCCCGCCGAGCCCGCCACCGACGTAGCAGGCGGAGGCGAACAGCTGGCAGCGCAGGCTGCGTCGGGCCGCGCCGAGCGCGCGCAGCCCGGCCGCCGCGCCGGTGCCGAGGCCCGCGCCCGCCACGCCGAGGGTGATCGGCACGATGAGCTGTGCAGAGGAGTGCCAGACGTCGCCGAGGACGAGTTCGCCGAGCCGGTCCGGCATCAGCAGCAGCGCCGCGCCCCACAGCAGCGCGGCACCGGCCTGCCCGCCACCGAGGAGGAGACAGAACCTGCCGAGGCGGTGCGGGGCCTGCCGCAGCACGCGTGCCGCTTCCGGGACCGTGACCAGCGAAAGACCCATGAGCACGGCGAGGAAGGGACCCATCAGGAGCTCGGCACCCCGCACCGCACCCACCGCGCCGAGCCCGACGATCGCGCCGAGCCCGTAGGCCCGCACCTGGCTCGCGCCGCTGAGGCTGACGTTCTCGACCAGGTACCGGTAGCCGAGATCGCGCTGCTCGCGAAGCCACCCGCGCGCCTCGGTCACCCGGGGCCCGATGTCGGACTGGAAGTAGCCGTACGCAGCCGCCACCGTGGCGGACGCGCCCCAGGCGAGCACGAACGCGGCCACGCTGCCCACGCGGGCCGCCACCACCATGGCCGGGACGAGCGCGATGCCCCACACTACGTCGTTGACGAACGCCTTCCTCCCGGTGCCGGCGGCGAAGAACGCAAACCGCCAGGCGTCCTGGAGCAGCAGCCCCGGCAACATGACACCGAGGCAGGCGAACGCGGGCCCCACGCGGCCGCCGAGGCCGAGCCCGGCCACCAGACACGCCGCACCGAGGGCTCCACCGACGCCGAGCGCGGTACCCGTCGACCGGGCCACCGCCCCGCGCCAGGACGCGTCCGGAACGCCGCTGAAACGCACCACGAGCGGATCGGTGGCAAGGCCGCGGGAGACGTTGAGCACCACACCGTAGGTCACCCAGGCCAGGCTGAACACGCCGAACGCGGTCACGCCCAGCGAGCGGGCCACGTAGATCCCCACCGCGAAGTTGGAGATGCTGGAGGCCGCCTGGTCGGCCAGCCCCCAGGACAGCCGGCCGACGAGGGCCCGCTTGGCGGATCCGGCCCGTCTCGTCGTCTTCTCCCCCTCGGTGGTCATCGGCGTCATGCCTTGATCAGCCCGGCGCCGTGCAGGGCGTCGGCCGCGACGGCAACGGTGTCGAACGGCAGCCCGGACCGCTCGGCGACGTCCAGCAGACTGTGCTCGCCGTCGGAGAGGTTGAGCACCCAGAGCATGGCCATCTGGGCCTGCTTGGTGTCGCTGCGGCCGCCGAGCGCGTCGTACAACCCGCGCCGGCCCAGCTGTGGTTCGCCGTAGGGGCTGAGGTTGAGGTACCGCCGGTTGCGGTCGAGGACGGCGAATGCCTCGCGGCAGACTGCAAGGGTGTCCGCCATCGCCTCCGGGGAGACGAAGTCCGGGTTGTCCGCCGAGGTGTGGTACTCGGGGTAGCCGGCGTACGGGGTCCGGCTGAGTGAGCCCACGCCGAGATTGAACCCGGGCGAGCAGTACTGCCGCTCGTCGTAGCCGTACGGGGTGAACTCGTTGACGCGGTGCGGGCGTTCGGATGCGGCCAGCACATGCCGCATCACCCGGTCGATCTCCGCGTCGCCGCGTCTGCTCTGCTTGTACGTCAGTTGGCCCGAGTCTCCGGCGCAGGCGAGCACGAGGCCGTGCTTGACCCCTTCCACCCGCTCCGCGTTGCGGGCCAGCCACGTGATCGCCCCGATGGTGCCGGGCGCGTAGATGAACCGGTAGGTGTAGTACGGCGTTTCCTGTGCCAGCGTCCGGGCCAGGAACGTCGCCACCGCGATGCCTGCCAGGTTGTCGTTGGCCAGCGACGGGTGGCAGACGTGGCAGGAGACGATCACCTCCTCGGGGACCTGCCCGGGGACCACGTGCTCGGCGTAGGTGAGGTGGCCGTCCGCGAGTGTGGAGTCGATGCATACCTCGTACTCGCCGTCCGGCAGCGCGTCCAAGGTCTCCTGGGCCAGGCAGAACCCCCATTCCGGCTTGTAGTAACTCGTGCGGTACGGCACCCAGGACGGGTGGTCCGGCAGGGTGTGCAGGTGTCCGCGCAGCTCGGACAGCGGCATGGTCGCCGACACCGGCACGCTGTAGCCGAGCACGTGCAGGCTGGACGCGGCGAAGTCGACGACCCGGTGGCCGGCGGTGTCGGCGATGTACGCGTCCCGGATGTTCCACTCCTGCGGCACCGTCCAGTCGAGCACTTGCGTCCCGGTCGGCACCTCGTGCACCTGCAGCGGGACGTACTCGCCGACGATCTCCAGGGTGGCGCGCACACCGTCGCCGGTGATGCTCCGGCACAGCGGGTACAGCCGCTCCACCAGTGCGTGCATCTCTTCACCGACTGCGGTCATCGGCGCCACCGCAGGGTGTCGTCGACGGCGCCGGCTTCGGTCGCCGCGCGCAGCACGGCGAGGCGGGTGAAGCGTCGCTCGAAGTCCTCCCGGGTCAGGTCGAACTTGCGGTAGGCGTCGGCGAGTTCGAGCGCGCCCTGCTTCACCGTCCACTCGCAGTCGAATCCGGGTATCGCGGCGCGGAACCGGGAGAAGTCCACTCGGTAGGACCGCGGGTCGGCACCGGTTTCCCCGGTGATCACCACCTTCGCGCCGGACACCGCCTCGGCGACCTGTTCGGCGATCTCGGCGACCGTGACGTTGTTGGTCTCGCTGCCGATGTTGAACGCCTGGTCGTGCACCGCCTCGCGCGGCGCGGTCAGCGCGGCCGCGAAGGCCCGTGCGATGTCGGCGGCGTGCACCAGCGGGCGCCAGGGGGTGCCGTCGGAGAGCACCAACACCTCGCCGGACAGGAGGGCGTGGCCCACCAGGTTGTTCAGCACGATGTCGGCGCGCAGCCGGGGCGAGTAGCCGAAGGCGGTGGCGTTGCGCATGAACACCGGGGTGAAGTCGTCGTCGGCCAGCGCGTGCAGGTCGTCCTCCACCCGCACCTTGGACTCCGCGTACGGCGTCACCGGGCGCAGTGGCGCGTCCTCGGCCACCAGGTCGTCGCCGCCGGCGGCGCCGTAGACCGAGCAGGTCGACGCGTACAGGAAGCGCCGCACTCCGGCGTCGCGGGCCAGCCGCGCAAGGCGGACGGACGCGTGGTGGTTGATGTCGTAGGTGAGTTCCGGCGCCAGCGATCCCAGCGGGTCGTTGGAGAGCGCGGCCAGGTGGATCACGGCGTCCACCCCGGCCACATGCTCGGCCGTGACGTCGCGCAGGTCCACCCGGTGCCCCGGCGGGTCGGCGGGCTGCTCGCCCAGCACGCAGTCGGCGAACAGGCCGGCGTCGAGGCCGACGACCTCGTGGCCGGCGGCCGCGAGGACCGGGGCCATCACGGTGCCCAGGTAGCCCTGGTGTCCCGTCAGTAGTACGCGCATAGTTCAGTCCCCCAGGTTGAGCGTGAGTTTGGTGACCGCGAACGCCTCGGCGTAGCGGGCGTGGCATTCGATGCCGCGGATCCGTGCGAGGCCGAGGAAGGCTTCGCGGTCGTACCAGGGCCGGTGCCGCTGCGAGGGGTAGTGCTCCTGCAGCAGTTGCACCTTTTGTTCGGCGATCTCCGGCGACAGCGGCTGGTACGCCGACGGACGGCCGAGATCGCCGTCCCACTTGACGATCTCGTAGCCGAGGACCATGTGGTCGCGGAACGCGGTGGGTATCAGCTTCGCCAGGCCGCGGTGATCCTGGTGCGCGTCATCGGTACGCGGGGCGAGGACGAGATCCGGCTCGGTCCGCCCGCGCAGCTCCTCGACCGCGGCCTTGGCCTCGTCCCAGTGCACGGGCATCCGCCCGTCCGGCAGCTTGAGCACGGTCAGCCGCAGGTCGGCGCCCGGGCAGAAGGCGGCGAGCGCGGCCCGCTCCTCCTGCTCCCGCTCGCTGCCACCGCCGGAGAGCACCAGCGCGTCGACGCGGGTGCCCGGATGCGCGAGGCACATCGTCAGCAGCGTGCCGCCGGCGCCGATGGCGATGTCGTCGCAGTGCGCCCCAACCGCGACGATCCGGTCCAGGCGCCCGGCCCCGAGCCGGATCACGCGGTCCTCACCCCGGCGTTCGCCCCCGCGCCGTCCCGTTCCCACACGGCCCACGGGCGGTCGCCCCGGGCGTACGCGTCGTCGAGCGCGGCCCGCTCCTTCACGGTGTCGGTCGGCTTCCAGAAGCCACGGTGCTGATGCGCCACCAGCCGCCCGCGCTTGGCCAGTTGGGCGCATCCGTCGGCGACCAGGTCCCCGTTCTCCGGTATGTGGTCGAAGACCTCCTGGCGGAGCACGAAGTAGCCGCCGTTCTCCCACAGCGGCAGTTCGCTCACCGCGGTGATGCCCCCCACCAGGCCGTCCTCGCCCAGCTCCACGCAGTGGAACGAGGACTGCGGCGGCACCACCATCATCGACGCCCCGGCGTCGCGCCGGGCGAACCGGTCGATCATCTCCGGCAGCGGGGCGTCGGTGAGCACGTCGGCGTAGTTGGCGAGAAACATCTCGTCGCCGTCCAGGTGGTGCCGCACCCTGCGCAGCCGCTCCCCGATCGGTGACTCGATGCCGGTCTGCGCGAACGTGATCGTCCAGTCGGCGATGTCGGTGGACAGCAGCTCGGTCCGCCCGCCCCGCAGCACGAAGTCGTTGGACGTCGTCTCCTCGTAGTTGAGGAAGAAGTCCTTGATGTGGTGAGCCCCGTACCCGAGGCACAGGATGAACTCCGTGTGCCCGAAGTGCGCGTAGTAGCGCATGACATGCCAGATCAGCGGTCGCGGGCCGACCATCGCCATCGGCTTGGGCACGTCGTCGGAGGTTCCGTTGCGCATCCGCATCCCGTAACCGCCGCAGAACAGAACGACCTTCATGACTTGGCCTCGACAATGCTCAGTTCCGGGATGGGAAAGACCAGTCGGCCGCCCCAGTCGTGCACGAAGGACAGCTGCTCGACCAGTTCGGCCCGCAGGTTCCACGGGAGGACGAGGACGTAGTCCGGTTTGTCGGCGGCGATCTGCTCGGGCGGCAGGATCGGGATGCGGGTGCCCGGGGTGAACCTGCCGTGCTTGTACGGGTTGCGGTCGACCGTGTACGCGAGCAGGTCGGGCCGGATGCCGCAGTGGTTGAGCAGGGTGTTGCCCTTGCCCGGGGCGCCGTAGCCGACGACCGTCTCGCCGCGCTCGGCCGCCTCGATGAGGAACCGCAGGAGGTCCCGGCGCACCTTGGCCACCCGTGTGGAGAACTCGGTGTACCCGGACAGTTCCTGCAGCCCGGCGGCCTTCTCCCGGTCCAGCACGTCGGCCACCCGCTGGGTCGGCTCACCGGCCACCTCGGTCGGCCGGGCCCACAGCCGGATGGAGCCGCCGTGCGTGGGCAGCAGCTCGACGTCCACGAGCGCGAGTCCGCCGCTCGCGAGGGCGCGGATCGCGGACGCGACCGTGTAGTACTGGAAGTGCTCGTGGTAGATCGTGTCGTACTGGTTCTCCTCGATCAGGGTCAGCAGGTGCTGCACCTCGATGGAGACCCAGCCGTCGTCGGCGACCAGGGCGCGCAGCCCCTGGGTGAACCCGACCACGTCGGGGATGTGCGCGTACACGTTGTTGGCCACGACCAGGTTCGCCGGGCCGTGCTCGGCGCGGACGGCCGAGCCTGTGTCCGGGGACAGGAACTCCGTGAGCGTGGGCACACCCGCGTCGCGCGCCGCGGCGCCGACGTTCACCGACGGCTCGATGCCGAGGCAGCGGATCCCCCGGTCCACCACGTGCTTCAGCAGGTACCCGTCGTTGCTCGCGACCTCGACCACGAAGGCGTCGGCGCCGAGACCCAGCCGCTGTACGGCGCCGTCGACGAACGTGCGCGCGTGCTCCACCCAGGAGGTCGAGTAGGAGGAGAAGTACGCGTACTCCTTGAACGTCTCCTCCGGCGTGATCAGCGGAGGGATCTGCGCCAGCCAGCAGTCGGTGCAGACCCGCAGGTGCAGCGGGTACGCGGGCTCCGGTTGATCCAGTTGGTCCGCGGCGAGAAAGCTCTCACATGGTGGCGTCGCCCCAAGGTCGACGACGCTCGCCATCGCTTCCGAGCCGCACAGTCGGCATCGTGTCATCTACTGTCCCCATCCCCCCTGCTCGCGCGGGTGTCCCCGCCGCGAGCCAGTGCTGACCGACCCGCGATCGCGGTGCGGTACTCCTCCACCAGGCGCTCAAGGCCGACGGCCGGGCTGAAACCCTGCTCGTAACGGCGCCGGGCCGCCTGGCCCATCTCCCGGTTGCGGGCCGGCTCGGCCGCGATCCGGCGTATGCAGGACGCGAGCGAGGCGGACTCGCCCGGCCGGTGCAGCAGTCCGGTCACCCCGTCCTCGACGAGTTCGACGAAGGCGCCGTGACCGGCGGCGACGGTCGGGACCCCGGCCGCCATCGCCTCCACGACCACCAGGCCGAACGCCTCCAGCCACGTCGAGGGCGCCACCACGGCGACCGAACGCGCGATGGCCTTTTGGCACTCCGCCGGGTCCAACAGGCCGACGTAGCGCACGTCGTCCCGGCCAGCCGCCCAGGCGGTCACCTCTGGCTCCAGTGGCCCCGCGCCGGCGATCACGAGCGGGGCGCCCACGCCGCCGCTCGCTGCGATCTCGTCCCACGCGGCCATGAGCAGCCGTACGCCCTTGGCCTCCGCGAGCCGGCCGAGATAGAGCACATGCTCGCCGTCACTCGCTCGGCAAGTGCCCGGCTCCGGCACGAAGTTGTGCTTCACCGCCAGCCGCTCGGCCGGCATGCCGGACCGCACCAGGACGTCGCGCTGCGCCGCGGAGATGCAGAAGAACCGCTCCACGCCGGACCACCACCGCCGCCGGTTGACCGACAGGCTCACCGCGAGCGGCACCGTCGCAAGCCGGGAACTCCGGTAACAGCCGTGCCGGACGGCAGGCAGCGGGACGGCAGACCCGACGCACTCGGTGCACGGCCGGCCGTCCCGTTGCAGTGTGCCGGGCGGGCAGACCTGGGTGTAGTTGTGCAGCGTGGCGACGGCGGGCACGCCGGCGTCGGCGCAGGCGGCGAGGACCGCGGGCGACAGGAGCGGGAAGACGTTGTGGACGTGGACCACGTCCGGCCGTTCGGTGCGAAGGCGGGCGGCTAGTTCCGTGCGAACCGCCGGGTTCCACGGCACGAGCAGCGGCACCGCGACCTTGCCGAGCAACGACCGGTCGGCGATGGTGTCGCTGCGCCGCTCGAACACCTCGACCCGGTGGCCGGCCGCGCGCAGCAGCGCCACCTCCTGGTCGACGACCTTGTTCTCCCCGCTCGGCTGCGCCGAGTTGTAGCGGTTGTGCACCACGAGGACGTGCATGCTCAGGTCACCTCCGTTCTCCGGGCCCATCGTGGGATGCGTCGTCGAGGGACTGCGGGCGTCGTGAGGGGAGCGGCCGCGGCAGGTGCCGCCAGCAGCGAGGCGGCCAGGGCCAGATGCAGCAGATACGGCGAGGCGTCGCCAAGACCGGCCTCGGTGTACGACGCGATCGCGCAGTAGCTGATCAGGAAGATCGCGCAGGCCCTCTGCAGCGACGGTGGCCGCAGCAACGCGACGCCGGCAAGGACGATGATGATCGCCGCCACCAGGGCGACGCCGGTCAGACCTTGCTCCTGGTAAACGGCCAGCCAGCTGTTGTCGATCGGCAGCCCGCCGAACGACTTGTCGCCCAGGCCCATGCCGAACAGCTGCTCCGAGGTCGTCCGGGGCGCTGCCAGCAGGGCGTCCCAGACCTTGGCCCGACCGGTGAGGTTGGAGAAGTTCTCCTGGCTCTGCCCGCGCAGGAACCACGCCTGGAGCGCGGAGCTGAACCCCACCGCGGCCACCGTGGCGCACAGCACCGTCCAGGTGAAGAACCGGCGGGCGGCGGCGCTGGTCAGGATGAGTGAGCCGATCGCCAACGTCAGCCCGATGAGCAGGCCGAGCGTGGCCGTCCGGGTATGGGTCAGCGCGAGCAGGACGAGTGACGGCACGATGACCACCGCCGCGCTGGCCCTGTCGGTCCGGCGCCCCAGAACGAGCAGCACGGTGAGCCCGATGATCACCGCGGCGTACTGTCCGATCTGCGGCGGGGTGAGCGGCCACAACGCGCCGACAAGGCGCCCGCCGTAGAGCTCGGGCAGGGCCGCGCCCGGTGAGACGACCAGGCCGGCGGCCACCGATCCGAGCACCGCGAAGTACATCCGGATGTGGTGCCGGACGAACGTCGGGCTGCCGTCCCACCAGCGGCTGAGCAGCCACAGCGTGCCGATGAAGAGAGCCAGCCGGGCGCAGCGGAACAGCGCGCCGAACCCGGACTCCAGGTTCACGCTGGAGATCATGCTCGGCACCAGCAGCAGGGTGAGCAGGAGCACGAAGGCGCTGGCTCGGATGCGCAGCCGGAGATTGACCGTGAGCGCCAGCGTGAACGCGGCGACCAGCGCGCCCATGGTGACCATCTGGATGAGGGAGCGGGGCAGCGGGACGATGGTCTTCGCCCCGGCGGAGCCGAGCGTGTTGAGGATCAGCAGCCCCCAGACGATCCCGACGATCCTCGGTGTGCCAGCCGGGCGCGGTTCGGCGCCGGGCTGCGTTCCCGCCGTGTCCGGTCCGCCCGGCAACCCACCGCGCGTCAGGTTCCCGCCCATCTCAACCACCGGCCCGTGGGTCGAGGGTGCTGCCCGTGTCTTGCTGGTACGGCGTGCCCTGCCACTCCCCGAAGTCGAGCACCCGGCTCATGTCTTGGGCGACGAATTTCCATGGTCCGAGGTAGACGTTGTCGTGCCAGCGGTTGTGCTGCTTGGTAGTGATCGCGTCAGCCACCCGCTCGCCCTTGTACGGAGACCAGTCCGGATAGGTTCCGTAGTTGGCAAGGAGCGCCATTCGGTCGCACTTCTCCGTGCACTTGACGACGGACTTGTCCAGCACGAAGCGGTTGTCGTGGATGTCCACCCGCTGGGTCTTCCACCGGCAGTCCGCGTAGAGCGGCGCGGTGGCGATCGCCGGCTTCGCGCAGCGGTGGGTGTCCCCCACCAGCAAAGTGCAGTCACCGGACGAGGTGTTGGCCGGGCTGTTGCAGAACCGGTCGGCGTTCTCCCACAGAGTGATCCCGGACCAGTTGTTCTCCAGCACGTTCCGGTAGATCTCGATCTTGTTGGTGCGGGCTCGGATCCGTGGTTCGCCGCCGGACTCGGACAGGTAGATGGTCGCGTACGGGAAGTCGTCGCCGCGGTCGGATTCCCTGCGGCCCTCGACCCAGTTGTTCCGCCGGATCGTGTTGTTCCGGATGACCGCGTTGTAGCTGGTCTCGTAGATCAGCGCGGCACCGTCGTTGGCCTCGAGCACGTTGTCCTCGATGCGGAAGTCGTTGTTGTTGGTGTCCGCCCACAACCCGGTTCCGCGGTTGTCGTGCACCCAGTTGCCGCGCACGTCGGCGCCGTTGACGGCCCAGAACTTGATGCCTCCGGTGCAGCCGCAGCCCTCCCGCCGCCGCTCCCAGTCGCCGGTGTTGTTGCCCACGATCTCGTTGCCCTCGACCACCAGGCCGCTGATACGGCCGTTGGCCTTGTACGCGTTCATGCCGTACTGACCGTTGTCGCGCAGGCAGCTGGCGCGGACCCGCTGGCGGGCACCGGCCATCAGCCCGGCGCCGGAGTTGTCCTGGATCGTCGCGTGCTCGATCACCCACCCGTCGGCCGAGTCATGGTTGACCACGCCCTCGTCGGGCGGCGCCACGAAACGTTGCACGGTCAGGTAGCGGATGGTGACGTTGCGGGCGCTGCCGCCGAACGCGTACTGGTTCTTCTTCCGGCCGTCGAGCACCGCGCCCGGCGCACCGAGGTAGCGGTTCCCCTCCTTGGGGATGACCTGGGCGTAGCGGTCCGGGTCGAGCCTGTGCTTGCCCGGTCGAAGCCAGAACGTGGTGTTCGGGGGGCTGCTCTTGGTCTTCGCTGCCAGGTCACCGACCACCGCGGGGTCGACGGTCACCGCGCCCGCCGGCGCCTTCGCCGGCCCGGCCGCGGGCTTGGCGCACACCCGGGCCACGGATCGGGCTGCGGACGTGGATGGCGCGGCCTTCGACTCCGCCCCGGCGCTCGGCGTGCTCTCACAGCCGGTCGCCGCCAGCAGGGCCAGCGCCAGCGGTGCCGCCGCCAACGCCCAAAGCCGCCTCTTGATCCCCACGCGCCCCCCTAGCCGCGGAACCTGAGTACGGTGGTGAACCCCTCCGCGCCGTCGGCGAAGCCAGTGCCGACCAGCGTGGTGGCTGGTTCCTTGCGCCCGAAGCCGGCGGAGTACCAGCCCAACGGTGGGTCGGTCTCGCCGCGATGCGCCCGCCAGGACAGCTGTCCGGGTAGGTCGAGCACCGCGGAGCGGTCCTCGCCGTCCCGGGACCAGGTGAGCACTGCCCGGTTGCCCACCAGGTCCGCGGCGATCGCCGGACCGAGGTGGAACGCCAGGTGCACGGCCCGGCGCGGGCCGCGCACCTCGTCGACCACCCGCAGCTCCTGGCTCGCGGCCGTCAGCTCCACCCGGCGGCGGTGCACGGAGCGCTGGTAACCGTCATGCTCGGCACACCAGCGGGCCGTCCCCCCATCGGAGGCGTCGGATGTATCCGCGGCCAGGACGCGGCTGCGGGCCTGCCGGGTCCACAGGAACGGGCCGCCGGAGACGGACTGGTCACTGCCGTCCAGTTGCAGGGTGTTGTGGCCGAGGGTCGACCGGAAGTACTGCCGCCACTCGGGTTGCCCGTGGTAGCAGAACGTCCCCGGGTCGGCGAGCACGTCGACCCCGTCGTGCCGGACCTCCACGGACAGCGCGTCCGCGTGGGCATGCGCGGCGATGGACAGGAAGCCGTGCGGACCACCGTCGCAGCGGCACCAGATCTCTGCCGGACCGTGCAGGATGGTCATGCCCGCGTCGGCGAAATGGGCCGGCCGGCTTGCCGGGCGGGTCACGGCCGGTGCGGTTCCATTCTTCGAGTACGGCCGGATGAGCGCGGCCAGCAGCGGGGTGCGCACATCGGTGCCGGTCACCGCCGGCCACCAGGCGAGCCGACCGAACACGGCGTCCCCGGTGGCCAGCAGCGAGGCCCAGCGGTCGGTGCCCGCGCCGTCCACGACCAGACCGTGCCCGTCGTCCGCGTCCCCCTGGCGCGGCGGCCGTAACCGGCTGTCCACGATGGCCGCGAGCGCGTCGGTCATCCGCAGCAGCACCAGCCGGATCGACGCGGGGACCGGCACGCCGGCGGCATCCGCCTCGGCCACCGCCGCCAGGCCGAGCTCCAGCACAAGTCCGTGATATTCGGTGGCCAGCTCGCGGTTGAGGCCGGAGTCGAAGGTGTTGCTGTGCAGATGCCGCTCCAGCGACCGCAGCGCGTCGGCTCGCCAACGCGCCGAGGAGGGGAACCACCCGAACGCGCAAGCTGCGGCGAACTGCCCGGCGGCCTCGGCGATGACGTGGTTGTTCGCCGAAGACCCCCGGCTGGGGAAGGCGGCCAGCCAGCGCTGGTGGTGCCAGATCTGGTTCAGCGCCACCGGGTTGCCCTCGAACAGCCCGGCCGCGCCCGGCCAGCCGTCGAGCAGCCGGCGGATCCACACCCAGGACAGCAGCCGGATGCCCAGCTCGATGCCGCTGATCCAGTGCACGCCGCGCAGCGGTGGGTTGGCCGCCCACCACGACCGCAGGTGCTCGGCCACTCGCTCGGCGTACCGCTCCTCCCCGGTGACCGCGTAGGCAGCGGCGAGCACGGTGAGGTACTGATGCCGGGACAGCTCCCAGATCTGCTTGATGTCCCCGACCGCATCCTCGTTCCGGTACGGCACGTCGAAGGCATAGCCCCACGGAGCCCGGCGCCCGGTCTTCGGGTCGCACCACCAGTCCGGGTCGTCCAGGTCGTCGCGGACCACCCCGAAATACTCGACGTGCCCGTACATCAGCCGGTCCGCCTCGGCGATGAGACGTTTCGCGGCGTCCGGAGGTATTGCGGCGATCGTCCCGGCGGGCAGTACCGCGGTGAACCGGACGCCGGTCATGCTCGGGCAGTTCGGCCGCGCCGACCGCCACCGCCGCCTGCGCACCGCGTCGCCCACCCGGCCCGCGACCTCCTGCGGTCCCATCCGGGACAGCCGCCGCAGGTACCAGCCCGCGCTCATGGTCATCGCGCCGTCGCCAGCGTCACCGGCGCGCCGCCGACCAGGCCGGCCTGCACGGCGAGGGTGGCCGAGGTGGTGGCGACCAGCGACTCCAGCGGCACCGGCATCGGCCCGCCGGTCCGCACGGCCTTGATGAACGCGGCCAGCTCGGCGTTCTGGCCCTTGTCCCGGGCCTTGGGCAGCCGCGAACTGACCCACTTCTTGCGGCCGTAGACCGAGGCACGGACGAAGTCGTCGAGCCGCAGCACCTTGCCGTCCGCGACCAGGTCCAGCGTCTCCTTGGGGAAGCCGGGCGCGCCGGTGGTGACGTAGCTGATGGTGGCGGTGGACCCGTCCGGGTAGCGCAGCACGACCTGCAGGTCCTCGTTGCCGGACGTGGCGACCGCGTACACCGAGACCGGGTCGGCCTCGAGCAGCCAGCTCGCCGTGTCGATGAAGTGTCCGCCCTCGCCGGCGAACCGCGAGCCCTCGGTGCCCTGTTGGAGGTACCAGCTGCCGTGCGCCAGCCGGCCCGCGTTGACCAGGTAGCGCAGGCTCGCCGGACCGGTCCGGGCGCCGAACCGCTGCCTGGCCTCCTGCAGCAGCGGCGCGAACCGGCGGTTGAAGCCCACCTGCAGCCGGTCGTTGCCGGACTCCTCCACCGCCGCGAGTACGCCGGCCAGGTCGTCCTCGGTGAGGGCCAGGGGCTTCTCCACGAACACGGTCTTGCCGGCCAGCAGTGCTCTTCGGGTCAGTTCGGCGTGCGAGCTGTGCCGGGTGACCACGAACACCGCGTCGATGGACTTGTCGCCGAGCACGGCGTCGAGATCGGTGGTCGCCTCGGCGAAGCCGAACTTCCGCTGCGCGTTGGCCGCGGACAGCGCCGTCGTGGTGACGACGGTCGACAGTTCGACGCCCTCGCGCTGTGCCAGGTGCGGCAGCAGCATCGACGTCGCGTAGTTTCCGGCGCCGACGAACGCAAGGCGCACCGGCGTCTTGGCGGACCGGGCCGGGGTGGACGCTTTGCCGCCGCGTCGCACCGCGGGCACGGTCACCGCCGGGGCCTCCGCTTCCGCCGCCTCCTCCTTCTGTTCGGGGTACCGGAACAGCACGGCCACGGCCTTCAACTCGCCGTCCTTCAGGCGCTGGTACGTCTCGACGGCGTCGTCGAAGTCGGCGATGTGGGAGACCAGGGGCTCCACGTCGACGCTGCCGCGGGCGAGGAGATCGAGGAAGCACGCCAGATTGCGGCGCTCGGTCCAGCGCACGTAGCCGATCGGGTAGTCCCGCCCCTCCAGCTCGTACTCCGGGTCGTAGCGCCCGGGGCCGTAACTGCGGGAGAACCGGACGTCGAGCTCTTTCTCGTAGTACGCGTTCCACGGCAGGTCCAGGCGGCACTTGCCTATGTCGACGACCCGGCCGCGGTCCCGGCAGAGCCGGGCGGCCAGCTCGACGGGCTGGTTGCTGCCGCCGCCGGCGGCCAGGTACACCTGGTCCACGCCGTGACCGCCGGTGAGTTCGGCGACGGCGGCCTCCACGGCCGCGGACGCGGGATCGCCGCAGGCCGCGGCGCCCAGGCGCTCGGCGAGCTCGCAGCGCACCGGGTCGGGGTCGACCCCGACGACGCGGACCCCCGAGGCGGCAAGGAGCTGCACCACCAGCTGCCCGATCAGCCCGAGGCCGATGACCAGCGCCACGTCGCCGAGCTGTGGCTCGCCGCGGCGGACGCCCTGCAACGCGATCGACCCGACGGTGCCGAAGGCCGCGTGCCGCGGCGCGAGGCCGTCCGGCACCGGGGTGTAGAGGTTCTTCGGCACCCAGTTCAGCTCGGCGTGCAGCGCGTGCTCGTTGCCGGCGCAGGCCACGAGGTCGCCGACCTTCACGTCGTCGATCCCGGTGCCGACCTGCTCGACCACCCCGCACAGCGAGTAGCCGAGCGGCGTGTAGGAGTCCAGCTTGCCCATCACCTTGCGGTAGGTGGCGGGCACCCCGTTGGTGGCCACGCTCTGCATGACCTTGGCCACCTGGTCCGGCCGGGAGCGGGCCTTGCCCAGCATCGACATGCCGGCCTCGGACACCTTCATGAGCTCGGTGCCGGTGGATATCAGCGAGTAGGCGCTGCGGACCAGCACACCGCCCGGCTTGCACCCCGGCACCGGAACGTCGAGCACCGCCAGCTCGCCGCTCTTGTAGTTCTGCACAACCTGCTTCACCCAAGTCCCCTTGTTTCTACGCCGTCTTCGCCGTCTTCTACGCCGCCGAGCGAGTGCTCTGTCCGGACCCGGAGGTCGCGTCGCGATACCAGTACTCGAGGGTCAGTACGTGCCACAGATGCTTGGAGAAGTCCCGCTGCCCGGCGGCGTCCTCGGCGACCATGCGCGCCAGCGCGTCGCGGCGCAGGAGCCCGGAATTGACGAGCACGCCGTCGTTGACCACCTCGCGCACCAGCGGTGCCAGGTCCCGGCTCATCCAGGCGCGCAGCGGGGCGCTGAACAGGCCCTTGGGCCGGTACACGATCTCCCGGGGCAGGACCGAGGTGGCCGCCTCCTTGAGGACGGCCTTGCCCTGCCGTCCGACGATCTTGCGATCGCCGGGCACGGCGAACGCCGCCTTGACCACTTCGACGTCCACGTACGGCACCCGCACCTCGGTCGAGGCGGCCATGCTCGACCGGTCCGTGTAAGCGAGGTTCAGGCCAGGCAGGAACATCCGGGCGTCGGTCAGGCACATGCGGTTGACGAAGTCGTCGAGGTCGTTGTCCTGGTAGATGTCCGCGTGCTCGGTCAGCACGTCCCCGACCGTCCCGGCCAAGTCCGGATCGACCAGGGCGAGGAGCTCGTCCTGGTCGTACATGGTGTAGCTGCGCCGGAACGCGGTCTCCTCCGGCAGGTCGGCGAAGGAGAGGAACCGCTTCGCGAAGCGCACCGACCGGTACCCCCGGCGGGCCGTGGCGACCGGCAGCCGGTCCACGGCCCTGGACAGGCCGCGCCGCAGGGGTCGCGGGACGCGCTGGTAGCGCAGCGCGAGCAGGTTGGCCAGGTGCTTGCGGTAGCCGGCGAACAGCTCGTCGGCACCCATCCCCGAGAGCATCACCTTGACCCCGGCCTCCCGGGCGGCCGAGCAGATCAGGTACGTGTTGATCGCGGCGGGGTCGCCGATCGGCTCGTCCAGGTGGTACGTCATCTGCGGCAGCAGGTCGAGCACGTTCGGGGCGATCTCGATCTCGTGCAGGTCGACGCCGAACCGCTCGGCCACCTGCCGGGCATAGCGCAGGTCGTCCGGCATCGCCTCGAACTTGGCGTCCTCGGCGCGGAATCCGATCGTGTAAGCGGAGATCCCGGGTTGGTGGCGGGCCGCCAGCGCGGTCAGGTAGCTGGAGTCGAGCCCGCCGGAGAGGAAGGTCGCCACGGGTACGTCGGAGAGCAGGTGGCGCCGGGTCGACTCCTCGACGATGGCGGCCAGGTCCGGCTGCTCGCCGCCCCGGGCCCGCTCCCGGCCCTCGGCGGCGACGGCCTTCAGGTTCCAGTACCGGCCGCGCTCCACCCGGCCGTCGGGCCGGCACCGGAGCCAGCTCCCCGGCGGCAGCTTCTCCGCTTCGCGGAACGCGCAGCGCGAGTCCGGCACCCAGTAGTACAGCAGTGAGGCCACCAGCGCCGCATGGTCCACCTCCAGCGACCCACCGGTGGCGGCGGCGAGCGCCTTGAGCTCGGAGGCGAACACCAGACCCTCGCCGCGCCGGAGCAGGAACAGCGGCTTGATACCGAGCTGGTCGCGGGCGAGCACCAGGTCACCGGTTCGCTCGTCGAAGATCCCGAACGCGAACATGCCGCGCAGCCGGGGCAGGCAGTCCGTGCCCCAGCGCCGCCAGGCCTCAAGCACCACCTCGGTGTCGGAGGTACCGCGAAAGCGCACCCCGGCGGCCGCCAGTTCGGCACGCAGCTCGGGCGCGTTGTACAGCTCGCCGTTGTACGTAAGGGCGAGGCCGCCCGAGACCATCGGCTGGGCGCCGGTCTCGGACAGGTCGATGATGGCCAGCCGGCGGTGCCCGAGGTGCACTTCGCCGTCACCGGCGGGGTAGCTGTACCGGCCCGCCCCGTCCGGACCGCGGTGGGCGAGGGTATCGGTGAGCCGGTCGGTCACGACCTTCCCGTCCGGCCAGCGGTACGTGCCTGCGATGCCACACATGTCTTACCGCGCCTCCTGGTCGATGTCCGGGACTCGTGCCCATGACGGCCGCTCCGTCCGCGTCCGGCCCGTCCCGTTCTGCCGCGCAAGCCACTCGTTGTGGCCGCGCAGCGCGGTGTGCAGCCCGTCCCACAGAGTGCCGTCGGTCCGGTCCCGCGGATCGGGGTCGATCAGCACCACACCGATCACCGGAATGCGCTGGTCCGCGAGCTGCCGCGCCACGGTGTGCAGCCATGCGGCGCTGCCGTGCCCGGCACGCACGACGAGCACGGTCTGGGTACCGAGGTCCTGGAGGCCGGTCCACGCCGTGCCGGGCGCCACCGAGCCGACGCCGAGCCGGCGCTCCTGATGCGACACGGCCGCGGCACGCTCGCCGCTGACCACGGTGGGGTCTCCTGGCTTCGGGCGGCGGCCTGCGAGCTGCAGGCCGGGCAGACCATCGATGATGACCACTGGCTCCTCCGCCGCCAGTGCCTTGGCGAGGTCCAGGGCGATCACGCTCGCGCTGCGCGCACAGCCCAGTTCCAGCAGCGACACCGGTTCCGCGGAGCCGCGCACGGTGCGGGCCAGGGTCGCGGTGAGCCGTTCGCGGGCCGCCCGGGTCCGTCGGCGCTGCCACCGCCTGCCCGACCGGCGGGGCAGCTCCGCGATGACCGAGGCGCCCAGGTTCGCCGCGATGTCCCGGCGCAGCACGGGGCGGTCCGCCACCACCGTGCCGACCGCGGCCACCGCGAGCCCGAGGACGAGCCCGAGGACGAGCCCGATCGCGGCGTTGGTGGCAGCGGCCCTGGGCAGGGAGTGCCGCACCGCGCGCGGGGCGTCCACGATCTGCGTGCCGGCGATGACCTTGGGCGTGCCGGTGCGTGCCTCCTCGGCGCGCTGGTCGAAATCGGCGATCCGTGAGTCGAGCTCGGCCCGGCGGGCGAAGAGCGATTCGATGCTCGCCGACGCCTTCGGGTCGCTCTCCGGCGATCTGCCCCCGATCTCCTTGTTGACCTGGGCGAGTTCGTCCCGCATGCGGTCACGCTGGTCGGCCAGGGCCTTGGACTCGGCCTTGGCGGCTTCCTGCATCCGCTTCACGTGGTCCGCTACGAACGCATCGGCCAGCGCCTTGGCCCGGGCCACCGCTTCCGCGTCGCTGTCACCTGTCACATCGATCTGCAGCAGGTTGTTGGTCAAGCCGGTCCCCCGGTAGTCCCGCATGAAGTCTTCTGGTTTTTCCGGGGACTTGAGGGACTTCAGGGCCTTGTCGGCGATCCGCGTGGTCCGCAGCAGCTCTACGTCGGTGCGGATCAGCGTTCCGGTGTCGTTCGGCTGGTCCTCCTGATGCGCGACCAGCACCTTGGTCACCGCGGCCGGCGGCGGCGGCCGCAGGACCGCCAGCGCCGCGCCGGCCAGCAGCCCCACGAGCGCCAGGGAGCACCAGAGGCGGCGGCGCCTGCGCACCGCCACCACCAGCGCCTGTAGGTCAAAGAGCGGAATGGCTGCCGACGACTCCGAAGTCGTGCTCGTCGTCACACCGAACCTCCCGTCACGTGACCGCGGACCGCGAGCGCCACAGTGGCGTCGTCCGGAGGATGGACGGCAGACCGCGTCGGACGGGCCCGGACCATGTCGGCGACGACGATGCCGACAACCTCGTGCCCGCCGTCCGCACACGCCTCGGCGATGCCGGCGAGCTCCTCGGCGGTCCAGCTGCCCGCGCTGAGCACGACCAGGGCACCGGACTCCGTGTCGCGGTCCGGCACTGTCGGCCGGTCCACCGAAACCTCCACCACCCGCAGTAGCGGATCGCTCTTGGCCTCGGCGACGAGCTGCCCGGCGGCCCGGCGGGCGGTCTCGTCGCCGTCCGGTACGACGACCAACAGCCGCCGGGGGGCCGGCAGCTGGTCACGGAGGCGAGCGCACACCCGCCGGTAGCGGATCCGTCTGCCGGCCTCGTCGCCGGACGTCTGCGGGGTCGGTATGTCCCACCGGGTGTCGACGCCGAGGAGTCGGCGGATCCGGGCTCGCGGGCCACGGCCTACTGGCCGGTGCGCGCGCCGTTCACCAGGCACGTCGACGGTGCCAAGCAGCGACGAGCCCAGCGCCGCGGCGATCTCCGGTTCGGTGCGCAGTCGGCGATTCACCCGTGCGGCGACGAGATGGCCGATGACCGCGAGCAGGAAGAACAGCACCGCCCCGGCGACGATGAGCTGCATCCTCGTCGGCGGCGCCTCGCCGGTCGGCCGGGCCGCCGGCCCCATGACGACCATGCCGGCCTTGTTGGTCGCCGGGTCGGCCTCGTCCAGCTTCGTCATGGCCTCCTCCAGCGAGGTGCGCAGCTTCTCGAGGTCGGTGCGGGCCTGCACGCTCTCCACGGTCTGCCCCGGATCGGCCGCATTGGCCAGGTCGGTGATGCGGCGGTTGGTCTCCGCCACCTTCTGCCGCAGCGCCTCGGTCCCGGTGGCCGCGTCGGGGTCGGTGCTGCCGCCTGCGATCCGCGCGGCGAATGTGACGAATTGCTGGGCCATCCGGTCGGAGAGTTGCTGCGCGCGCTCCGGGGTGTCGGCCGTACCCGAGATCTTGATGATGTTCCCGTCGGCAGCCTTGGCGCTCACTCGATCCCGCAGCTCGGTGCCGCTGACTCCACTCCAGTCGAGAGCGGCGGCCGCGCGGTCGACCACCGTCGAACTGGTCGCGATATCCACCTGAGTCAGCAGCTCGCGCTCTTCCCACTGACCCGGCAGCAGGACCGATGCCGACGTCGTGTACCGCGGCGGGAACACCACCGAGGCGCCGTAGCCGACGAGTGCGCCCACCACGGCGAGGACGGCGAGAAGCCGCCACCGTCGACGGAGAATCCGCCCGATCGTGACCAGGCGGATCGTGTCATCGCTCAACTGCGCTGCCTCTTCCCTGTGCGGACCGGGTCGCCCGCCGACACCGGGGTGTGGTCACGGCACGCAGCGGCGTAGGCGGCGAGCAGCGACGCTTGCGAGTTCCGCCAGGAAAGCTGTCCGCTGATCCGCTCCTGGCCGATCTTGCCCATCCGGGCCCGCTTCTCCGGATCGTCAAGGAGCAGCGCGATGAGCTTGGCGAATTCGGCCTCGTCGTTGGCGGGCGCGTAGAGGGCGGCGTCACCGGCGGAGACGCGCGCCTCCCGGAGGTCGAACGAGACGATGGGCCGGCCCATCGCCATGTACTCCAGGACCTTGTTCATGGTCGACACGTCGTTGAGCGGATTGAGCGGGTCGGGGGAAAGGCATACGTCCGCGGTGGACAGGTAGCGCACCAGGTCGGCGTCCGGAATGCGCCCGGTGAACTGCACCTGTTCGGAGAGCCCGAGCCGCCGGGACAGCTCCACCATCGCGTCGAAGGCGTCGCCGGAGCCGACGAACACCGCATGCCAGTCGGTCCGCCCGAACTCGTCGCGCAGCTTCGCGAGGGCGCGCAAGGCGTAGTCGACGCCGTCCTGCGGGCCCATGACGCCGAGGTAACACAGCAGATGAGGCTTGCCGCGCTTCAACTCCGGCTCGGGCGGCACCGGTTGGAACCGGTCGATCGCGGGTGCGCTGCGCACCACGAAAACGTCCGATGGCCGCCGACCACCACGGCGCAGCGCGACGTCCCGGTAGCTCTCGTTCGTGGCGAGCACGATGTCCGCGGCCCGGTAGGTCCGCCGTTCCAGCGCGCACACGGCGCGGTAGAGCAGGTCTTCGCCGCGGTCGAACCGGGAGAGGTACAGCTCGGGTACCAGGTCGTGCTGGTCGAAGACGAACCGCGCGCCGCGCCGCTTCAGCCACAGTGCCGGCAGGAACAGCAGGTCGGGCGGGTTGCAGGCGTGGACCACGTCGACCGGGCCGACTTTGCGAGCCAGCCGGACCGTGTGCCACAACGCCGATCCGTATTCCCGCAGGTAGCCGGCCGGCCCTCCGGTGGCCGCGCGCAACGGGTAGCGGTGAATCCGCACCCCGTCGATCACCGCCTCCGGCTCCGTGTCCCGCTTCTCCCCCCGGGGACAGATGACGTGCACCTCCCAGCCCGCGTCGCGCAGCGTCGTGCACTCCTGCCACACCCGCCGGTCGAACGGCACTGACAGGTTCTCCACCAAGATCAGCGCGCGACGGGCCGGCCCGTCGCCGCCAGTTGTGTCACCAAGCAAGGCCCACGTACCCAGGTTCGGCCCGGCGCGCCTCGGCGTCGGGAAGGTGGATGAGGTCGACAATCACCGGGCCGTCGCCATGGGGCAGCGCCGACAGGACGGCCGGATCCCTGGTCCCGACCAGGCACACCTCGGCGTGCTCGAGCACCTCGTCGACGGACTCCGCGAGCAGCTGCGCGAGGTGCGGCAGCCGGGTCTCGATGTACTCGCGGTTCGCGCCCATCAACCGGGAGAGACTCACGTTGGCGTCGTAGATCCGCAGGTCGTAACCCTTGCCGAAGAGCCTCTCCGCCAGCTCGACGAGCGGGCTCTCGCGGAGGTCGTCGGTGCCGGGTTTGAAGGACAGCCCGAACAGGCCCACCCGACGCTTGCCGGTGCGCTCGACCAACTCCACCGCGCGCTGCAGATGTTCGGAGTTGGAGGGCAGCACGTGGGCGAGGATGGGCACCGAGACGTCGGCCCGCTGCGCCGCATGGACCAGGCTGCGCAGGTCCTTGGGCAGGCAGGAGCCGCCGAAGGCGAAGCCGGGCCGCAGGTAGGCGGGGCTGATGTTCAGCTTGCGGTCGGCCAGGAACACGTCCATCACCTGGTGCGAGTCCACCCCGAGCGCCTGGCACACCGCGCCCAGCTCGTTCGCGAAGCCGATCTTGAGGCCGTGGAACGCGTTGTCCGCGTACTTGATCGCCTCGGCGGTCGGGACCGGCACCCGGAACACCTCGCCGGGCAAGCCGTCGTACAGCGCCAACACCGCATCGCCGCTTGCCGGGTCGAGCTCGCCGATGACGGTCTTGGGAGGGTCGAAGAAGTCCCGCACGCTCGTGCCCTCGCGCAGGAACTCCGGGTTGACCGCGACCCCGATGTCCACCCCGGCCGTGCTGCCGACGTTCTTCTCCAGGATCGGTACCAGCAGGTTCAGGCAGGTGCCCGGGAGCATGGTGCTGCGGAACACGACGGTGTGTCGCCCGCCCCGTTCGGCAAGCGCGGCGCCGATCTGTTCGGTGACCCGCTCCAAGTACGTGGTGCACAGGCTGCCGTTGGGCTCCGAGGGCGTGCCCACGCAGACCAGCGACACCGCGCTGTCCATGATCGCCTCGCGGACGTCGCCGGTGGCGCGCAACGCTCCGGTCCGCACGACCTCGGCGATGAGCTCGCCTATTCGCTCCTCGACCACCGGGGCCTTGCCGTCGTTGACCAGGTCGACCTTCACCTGGTTCACGTCCACCCCGATGACCTCGTGCCCCATGCTGGCCAGGCACGCGGCCGATACGCAGCCCACGTAGCCGAGCCCGAAAACGCTGACTCTCATTCCCCGTCTCTCCCCCCAGGCAGGCCCTTGCGGCCTGCGGTCCGCGCGCCGGTCGGACGACCCCCGCGCATCAGTAGGCCCCCTGCCCGTGGAGCACTGCACGCAGCGTCTTCCACAAGATCACTGTGTCCAAGGCGAGCGACCAGTCCTCCACGTACCGCAGGTCGAGGCGGACCGCCTCCTCCCACGGCAGGTCGCTGCGTCCGCTGATCTGCCACAGGCCGGTGAGCCCGGGCTTGACCAGGAGCCGCCGCCGGATGTCCGGGCCGTACGCGGCGGACTCCTCCGGTAGCGGAGGCCGCGGTCCGACGAGCGACATCGATCCGGTGAGCACGTTGAAGAGCTGCGGGAGCTCGTCGAGCGAGTACCGGCGCAGCACTGCTCCCACGCGGGTCACCCGCGGATCCCGGCGGAGCTTGAACAGCAGGCCTGCGCCCTCGTTGCGGTCGGCCAGCTCCGCACGTGCCCCGTGGGCCCCGGCGGCCATGGTGCGGAACTTGACAATGGTGAACTCGCGGCCGTCCTTGCCGACCCTGCGCTGGCGGTAGAGCGCCCCGCCCCGGCTGTCCACCAGCACGAGCAGCCCGACAAGCACCATCAGCGGCGCGAACAGCACCAGCAGGACCGCCGCGCCCACCCGGTCGACGACCTCTTTGATCGCCCGGCGGCCCCCGGTGAAGGTCGGCATGCTGACCCGCAGCAGCGGGATCCCGAGCACCGCGTCGACGTGCAGCCGCGGGCCGGCCACCTCCATCAGCACGGGGGCCACGACCATCTCGGCATCGCTGCCTTCGAGGTTCCACGCCAGCCGCTGCAGCCGGTCCGGTGACCAGTGCGGGTCCGGTGTGACCGCGACGACACGGTAGCCGTCATGGCGAACGTGCTTGGCGACGTCCGCCAGTTGGCCGACGACCGGCACTCCGTCCAGTTCGTCACCGTCGAGCCCGCGACCGTCCGTCGTGCACACCGCCTCCACCCGCCAACCGAGGTGCGGGAACTTGCGGGTCCGGGTGATCAGGTCGGACACGGTGGCCGGGCTCCCAGCAGCGAGCACCGGTCTAAGGCACCGCCCTTCCTTGCGCTGCTTGTGCAGCCAGAGGCGGAGCAGATACCGCGCGGTCATGGTGACGAGCGCGATCGCGGGGATCGCGACGAAGATCCAGAGCTTGATGTTGCGCGAGGTCAGGGCGATCCCGCCGAGCGCCAGGACGACGGTCGCCGTGAACAGTGAGCGTCCGAGCCGGCGGAATTCCTCGGCACCCTGGCCGAGCACGGCCGGAGCCCACGACCGGCTCACCGCAAGCGCTCCCAGCACCAGCAGCTGGGTGCCGAAGGCGAGTATTCCCCACTTCTCGTGCCAGTTGGCCGCGTCCCGGGCCCCGAAGAAGTCGCCGATCGCCGCCACCACCAAGGCGGTGACCACGGTATCGCTGGTGATCACGGTACGGCGGTACCGCTGCTCCCAGTCGGTCGCCGGCTGGCTGATCGCCCCATTCGCCAGACGCCCGCGCGCCGACGGAAAAGGGCCGACTAATCCCCCCTGCCGCACAGAACCCCCCCGGTCCCCAGTGGTTCGACGTGGTCGCCTAACACTGTTCCTCCCCCCGGGAGGCCCCCGCCCCCCGCACAGTTCCACCCCTCGGGAGGCCCCGCCCCCCGCGCCGCGTTGTTCCTCCCCCCGGGAGACCCCGCCCCCGCGCATGACATCCCGGCTATTTCAGCGCTACTTGAACAACCCACCCTGGCGGCTGCGCGGGAACCCGTCGAAACCTCGGGTGCTCCCCGCACCCAAAGCCCCCTCTCGGGCTCCAAGAATTGATCACCCACACGTCTGGCGCCGGAGACGCAGCTGCTGGCTGCCCGCAACGTCTGACCTATAGATCATGATTTGTCGCCTCGTGTCCCAGCATGCGAAGCACGGTCAATCTAGACCATCGGGGCCCGTCTGAAGAGAGGGATGTGTGCAATTTGTGCGCACGATTTGAAGCTGGATCCACGGATCGGTCACGTCTGTGGGTGCCTTGATGACGAAGACGTGCCTTGTGACCTGTGATGACGGGAGTTCTCCGAGCTGCCGGCACCGGCAACCCCGAGGCGTCCTGGCACTGCCGGCTGGGCCGCGCTCAGGGCAAGTCCGGCCGGATCTTGTTGGTGAGCACGGGGCGGTGGATGCGGGTGTGGGCGATCGATGGCACGTAGGAACGGATCTTCACCGCTCTGCTCGCGCAGGCAGACGCCGACGGCGACCTCGACTGGGTCGTCGCCGTCGACTCCACGATCGCGCGCGCTCACCAGCACGCCGCCGGAGCCCGCCCAAACGGGCCCCGGCCGCGAGCCGCATGCCCTCGGACGCTCCCGCGGCGGACGGATAACGAAGATCCACCTGGTGGCCGACGGCCGTTGCCGCCCGCTCGCCTTCCAAACAGGCCGGGAACGCCCCCCGCCTACACAGGTCATGGCCCGTTTGCGAGTGCCCAGGCGGATCGGCCGCCCCCGCACGACGCCAGATGCGGTCCTGGCCGAAAAGGCATACTCCTCGCGAGCCATCCGAACTCACCTCAGCAGGCGGGGCATTCGTGCAGTGGTACCGCAGCCGGCCGATCAGATCGCCACACGCAAACGCCGTGGCAGATCCAGTGGCCGGGCCGCCGGCCCTCGACCGTGAGGTCTACAAGCAGCGCAACACGGAGCGGTGCATCAACAAGCTCAAGCAGTGGCGCGGCCTGGCCACTGGCCAGGACAGGACCGCAACCATCTTCCTGGCCAGACTCCACCTCGCCGCCATGTTCATCTCGACAGCGACATGATCCAAAGGAAACGACCCCGGCCTAGACCACGTGGACGTCAAGAGTCACTATCGACAATCTGTGCCATGGAGTGCCGCGTCCCCCTCGGCACCGCTCACCAAGATCCGGACCAGACGCGGACCAACCCGGTTTCACGGTGGGCGATTCTGCCCATTTCCGCAGATCGGAAGCGAGTGAGGCCGTGTACCACAAGCAGACCAAGAAACTGCTGGCAATCCGGCGCCAGGATCGGCGCCGCCACCTTTTTCTCCATCGGCAACCCATCGACGGGCGTCGCCATCCACACGTGCAGCTGATCGGACACGAAGCCCCAGCCGACCCGTCGATGGCGCTCTCGGACTACACACGCGCGGGATTCCGTGATGCCGTCAGCCAGATACATCCGCCCGATCACGAGATCCACCAACGCCTCTGACACCGCTACGGTTCATCCGAACAAGAGCAGTCAGCTGTCGCGATCGCCGCGCACCGACAAGCAGTTCCTTCCGCAAGGTCTCAGCAGAAATGGGCCGTTGACGCAGATCCCGGTGCCGGGCATCAAGCATCAGGGCACGTGCCAGCAATGGGTCGTCGCCCTGCGGACGATCACTCTCCACCGGAACAATTCCCTCAGGCCTATCAGCCGGCCCACCGACCGGCCTGTGTACCAGAAGCTCGACCGACAGGAGCAAGGCGACCGGAGGCCACCCCGCGACGAGCACCGGCTTCCACTCCAAGGCCGGCGCCGCCACGATGTTCGCGGCCAAAGAGACCGCGATCCCCAGCAGGAAGGCGGACCACACAGCACCCCGCGCACGGCGTGTTCGGGGCCCTGATAACTTCAGCAGACCGACCGTCGCCAAGAGCAACAGTCCCGCGCGGCCCGGGGCCCGCGCTGGTGGCAGCACCCTCTTGCTACTCGGTGGCAGCACTCACCAAGCCCACCACCCAGCGTCCGGATCCAGTGCACAACGCGTGCACACTCCCCCAGGAACTCCCGGGAACTCGCAGGTAGAGGCGGGCACCAGACACATGAATCGGCCCCTACCAGGAGAAAAGACCTGGTCAAAGTCCCGACGGTAAACAAGTTGTACCGTACTGCGCGTATAGTTTCGCTGTGAGCAACTACAGTCCAGATACTGAAACGACAGGTCCGCAGTCCGGCGGAGTGCAGTCCGTCGACCGCGCCATCAGCGTGCTGGAAATCCTGGCCCAGCGCGGCGAGGCCGGCGTCAGCGAGGTGGCCGCCGAGATCGATGTTCACAAGTCGACCGCGTTCCGACTGCTTGGCGCCCTGGAGGCGCGCGGCCTGGTGGAGCAGGCGGGCGAGCGCGGCAAGTACCGCCTCGGCTTCGGCATCGTCCGCCTGGCCGGCGCGGTCACGGGACGCATCGACATCACGCAGCAGGGCCGGCCGGTCTGCGAGCGCCTCGCCGAGGAGATCGGCGAGACCGTCAACATCGCCGTCATGCAGGAGCACTACGCGATCAACCTCTACGAGGTGCGCGGCCCGGGGGCCGTCACCGCGCACAACTGGGTCGGCGAACTGACCCCGTTGCACGCCACCTCCAGCGGCAAGGTCCTGCTGGCCCACATGCCCGCCAAGGAGCGCGCCGCGCTGCTGTCGGAGGCCGGCCTGAAGAAGGTGACCCCCCACACGCTGACCTCGAAGACGAAGCTCGAGAGGAATCTCGCCGAGGCTCGGGAGCGTGGCTACGCCTGGACCCTGGAGGAGCTGGAGATAGGGCTCCACGCCATGGCCGCGCCGGTCCGCGACCGGAACGGAGAGGTCATCGCGGCACTCAGTGCCTCCGGCCCCGCATACCGGTTCACCGAGGAGCGCATGCACGAGCTCGCTCCGGTGCTGGTCAAGGGCGCGGAGGAGATCAGCCATCGGATGGGCCACCTGGGCTGAGCGCCCGCGTGCCGCCGACGGCCCCGTCGGCCGCCGGCGTCGCCCCGTCGAGAACCGCCGCTACTGCGCCTGCCCTGTCCCGAGCCGCTCCTGGACCCAGTCGTGGAACTCGCCGATGTGGTGCTCGCTGGGCACCAGTACGCCGCCCTTGGCGTACAGCCGGGAGCTCATCGCGGGCTGACAGCGCTCGCACGCGTCGAAGTCCTGCCGGTTGACGCGGTCGAAGAGCTCCACCGACCGGCTGACGTCCTTGCCGCTTTCGACGACGTGCTTGAGGTAGAGCCAGTCGCACTCGACGATTGTGCGGTCCGCGGCAACCGGGTACATCCGGTGGAAGATCACATGGTCGGGGACGAGGTTGATGAACACCTGCGGCCTGACCGTGATCGCGTAGTAGCGGCGGTCCTGATCCTCGGAGACCCCCGGAATGCGGTCCAGGCCCTCGGAGCCGTCGACGGTGAAGCCCTTGATCTCGGCGCCGAACTCCGCACCGTGCCCCACGTAGTACTGAGCCGCGTACCCGTCGGCGAACTCCGGGAGCACTTCGGTGAGTTCGGGGTGGATCGTGGCGCAGTGGTAGCACTCCATGAAGTTCTCGACGATGAGCTTCCAGTTCGCCTTGACGTCATAGACGATCCGCTTGCCGACCTCGAGGTTCTCCACGTCGTAGTGCTCGATCGACTCGGTGTCCCCGAGGCGGGCGACGACGTCCTGGACGACCTCCTCGAAGGGAGGCGGGTTCTCCGCGAGGCACACCCACACATAGCCGAGCCATTCATGGGTCGCCACGGTCGCCAGGCCGTACTCGGTGCGGCTGATGTCGGGCATCTTGGTGAGGTTGAGCGCCGCGACGAGTTTGCCCGTCAGGTCGTACGTCCAGGCGTGGTACGGGCACTGGAAGGCGCGCTTGACCTCGCCGGTCTCCTCCGTGCAGAGCTTGGCTCCGCGGTGCCGGCAGACGTTGAAGAAGGCCCGTATCGAGTTGTCCCGCGCGCGTGTGATCAGGATGCTCTCTCGGCCCACCTCGACGGTCCGGAAGGCGCCGGGCCTGGCCAGATCGGAGGAGCGCACTGCGCAGAACCACATCGTTTCGAAGATGCGCTCCTGCTCCTGGGCGAAGATCCCCGGGTCCGTGTAGGAGGAGCCAGGGAGGGTGGCGATCAGGCTGTCCGGCAGGCTGGTCGAGGTCACAGTGCACTCCTCGGGAGAACGTCGTGGATCGGTCATTCACGCGCCGGGAAGAGCGACTCCGGACGGCGTTGTGTATGGAGCAACGCTGCGTTCTATACGCAACAAAAGCATGAGATGCCGCATAGGTGGTGTCAAGATGTCGCGGCGGTGAGCTGCTTGCGCCAGCGCATGAACAACCGCGGCTGGTTCATCGCGAGCACGGCGACCGGCTGCCCGGCACGCCGGTAGACGGCAAGAAAACTGCGGTCGCCCGGGGCGCCTTCCTCGACCGTCACGCTGTCGGCACCGGCCGCATGACCGGCGAACTGGATCTTCACGCCGTACTGGTCCGACCAGAAGTACGGCGGCCGGGGCACGCCCGGTTCCACCGCCCCCCACGCCAGCAGCGTGGCCACGGCCGCGTCGGGCCGCTCCCGCGCACCGGTCCAGTGCTCGACACGGCGGTGGACCCCCGCGTGGGGGTCGTACCAGGAGGCGCAGTCACCGACCGCCACCACACCGGCCAGGCTGGTGCGGCCGTCCGCACCACACTTGACGCCGTTGTCCAGCACGACGCCGGATCCCTCCAGCCATTCGACGCACGGGCGCGCACCCACACCGACGACGACGATGTCGGCGGGGACACTGCGGCCGTCCTCGAGAAGGACGGCGTCAACTCGGCTCTCCCCGCTCAGTCCCTTGACCCCGACACCGCACAACAGCCGTACGCCGTGGTCCGCGTGGAGGGCGGAGACGATTGCGCCCATGGTCTCGCCGAGCGGTCCGGCCAGCGGCGTCGGCGCCGCCTCGACAACCGTCACGTCGAGTCCGAGAGCGTATGCGGTGGAGGCGACCTCGGCGCCGATGAATCCGCCGCCGATCACGACCAGCCGCCCGCCCAGGGCCAGTTCGTCCCGCAGGGCGCGGGCGTCGTCCAGGGTGCGCAGGGTGTGCACCCCGGTCAGCCCGTCCGTGCCCGGCAGCCTCCGCGCGGCCGCACCGGTCGCGATGACGATGCCGTCGGCCCGCACCTCTCGGCCGTCGGCGAGCCGCACGGCGCGATCCGCACTGTCGAGTCCGGTGGCACGGGTGCCCAGCAGCCACTCGGCCCGCAGGTCCTCGTCGTCCGTCTCCAGCGTGAGATCGGCCTCGCCGATGTCGCCGGCCAGGAACTCCTTGGACAGCGGCGGCCTGTCGTACGGGCGGTGCGGTTCGTCGCCAATGACGATCAGCCGCCCGTCGTACCCCCGTTTCCGCAACGAGCGCGCCGCCGACAGACCGGCCAGCGACGCACCCACCACGGCCACTGTCCTCACGCGGGACCTCCGGCGAGCCGCGACGCGATGCACGGCGGCAGGTTGGGCGCCTCCGTGGACGGCCGGACGTAGATCATGCCGTCCTCGATGAGGACCTCGTGGGTGCGGACCGGGCGCTTGGCCGGCGGAGCGTCGACGGCTCCGGTCCGGAGGTCGAACTTCGAAGCATGCAGCGGGCATTCCACCTCGCAGCCCTCCAGCCAGCCGTCGGCGAGCGAGGCGTCCTGGTGGGTGCAGGTGTCGTCGATGGCGAAGACCTCGCCGTCATCAGTGTGGAACACCGAAACCGGCGGATCGATGTCGAGCCGGTAGGCCTCGCCTCGCGGCAGATCCACGAGAAGGCACGCGGGAATCATCATGACACCTCGGTGCGTATAGCGAAACGGATTGCGGTAAGCGCAACGTCAGTTTGAGGGCGGCCCCAAACCCTTGTCAAGGCATCCAGACGACAGGCGGACCCCTTGCTCAAGGTTGCACTTTGCGCAACTCTTTGCGCTATAGACAACACGCTCCCCGAAGGAGCCTGGGGTGGCGATCAGCGTCTTCGACCTGTTCAAGGTGGGTATCGGGCCATCGAGCTCCCATACCGCGGGACCCATGAAGGCCGCCCGCGCCTCTTCGTCGCCGGGCTGCACGAAGAAGGCCTGCTGGCCCGCGCCGCCCAGGTCCGGGCCGAACTCTTCGGATCGCTCGGCGCCACCGGTCACGGCCACGGCAGCGGCAAGGCCGTACTCCTCGGCCTGGTGGGCGAGGATCCGGAAACCGTGGACACCGACACCGTGGAACGACCGGGTGCGCCGGACCCATGAGGCCGGCCGGCTCCTGCTGCTGGGCCGCCAGGAGGTGGAGTTCCGCGAGATTCAACTCGGCGTCCGAACTGCTGCTGCGTGCCTACGAGTCCGGGCTGCCGCGTGGTCACCGCGCCCACAAACGGCGCCGCCGGAATCACGCCCGCGGTGCTGCACTACTGCACGCGCTTCGTTCCCGGGGCCGACGAGGCCGGCGTCGTCCGCTTTCTGCTCGCCGCCGGCGCAGTGGGGCACTGTTCAAGGAGAACGCCTCGATCTCCGGGGCCGAGGTGGGCTGCCGGGGCGAGGCCGGGTCCGCCTGCTCCATGGCCGCCGCCGGTCTCACCGAGGCGCTCGGCGGCACACCGGAACAGGCCGAGAACGCGGCGGAGATCGGTAGGGAGCACAATCTCGGGCTGATCTGCGACCCGGTCGGAGGCCTGGTCCAGATCCCCTGCATCGAGCGGAACGCCCTGGCCTCCGTCAAGGCGATCAACGCGGCGCGGATGGCGCTGCGCGGCGACGGCACCCATGTGGTCTCGCTCGACAAGGTCGTCAAGACGATGCGCGAGACCGGTACCGACATGAAGGTGAAGTACAAGGAGACGTCGCGCGGCGGCCTCGCGGTCGACGTCATCGAGTGCTGAGACGTCGAGCGCTGAGACCGAGACGTCATTCAGCGCTGGGACGAGGCCGCCGCCGCGCGGTCAGAATCCGCGGTCGATCCACTCCTGGAGGTGCGGGGCCTCGGCGGCGACGGTGGTCGTCTCCCCGTGGCCGGTGTGGACGACGGTGTCGCCCGGCAGGGTCAGCAGCCGGTACCGGATCGAGTCGACGATGGTGCCGAAGTCGCTGTACGACCTTCCCGTCGCCCCCGGTCCGCCCGCGAAGAGCGTGTCACCGCTGAAGAGCGCCTTGAGGCCCGGCGCGTACAGGCAGACCGCGCCGGGAGCGTGGCCGGGAGTGTGCAGGACGGTCAGCTCGACACCCGCCACCGTGACGACCTGGCCGTCGGCCAGTTGGCCGTCGGGTGTTCGCTCGGGGTGGGTCTGCTTCCACAGCGGCAGGTCGTCGCCGTGGAGCAGTATCGGAGCACCGGTACGGGCGGCGAGTTCCGGCGCGGCGTCGATGTGGTCGTTATGGGCATGGGTGCACACGATGGCCCGCAGGGTGCGCCCCCCGAGGGCTTCGGCGATCGCCTCGGCGTCGTGTGCGGCGTCGACGACGACGGCCTCGGTGTCGTCACCGATGATCCAGACGTTGTTGTCGACGTCCCAGGTGCCGCCGTCCAGGGAGAACGTGCCCGAGGTGACGAGGTGTTCGATGCGGGCGCCGGCCATCAGAAGACCACCACCGAGCGCAGCACATCGCCGCCGTGCATCCGCTCGAAGGCCTTCTCGACCTCGTCGAGTGCGATGGTCTCCGTGACGAAGGCGTCCAGGTCCAGTCGGCCCTGCAGATAGAGGTCGATGAGCATCGGAAAGTCACGGGAGGGCAGGCAGTCGCCGTACCAGGAGGACTTCAGTGCGCCGCCCCGGCCGAAGACGTCCAGCAGCGGCAGTTCGAGCTTCATCTCCGGGGTCGGTACGCCGACGAGGACGACCGTCCCGGCGAGATCGCGGGCGTAGAAGGCCTGCCGGTACGTCTCCGGACGGCCGACGGCCTCGATCACCACGTCGGCACCGAAGCCACCGGTCAGCTCGCGTACGGCCTCCACCGCATCGGTCTGCTGGGAGTTGACGGTGTGAGTCGCGCCGATCTTCCGCGCGGTCTCGAGTTTCCGCTCGTCGATGTCGACGGCAATGATCTTGGCCGCCCCGGCGAGCCGGGCACCGGCGATCGCCGCATCCCCCACACCGCCGCAGCCGATGACCGCCACGCTGTCACCGCGTCCGACTTTGCCGGTGTTGATGGCCGCGCCGATGCCCGCCATTACCCCGCACCCCAGCAGTCCCGCGGCGGCAGCGGACGCGGCCCGGTCGACCTTCGTGCACTGCCCCGCCGCCACCAGCGTCTTCTCCGCGAACGCGCCGATGCCCAGGGCCGGAGACAGCTCGGTGCCGTCGGTCAAGGTCATCTTCTGCTTCGCGTTGTGGGTGTTGAAGCAGTACTGCGGTCGTCCACGCAGACAGGCCCGGCACTGCCCGCACACGGCACGCCAGTTCAGGATGACGAAGTCACCAGGGGCGACGTCATTGACGCCCTCCCCCACCGACTCCACGACACCCGCGGCCTCGTGACCCAGCAGGAACGGGAAGTCGTCATTGATGCCGCCCTCGCGATAGTGCAGATCTGTGTGGCAGACCCCGCAGGCCTCGATCTTCACCAGCGCCTCGCCCGGGCCGGGGTCGGGCACGATGATCGTTTCCAGGCTGACGGGGGCGCCCTTCCCCCGCGCGACGACAGCACGGACCTGGTGAGTCATGGCCACTCCTCGGCTGGTACGAGACCTGGGTCGAACGTTGCTCATTACGGCACGCATCTCACGTGTCGCAACACAGCATCATGGAGGGCCGAGCGGGGGTCAAGGATTCGACACAGAGAACGCCGACTGACAGGGGCGCCGCTCCCCCCTCACCGGCCGTCATATGGCCGACCGGGAAGGTTCACGGGGTTGTCAGGGGTCAGCGGGAGTGCTGGAGGAAGGCGATGAGCGCGGCTGTGAGTTCGGCGGGTGCGTCTTCTTGGACGAGGTGGCCCGCGCCGGTGATGCGCTCAAGTCGTGCGCCCGGGATGCGCGCGGCGAGCTCCTCTCCCTTCGCCATGGGAATCCAGGTGTCGTCCTGCCCCCAGCACACCAGCGTCGGGATGCCGATCTCGCCGTACCGGTCCTGAACCTCATCCGTGTAGAGCTGGTCGGCCTGAGCGATCTGCCGGTAGAAGGCCGCCTGGCCGAGGTCGCCGAGCCAAGGCCGGACGAGCCGGTCGAGGACGGCCGGGTGGAGGCCCGGGCTGCTGGCCGAGCTCACGTACTCGCGCACCAAGGCGTGGTGCAGTGCGGGTGGCAACTGCTCGAAGACCTCGGAGTGCTCGCCGACGAGCCGGAAGAACGCGGACCCCCATGGCGCCAGTGCGACGGGGTCGACCAGAGCGAGTGCGCGGTAGTGGGCGCCGTGCAGCAGATGCGCCCGCAAGGAGACGGCACCACCGAAGTCATGGGCGACCACCAGCGGTTCGTTCAGGCCCCAGTGCGCCAGGAGTTCGGTGAAGACCCTGCCCTGGGCGGCCAGGGAAACGTCCTGTCCGGCGTACTTCTCCGATGCTCCGTAACCGGGCATGTCCCACACGAACACCTGGTGACAGCGGGCGAGTGCGCGGGCGACGGCACGCCAGACATAGGAGGAGAAGGGTGTGCCGTGGAGGAGGACGACCGGATCCTGGCCGGGGTGCCCGAGGCTGTCCCAGCGGACGTCGCCGGAGGTGCTGCGGAATGTCTGGGTCAGCTGCCATTCACTCACGGGTGCTGTTCCTCTCGGTCGCGCTTCGCTTCAACGGCGTGATCAAGCCGGAGTAGGTCCGGGCGGCACCGTTGAAGGGCCGGCGTTGCAGGCGAACTCGGCGCCGAAAATCCTCCGCGAGGCCGACGCGATCAGCAACCAGCGGCGGCCGTGGGGTTCAGGGCGCGCGGGATGGGTCAGGAGCATCGTGGTGTCCCGCCCTCCCGGCTCACCTGGCGGAGATGCGAGTGACAGGGGACGGCCGGGTCGAAGGAGTGCGCCCGACCGCCGTCGGTGCCCACCGTCTCGACGCCGAGGCCGATCACCGGCGACTCCTCCGCCACCCACCGGGCACACTCCGGCGACAGGCCAGGGGTGTGCGAGCCGTTCTCGTCGGTGTCGACGAACGCCTCCTGAGCGTGCGAGCGGGCGGCCCGGCATGACGACCCCCTGAGACATGGCTGAACTGCCGACAACGCTGGACACGTTGACGACGGCCGGATCCTCAAGAGTGTCAGCCGATGCTCAGGGCGCGCCGGGGGGGCGCCACGGTCACACGGAGGAAACCCGCACCTTCCGTTCGCCGAGCGTCGACGCTCGACCGCCTGCGGCCTAGGACCCGCTCCCGTAGGGAGCGGACAACAGGCCGCCTGCGCGGGAGGCGATGCGCGCGGCCGTGTCCGCCGTGCCCAGCAGTCGGGCGGAGGTCGCGGCTTCGGCCGACATACGGAGCACCGGGTCGGCCCCGGTGGGCCTCAGCAGTGCGCGCGTGGCCCTGAGTGCCGCCGCGGGCGCGGCCAGCAGGGCCGCCACCTGCTCGGCCACGCGGGCCTCGAGCCCTTCCCGGTTGTCGAGCACCTCGGTGACCAGGCCGAGTTGTGCGGCTTGCGCAGCGGAGAGGCGTTCACCCAGCAGCAGGAGCTGGGCGGCACGCTGTGGCCCGAGACGCTGCGGGAGCAGCAGGCTGGCGGCGGCGTCCGGTACGACGCCCGAGTCGACGAACGCGTACTGCAGATGGCTGCGACGGGTCGCGTAGACGAGGTCGAAGTGCAGCAGCGCGGTGGCACCGCTTCCGACGGCGGGGCCGTCCACGGCCGCGACCAGGAGGGTGTTGGTGTGCAGTACCGCCTTCTGGAACTCGAGGACTGGGGAGCTGAGGGTCAGGGCCGTTCCGGAGTGGGCGAGGAAGTCGTCGAGGTCGTTCCCGGAGCAGAAGTCCTGGCCGGCACCGGTGAGCACAATGACCCGTACGTCCGGGTCGGCATCCGCCTCGGCGACGGCGTCGGCCAGAGCCCGGTACATGGCCAGGGTCAGGGCGTTGCCCTTGTCGGGCCTGTTGATGGTGAGGGTGACCAGCGCTCCCGTGCGGTCGACGCGGATCTCCCCGTGTGCGGAGTCGGAGGCTGGCGGCCCTTCGATCCGAACGGTGTTGTCGAGGGTCACGTCGCCTCCGTGATCGGTCTTTGCGTTGGGGGAGAGTGCGGGTCAGGCGGCCGGCAGGGGGAACACCATGCACGTACTGGTGGCGTGCGCGAGAAGGCGGTCCGATCCGTCGAGCAGCTGGGCCTCGGCGAGTGCCGTACGTCGGCCGCTGCTGAGGACGCCGCCGATGGCGCGGACCTTGCCCGTGTCGACCGTGATCGGGCGGAGGAACTTCACCGTGAGGTCGAGCGACGTGTAGCCCATACCCTGCGGCAGCGTGGACTGCACCGCGCAGCCGGCCGCCGAGTCGAGCATCGTCGCGTAGATCCCGCCGTGCACGCTGCCGATGGGGTTGTAGTGCTCCTCGCCGGGCACCAGGGAGAACACCGCGCGTCCGTGGTCCACCTCTTCGAGGGCGATGCCCAGGGTCGCGCCGATCGGCGGCGAGGGCACACGTGCGGCGAGGATCTCCCGGAGGAACTCCAGCCCCGAGCTCTGCCCGACGGCGGCCGCCGAGATCGTGGGGTCTTCCCAGTCGTATGTACGAGAGCGTTCCATGCGGTTGCGCTGCCTCCTCTGACTTTATTCTGTGAAGCTAGCCTCGGCCGACGCTGACTGTCAATGACAAAGCCAGGCGGCTTGCCTACGATGACGGCATGAAGTGGCTGGAGATCAGCACAGAGAACTGCACGGTCCAGCGCACCCTCGACCTGATCGGCGAGAAGTGGACGCTGCTGATCCTGCGTGACGCCTTCAACGGGGTCCGCCGCTTCGACGACTTCCGCCGCCATGTGGGTCTCTCGGAGGCGGTCCTCGCCGGCCGGCTCCGCAAGCTGGTCACGGCCGGGATCCTCAGGACCGTCCCGTACCAGGAGCAGGGCAGCCGGACCCGGCACGAGTACCGCCTGACCCGCAAGGGCCGGGATCTGTGGCCCGTCCTCGTGGCGCTCCGGCAATGGGGCGAGACGTACGTCGGCGACCCCGAGGGCCCGGTCCTGGACATCCAGCACAGCGACTGCGGTGCCCCGGTACGCGTCGTGGTCGAGTGCTCCGACGAACACGCCTCGCTCTCCCCGACCGAGGTCACGGTCCTGCCGGGGCCCGCGGCCCACCCCCGCACCTGACACCACGACTGACATCCGTCACGGGAAGCTGCGCCCGGCGGCCTCCCGCTCGGTGACCGGCATGCCCGTCGCGGTCTCGTCCCAGAACGTCACGGTGGCCATCAGGCACCCCGCTTGATCTGCGTGAGGATGGACTCGTCGGTGATCTCGGTGTCGGCGGCGAGCAGGAACGCCTTGCTCAGGATCAGCGACAGCCGGTCGTCCTCGAACGGCAGGAACACCTTGCCGTCCCTCTTGCCGCGCGACGGGACGATGCACAGGTAGGAATCGTCGGGCTCCATCAGGATGTTGGCCGAACCCAGATGGATCTTGTACGTGCGCAGTCCGCCCCGGACGACGAGGAAGCGGCCGTCGAGCGAACACCGGTCGGCGATCTTCAGGCGCGGCAGGATCCGTGCCAGCGCGTCGCGGCGCGCCTCGGCACTCTCGGTCAGCTCGGCGAATCCGACCCGCTCCCAGTAGGCGCGCTCGGGGCCCCGGTCGGTCCAGTCGGGGTCGGCGGCGATGGAGGTCACGCCGACGAAGAGGTCCACGTCGCGCATGGCCTCGCTGAACACCAGCGGCGGCACCTCGGCGAGTGGCACCTCCCGCCAGGCGCCCTCCACCCGGCGGGCGAAGCGGACCTGATCGGTCGCGGCCAGCAGATCGTCGCCCGCCCAGTCCGCCAGGGCGTGGAAGAAGCGCACCTGCCACTCCCCCGCGCCGGGCGTCCGCTCCGCCGCGTCCTCGCCTCCGCCGTCCCAGGGGCCGAGCCGGTCACTCGCCCATCCCCGGGCCCTGAACAGCGCGAACATCCTGCGGTAGTGGACGAGGTGCGCGGCGAAGCGGTTGGAGTAGACCCGGGTCTCCTCCTCGGCCGGGGTGAGGAGGTAGATCTCGCGGAACGCCTGCTTGAATGGCTGCCGGATCCGCCGTTGGACGAGCAGTTCCCGCCAGGCCCGCACGGCGTCCGGCTCGGAGCGGATGGGGTGCCACAGTCGTACGGAGGCGTCGTCGGGCGCGTCGGGCAGCTCCCCGTCCTCGGGCAGGACGGCCCGCCAGGCGCCGGGCGTGACCTCGATCTCCCAGATCAGCCGGCGTACGACGGTCCGGGCGAGCGGGTGCCCGGCGAGCTGGGCGCGCCACCATCCGTACGGGTGAACGGCGTCGACGGTGAAACCGCCCTCCAACGCTCGGGCGAGAGTGACGAGTTGGGCATCCACCCGCTTCACCAGATCGCGCAGCTCCTTGACCGGGCCGGCGTGGTCACGGCGGACGGCCGTCGGCAGACTGCGCAGCGGCCGGCCGTCCTTCTCCCAGGTCAGCGAGGCGGTCTCGGCGACCGTGACGACGGCCGCGTAGTCGCCCACCGCCCTGCGCAGGACACCGCCCGCGGCGGTGCCGCTGATGGATGCAGTGGCGAAGCCCAGCGTCGGGAGGCGCAGCGCCACGTCGGTCCGCTCGGCGAGGGCCGCCTCGACCTTCTTGAGCTGCTTGTCGAGCTGCTTGGGCACCCCGGCATGCCGGACCTCTCTGCGCACGGTGCGTATCGCCGTCACCAGCTCGGGGGTCGGGAAGTCCTGTGCGGCGCGCGCCAGTTCGTACAGGAGCGCCTGCGAGGGCAGGGTCTTGGCCGCCGTCGGAGCGATCGCGACGCCGGGCAGCAGCCGGTCGAGCAGTTCCGGCAGCCAGGGCTCGTCGCGGTGCAGTGCCACCCGTGCGGCCTGTCCGAGGGTGATGACCTCCCGGGCCGTGAATGCCTTGTCCGCCCGGTAGGGGATCGTCCCCGCCCCGATTGCGTCGGTGCGGTCGGCCGCCGCCTCCAGTGCGCGGCGGGCGAACGCGACGTAGGCGGGGACGTCGGCCGCCCTGCGCCAGACGTCCGAGAGGGGCGGCGGTGAGACGAACGAATGGTCCCGGTCGATCTCGGAAAGCAGCGCCTGCTCGACAGGGCCGAGGCTGGTGAGGACGGCGATCTCGTCGGCGACGATGGGGCTCCCGTCCCGGGAGAGGCGCTCCACGGCCGCGCGCAGTGTCCTGCCGCCCGCGAGTCCCGCCACCGCGAGCAGCGCGTACGGCTGGCGCACGTCGTCCTTCTCCAGGACGAACTCGACCAGTGCGCGGGCCGGAACGGACAGGTCGGGCAACGGACCGGTGCAGCGCGCCAGCGTGCCCACGCCCAGGGTGAGGTCCGCCCAGTTGCGGGACTCCGTACCCGCGGCGAGCGCCTCGAACATCTGGCGGCACGCGTCGGGCGTGTAGCGCGGCTGCCGTTCCCTGCCCGCGTTCTCGACCGCGAAGCGGACCGTCATCATCGCGTGCGGGGCGGAGCCGCCCACACGGTAGGCCGCCGGGAGGAGGTCGCCGAGTTCCTCGTCGGAGATCTGCGACAGATCGGGGCGGTCCCCGAGCTCGAAGTCCGGGTCGGTCAGCGCACGCATCAGCCGGGCTGCGTGGTTCATCAGGCGCCCCTCTTGATCTGGTGGAGGATGGTCTCGTCGGTGATCTTCGTGTCGGCGGCGAGCAGGAAGGCCTTGCTGAGGATCAGCGAGAGCCGCTCGTCCTCGAAGGGCAGGAACACCTTGCCGTCGCCCTGACGACGCGACGGGACGATGCACAGGTAGGAATCGTCCGGTTCCATGAGGATGTTGGCCGAACCCAGATGGATCTTGTACGTGCGCAGTCCGCCCCGGACGACCAGGAAGCGGCCGTCGAGAGTGCACCGGTCGGCGATCTTCAGGCGCGGCAGGATCCGCTCCAGCGCCGCACGGCGGACCTCCGCGCTCGCCGTCAGCTCACCGAAGGTGGCCGTCCGCCAGTACGCGGTGTAGCGGTCCTCGCCGCGGTCGGCCCACTCGGGATCGGCGGCGATCGAGGTCACGCCCACGAACAGATCGACGTCCCGCATCGCCTCGCTGAACACCAGCGGCGGCACCTCGGAGAGGGGAACCTCCTGCCGGCGTCGGCCGTCCCGCCGCTCGAACCGCACCTGGTCCGTCGCGGCGTGGTCGGGCGCGTAGTCGCCGGCGTCGTCGGCGGCGGGCTCGTGGTAGAAGCAGGCCCGCCACGCGCCGTCGCCGAACTCGCCCCGGGCCGTTCCCTCGTAGCCGCCGTCGTACCGGCCGAGGAAGTTGGCCTGCCATCCGCGTTCCTTGAACAGCGCGTAGAGCCGCCGGTAGTGGACGATGTGGGCGGCGAAACGGTTGGAGTAGACGCCGGTCTCCTCCTCCGCCGGGGTGAGCAGGTAGATCTCCCTGAATGCCTGTTTGAACGGCTGCCGCAGCCGTTCGGCGACGATCCGCGCCCGCCACGCCCTGATGTCGTCCACCGATGCCCGGATCGGATGCCACAACCGGACCCGCGCGGGCTCGCCGGGCGGTTCGGTCATCGGCGCCACCGCGCGCCACACGCCGTCCGCGTCCTGGAACTCCCAGATCAGCCCACGGGCAAGGACCCCGGTGACCGGATGGTCACGGTAGTGGCGGCACCACTCGTCGTACGGCCACTCGCGCCCGGCCGACAGCAGCGCCTCGACCCGGGCCCGCTCGCCCGACAGCGTGCCCCGCACCTCCTTGGCAAGGGCTTTCAGTTCCTTGAGCTCGTCCGGAAACCCGTCCTTCACCGCCGCCGGGGCCGTACGCGACGTCCGCCCGTCGGGTCGCGTGAAGGTGAGCCGCACCGTCGCCGCGTCCTCGATCGCCACCCGTGCCCGGTATCCGCCCAGGTCGCGTTCCAGCGAGCCGTCCGGCGCCAGGCTGTGGTCGGGCACGCTGCGCTCGATGAGCTGCCCCGCCGTGATGCCCTGCCTGCCGGCGGCCGTCACCAGAGCGGTGTCGAGCTGCTTGCGGAGAGCCCGGTGCTTGATCTGGGTCTGCAGCCGCCACAGGGCCTCCAGGGCGGCCGGATCGCCGATCTCGGCCAGCGCGTTGATCGTCGCGCCCGCGAGCTTGAGGTCCTCGATCACGCCGGTTCCGGCGCCGGTCCGCTGGGCGAGCGCACCGAGGTACGGCACCACGGCCGGGCCGCCGATCAGCGCGGCCGCCCAGACGACGCCGCGCGCCAGGTCACCGTCGTCCTGATGAACGACGTAGTGATAGTGGTACTCGCCGTGGATCCAGCCGGTGTGCGGACCGCATCCCCTGCTGCACAGCGGATCATCCTCGGCCAGCGTCCGCAGGATCTCGGCCACGAGGTCCCGCGCGGACGCCGCATCCGCGAGCGTGCGGCACGTCCGCCGCCACCGCTGCGTGGGACGCGGCCCCGACAGGCTCGCCAAGTGCCGCACGAAACCGGCCAGTTCCGGCGTCGGCGACCTGTGGGTACGGTCGCGCAGCGGGGCCGCCCAGGGGGCCTGCGACGGGATCAGTCCGTCCGGGATGTGCGCCTCGTCCACACTCGCGAGCAGCGCACGCAGGCGCTTGGTGAGTGACCCGCGCAGGCGTGCCTCGACAGTGGTGTTCATGAGCTCCGCGTGGGCGTGCCGCAGCCAGGGCTCGACCGCACGGCGGCCGTCGGCGCCAAGCCGCTCGGCGCCGTCCAGCACCATCCCCAGCGACTGCGCGAACCAGTGGCCCATGTCGTACTCGGTGACGCGGCGCAGCATCACCGCGACCTCGTCGGGCGTCCAGCCGTGGACCCGCGAGATCAGGGGCCCGATCTGGGCGTGGTACTGCCAGAACCTCGAGTCGTCGAAGCAGGCGGCGAGCAAGAGGCACAGGACCGCGGCCCGGCCCTCCTCGTCCGCACAGGCCGCAAGCCGCCCGTCGATCTCGGCCCGGATCGCCGCGCACGTCGCCTGGTGTCGCTCGTACCCCTCCTGCCCCTGCCAAGTTGGAGGGTCCCACCGGGACTCCGTCCGCTGACGTTCCAGAAGGTCGACGAGCCAGTGGACGCGGTCGAGCGCGGCGTACCTCACGTCGTCGAGCGAGTCGTTCCTACGGGATGCGGTCACCAGGGCGTCGTAGAGCATGGCGGGATGATGGCAGGCTGCACTGACAATGCGATCAACCCGCAGCATCCTCACGTCTGTTCATGCGACCTCCGGGACCAGCGGGGGCGGGCCGGAGATGATCCACGCACAGCGCCCGGGGGTGCGAGCCAGGTTTCGCGCCCCCGCCGACGGGACCAACCCGCACACCACGATCCTGCGGCTCCCGCCAGCTGTGCGATGACGACCATCGAGCCGTAGTCTCCGGGCGGTGCCGATGAGCGGCATGCTCAACCTCGAAGCCGGAATGCGGCCCACACGGAAAGGGCCCCACAGGCTCTCGCTCGTGAAGACCCTCCGCACCGCCGGACCGACCATGTTTGAACGTATGTTCCTTTGACTCCCGGCGCCTCAGTGTTCACTTCCATGTTGTGCGATCCCAGCCGTTCCACATGCGATCGGACTCGTGAGAGGAAAGTCAAGGAATCTTCATCGGCCGCGCGAAGAGAATGACTCGATCTCTTCTTCTGTGCAACCATGTCGTTTCCGCATTCGTGCGCACTGATCTCTCAGTGCGTTCACGGGGGGCGAAATGCGACGCGCGCGACCTATCCGCCATGGGCTGATCATGGTCACGCAGGGGGCAGGGGTGTCATGGTCGAGCAGCATCATTCCTACAGATCGGCCACGCCCGCACCACGCGACAGGCAGCCACGGCACAACGCGAGGATTCTCGATGGGTCCCCATGCCCGGTGTGCAAGAGTCCGGACGAGGGAACCGAGTTGTGCCCGGTCTGCCGTTGGCAGCTGCGCAGCGACCACGTGCTGGGAGAGGCCACCGACGAGGATCGCAAGGACGCGCTGACAGCCTTCGAGGCAGCCGCGCACGCGTGGGACGTCGCCGCCGCACGTCGATCACGGGCCCCACGCAAGGGTCTCGACGAACTCGAGCGGGTAATCCGTGGCGGGCCGGCAGCTCATCTGGACCGAACGGCCTTCACCCAAGCCGAAGTAACGGCCGAGAGCGGCCCAGGAGAGGATCCGACCGACTGGCCACAGATCCTCTTCGAGCTGGCTACCGGACGAATTTCCGAATTGCTATTCATAGAATTCGACGCCGACCGCGCGAGTGTCACCATAACAACCAGCGACAGGAACGGTATCCCGCGAAAGTTAAGCGAACAAGGTGTCGAATGGCGGGCCCTTGCCCCATCATTCGATGCCGCGGAGGATGTCCGAAGGTTCCAGCTGGCCGGCGGAATCGGATCACTGCCTCCGGTAGACCGTGAAGACTTCGACACTGCTGTCGACCATTGGCTGAATGAGCAAGTCACTGTGGTGCCCGGCACTGTGGTGGTCCTGGTCCGCAGCAGGCCGGGCTGGACCCTCTTGGACCGCGCCGCCGAACTGTTGCTCGCGAAGCGTGACATCCGCGTCGAACTGCGGCGGGCTCCGGCCGCCGCGGGCACCGGGCCAGGGCAGCGCGTGCTGCGGATGCTGAACGCCGCGCCCCTGCTCGTCGATCACGTTCTGCTCGCCGCGCGAGCGGACCCACGTGGCGGCGAAGTCCGCGTGGTGGAACAGGTACTGTTCGCCGCCGGGACCCGTGTCCCGCCCGACGGAGCGGTCACCGCACGAGTGATCCTGCACGGCGGCCCCACCGACAACGCCGCAGCGGCTCTTCCACTGTTGGCGGGAGGCCATCAGGCCGAAGACACCGCGCCGACCGTTCTCTCGGTCCACCGCATCGCCCTGCCCGCACTCGGTTCCACGGAAGTCTCCTTCGTTCTTAACGGCCCGGGCGCGATCGACGTCCTCGCCTCCGACGGCACCCAACTGACCGGGCAGATCAACGGGATCGCGGCGGTCGATGTGACTGCGCTGGCCAGGGGCGTGACCGGACGCGTCCTTCCGCCACCGCCGCTGCACCTGGTGTGCGCGATCGAACTGGCCGGTGCCACCGTCGAGGAGGCCGCCGAACGCATCGCCTTTCTGCGCGAACTCGTCGGACATCTGAAGGCCAGTCAAAGGGGCCACGACAGGCTGCGCGTGGGTGCCGTCGGCTACTACGACCACCTGTCGAAGAACCAGTACGCGCGAACCCCCGCACTGGTACTGAGGGTGCCGCCGTCGCCTCCGGCCTCGGCGCTCACAGCCATCGGCACCTGGCGCCCCGTACGGCGCGTGCGGGACAGCGCGTCAGCCCTGGAGGACGCGCTCCAGGCCGCCGTCCCCCTGACGGCCGACCGCCCGGGTGCCCGCGACCGATCGCACAAGGTGCTCCTGGTATTGGGCAGGCGTCCCCCCTGCCTGCCCGAACAGGTGGGCCTGGTTCCCGCCTGCACGTACGGCATCGACTGGCGAGATCAGCTCCGGCGCCTGCGCGAACAGGGCGTACGCGTGGTCACCAGGGCAGACCCGTCGACCGAGCCCCCCTCGCGCGACCGCACCGGGCTCGGGCTGCAACGGCACAACGACGAGTCCTGGCGCGAGTTGGCGGCCCAGGGGTCGTTCCGCCCCGGCACGGACTCGGCGCGGGACGTCGCCCGGGCGCTGGCCCCGCCTTGGTGCACCGAGGGCCCCTCCTGCCCGCTGGCCTTCGCGGAGCCCCTGCTGTGACACGTCGCTTGTGGCGTGAGGAGAGGACGGACAATGACCACGAGTGGATTCGACCCGGAGAAGGACACCCCGGACGGCCCGCCTCCCGAGCGCCCTCGCGCCTCGGGAACTCCGCTGTCTCCGGCACCCGGAAGGTTCCCCGAGGCACCCCCCTCCGGCACGGTCTGGCCCCAGCCCCCGCCCCCGGCTCAACCACAGCCCCAAACCCAACCTCAGCAACCGAATACACCGCCCTACGGTGTACCCCTGTCCCCCTATGACCTGCCGGACGGAAATCTGGAACCACTGCCCATTCCCGTGCCCCAGCGCCGGGCTGGCACTCCCGCTCCGGACCCGGTACGGATCGGCCTGTGGGGTGCGCCCGGGTCCGGCAAGACGACCTACCTGGCCGCACTGCCCGTCGCCGCCATGCAACAGCAGCGGCACGGTGACGCCAACTGGGTGGTGGGCGGCCTGACTCAGGACGCCAACGACTTCCTCGTCGAAAGCGTGACGCAGCTGACGACCCAGCGGACCTTCCCCGCCGCCACGTTCGCCACCACCGGATTGAGCTGGTCCTTCACCGGTGAGGAACGTGGCCTCAGCGCCCTGCGGCCACGCGGTCGCGACGTCAGCTTTGTCCTGGAGATCCAGGACATCAAGGGCGAGGCCTTCGGGACGCGCACCACCGGCCGAGTGGATCCGGCGGCCGTCGACCACCTCGCGCGTTCTCAGGGCCTGGTGTACCTCTTCGACCCACTGCTGGACGCCGAGGAGGGCACGCGGAGCATCGACTACTTCTATGCGACCCTCAATCAGATCAGCACACGGATCCGTGACGAGGGCCGTTTCCACCGCAGCCGGCTTCCCCACTATGTGGCCGTCTGCGTGACCAAGTTCGATCACCCCAACGTCTTCCGGCCATCGGTCGAGGCTCAGTGGGTGACCCAGGACCAGACCGGATCCCGGCTGCCGCGTGTTCCCGCCCATCTGGGCAGCGCCTACTTCGACTGGATCTGCGACGACTTCCGCGGCAACACGGCACGGCTGGTGCGCGACGGGCTGCAGAACTTCTTCCACCACGACCGCATCTCGTACTACGCGTCCTCCGCCATCGGCTTCCGCCTCAACCCACAGAACATCTTCGACTACCGCAACTACGCCAACGTGGAAATCGTCGAGGGAGTGCCCCGTATCTGCACGTCGCCCGTGCCCATCAACGTCCTCGACCCCCTCATCGACCTCGAGCGCAAGATCCGTGGCGACCGTCGACGAAGGTGGCGTCGGTCGTGAGTACGGATTCCGGTGAACGCCGGCTGTTCGCGCAGTGGGCCGTGCTCGGCAAACGCCCGGGCGAGGTCATGGGGTATGAGGTGCTGGCCGGCAGCCTGCCGCGCGAGCGCGCCGCGAGCTATCTGCTGGGCTCGGTCACAGCGAACCCGGAAGGCGAACATCCGGGCGCCCCGGACGCGCTTCCCTGGCGGGTGTTCCTCAGTGCGGTGGAGGGCGAGCCGTCCACCGTGTCGGCCAGGGTGGAGACGCGATGGGACGGCATCCGGGACGGCACCGGCCGGCCCAGTTACTCGTCGTACCTCACGTTGCTGGACTGGGTGACGGTCTCCCGTACGGGCCTGACCTGGACGGCCCTGGACCGTGCGGTCGAGGCCGCGGACTGGACGGTCGTCGACGCCACGGGGTCCGGTGCGGGGTCTCGCCCAGAACTGCCACTCGACGCACGCCGCACCACCGTGCTGGAGCTGGCCGAGACCGTCGACGAACTCGGCTTCGACTGGTCGTCCGGTGTGGCCGCGCTGCTGCTGGACGGCAGGCAGGTCGTGATCACCCTGCCGTACGGGGCCGAGCCACCGGACGTCAACAGGCGGGTGTTGATCCTGGACGCCGTATGCGCTCTGCTGCCCTACGGCTGCCGGGTCTGGCTGAGCGCGGCGACCTGGGCCGGACACCGCGCGGAGCACAAGCTCGGCCTCGTCTTCGCGCTGCGCGCCCGGCCCTCCCAGTGGGAGGTCGTCCTCGGCGGTCCGGTGCCGCGGGAACCGGCCGGGGCCACGGCGAGCACGTATCTGCATGAACTGCGCAGACTGCGGCTCAAGAAGGGCGGGACCGCCGAGCTGGTGTCCCATCTCCTGTGTGCGGCACAGCCGTTGGCCTTCTCGGAGGGCGACCTGGCCGTCCGCCGACTGCGCGAGATCGATCTGATGGACGCCGTACTCGCGGAGATCGCCGAAGGACGGGGCGATCCGGCCCGGGTCAGGTACGTCCTCCAACGGCAGTCCGCAGGCCAGGACGATGCGAAGATCCGGCAACTGTTCCTCTTTCTCGCCCACTGCTCCGCCCAGCGCCGCGTTCCCGAGGACGCGGCGGAGGCGCGCAGCGCCCTGCTCACGCTGTGGCACCCGCAGCTGAGTGACTGTCTGGCGGCGGATCTCAGCAGCGAGCCACCGTCGAAGGAGTCATTCGGCCGGGCCCTGGAGTGGCTGCGCCTCGCCCAGGAGGCCGAGGCGAGCACTCCGGGGGCCTGCGGAGACCTGCTCCGGTCCGTCGTGGGCGCGGAACAGCCGAGTGCCGGGCGGAACTGGTCGGTCTGGCGGGCCCAGTTGATCTCGGCGGCGCAGCAGGAGTTCGGGGCCGGCGCCGAAGCCGCCGACGCCGTACTCGCGGACTCGCGAGAGGTCGGTCTGGAATGGCTGAGCCACACCGTGGACAACAACACCCTGGACCTGCGGGTCGTCGATCGCCTCGCGCGTCGTGAGGTGCAGGGGGGCGGGCAGTTCGCCGCGTGGCCACGGTTTCTCGGCGCGCTCGTCGGCGTACTGCCGCCGTCCGGCGCGCGCCCCGAGGACGCCAGGCAATTCGCCGAACTCGGCGACCGTGCCTGGAAGATCGCGATGGAGATCGCCGACCGCTTCCGCCAGGTCTCCGTGCTGGAACTGCTGTGGCGCAAACTGCTCGACGTGGCCACGGCAGTGGGCACCGATGCGGACGACGACCGACGCCTGCTCTCCGACTGGCTGAAACGCCTCGTTCCGTCGGGCCCCGGGCTGGAACCCGAGGTCGCCGCCACCGCGGATCTGCTGCAGGTCGCCCAGGGCTCCATGCCCCGCCTGCCCGAACTGCGCATCGACCGCGAGCGCTATGTGGCCACGCTCGCCCAGCGGCTCGACTCCCCGGCCGCACTCGGCGACCTGGACCGCAAGGTGGTCAGGGCACTGCTCGGCCCCCCGGACCGTCCTCCGGGGGAGTCCGCCTGGGAGGCGCTCGTCGCCTTGACGGCGAGGCGGCAGAGCCTGCGCATGACAGTGCTGGACGCCGTCGCCGAGCGGCTGAGCGGATACGAGACCGGGTTGGACCTCGACCTCCCGCAGGAGTGGGTCGGTGAGCTGGGTCGGCGGCCTGGCCTGGACTGGCTCCCCGCACAGCTCGAACTGCGTGCGGTCGTCGGCTCCTCGCCGTCCGCCGAGGAGCTGAGCCGGGCGCTGGTCCGTGCGACTCGGTCGGGACCACTGCAGGCCCGGGCGCTGCGCGAGGTCGCCCCCTGGCTGAGGGACCGCGATCCCGCGTCCGTGGACGGTCTCGCCCGGTGTCTGGACCACGAGTCGCCCGGCCGCCGGCTGGGCATGCAGTTGTACGCCGCCGTATTCGCCGACGGGTTCGGCAACGGTCTGCGGGAACGGATGCGCCGGTTCGGCGAGACCGAGACCGCACGGTGGGCGCAAATCCGGTCGCTCCCCGGAGCCGGTTCCGGAGCGCCGCCGCCCCCGGTCAACAGGGGCCCCAGCACACCACCGCCGACCGTGGCACCGGGCGGCGGCCCCCGGCAGACCGGCTCGCCCCGCCCTGCCGACCCACGTCCGCAGTACCCGCCGGAGGCCGCCGGCCGACCGCCGTCTTCCGGAGTCAGGGACGTCATGCCCGTACTGGACCAGCGCCTCGGCAACTCCGACAACTCGCCTCCTGACGCGCAGCGCGGGCATGGCAGATCACGCATGCCACGCTTCATTTACAAACGTCGGGGCCGCTCATGACCCTCGCCATCGACATCGGCACCCACTACGCCCGCGTGGCCCGGGTCGCGCCGGACGGCAGCACCCCAGGCCTCGTGGACCTGCCCGGAGGCACCCCGGACGAGGGCCTTGCCCTCTCCACCACCGCGCGCGGATCCCGTGTCACCGCGCTCACCGAGACATACGACGCGTTCCGCGCCCGCCACGGCCCCGTACGGCGGATCGTCGTCGTGCTTCCGCAGCGGGAGAAGGCGGAGCTGACGCGGCAGTTGGGCTCGGCGTTCGCCGGGGTCCCGGACGCACCGGAGTTACGGCCGCTGGGAACCCCGCACGCGGTGCTGGCCCTCTTGAGACACAGCGGCTCGGCCGCGGACGGCCGGTACGTGGTGTGCGACCTCGGCGCCCGGGCGGCCGACATCTCGGTGTGCGCTGTCACCGGGCACAGCGTCGCGCTGGTGGACGCGGTGAGCCGGGCTCCGGCCGAGGGCTTGGGCGACGGATTCGACGCGGCGCTGCTCGCCGATGCCGGACTGCCCGCCGACGCGGCCGCGTTGTCGGCCTTGGCAGCCGTCCGCCGTGAGGACGGTGCCGCGCAGCGCCTCCAATCACTGCTCGCCAGGGCTGAGCGGAGCCCGGGCGTGTACGACTCCACGACCGTGCACTGGCTCGGGGACCGGCAGGTCAGGGCAGGGGTGGTCCGTCGGTCGCTGGCCGCCGTGACCACCGTGCTGGACACCGCCCTGGACGGCTTCCGGGTCGGCGGCAGGCCCTCCCTCGTCGCCGTCGGGGGCCTGTCCCGGCTGTCACCGCTGCACGATCACCTCGGCGCGCGCCACGAGCTCGTCGCTCTGCCGGGTGAGGGCACGGACCCGTGTCACGCGGCCGTACTCGGGGCCGCGCTGGTCGCGGCGGGGCTGGTGGACCCGGGCGACCGCTATCCGCACGCCGTCTGTGTCGGCACGCATCGCATGGTCGCCGGCGAACTGCGGACCGAAGAGCTGGAGATCAGCCCCGCGGGAACGCTGGAGCCGGGGGCTCCCCCGGTCTTCGCCGAGTCCGGCGGACAGCGTGTCAGGATCCGTGCCGCACAGGGCGCGCAGCGCGAGGTCGTCGTCAGCGTGCGCGCCGTGCCCGGGGGCGCTGGAGTGCCGGTGCGTTCCGTCCGCGTTCCGCCGGGCTCCCCCGGCGAGCGCTGCCATCTCGGCATACGCCTGTCCGTGGAGGGCATCGCCCATCTGGTCCTGCAGCCCGTGGGCGCCGGAGCGGGCACCGAGCTGCCGCTGGGCCCACTGCCGGTCGATCTCACGGGGGTGCGGCGTTGACGATTCACGGGGGGCAATCATGAAGTGGACCAACATCCGCAGACGGAGCAAGCGCACGCTGCGCGGACTCCGCGCACTCCACGCCGCGCGCCTCTGCACCGCTCTGGCGGCCGCCGTCGTCCTCATCGGCGTAGCCGGGACGGCTCATGCCCTGCCCGAGGATGACACGCCTTCGCGCAAGGAGATCTACGACAGCCTGGGCATGGGGGAACAAGCGGCCGATTACACGATCCTGGTGGACACGTCGGGGTCCATGGCGCAGGAGGGGCGGTACGACACCGTCAGGTCCACGCTGCGGCCCTTCCTGAACAGCATCTCCAAGAACGACCATGTCGCCCTGTTCACCTTCGACACCCATGCACAGCTGCGGTACGAGGGGGACGCCGGCAATCCCGGGAACACGGAGCACATCCTGGCGCAGTTGCCGCCGGCCCCCAGCCCCGGAGCGCACACGGACATCGGCGCGGTGCTTGAGGCAGCGCTGAACGAATTGGACCGCGACGATGTCTCATCCATCGCGTCCGTGGTGCTGTTGACCGACGGTAAGCACGATCCGCCGGACGGCTCGGCGTACCCCGAGTCCACCGGGCCGCCATGGGACACGCTGCGCGAGCGGGCGAAGAAGATCGGCGAGCGCACGGATCTGGTCGGCTACGCCCTCCCGCTCGGTTCGCAGGCCTCCGGCGCGGACCTGCTCTCCTCGGTCGTACGGCCCACCACCGTGCTCAGGCCCGAGGGCGTGGACGACCTGTCGGCGTACCTCGAGCGGGCCGGTGAGCGGACCCAAGCCCGCAAGGCCGCTCTCCTCCTCCGCCACGACATCGGCAGGGGCGTCACCGCCTCCTGGTCCGGCCGCGACCGGCTCGCCGTGACCGACGGCGAGGCACGCACGACGCTCACTCTGTCGTCCACCAGTCGGCGCGTCCCCCTGGTGGTCACCGGGCTGGACGCCACGCTCGCCCACCCGTCCGCCACGGTGAGCGGTCTCCCCGACCGGGTGAGTCTGAAACCCGGTCAGTCGCGAACGTTCCCCGTCACCGTGCACGGCCACGTCGACGCGGATCCGGTGCCGGTACGGCGCACCAAACACACCGACGCCGAACTGCGCGTCACCGGACGGGTCTCCTCTCCCTGGGCGGAGGTACTGAGTCCGGACGTCGATCTGCGGATCCCGACGACGGTGTCCTCGGACTCCCGAGTGCCACTGGTGGCCACGGTGGGGCATGCCCAGACGCTGCCCGTCGGGGTCGCCGCGCTCGTCCTGGTGACGCTCCTCGGATGGCTGCTCTGGCTACGCACCAACCGGCCCCGGCTGCACGGCGAACTGGTCCTGTGGCCCGCACTGGGCGGCCACGCGAGCGACCGGATCCCGCTCAGCGGCCGACGGATGACCTTGCGGCCCCAGGGCGTCGGTGGCCGGGGCCGTATCCACGGGCACCGGCGCGCGACGGACAGCGGGGCGCGGGTCGATCTGCTCATCCGCTACTCGCCGGACGGAACACCCGACCGGGAGAGTAACGCCGTCTGCACGCCCGGCGACCAGGTCGTCATCAACGGCATCTCCTTCTCGTATCTGCCCGGACAGCCGGGTCGCTCCTCCGTCGGCGGCCCGCGATGACGGCCCCGTACGAGGTCCTCAACGTAGCGGCCACGTGGACAGGCACCACGGCCCTGGGACCGGGGCGGCGTTCGGTGGTGTGGGTGCAGGGCTGTCCCTTCCACTGCCGCGGGTGCATGTCCCCGGACTGGATACCGATGCGCCGGGCACGCCTCGTCGCCCCGGCGGACCTGGTCCCGGAGCTGCTCGGCGATCCCGCCGTCGGCGGGCTCACCTTCAGCGGCGGCGAGCCCATGTTCCAGGCGGCCGGGCTCGCCGAGCTGGCCCGGCTGGCCCGCACCGTCCGCGACATCTCGGTGATCTGCTTCACCGGACATCGGCTGGAGGCGCTGCGCTCGAGGCCGCCCGCGCCCGGCGTGGCGCGGCTGCTCGAAGAGGTCGATGTCCTCATCGACGGCCTGTACGTGGCTGGGCTGGACGACGGCCGGGGCCTGCGCGGGAGTTCCAACCAGCGAGTCCACCATCTGACTGACCGTCTCACCAGCTACGGCTACGACTTCGACAGCCGTCCCCGCAGCGCCGACATCGCCGTGGACGGCCAGAACGCCCTGCTCATCGGAGTCCCACCCACCGGCCTGATCGCGGCCTTCGACGCGGCGGTCGACTCGGTCCGCGCCCGCACAACCCTCTGGAAGGACAACCATGAGCGGTAGGAAGAAGATCCAGGTCGACGAGTCCGAGTGGTACCGGCTCCAGCGCCAGGCGCAGCAGCTCAAGGAAGTGCGGAGCAATCTGCCGAATTTGATCGAAGATGTACGGCAGCAGACCCGGGCCGATATCGACCGCGCGTTCGCCCCGGTCCAGGAACGTCAACGCCAGACCGAGCAGGCCCTGTCCAGTCTCAGCGACCAGACCAGGAGACTGGAGGAGCACACCTCACAGCGGCTGCGACAGCAGGCGCACGAGCTTCAACGGGCGCTGGAGTCGACCGCCGGGCAGCTGCGCGAGGAGACCCGCGCCCAGCTGGAGGCGCAACAGGACACGCTGCGCCGCGAGATCGCTGCCGAGCGCGCCGAGCGACGCAAGGAAATGGCTCAACTCTCCGAACAAGTAGGAGAGTTGACACAGGACCGGACACGCGCCGAGGCAGCGGCGCGGACCTGGCTGACCGACGCACAGACCATCGCCCGCTCCACCGAGCAGTTGCCCCACGAGCGCTTCGCCCCCGGTGAACTGGACAGACTCCGCAACCGGCTGGACACGGCGGGCGAAAACGTGGCCCAGGGCCGATACGACGCCGCGATCGCGCTGACGCAGGAGACCTATCACGCGCTCAGCGAACTGCGTGTGGAGATCACACAGCGCGACCTGGCACACCGGGCCGCCCGTTCCGAGGCGGTCGAGGCGCTGGTGACCGTGGGGCACCTCATCGAACGCAACGCGGTGCGCCCTGTGCTGGGCGAGCGCGGTGAGGCACTGGACGGCGTCATCCTGGACGTCGACTACTGGTCGGAGAGCGAACTGGACGAGCTGAAGCAGGAGGTCGAGGCCGCCCTGCGGCGGGCCCGGGACGACAGCACCGACATCGAGGAGCTGCGGGCCCTCAGGAGCGAGGAAGCGCCCCGTCTGGAGCAGTGGCTGGGCGACGTCGTGGAACGGGCGGGGATGCGACAGCTCGCTTCCCAGATCCGGGTCAACCTCGCGGACGCCGTCGTGGACACCCTGGCTCAGATCGCGGCGTACGACCTGGTCGACGGGGTGTACGACGCCGCCGACCCGCGTCGGGCCTACCTCGCCAAACTCCAGCACGAGAACGGCAACCACATCCTCGTCGAGGTCGACCAGGCTCCCGAGGACGCGGCGCAGTGCGTGTTGCGCGTGCTGTCGTACGACCACGACACCACCGCGGAGGCGGAACTGCGCAGCCGGGCCGAGTCGATCCAGGAAGCCCTGACCTCCGATGGACACCGGGCCTCCGCTCCGGTCAGCGAGCACGGAGCTCCCGATCCAAGCGACCTCAACCTGGAAGAGCGCGGCCGTCCGGCCCCGGCCCAACGGCGCAGTCGTCCAGCCTCGGCTCCCCGCAGGCGCGCCCAGTCCTAGGAGCGAGGATGACACGGCCCAGGAGGGGCTTCCTCGGCGAACGGTTCGCCGACATCAGCCTGCGCAGCGGAGAGCCGTTCACGCTGGTCTACGGCACCGGGGTGGACGACATCTTCGTCGGCCCGGACTACCGGGTACGCACCCTGGAGGAGGTGCTGTGGCAACTGCTCCACGCGGAGGGATACGCGCGCATCGCCTTCAGCTCGCTGCGCCGGCCCATCTACTTCCGGGACACGGTCTCCCGCGAACTGTCCCGCAGCGGCGGCGCGCCCCGGCCCCGTCGGCCGGGGATGATGCGGAACGCGTCGCTCAGCGGGCCGCTGGGCCAAGCCCTGGTACCGGGATTCGGCAGGCGGTCGGCGGACGGGGAGACGAACCCGCCTCGGCCGACCGCCCCGGAACGGCCAGAACCCACGCGGGGGTTGTCGGACCCGTTCGGCGTGATGACGATCGACGGCTACCTTCGCCAGAACACGCACCGCACCGCCGTCGTCTTCGCCCAGGCCGACGAGATCCTGCAGCACACCGAGGCCGGGCGGCACTTGGCCGGCGTACTCGCCGACTGGGCCCAGCAAGGCGACGACCGCAACCTGTGGCTGATGGTGTTCCGCCGGAGCAGCCTGGACGAGGTCGCCGAGTTCGTCGCGTCCCGGGACTCCTTCCCGCGCCTGGAGATCTTCCTCAACGAGCAGCGCCACGGCACGGCCCGGCGTGGCTCGGTCGGCATCGGTTACCCGGAGGCCGCCGAACTGGAGCGTCTGGTCCAGGTACTGCGGCTGCGGGAGGGGCTGCGCATCGCGGACTGGCGTGAGCTGGACCCCGTCATCAGGGCGATGGCCACCCGCTCGCAGAGCGCCCGCGCCTGGCGTGCGCAGCTGCGCGAACTGCACGACGAGGACGGGCTGCTGGGCCGCAAGGAGGTGCAGGAACGCCGCTGGGTGGACTCCGCGGTGCCGGACGGGACCAGTCCCGAGGCCAGGCTGATCGCGATGCCGGGCCTGGGACCCGTGCAGGAGCATGTCGCCCGGCTGCGGGCACGGCTCCTGGCCGAACGCAACCTACGTGCGGCGGGCCGGGGTGCCGCTGCCGAGCCCGCTTCCCCGCACCTGGTGTTCACCGGCAACCCCGGCACCGGAAAGACGACGGTCGCCCGGCTGATCGGAGAGATGTACCGGGAACTGGGCGTGCTCAGCCGCGGTCATGTCATCGAGCCCGCGCTGAGTGAACTGGTCGCCGACCATGTCGGCGGGACCGCCAGGATGACCAACGAGGTCGTGGACAGGGCGCTGGGCGGGGTGCTCTTCATCGACGAGGCATACGGGCTGAGCGACCAGCGGGACGGCTTCGGTGACGAGGCGATCCAGACGCTGCTGAAGCGGATGGAGGACGACCGTGACCGCCTGGTCCTCATCGTGGCCGGCTACCCGGACAAGATGACGGAGTTCCTGGCGGCGAACCCGGGGCTCACCAGCCGCTTCGACGAGGACAACATCATCCGCTTCCCCGACTACGGGCCGGACGTCCTGCTCGCGATCCTGCTCCGCTCTCTGGAGGGCCTCGGGCTGCGCTGGAGCGACGCCGTGACCGAGCACCTGCGTCAGGTCGTCAGCGGGATGTACGAGACCAGGAGCGCGACGTTCGGCAACGCCCGCGCGATGCGGGCGCTGGCCACCGCCGTGTACACCGCCTGGGCCGCGCGGATCCAGGGCGAGGTGAGTCGCCCGGTGGAGACGTCGGACATCCCCGAGCGCTACCGCACGTATCTCGATCGGCCCGCTCCAGACGCGGCCAAGCTGCTCGCCGCGCTGGACGAGTTGGTCGGGCTGGCACCCGTCAAGGAAGTCCTGGGCGGTCTGGCCGACCGGCTGAGAGTTCGACAAGCCCGCGACCTCGGCACCTTCCCTCCGCCCCACTTGCTGTTCGTGGGACCGCCGGGCACCGGCAAGACCACCGTGGCGCGCGTGACGGGCCAGATGTTCCGCAGCCTGGGGCTGCTGCGCAGCGGCCATGTGGTGGAAACCACCCGGGCTGATCTGGTGGGCGAATACCTGGGTCATACCGCGCCCAAGGTGCGCGAGGCGGTGCGGTCGGCGCTGGACGGGGTCCTGTTCATCGACGAGGCGTACAGCCTCACGACCGGCTCCATGCACGGGGACTACGGCATGGAGGCGATCGACACGCTGACCCGCGAGATGGAGCACTGGCGTGGCCGGCTCGTGGTCGTGGCCGCCGGCTATCCCCGCGAGATGGAGACCTTCCTGCGGATGAACACCGGCCTGGCGTCGCGGTTCACGTTCACCGTGCCCTTCCCCAACTACACCACGCCCGAGCTGGTCGAGATCCTGCGCCGGATGGCAGCCACCGACGGCTGCACGGTGACAGCGGGGGCCTCCGCACGGGCCGCGCTCTGGCTGGAGGGCGAACGGGCCACACGTCCGGCGGAGTTCGGGAACGCGCGTACCGTGCGCAAACTGCTGGAGCTGATGGAGGGACGGCTGGCCCGCCGGGTCGCGCGGTCGGCGGACGGTGCTCTCGCGGACAAGGAGTTCCTGACCACGTTCCTGCCGGAGGACGTTCCCGATCCGCCCGTCGGGCGCCGGTGACCACTCGTCCGGCGGCGGTGCGGCGACCCGTTCCCGGTGCGGGTGACGTCCGGCTGTTCGATCGCCCGAGCGGTCGGCCTCGGGCTCCTCAGTCGCCGGTGCGGCTGAGGATCTGGCGTCCGTCCGTCTCCGCGGCGTCGCGTTCCGCCAGAGCACTGCGCAGGACGTTGTCGACGTCGCGCAGCCGGTTCTCGATCCTGTCGGCCGCGGCCGCCACGTCCATGAGGGACAGTTCGGTCCCGCTGCCCGACGCGCCCCCGAACTCGGCCAGCGCACGCGCGACATCACGGGTGGCCTGCGCGTAGCGGCGAAGGCCGGCCAACTGTGCGCCGCGCTCCGCCCGTATCTGCTCCAACAGGTCTCCGGCCTTGGCGAGTTGGGCGGCGCCCTCGTTCAGCTTCCGCTGCTCCGCGGCGAGCGTCCGCTGCGCCTCGTCAGCGCCCGCGAGGGCTTCGCGGGTCTGCGGAGCGAGCAGTTCCAGCTGGTCCTTCGACAGCTGGACGAGCGTGTCGCCGCTGATCCGGAGCGTCTCGTCGATCCCGACGTCACGGCCGCGCAGGCTGCGCAGTCGCTCGTCGATGGCCTCCTGCTGATCCCGAAGGCTGTCCAGCGCCACCACCAGGCGTTCCAAACGCCGCAGTTCGTCAACGCGCTGTCGCAGCTGCTCATGCTCGGTGAGTCGGGCGCGCAGCTGTTCCTCGCCGGCGGTGAGCTTCTCCAACTCCTCGCGGCACGCGCTCACTCGCTCCGCCTCCGCGGCCAGTTCACTGGTGCGTCGCGCGAGGTGCTCGGGCAGCGTGCCGCCGGGACGCGCCGCTGCCACGAGGTGGGGCAGTGTGGCACCGAGCTCCGCGCTCCGCGCGAGCGCGTCGTCGAAGGCAAAGATCGTCTCCAGGGCGGACGTTCCACCCGCTCCGCCGTCGACCTGACGTATGGCCTCGGCCGACCAGCGCAGCGCCCAGCCCAGTACGCGCAGCGCGGCTTGTGCACCGCCCTCGTCGGTGGTCAGTGCCGACTGGATTTCCCGTTTGGCCTCGTCCATGACCGGCTCCGCTCCGTGCCGCTCATCGGCGCGGCTGCTCGGGCAACCGCCTCTGAACTCAAGCGTATCCCGGCAAAGGCCCGCGCAATTCGCTTATGCGCAACTACACTTCGCAAAGGGATGGATCTGGCTCAAGGGGGGCGGCATGAGCGAGCTGGTGCGGTTCAAGGGACCCGACGGGGAGTCTCTGGTGGTCGAGGTGGACGACGACTCACCGGGCCTGGAGCAAATCTCCCGGGACTCGGGCGGCATCGCCGACGCGGGTCGGCGGCTCAACGAAGCGCTGGCCTCGACGGGCCCCAGCATCCGCGCCGTGGTGGATTCGCTGCGCGTCTTTGCGCCCGACGAGCACGAGATCGAGTTCGGCATCAAGCTCAACGCCGAGGCGGGCGTGGTGGTCGCCAAGTCGGCCGTCGAAGGGCATTTCACCGTCAAGATGTGCTGGCGGCGCCCCGCGTCCGCATCGCAGGAGTGACTTCAGGTGTCCGCGGCCCGTGAGCGGCCGCCCTGGCTGGTGAGCATCCGCCGCTCCCGGGATGCGGCCCCGGACGGCGCGGGCATGCTCTGCACACCGCAGCACGTCCTCACCTGCGCCCATGTCGCTGCCGGGAAGGGCGTGACGAGGATTCCCGAGGGCCGGGTGTTCGTGCAGTTCCAGTACGCCGAGCACACCGAGCCGCTGGCCGCCCGGGTGGTACCGGCAGGCTGGTATCCGGCGACGGACGACAACAGGGGCGATGTCGCGGTCCTGGAACTGGAGGACCCGCTCCCGCCCGACGCGGAACCTGCCCCGCTGCGCACCACCGCCCCTGGCACCTGGGGCCACCGCTTCCGCGCATACGGGTATCCGAAGGGCCATGCGCGCGGCGGGGTTCCGGTGCGCGGCGAGATCGTCGGCCCTGCCGAGCGGGAGTGGATCCAGGTCGAGGCCAACGCCCAGGCCGGATGGGCCGTGGAGGGCGGCTTCTCCGGTTCACCGGTGTGGGACGTGGACGCGGATGGTGTCGTCGGCATGCTCGTCACCCGCGACTCGGTGGACAAGACCGATCGGCGCACGGCGTACGCGATCAACGTGGAGGCGCTGGCCCACTACTGGCCCGACCTGGCCGAGCACGTCCGCGACACCACCACGGAGGAACTGCGCGGACGCCTGGAGAGCCTGCTCGCCATCTCCCTGACGGAAGACGGTGAGATTCCGCGGGTCAGCGCGGTGGATCCGCTGGACATCGGCGTCTCCCCGTCCAAGTACAGCGAAAGCCCGGAAACCGCCCAGTACGTGAAGCGGCAGCAGGACGATGCGCTGGCCAAGGCCCTGATCGAATCGCCCTCACGTTTCGTCCTGTTGGTCGGCCGCTCCAAGGCGGGCAAATCGCGCACGATGTTCGAGCTGCTGCGCCAAAAAATGCCGACGGCCCGTCTCATCGTGCCGAGGCCCGACCGGTCGGCGCCGGGAGAGCTGAGCCGGCTGCCGCTGCCGGTCGGCCACGATCCCGCGGTGATCTGGCTGGACGATCTGCACCACTTTCTCCAGCCGGGCGGCCTGGATCTCAAGGTCCTCGACCGCTTCAAGCAGCGCGAGCGTCCGGTGACCGTGGTCGCCACCCTGTCCTCCAAGCAGCGCGCCGCGCTGACCGCCCTGGAGAACGAAGGGGGCCGGGTAGCCAGGATCGTGCTGTCCCGCGCCAAGCGGATCAACCTGCACCATCTGCTGAACCCGGCCGAACGGGCCCTCGCCGAGCTGTACTACCCCGGCGAAGACTTCTCTGAGCGAGGCATCGGTGAGCAGATGGTCGCGGCGCCGATGCTGGAGGAACGACTGGGGGACGGAATCGAAAGCTGCCCCCCGGGGTGGGCAGTCACGAAGGCCGCCGCGGACTGGCGCCGGATGGGGTTGGAGGGCCCCGTTCCCACGGAGGCCCTGCAGGCGCTCTTCCTCGCCTACATGTCCGTCCACCATCCCAGTGCGGACGCCGGCGACGCGGAGTTCCGCGCGGGCGTGGAGTGGGCGCGCATGCCAGTGGCCGGAACGATCTCACTGCTCCAGCAGATACGACGGAAGGACGCGGACCCGGCGTACCAGGTGTTCGCCTACGTCCCCGAGTACCTGGACGCCCGTGCGGCCACCGATCCCACGGCGGGGGTGCCGGACTTCGCCTGGGAGCACGCGACCGGCCTCGCCACACCCTCCGGCCTGCTGTCCGTCGCCTACGCTGCGCTGGTGCGCGAGGAGCCCGTGATCGCCGAGCGCGTACTGGTCCGGATCAGGACGCAGCCCAAGGCCATCGAGGGAGCGCAGGAGAGCACCGAGGAGCTGGGGGTCGAGCCTGACGGCCGGGCCTGGGCAGCCTTGATGCACGGGCAACTCCTCCTGTACCGCAACGAGTTCCAGCAGGCGGCGGCCCTGCTGGAGGAGGCCGCTTCCTCGGGCGTCGAAAGCGTCGCCCCACTGGCCCGGGTGGAACTGGCAGGCGCGCTGATGCTCATGGCGGACCGCGCGCGGGCCCGGACTCTGCTGGAGGAGTCCATCGCGTGCAGCGACCTCCAGGTGGCTCGGATGGCACAGGTGGGACTCGCCGGACTCCTCGTCAACGAAGGCGACCACGAGCGAGCCCAACTGCTGCTGCAGGCAGTGCTCGCCTCCGGCGACGACGAGGTCGCGCCGATGGCCAAGGCATACATGGGCCGGATGATGACCGACGAGGGCGACCTCGCCGCCGTGCGCCGCCCCGGCAAGGCCTCTCCTCAGTCGGCCAAACCGGAACAACCGCACACCTCTGCGCACGGCACCCCTGTGGTGCTGCCGGCCGAGCAGCCCTGGAGCGTGTCCCGGGCTGTCGGTCAGTCGGTCTCCGGTCAGATGATCTCTGCCCTCGCCGAGGCCAACCTCGGCGGGTTGTTCATCAATCAGGGAAAGCTGGATCAGGCCGAGGCCATGCTGCGCTCCGTGATCGACAGCGGGCAGTACCACGCCATCGCGCTGGCACAGGCGGGTCTCGGCGAGGTGCTCATCCTCAAGGACCGGCTCGACGAGGCGCGCGAGCATCTGGAAGCGGTATTGCGCTCCGGTCATCCGCTGGTGATGCCCGTCGCCCGGGTCACCCTGGGAGTGCTGCTGCTGCAGCAGAGCGAGACCGAGTCGGGCACGGAACTGCTGCGTTCCGTCGCGGACGCGGATCATCCCGACCAGACACCGCGCGCGGCCCATGCCCTGGGCGCGTGGTACGCCTCGCTGGGGGAGGCGGAGGTCGCCGAGGAGTGGTTCGACCGCGCCCTCGCGGACGGTCATCCCGACTGGTCCGGAGCCGCCCGCATCGGACTGGCGGCGCTCGCCTTCGACCGGGACGACGTGGACGGCGCGCATCGCCTGCTGCAGAGCGTGATCGATTCGGGCCACCGTGAGAACGGCCCGCGCGCCGCCGACTCACTGGGCGACATGCTGGGCGGACTGGGACGCCGGGAGGAAGCCGAGGCGGCCTATCGCATCGCCATCGACTCCGGACATACCCAGTGGTCGCTGATCGCGACCATCGACCTGGCGCTGTTGCTCTCCGGCGCGGACCGCATGGAGCAGGCCCGCGAGCTGCTGGACGGCGTGGCGCGTTCGGATCACCCCGAGCACGCGCCGCGCGCCGCCGACCTGCTGGGCGACCTGTTGGCGCGACTGCGTCGGCTGCGGGAGGCCGAAGCCGCCTATCGCATCGCCATCGACTCCGGGCATGCCCAGTGGTCGCTGATCGCGAGTCTCGACCTGGCCGTCATGCTCGCCGACGAGGGGGAGTTCCGGCGCGCCGAAGCGCTGTTGCGCGGCGTTGCGCGCTCGGATCACGAGACGGCGGCAGCACTGGCCCAGGCCCTGCTCGGTCTGGTCCTGATCTACAGTGACGGCCGGACCGAGGGCATGGACCTGCTGCGCACCGCCGCCGCGAAGGACTTCCCGAACGTCCGCCAGTTGGCCCGGTTCTATCTGGCCAAGTGCCTGGCGGACGACGGTGACGAGGAACAGGCCGCCGACCTGCTGCAGTCGGTGATCTCGGACGAGCCCTCGGACGTGACGGGCGTGGCGCGCGCCTATCTCGGGGTGATGCGGCTCCGCCAGGGCGACGAGGACGCCGCCGAGGAATTGCTGGCGGGCGCGGAGGCGTCAGAGGATCCGGAGGCGATGGCCGTCGCCTATCTCGGGACGGGTGAATACCTGTTGGACATGGGAGAGATCCAGTCGGCCCGCGAGCTGTTCGAGTGGACCCTGGAGACTGGCGTCGAGGAGACCGCCCCCCGGGCGCGCGCGTTCCTCGGCGTCGAACGGCGCGCGTCGGACGACCTGGACAAGGCCCGCGAACTTCTTGAGGCGGCGCTGGCCGACGGCGATCCCCTCCTCGAACCGATGGTGCGGCGCTACCTGGGCAGCACGCTGGTCAAGCAGACGCAGTACGCGGAGGCTGAGCGGGTACTGACCCCGCTCGCCGGCTCCGATGACACCGGGCACCGGCCGGAGGCGTTGTTGCTGCTGGCGCGCATCGCCGCCACCCAACGACGACTGGAGCAGGCCTACCGGTGGTTCGAGCTGGCCATCGCCGCCGGTGACCCGGAGACCGAGGAGCAGGCCCGATACGACTACGGCCAACTGTTGCGGCGGGAGGGGCAAGTGATACGGGCACAGAAAGTACTCGCGCCGCTGGCCGAGGACATCGAGGAACCCGCGTCGATCGAGAGCTCGAACACAGCGCTGGAGTTGTCCCCGGCCCCTCCGAAGACCCCGTCCGGCCCCTCTGTCCGACCCCAGCCAGTGTTCACACCGCTGTCCTCCACCGTGATCGCTCTGCTCGGAGACGTGGCGGCTGCGGAGGGTCAGCGCCAGGAGGCACGCTACTGGTACAAACTGGCCCTGCACAGCGACGACCAGTCGGTCCAAGCCTCCGCCACCGCCGGCCTCGCTCGACTCGGCCCGCAGACCACGCCCGCACCGGACGAAACGGCCTGAAAACGGCAAAGGGCCGCACTCCCATCGCTGGAAAAAGGACCTCCGCCCCGCCCAATGGCTGGTCGCCTGTCGGAGCGACTTGGCCAGCCTCCGGCCACTCCTGACCGTTCCCCTCCGCTGCAACCCGGGTGAACTGGACTTCGGAGGACTGCGCCAGCCAAACGGGTGATGGCCGTTGCGTGCACGCGGATCAGGATCTCGTCGTCGCCGACCTCGGGAATCGGCACCTCCACGCAGGTGAGGACCTCAGGACCGCCGGCCAGTGCGGCGGCTGCCGCGAGACCAGAGGGTCCCGCCCCGACGATCAGCACCCTCGTTGGTGCCGACAGGTGCCGTGGATGGAGATCTGCCCAGCAGCGGCCAGGTGGGCGAGGACCCACCAACGCCAGACGGGCTACCACCTGCACGCGAAATGCTGCGGGCAAGCCTCCGGAGGAACCCCGCTACCGCAGAGCGAGCCCGCGTCTTTCTCCTCGCTCCCTTCGCAGCCGACCTGACGCCGACTCAGTCCAGCGGCGCCCACCATGCGCGGGCTCCTTCAACGCCGAGCACGGCCGCTCCCTGGCAGCATGCCTGCCCCGGCACGGAGCGCGGACGCGCTGATGGCTTCCGATGGCAACGGTGCGACGAGCGCGCTGATCCCCCACTGGCTGAGCTGAGCGAGCCCCGCCCGCTGTCGTCTCCTATCTGCCGTTCTGTACGGCGGGTGTCGTGTGCCGGAGTTCATGGGCTTCGGCGAGGAGGAGGTAGCTGCTGGCGGTCCATGTGTATGCCCGGTCGCGCAAGCCCCTGCCATTGAGGGCGTCGAAGTTCTCCGCGAAACCGTGGGTTTCGCACAGGCTCCGGAAGCGGGCGCTGGTCTCGTCCGCCAGGCGATGGTGGCCGGCGCGGCGCAGACCGTCCTCGATGAGGACCGTGGCGGGTGCCCAGATCGGGCCGCGCCAGTAGCCGTCGGCGCTGTAGTGCGGTGAGGTGGGCAGTTCGGTGGCTAGTCCGTACGGGGTCAGGTGGTTTTCGATCCGGGTGGCCAGGCTCTTGGCGACGTTCTCGGGCAGGTACTCGCCCAGGACGATCGGCATGAGATCAAGCAGGCTGGAGCTGCTCCAGGTGTCGCCGCTGTCGGCGCCCCGCGCCACGAACCGCTCCCCCGTCCACAGTTCGTCGAGCAGGGCCGCTTGGGTCGCCTCTGCGGTGCGCGTCCACCGGCGGGCCTCACCGGAAAGACCGAGTTCCGTTGCCACGGCGGCGAGTTCGCGCAACTGGAGAGCGAGGAACGCGGCCAGGTCGCCGGTGACGACCACGCGTTCGGGGTCGAAGGTCGTGGCGTTGTCCCAACCGCTGTCGTTGCCGTGCTGGTAGTGGGGCAGGGCGGCATCCGGTGCGCGGCGTCGGGTGAGCCAGAAATCCGTCCAGCGGCACAACCTGTCGTAGACCTCGGCGAGTTCCTCGCGTCCGAGAGGCTCGGGGAGGCGTCTGCGCAGATTCCCCAGAGCCCAGCCATGAATGGGGGGCTTGACAAAGTTGTGCAGGATTTCTGAGTGGGTCACCGAATCGGGCAGAGCCCCGCTCTCGTCCTGGTGGTCGAAGGGCAACGAGAACTGGTCCCAGGCCAGCGCGGGCGCTCCGGGCGCCAGTGCGAGGGCGTTGAAGCAGTGGTCCCAGCTCCAGACCTTGTCCATCCAGTGCTTGGACATCAGCACCGCGGGCCGCGTGACCAGGCCCGCCGGCTCGACCGTCGCCGACCACAGGACGTAGGCGGCGAGTTCGGCGGCCGGCGTGCGAGACGAACGCCAGGGAGCCACCGCGTCGGCGAAGGCGCCGAAGGCGCGCTCCGCCGTGCTCACGACCTGGCTGAACGTCGCCGAGGAGGCGTAGGGGCGGCGGGCGCTGTCGAGTTCCTCGACAGCTGCCTCCCAGGTGCCGTCGGCGGCGGCGGTGAGCGTGAGACCGCGATCGGCACTGCTCAGCGCCTGGCTGCCGGAGGCCTCCGCGACGGCGCCCGACAGGACGGTGACCCGGTAGCGACGCCCGGTCTCGTACGAGGTGAACACGTACGCCCCGTCCACCGGGTCGCGGAAGAAGTACGTGCCCGTGAAGGGCGTCAGGGTCTGAGCCGCAGCGGTGATGCGCAGTCCTGGTCCCTCCCCCCGCAGGCGCACGGTGTCCGACGCCTCGTAGGCGAGGTCGATGCGCCCGCCCTCGTGGATCCAGCTGAGCAGACTCGGTGTCGCCTGGACGTGGGTCTCTGCCCGGTCGCCCGTCGTGGCGTCGAGAGGGACAAGGCGCAGGACGGCGTGCATGCCGTTCTGGTGGGAGACCAGATGGAGATCTTCGGCGTACGTCTTCTCCGCGAGGACCGGGGAGATGCCGAACCAGGATCCGTGCGTGCTGAATGGGATGTCGTGGAGGGAGAAGGCCGGGCCGGATCGGGCGGCGGTCATGCAGCGATACTCGTTTCTTCAGCAGGGGGTCCCTGGCAGGCTGCCAGGAGAGAGTCAGTCCTTCACGGCTCCGGCGGTCACGCCGGCGGCGACGTACCGTTGGGCGAGGACGAGGATCACCGCGGCGGGCAGCGAGGCCACGACGGCGGTGGCCATGATGGCGTTCCACTCCTGGTTGTTGTTGCCGATGTAGTGGTAGATGCCGAGGGTGATCGGCTCGTGTGCGCCGCCGCTGGCGAGAGTGCTGGCGAAGACGAAGTCGGACCAGGACCACAGGAACGCGAACAGCGACACCGTGACGACGGCGTTGCGGCTCATGGGCAGCACGATCGACCAGAAGGTGCGCACGGGTCCGGCGCCGTCCGTCTTCGCGGCCTGGAGCAGTTCGTCGGGAATGCCGGACATGAACGCGGTGAAGATCAGTACCGCGAAGGGAACGGCCAGCGTCGAGTCCGCGACGATCAGGCCGGGCACCGACTGGAGCAGGCCGAGGCTGAGGTAGATGGTGTAGAAGCCCATCGCCATGATGATGCCGGGGATCATCTGGGCGACCAGGAAGAGGAAGCTGAGCACGCCGCCGCCGCGGGGGCGCAGTTTGGCCAGCGCGTAGCCGGCGGGCGCGGCCAGCGCCACGGTGAGAATCACGGTGCCCAGGCCGATGACGAGGCTGGTGCCGAGGTAGGGCAACTGGTCGTCCAGGACGGCCCGGTAGCCCTCCAGCGTGCCGTGCACGGGCAACAGGTCGGGCGGGCTCTTGCGGATGTCCTGGTCGCGGGTGAAGGACGCGTTGAGCATCCAGTAGACCGGGAAGAGCATGACCGCGGTGAGGACGAGACCGGTGGCCGTCTTCCACCAGGTGGTCCGGCGGCCCCCGCGCGGACGGAGTGCGGTCGCGATGGTCGTCATGAGGCGTACTGCTTTCGCTGGACCCTCAGATACACCAGGCCGAAGACCAGGGCGGCGACGACCAGCAGATTCCCGACGGCCGCGCCGGGGCCGAAGGCGGGCAGCAGGTTGCCGAAGCCGAGCCGGTAGGACCAGGTGGCAAAGGTGGTGGAGGAGTCGGCCGGGCCGCCCTTGGTCATGATCCAGATGATGTCGAAGACCTTGAGCGTGTAGACCAGGCCCAGCAGCAGGGTGATGGCGGACACCGGGCGCAGCAGCGGGAAGGTGATGTGCCAGAAGCGCCGCCAGGCGCTCGCGCCGTCCAGGGCGGCCGCCTCGTACAGGCTCGCGGGGATCGCCTGCAGACCGCTGTACAGCACCACCAGGTTGAACGGGATACCGATCCAGACGTTGGCGATGATCACCGAGGTCAGCGACCACGACGGTGACGTCAGCCAGTTCACCGGACCGATGCCGACGACGTGGAGGGCTGCGTTGACGATGCCGGAGTCGCTGTTCAGCATCCACGACCAGGTGGACGCCGACACGATCAGCGGCAGCAGCCACGGTACGAGGAACAGGGCGCGCAGGGTCGCGGAGAGCCGGAAGTGCTGGTTGAAGAAGACCGCGAGGGCCAGCCCGATGGCGTACTGGAAGAACAGGCAGACGGCGGTGAACACCACGGTGTGGGTCAGTGCCGGGCCGAAGGTCGGGTCGTCGAGGACCGTACGGTAGTTGGCGAGGCCGGTGAAGGGCGCGTTGCCCTGGACGAAGGAGCGGACGGTGTAGTGGCGCAGGCTCAGGTCGAGGTTGCGGTAGAGCGGATAGGCGTAGAAGAGGCCGAGGTAGAGGGTGACCGGGGCGAGGAAAGCCCAGGCGGCCCACTGCCGCGAGCGAGGGCGGCGTCGGGGTGCGGTGCGGACCGGGGGCGGGGCGGCGGCCGCCCCGATCCCGTCGAGCGCCGGCCGGCGGCCCGGCGGATGTGTCGTCTGCTTCATCGGGCCCACGTCACTTGACCGCCGCCTGTGCCGAAGTGAGCGCATCCTTGGGGGACTTCGCACCGCTGAGGGCCGTCTGGACCGCCTTCCACATCTGCTCCGAGATCTTGGGGTACTTGGTGCCGAGGTCGTCGCTGGTGCGTCCCTTGGCCGCCTTGACCGCCTCGACCCACGGCTTCAACTTGGCATCGGAAGCCACCTGCTTGTCCTGCACCGCGCTGGTGGGGGCCACGTAGGACAGGGTGGTGTCGGTGGCGTAGAGGTTGTCGGTGCTGGTCAGGCAGGAGACCAGCTTGCGTACGGTGGTGTAGCGGCCGCTGTCGCCCTGGACGGGGACGGTGACGAACTCGCCGCCGGTCGGGGCGGCGGCGTTGCCACCGGAGGCGCCGGGTATGGGGAGCACCCCGTAGTCGAAGCCGGCTTTCTCGGCGTTGGCGAGCTGCCAGGTGCCGTTCTCGGCGAAGGCGTAGTCGCCGGTCGCGAACTCCTGCCAGCTGGTGGTCTGGGTGTTGTTGAGCACCGAGTTGGGGGCGTACCCCTTCTTCAGCCAGCCGTTCCACAGGGACAGCGCCGACTCCCCCTGGGGGGAGTCGAGTTGGGTCAGCTTCGCGCCCGAGCCCCAGAACCACGGCAGGAACTGGAAGCTGCCCTCCTCCGTGCCGATCGCCGAGAAGGTGATGCCCTTCTTGCCCGCCTTCTTGACCTTCTCCAGGGCTGCCGTCAGGGACGGCCAGTCCTTGACCGAGGCGATGTCGACGCCCGCGGCCTTGAGGACCTTCTTGTTGTAGTAGAGGGCAAGGGTGTTGGCGCCGATCGGCGTTCCGTACGTCTTCCCGCCGGACTGGCCGGCCGCGAGCAGGTTGGGGTCGACCTTCGAGGTGTCCACCTTGTTGTCGGCCGTCGTGGTGAGCACCCCCGCCTCCGCCAGGGTCGACACCACGGGGTTGTCGACGATGAGCACGTCCGGGGAGTTGTCCTGCTGCGCCGCCAGCAGCGCCTTGTTCGCCAGGTCGCTGGTGTCGAACGCGGTCCGCTTGATCTTCACGCCGGCCTTGGTGCCGCAGCCGTCGAGCAGCTTCGCCCAGGCCGAGTTCTTGGCGAACTGCGGGTAGGGGTCCCAGATGGTGTAGGTACCGCTGTCCTCCTCCTTCGCGGACGAGCTGCCGCCGGACGAGCAGGCGGTGGTGCCGGTGGCGAGGGCGACGACGGTCAGGGCCGCGGCGGTGAGCCGCCGTCCGGTGGATCCGTTCATGGCGCGTTCCTTCGTGTTTTCGGCAGGGGCATGCCGAAGAAAGGCATGCCGAAGATGCGGGTCGGGAAGCGGCCGGCCGGGCACGGCCGGTGAAGAAGCGGAGCTGTGGACGTGGGGGGGGGGGGAAGTGGTGGGCGTCAGGCGTTCGAGCCGGGCCCGGCCTCCGGGTGGGTGTGGGCGGGGCCGGTGCTCGCGCGCAGGGAGATGGGCGGGGCGAGCAGGTGGTGGCGCGGCGCCGCGTCGGGATGGTCGAGCCGCTCGACGAGGAGTTCGACGGCGAGGCGGCCCATCTGCTCCGCCGGTACGTCCGCCGCGGTGAGCTGCGGGGTCACCGTCTCCGCCCACCTGCCGGCCACGACGCCGGTGACGGAGAAGTCACGCGGCACATGGCGGCCCGCCGCGGCCAGGCCGCGGTAAATACCGCCCAGCGCGGCCTCGTTGAGCGTGACCAGCGCCGTGGTGGCCGGATCGTCGTGCAGGATCCGCTCCACGCAGGCCTCGCCGGAGGGAGCGTCGTCGCCGCAGCAGTACGTCCGTACGGTGAGCCCGCGCTCGGCCGCGGCCTTGGTGAAACCATCCAGCCCGCGGTGCGCCGACTCGTACCCGGCGCGCAGCATGCGCTCGGGCCGGTTCACGAAGGCGATCCTGCGGTGGCCCAGGTCGGCGAGGTGGTGGACGCAGGCGGCCGCCAGCGCGGTGTGGTCAAGGCCCACCCACCAGTCGCCGTCCGGCTGCGCGGTGCGGCCGATGCAGACGGCGGGGAAGTTCTCGGCGACCAAGTGGTCGATCCGGTCGTCCTGGAGCCTGATCTCCATCAGGATCGCGCCGTCCACCCGCCGCTCGGCCAGCAGCCGCTGGAACGAACGGTCGCTGTCCACGCCGCTCGGGGAGAGCAGCACGTCGTAGTCATAGGCCGCCGCAGCTTCCACGACGCTGCCGATGAAGTCCAGCTGCATGCCGGTGTAGTGGGTGCCGGCGGGCGGGAAGACCAGGCCGAGGGTGCTGGTCCGGCCGTTGGCCAGGGCACGGGCGCTCGCGTTGGGCCGGTAGCCCAGTTCGTCGATGACCCGCTGGATCTTCAGCCGGGTGTCGTCCGACACGGGACGCTTGCCGCTGAGCGCGTACGAGACGGTGCTCCGCGAGACACCGGCCCGTCGGGCGATCTCACCGATGTTCACGGGACTCCTTCGTCGAACCGGTTCGAGTGCGAGCCGACTGTCGAACCGGTTCGCGTGAAGGGAAGTTAGGAGGGGTCGGGGCGCCTGTCAATACTTCACGCACACTTCGGGGAAATCCCGGTCCAGTCCGTGTCGGGGGTATTGCTGGCCCTTTTTCACCGGTGCTAGCTTCCGGCGAACCGGTTCGACACAGCCGCACATCCTCGCCATGCCACCCGATTCGAGCCGCACCGCACCGGGCCCGCCCAGCTCGATGTGCATCGAACCGGTTCGTTTCCCAGACCGGACGGATCACCCCACGGAGACCTCAGTGCGATCCAGACGCAGCAGAACAAGTGCCGGCGCCGGCGCCACCGCCGTCGCGGCCCTCGCCGCCCTACTTGCCGCACCCACCGCCGGCTCCGCCCACGCCGCCGAGCCGGAGCAGCTCACGATCGACCTGGCCAACGACACCGGAGCCTTCCACGGCGGCGCCTCCGGCTCGCTCTACGGCGTCTACGGCGACGGCGTGCCCAGCCGCAACGTCCTCGAGGGCATGCACGTCCGTACGGTGTCGACGAAGGCGCAGGACGGGCCCCAGCATCCGGGAGCGGACGTCCTGGAGATGCTGCCGCCGTTCGTGGACTCCGGCGGCAAGGACGTCTACATCTACATGACCGACATCTACCGCGGCTTCCCGTACCAGTGGCCGGGCGCGGACGGTCCAGCGCGGCTCGCCGACTTCAAGGACAAGATCAAGAAGCAGGTCCAGCAGGTCCTGACCATGGGCGACTACAAGGACCACGTCGTCTACGTCCCCTTCAACGAACCCGAAGGGAACATGTTCGGCACCGGCGAGTGGAGCTACAACAAGACCTCCTGGCTGAACGACCCGCAGTACTACTTCGAGGCCTGGAAGGAGGTCTACCACCTCATCAAGGGCCTCGACCCGGACGCCCGTATCGCCGGCCCCAACACCAGCATCCTCTACAACCAGGTCAAGGGCTTCCTCCAGTACGCCAAGGCCAATGACGTCGTCCCCGACGTGATGACCTGGCACGAGTTGTCGTCGCCTGCCGCGGTCCGCACCAACGTGGCGAAATACCGGCAGATGGAGAAGGACGTCGGCGTCGGCCCGCTGCCCGTCAACGTCAACGAGTACGGCCACAACTACCACCTCTCCGTACCCGGCCAGGTCGTGCAGTGGGTCTCCGCCATCGAGGAGTCCAAGATCGACGCCGACCTGGCGTACTGGAACATCGACGGCAATCTCAACGACTCCGCCGTCGAGGCCAACAAGGGCAACGGCCAGTGGTGGCTGTTCAACGCCTACGGCCAGATGTCCGGCCACACGGTGCAGGTGACCGCCCCGCACCCCAACCAGCAGTACACCCTCCAGGGCGTCGCCACGCTCGACGAGAGCAAGCAGCAGTCGAGAGCGCTCTTCGGCGGCAAGAGCGGCGACGCGAACGTCGTCTTCAAGAACATCGACCCCAAACTGTTCGGCACGACCGTGCACGCCACCGTCCAGGAGATCCCCTGGACCGGCCAGGTCGGCGACTCGGCCCAGCCACTGCGCCTTGCGGACCAGGAGCTCGCCGTCGGGGCGGACGGCACCGTGACCCTCCCCATGACCGGTATGAACGAGATGTCGGCGTACCAGGTCATCCTCTCCCCCGGCGGCAACAGCGGCGTCCCGGCCGAACCGTCCGTCGGCTGGCGCAAGACGTACGAGGCGGAGAACGCCACCTACACCGGCAGCGGCTACTCCAAGAACGGCCCCGAGGGCACGCCCTCCAACGTCGGCGGGTTCGCCACCTCCGGCAACTACAACGTCGGCGGCCTGCGCACCAGCTCCGACGGGGTGCTCTCCTTCGACGTGGACGTGCCGCAGGACGGCAGCTACGACCTGAGCGTGTTCGCCAACTCCTACAACCTGTTGGTGAAGGAACAGGGCCCCACCAACGTCTTCCTGCGCGTCGACGGCGAGGACCCACAGGAGCTGCGGCTGCCGCTCGGCTACAAGTGGGTGGTCTGGGGCCACACCGACACCACGGTGAAGCTGACCGCGGGCAAGCACCGCATCACGCTCGCCGCGAAGGACCCCGACCTCGGCGCCACCAAGGGCGACGCCATCATCGACAAGATCGACCTGTCGCTGCGCGACGAGCATGTGACCGCGCCGGCGATCTACGAGGCCGAGTACGCCACCCTCTCCGGAACCCGGCCCAGCTACACCTACCCCGGCGCCTCAGGTCCCGGCGCCGTACCACTGGCCAAGGGCGACTCCGCCACCTTCTGGGTCTACTCCCCCACCGACAGTGAATCGACCGTGTCCGTCGACCACTTGGGCGGTGGTCGGGCGAGCCTTTCCCTCAACGGCGAGAAGCTCGACGTGTCCGAGGTCGGGGGTGGCAGGAAGGGCACCGACCGGGTCCGGATGTTCCTGTCCGGCGGCATCAACAAGATCACCGTCACCGGCGCCTCACACGAACTGGCCCTCGACCGGCTGCGGGTCGGCCCGTCCAGCGGTGCCCTGACGACCAAGGTGTACCAGGCGGAGGACGGCACCCTGACGGGCACCGCCAAGGTGACCGACGCCTACACGTTCGCCTCCGGCGGGAAGGCGGTCACCGATGTCGGCGACGGAAAGGCCAACGCGCTCACGGTCGATGTCGTCGCCGCGCGGTCCGGGCGGCACGCGGTGACCATCCGCTACTCCAACGCCGAACAGGCGCCCGCCACCCACTACAACCCCGACCCGATCGCCCGGCACGCCGACCTCTCGGTCAACGGCGGACCGGCCCGCCGGGTGCTGTTCCCGACGACCTTCCACTTCAACAACTTCTGGGACCTGACCGTCCCGGTGACGCTGAAGAAGGGCACGAACCGGCTCACCTTCACCGCGGAGGAGCTGCCCGACTTCAACGGCGACACCTACAACCAGTACGACCAGCGGTCCCCGTACGCACCGGTCATCGACCGGATCGCCGTCACCCCGCTCGCCGAGAAGTAGCGGGCGAACGTCCCTCCTCCCTCCACAGACGAAAGAGCCGCTCATGCATCTGCGTTCACCACGCCCGCTGTCGAGAACCGCCGTCCTGCTGGCCGCCCTGGCGGCGAGCCTGCTGCCCGCCACCGCCTCGCACGCCGCCGACACCAGCGTCACCGTGGACTTCGCCACCGCCGGAGGCGCTCCCACGTACCACGCCTCCGGCACGATCTACGGGATGACCCCGGACGGCTCGCTGCCCCAGGACCACTTCTTCAAGGACATCAAGTGGCACTTCATGCGGGCCGGCGGCGCCCAGCTCAACAGCGGCGGCTACGCCACCAGCCTCGCCGACTACCAGACCCGCTGGAACTCCACGCTCGCCCAGTACAAGCGGACGGTCGCCCTGGGCGGCACGTTCGTTTTGCTCCCGCACGACCTGTGGGGCGCCGACGGCACCACCAGCCAGGGCTGGCCCGGCGACAACGGTGACTGGACGCAGTTCGACAACTTCGTCACCCAGCTCATCGGCGACGTCAAGGCCAACAACATGACCGTCCAGTGGGACCTGTGGAACGAGCCCGACGGCAGCAACTTCTGGGGCGCCCCACAGAGCCAGTACCTGCAGATGTGGTCGCGGTTCTACGCCAAGGTACGGGCCGCCTTCCCGAACCAGCTGATCGTCGGCCCCAGCACCGCGAGCCAGCCGAACTCCTCCAACTCCTGGTGGACGACCTTCCTTTCCTACGTCAAGGCCAACAACGTCGCCCCGGACACCTGGAGTTGGCACGACGAGCCGGGTGACCCGGTCACCGACGTGGGCCGCGCCAACTCGACCCTCGCCGCAGCGGGGTTGACCAACTCCCGGCCGTACCAGATCAACGAGTACGCCACACTGTCCATGCAGTCCCCGGGCGGCGGCGCCTGGTTCATCGGCCGTCTGGAGCGCGCCGGCGCCGACGGCCTGCGCGGCAACTGGGCCTCGGGCACGAACCTGCACGACTACGAGGCCAACCTGCTCACCAAGAACAGCGCCGGCCAGTACCTGCCGCTCGGCGAGTGGTTCATGTACCGCTACTACGGCTCGCAGACCGGCAACATCGTGAACCTGGTCCCGGGCACCGGCACCGACGGCCTGGCCACCAAGGACAACACCGCGAAGAACGCCAAGGTGCTGCTCGGCAGCAACGGCAACACCGGCACGGTCACCGTCAACCTCACCGGCCTGAACACGACTTCAGTGGTGGAGAACAGCAAGGTCCGTGCCGTCGTCCAGCGCGTCCCCTACAACAACGGAGCCGCGGTGACCGGGCCCGAGACGATCTCCGACACCACCCTGACGGTCAGCAACAACGCCGCCTCGCTGACCCTCCCCTGGTCGAACGCCAAGGACGGCTACACCGTCACCCTGCTGCCGCCCTCCAACACCACCGTCTCCACGGTCGCCGTCAGCCAGAACAGCGGCCAGTGCCTGGACGACACCAATCTCAGCACCGCCAACAGCACCCAGTACCAGCAGTACTACTGCGAGGGCGGCTACCAGCAGATGCTCGACCTCAAACCGGTGTCCGGCCGGACGAACACCTACACCGTCGTCAACGAGCTCAGCGGCAAGTGCCTTGATGTTGCGGGTGCGTCGACGGCCGACGGTGCCGCCGTCGACCAGTACACCTGCAACGGGCAGACCAACCAGATGTTCACCCTCAACCCCGTCACGGCACTCGGCAACAGCCACGACTACCAGCTCGTCGCCGTGCACAGCGGCAAGTGCGTCGACGTCTCCAACGTCTCCACCCAGCCCCGGGCCCTGATCCACCAGTGGACCTGCGACCCCGCAAGCGCCCTCAGCACCAAGAAGAACCAGATCTGGCGTCTGCAAGGCAAGGCCTGAGCCCCTGCCCTCTGCTCCCCGGCAATGGGTGAGGAGAGGGCGGCACCTCACCAGACACCGTCAGCGGCCGGTGAAGACCACGTCGTGCCAGGACTTGTGCGGGGCGCCCGTAATCTCCGTCATGACGTGCTTGATGTTGGTGTACTCGTCGAAGGAGTAGGCCGACATGTCCTTGCCGAAGCCGGAGGCCTTGTAGCCGCCGTGCGGCATGTCACTGATGATCGGGATGTGGTCGTTGATCCAGACACAGCCAGCCTGGATTTCGCGGCTGGCACGTCCGGCGCGGAAGACGTTGCTCGTCCAGGCCGAGGCGGCCAGACCGTAAGGCGTGTCGTTGGCCAGCCGGATGGCCTCGTCGTCGTTGTCGAAGGGCAGGCAGACGAGGACCGGTCCGAAGATCTCCTGCTGGACGATGGCGGAGTCCTGCGCCGCGTCGGTTACGAGAGTGGGCTCGTAGTAGGCGGCCCGGCCCAGCGACCCATCGGGCATCCGCCCGCCGCGCACGATCGTGGCTCCGGCCCGGCGGGCGGCCTCGACCATGGCGGCAACCCGGTCGCGCTGCTTGAAGGAGATCAGTGAACCCATGTGCCTACGTCATGGGAGACGGCGACGTCCTGGCCGATGCCGGCTTCACGGTGGTCGACGAGCGCGGGCGCACCGTTCTGCGCGGCGGCCTCGGCCCCTCGGCCGGTTCCTGGAACGCCGCCTACGACACCGTCCGCACCGTCGACCTGTCGGCGCTCCGCCGGGACGGCACCTAACGGCTGCTGATGACGGGCTCCGCCGACAGCCGGTCGTCCGCTTCGGGTCGTCTCGGCTGGGCAGCTGACGGACCCGCTGCGCGCGGACAGCGTGCGCTTCTTCCGCACCCAGCGGGACGGCGGCGACGTACTGCTCGAACAGACCGGCCGAGCGGCCTCCCACCTCACCGACGAGCACGCCGTCGTGTACGCGCTCCCGCCGTACGACTCCGCCGACGAGCACATGACCGACACGGCCCTGACCGAGGTCGCGGGACCCGTCGACATGTCCGGGGGCTGGTTCGACGCCGGTGACTTCCTCAAGTTCACACACACCACGTCGTACGTGGTCGGGCAGATGCTGACCGCCGTGCGCGACACACCTCCGGTGCCGGGGCTTCTGGCGGAGGCGGAGCACGGGTTGGACTGGCTGGACCGGATGTGGGACGGCCCGGACGACGTCCTGTACCCCCAGGTCGGCCTCGGCAGCGGCAACGCACGGCTGCGCGGCGACCACGACGTGTGGCGCCTGCCGGAGGAGGACGACGCCCTCTCCGTACGGCCGGGCGACCCCGACCACCTGGTGAAGTACCGTCCCGTCTTCCGCGCCAACACCCCCGGCGAGCCCGTCACTCCCAACCTGGCGGGGGTCTCGTGGCGGGACGACATGGAGTGGGCGGCCATGGAACTCGCGTGCGCGGCACGGGAGTTGGGTGACGAGCGGAGCGCGCGGTGGCAGCGGGAGGCGGCTGGATGGGCGAAAGCGTACCTCCGGTCCGACGAGCGCAGCACCCTGGACGTGTGGGACGTCAGCGCACTCGCCCACGCGGATCTGCTGTCCTCGCCCGGGCTGGACGAGGACACGAGGCACACGCTCGAAGCGGACCTCAGGCGGCAGCTGGCGCACGGCACACGGCAGGCCGCGCGGGACCCGTTCGGCGCGGGTGTCGTCCTCATCGAGTGCGACGCCGTGCCGCGCGCCTTCGGGCTGGTGGCCACCGCCGGGCTCTACGCGCGCGCCACGGGTGACCACCGCTACGACGCGTTCGCCGCCCGGCAGCGGGGCTGGGTCTTCGGTGCCAACGCCTGGGGTACCAGCTTCGTCATCGGCGTGGGCCAAACGTACCCGCACTGCCCGGAGCACCAGGTGGCGAACCTCGCCATGAGCCACACCAGGCGGGGGGACATCCTGCGGGGCGCCGTGGTCAACGGCCCCAACAAGGCGGACCTGCTGGGGGGCCTGGAGAGGCTCGACGGCATGCGTCGGTGCTCCGCCGAGCTGTCCGGACACCGGTGGTCCGACTTCGACGGGCGCGACGCCGGCTACGTCGACGACGTAGCCGCCTGGCAGACGGTCGAACCGGCGGACGACTTCACGGCGACCGCCCTGCTCGCCCTCTCACTCATCGCGGACGCGGCGGTCACAGCACAGCGCTGAGAAACGTGACGGCAGCCAGCTGGCGTGTCCTTCTGGTGTACTCCTCGGCCTCCCGGTCCGGCTCCCGCCGATCGTTGCAGTTGACCCGGCGGAGAAGTTCCTCGAGGGCCTCCTGTTCATTGCCCAGGCGGCCCGGGAAGAGGGGGTACTCGTACGTGTTCATGATCTGCCCCTGTCGGCGGTGCGTGCTCGTGCGATGCGGTCCTGCGCTTGAGTGCTACAGCCCCAGGTCGAGGGCCAGACACGAGAAGGTGCGCCACGCACCCGTGCCCTCGGACGAGGCGTTCACCCCGCCGTTCGGCGCGGACTCCGCCAGTGCGTCCATCGTGGCTTCCTGGTTCATGACCAGCCTCCACTTCGTCGATCGTGGGCGGGTCGTGTCGGTCGACGGGACCGCTTTCAGCTTGCACTCCGATTCGTCACCCGTCAAGGCGGTGATGCTTTAATACGTGTGAGCTGTTGGACTGGCTAACATATCCAGGCCAACTCGGCCTCACCCCTGTCAGGAGACCGGCATGAGTAACCTTCCGCACACCGAACACACCTTGCCGATCCGCCCCGACTTCTCCGACGAGGCGGCCTGGCAGCGCCTTCGCACCGTTGTCACCACTCCCGACGAGAAGGACGGCTTCCGCGCAGCGCTGCACATCGTGGACGACCCCGCCTACCGCGATCTGACCGCCGAGCAGATCGTCACGCTCGCGCCCGCCGAGAACGACCTGCTGATCGTGGCGGACAACAGGGCCCTGACGGGATCAGAGATGCCGCTGCTGTCCGTCATGAGGACGGGCGAGGACAGCGACGACGGTACGGACGGCGACAGGACGGAGCGGGGATTCGACGAACTCAGGGTCATCGCAAGCCAGTTGTGGTCGATCAAGAACAACATCTCTCTCACCAACATGGACTGGGAGGAGTTTCGAACGAGTGCAGGAGCGCATCGAGGTGACCGGTCCGGCGGACGCAGTGACACAGGATCTGCTGATCGGCCTGACCGCCGACCTGGAGAAGCAGAGCTGGATGTTCCAGGCCGAGAACCGCAGTTGAGGGATGCGGGGCGGTTCCGTACGAGGGGACCGTCCCCGCTCGGGCACGTGTGCGCGGCGCCCGGACACAGGGCCGCTCACCTTCGGCGACGTGCCCGCAAGGAGGCTGCCTTGACGCGGTTCCCGCAGGTCCGCATCGCGCACCATTCCCGTCGGCGGCCCCGGGAGCGGTCGAGGTAGACGTGCGTACAGTCGGGGTGTCCGCACTCGCGCAGCAGCGCCGCATCCCCGCCGGCGATGATCTCGACCGCCTCGCGGGCGAGGTCGGTGAGGGCCTGGGAGGCTCTACCGGAACAGCTGGTGCCCGCGGAGCCCAAGCGCATCGCCACCGGCACCCCGGCGGCCTGCCGGTTCACCGTGGCGACCGCCCCGGCGGGCAGGGGACGGCCGGTGAGACATGCCCTGACCAGTGAGTAGATCGCCTCTCGCAGCTCCGTCGCCGCGCGAAGGTCCGCCTGGCCGGATCCGGGCCTCTCGTCGAGCAGCCCGGACTCGACGAACCAGGAGTCGAGCAGCCCGGGGGAGCCGATCCGCTCGATCGGAACCGGCGCTCGCCGCTCCTGCAGGGTACCCACGAAGTCGAGTGTGGGCGTCCCGCATGGAAACACATATCTCACGTGACCCTCCTGACAGGCGGCTGGACACCCTTCAGAGTAACCGTCTTGACAGGTGATGAGCCGCCGTGGGAATCTCTCGTCACCGGTCAGAACGGTTACTTCTCGGTGAGGAAATCCCATGGCAGTCGTACGGTTCCATCTCGTCTCCCAGCTCGGCCCGAAGGATGTGCTGGAGGTGCTGACCGACTTCGGCCCCTCGCGCGCCGAGGCCTGGCCCACGATCGACGCCGAACACTTCGAGGTTCACGAACTCGGCGACACCTGGGCCGAGGTCACCGAGGGGACCGCCGCGGCCTGGGAGCACGCACGCTACGAGTGGGAGCCGACCGGTGACACGGTCACCATCACCACGCTCGACTCCAAGCTCTTCGGAGCCGGCGGCGGCTGGGTCTTCCGGATGACCCCCGAGGGCGACGGCACCCGGGTCGACGTCGAGCTGACGCGGCAGCCGAGCACGGTCAAGGGCAAGATGCTCGCCGCGCTCCTCCCCCTGGCCGCTCCTGCGTCCCTGCGCAAGTCCTTCGCAGGACCCCTGCAGGCGAAGTGACCCGCTCCCGGCCCCTGATCCGCGGGGCCAACGGTGCGGTACGGCTCACACGATGAGGGGCCGACAGCGTGAGCTGTCGGCCCCTTCGTCATGTCGCCCGTACGTGGCCTCAGTCGGTCACTTGTCGAGGTGGGTGGTGAAGTAGTCGGTGAGCTTGTCGACGGCAGGGTCGATGTATTCGCGCTTGTCGTAGAGGTCGACGTGGCTGGCGCCGGGGATGCGGTGTAGTTCCTTGGGGCCGGTGGCGGCCTGGTGGGCCTCGATGGCCATCCAGGCGGTCACGGCGCGTTCGCCGATGATCTGCAGGATGGGGCGGGGGACGATGAGGGGGACGGCGCGGAAGACGTCGCTGGAGGCCATCTTGTCGATGCTGTCCCAGGCGAGGTACTTCGCGGAGCGCTCGTGGTGGCCGCGGGGGCCGCAGTAGTACTCCCAGCCCTCGATGCCGTGTTCGCCGCCAAGGGCGCCCGCTTGTTCGGCGGTGTCGGGGAACATCGTCATCACGCCGGGGTCCTCGCCGCGAGCGGCGCGGGTGCGGGCCTGGGCAGCGGCGTCCAGGAGGGTCTGGAAGACGGCCGGGTCCTGGGAGCCGTCGGCGCCGTAGCGGAACTGGCGGGCGGGTTCGGCGGTGCAGACGGTGGCGACGGCCTTGACGCGGTGGTCGCCGCCGGTGGCGGCCAGCGAGTAGCCGCCGGAGGCGCAGATGCCGAGCAGGCCGATGCGGTCGGGGTCGACCTCGTCGCGGGTGGTGAGGTAGGAGACGGCGGCCTTGAAGTCCTCCACGCGCTGGGCGGGGTCTTCCAGTCCGCGGGGCAGACCGCCGGACTCGCCCTGGTAGGCGGCGTCGAAGGCGAGGGCGACGAACCCGCGCTCGGCCATCAGCTGCGCGTAGGTACCGGAGGTCTGCTCCTTCACCCCGGTCCCCGGGTGTCCGACCACCAGCGCCGGACGGCGCTCGGCAGCCGGGCTGTCGGGGGTGTAGAGGTGCGCCGCGATCTCGATACCGGCGCTGTCGAAACTGACACGGGTCCTGGCCATGGAAACAACACTCCTTGAAAACGGTGACAGACGATGTCGTGGAGCACCCGATCCGTGCCGGGCACACATCCACCATCCGCCACCCGCCCCGCCCGCGGGAGAGTCAGGTTTCTGCCTGGGAAAGAACCTGCCCCCTCACACATGTGCCGTCCCCGGCGCAGCGGCATGACACTGGAGAGCATGCAACAGACATCTGACTCCCACCTCGGTGCCTTTCTCAGGGCCCGTCGGGCGCAGCTGGATCCGCTCGAGTGCGGCCTGCCCGAGACGGACTCCGCGCGCAAGGTCACGGGACTGCGCCGCGAGGAGGTCGCCCGGCTCGCCGCGATCAGCGTGGACTACTACACCCGCCTCGAACAGGGCCGCGTCCGCGCCTCCGCCCCCGTCCTCACCACCCTGGCCCGCGCCCTACGCCTCGACGACGACCAGCAGAAGTACCTCTACGAGCTCGCCGGCCGAACCGACGCACGCCCACGCCGCCGCCGGCCCGTCCAACGCGTACGCCCCGCCATGCGCCGCCTGCTCGACCAGCTCAACCAGACACCCGCGCTCGTCCTCGGCAAACGCCTGGACATCCTGACGTGGAACCCAGCCGCCACAGCCCTCTACACCGACTTCTCGTCCCTCCCGCCGGCCCGCCGCAACTACCTGCACCTGCTGTTCACGAACCCGGAGGTCCGCAACCTGCACCAGGACTGGGAGCACGACGCCCGCGACGCCGTCGCCGCTTTGCGTATGGAGGCCGCGGCCGACCCCGACGATCCCGACCTCGCCCGCCTCGTGGGCGAACTGACCATCCGGGACACGGACTTCCGCACCTGGTGGGCCGAACACCGCGTCAACAGCGCCGGATACAACACCAAGCGCTACCGCCACCCCCTGGTCGGCGACCTCACCCTCGACTGCGACACCTGGTCCAGCCCGGACGGCTCCGGACAACGTCTGATGGTCCTGACCGCCGAAACCGACAGCCCCTCCCACGACGCCCTGCGCATCCTCACCTCCTGGACCGCCGAGGAGCCCGGCACGGACCGCACAGAGGATCTGGCCCGATGACCACCTGGACGTCCGAGGACCTCGCCCTGCTCTCCGAGACGTACTCCCTCGTCCTGACCGCCGGAGACGGCTCTCACCCGGGTGTGGAGATCGGCATGGTGGTCGTCGACGGCGAGTTGTACGTCCGTGCCTACCGGGGTGTCCGCTCCCGCTGGTACCGGGCGGCGCAGGAACACGGCCACGGCCGGATCCAGGCGGGTGCCGTCACCCGTGACGTCCTCCTGGAGACGGGCGACCTCGAACCCTCCGCCGAGATCGAAGCCGCCTTCCGCGGCAAGTACGGCCGGCCCGCCGACGCCCTCGTGGCGAGCGCGGAGGCGCGGGCCGCGACGATCCGTATCGACCCGGCGCCCACGCCGGGTGCCGACGCCACCCCGCCCCTCTGAAGAGCCGGCCTCGGATGTCAGGCGCCGGTGCTGAGCACCGGTTCGTCGTCGTACACCTTGGTCACCTCGACGTTCAGCCCGGTGGCGATCCGTCCGAACGACCAGTAGTAGCCGGCCACTTGCAGCAACTCGACCAGTTCGCGGTCGCTGAGGAACCGGCGAGCCTCGGCGAAGACCTCGTCGGAGACGCGTGGGTGCCACCACCTCGGCGGTGAACCGGATGAGGGCGCGGTCGGCCTCGGAGAGCTCGGGGCTGTCGATCTGCCGCTCGCGGACGAGCTGACGGGTCCGCCCGTCGACACCGACCGACTGTGCCATGGGGTCGTGCTGGGCCGCGCGGAACGTGCCGTCGGCGTGGGCGGTGACGGTGAGGATCACCAGTTCGCGCGAGTGGGCCGGCAGTTCGAGCGCGGTGAACAGCGTCCTGGCGAACTCGACGAACGGCTTCACGGTGCCCGCCGAGTGGGACATCATCTTGACCATCGGGTCGGGCGGCAGCTTGCCGAGGAACGCGGCGACCTCGTCCGGGAGCGAGGCGGGGTCCGGGTCGGTGAGGCGGGGCATGGTGGTCCTCCGATCGTGGGTGGCTCAGACGTTCCGGGCGGGCTCGACGTCGAAACCCGTCTCGCTCAGATGCCGGAAGCGGCCGTCCTCGGCGAGGGTGCCGAAGATCGCGATCTCCCGGGTCTGGGTGGTGCCGTTCCTCAGGGTGATGCGGAAGACGTGCCGTTCGGCGTAGGTGTCGCCGTCGGTCAGCTCGTCGAGCTGTTCAGAGGGCGCGGGCGAAGAGGGCCAGCAGCTCCGTCCAGTGCCGCTCGGCCGTCGCGGGGTTGTAGGCGGCGGTGTCGGACTGGGTGTAGTCGTGGTGCGCGCCCTCGTAGACCTCGCACCGGAGCTCGACACCCGCGTCGGCGAGCGCCTTCTCCAGGCGGCTGACCTGCTCCTGAGGCATCGAGGGGTCGTCGTCGGCGTGTGCGAAGTACAGCTCGGCGGTGATCCGGTCCCGGAGGCCGCCAGCCGGTCGGCCAGGCGTCGGCGGTGCGGTCCACCGCGAAGCGCCTCACAGCCCGCACCTGCTCGCCCAAGCTCAGCGACGAGGTGTGGCAGCACGCGGAGCTGTCGCTGCGCGAGTGGAAGTCCTCCCTCGCCCACGCCGAGCTCCTGAAGGACGACGCGCGGCCTGGACGGCGCCCTGCTGATGGCGACGATGTCGGAGTACCTGCGGGAGAAGAACGTCGCCCCGTCCGGTCGCTTCCACTACGCGATCCCGTACCGAGGGCCTCGCGTGGGCCTCGATGATCCCGGACGGAAACCAGCCACCGCTGTACGAGCCGCCGGCCGAGTTCCTGAAGCCAACCGGGCAGAACTGGCCGCCGAAGGACGTGACCTGGCCGGTGCCCCCGATCGTTTCCACCGAACAGCTGGGCACCACGGGCCCCAACCTCGCGCCCGTGACCTGATACCGCGGCAGACAATTGACTTACGTCACGTACCGGCGCCGATGTTCCATCGGCTGCCCCACCCGGGCCCGCCCTTTGACCGTCAAGTGACCGATGTGCGGGTTCTGTTCCCGGCGAAGAGTTGTAGACGTAGACGTCGTCCCACGGAGGGGAACTCCTGTCATGCATCGTGATCCCTCACCCCTGCAGGCGCGTTCGGCGCCCGAGCTTGTGCCTCCGCTGTTCCTGGACCTCGACCAGATGCTCGACGAGTTCACCCCGCTGCCGATACGTGCGGAGTTCCGTTTCGACGCGGACATGCCCGCGGTGATCACGGTCGAGTTCCTGGCGGAACGAGGTCCGAGTCTCATCTGGCGCATCGGCCGCGAGCTCCTGCATCACGGCTTGACGTCGATGAGCGGCTGCGGCGACGTACGGATGTGGCCGGCGCTGCCCAGGGAGCGGCCCTCGTCCTGGCTGCTTCTTGAATCGCAGGAGGTGGAGGCCCTGTTCGAGGTGCCCGTCGCACCGCTGGCGGAGTGGCTCGACGCGACCTACCGGGTCACCTCGGCCGAGGCGGAGATGGATGGTCTGAACTGGGACGACTTCCTCGTGGAGTTGCTCGACAGCCCGGGAGCACCGTCCGAATGACCGCCACCGAGTCCACGCACGGGTGACTTGCTTCCCATCGCGTCACCTGCCAGAGTGGTGACGCACAGGGTTGCCGTCGTCGGCCCGGTACATGGCCAGTGCCACACGTATGCCGTCCCGGGCGCCCGATGACAACGCTTTGCCACAGGCCGCGAGTGTGCGGCGGACGAGGAGGAATGACGTGAGGACCAGCAACCCGATCTTTTCCCGCTGGGGCGCCGCCCGTGACGCCGGCCCGGCCGACGCGTACGCACCCCGACCGGTGGGTGCCGCGGTCGGAAGCCGGCCGACGGACGGCTACGCGACCACCCCCTACGCCCCCGGCGCCGGCACCTCCCCCCGGACCGTTGGGACCGCGGTGACGATGGACGACGTCATCGTCCGCACCGCCACGACACTCGGCACCGTGGCCCTGACGGCGGTGCTGTCCTGGCTCCTGCTGCCCGTCGACGAGGCGAACATCGGCCGGTCCTACGGCATCGCGATGGGCGCGGCCCTCGTCGCCTTCGTCCTGTCGCTGGTCCAGGCCTTCAGGCGGACACCGTCCCCGGCGCTGATCCTCGGCTACGCGGCGTTCGAGGGTGTCTTCCTCGGCGTGCTCTCCAGCACGATCTCGACCTACGTCGCGCCGGGTGTGGTCGTACAGGCGGTGCTCGGCACCTTCGCGGTGTCCGCGGGTGTGCTCGTCGCGTACCGGATGCGCTGGATCCGCGTGACCCAGAGGTTCACCGGGTTCGTCGCCGCCGCCGCAACCGGCTTCCTGCTCCTGCTGGTCGCCGACCTCCTCTTCTCCGCCTTCGGCGCGGGCAACGGCCTCGGCTTTGACAGCGGCGGCCTCGGCATCCTCTTCGGCGTCATCGGCATCCTGCTCGGCGCGGCCTTCCTCGCCCTGGACTTCAAGCAGGTCGAGGACGCCGTCGCCTACGGTGCCCCGCGCGAGGAGGCGTGGCTGGCCGCCTTCGGTCTCACCATGACGCTGGTGTGGATCTACCTGGAGGTGCTGCGCGTGCTGACCATCTTCAACAGTGACAACTGAGTTCTCCGACGTCTGAGGGGCATGCGCACCGCGCATGCCCCTCAGACGTGTCCGGACCCTTCGGGACCGTCAGAAGGGAAGAGACACACCATGAGCCCCCACGAGGAGTGCCCGTACCAGGACGGCCGGGTGGTCATCGATCCCGCCTTCAAGGCGGACGCCCCCGCGCGGTACGCCCGGCTGCGGGAGTTCGGGCCCATCCATCCGGCCGAGTTCCACCTCGGCCTGAAGGGCTGGGTGATCGTCGGCCACGACCTGGCCCGGGAGGCGCTGACCCACCCCGCCCTGCTCAAGGACGCCACGCCCGCCGCCGATGCCCTGGCCGCCGCCGGCTACGTCCTGAACAAACCCTCGGTCGGGCTCGGCGCGCAGATGATGGAGGCCGACCCGCCCGAGCACACCCGGCTGCGCCGACTGGCCTCGGCCGCCTTCACCCCATGCCGTACGGCCGAACTGGCGCCGCGCATCGAGCAGATCGCGCACGACCTGATCGACGCGCTGCCGCCGGCGGGCGAGGCCGACCTCGTCGAGGCGTTCAACGCCCCGCTGCCCGCCACGGTCATCGCCGAACTCCTCGGCATCCCCGAGGAGCACCATCTGGACTTCCGCCGCTGGTCGGCCCATGCGCTCCGGGTGGCCTCGCCCGAGCACCGCCCGGCGCTGGCCGGTCTGCACGGGCTGCTGGCCGATCTGGTCGCGGACAAACGCCGCCGCCCCCAGGACGACCTGTCCGCCCTGGTCGCCCTACGCGACGAGGAGGACGGCGGGCTGACCGAGGAGGAACTCGTGGGCACGGCCATGATGCTGGTCGTCGCCGGTCACGAGAGCACCGTGAACCTGCTGGGCAACGCCGTACTGACCCTGCTGCAACACCCCGACCAGCTACGGCTGTTGCGCGAGCGGCCCGAGCTGATGCCCGGCGCGGTGGAGGAGTTCCTGCGCTACGACACCTCCGTCGAGCGCTCCACCAGCCGCTACGCGGCGCAGGACATCGAACTGGGCGGGCTGCCGATCCCCCGGGGCAGCATGATCGTCGTCGCTCTCGGTGCGGCAGGGCGCGACGCCCCGCAGGCGGAGGACGACGACCCCGCCGCTCTCGACGTGACCCGGCCGGGCGCCCGTCATCTGGCCTTCGGGCATGGCATCCACTACTGCCTGGGCGCCCCGCTCGCCCGCCTGGAGACCACCATCGCCTGCGCACGCTGCTCTCCCGCGTTCCCGAACTGGAACTCGCCGCCCCGGCGGACTCCTTGGAGTGGATCGGCTCCGGCATCATCCGCGGCGTGCTGTCCCTTCCGGTGCGCTACCGCGTCGGCTGACGCGAGAAACGTCCCGGCCCGCGCCGTGAAGGCGCGGGCCGGGACGGAACAGAAGGGGTACGGCCGTCAGACGGTCCGCGTGCGCAGCTGGCGGGCCTTCCAGCCCAGCAGGCCCGCCTGGACGATGAAGAACACCCCGCCGCCCGTGGCGTAGACCGACAGCACGTCGAGCGAGGGATCGTCGCCCGCGGCCTGGATGTTGTAGAAGATGCCGACGAGGAAGGACAGTCCGCCCGCGATCAGCATCGGCCACTGCTTGCCCAGTTCGGGGCCGCGCCGCTTGAGCCCGACGGCCACCTGGGCGGCACCGGATATGACGGCCCAGGCGCCGAACACATGGAGCACCGGCGCCACGCCACCGGCCCCGGCGATACCGACCGCGATGGCGGCGAGCGTGCTCAGCACCCCGTTGAACGCCGTGACCCGGCGCTCCGACCCGTCGGTCAGGGCCCGGTAGTCGATCAGCGAGGACACCGCGTCGATCAGCGGGTAGACGACCAGCAGCGTGATCGCCACTGCGTCGACGTCCTCGTGGGCTCCGGCGAACGCCAGGGCCCACGCCACGGCCAGGACACCGCGGCCCAGGTACAGCCTCAGCAGAGAGGAGCGCTCGCCCGTGGCGGCCGCCGGATTCGCCGGCGTCGATGTCTGCGTGCTCATGTGGGTTCGGCCTTTCTCAGGTCAGGGGGTGGTCGCCGGCCCGGTCAGTGCCGGGACGGGGAGACGCACCGGAAGCTGGAGGCGACGGCCGGGTCGCCGTCGCCCTTGTAGCTGGACACCTGCGGGTAGCTGCACAGGTCACGGGTGACGCTCTGCTGGGAGGCGTTGATCAGGGTGGCGGGCAGGGTCTTGGGAGCCTTGCCGTGCTCGACCCAGGCGGTCAGAGCCGCAAGGCCGTCGGCCGAGCCGTCAAGGCCGTTGAGACCGCAGTGGTTGGTACCCGGAGCGAGGAAGAGACGGTAGAAGTCGTCGACCCGCTTGGTTCCGCCCAGCTCCCGCTCGACCCGCTCGCGGTACTCCACGGTGCCCTGGGTGGGGACGTACTCGTCCGCCAGGCCGTGCCAGCTCAGCAGCTTGCCGCCGGACTTGCGGAAGGCCGACAGGTCCGGGTCGTCGGTGCCGATGACCTTGTCGTACTCGGCCTGGGACTGCTTGAACAGCTTCGTGAACTGGCTGTAGGTGATCTTCGAGATGTCGAGGGAAGGATCCTTCGCCACCCAGAGCTTGACCCAGTCGGCAGGCACCGGGAACGGCGTACCCGCGACGTTTCCGTCGGCGTCGGGACCGGTGCTGCCGGCCAGAGCCCACAGGTCGGCCCCGATCGGAACGCCGTACCACAGCTTCTTGCCGGAGGCGGTGCGCGGACCGTCCCAAATCTTGCGTACGACGGTCGCGTCGGCCGCCGTGATGGTCAGCTCCTTGCCGTCGCACACGACCTTGGTGCCGATCAGCCGGCGCGGGTCGAAGTCGCAGCGAGACGGGTCGTTGACCAGGCCGTCCTTGACGCCGTCGAGGGAGTCGCAGGCCTTTACGGCGGCGTTGGTGAAGGCGTCGAACTCACACTTCGACGGGAAGGTCTTCTCGTTGTTCATAACCACCTGCGGCCACAGGGTGGCGACCTCGAACTCGTCCCAGTTGACGGCGGGAGCGTCGGCGAGGATGCCGTCGTAGTCGTCGGGGTAGCGCTGGGCCTCCATGTAGCCCTGGCGTCCGCCGGTGGAGCAGCCGGTGAAGTAGGAGTAGGCGGGACCCTTGCCGTAGACCCCGTCGACGACCGCCTTGCCCACGACCGCCGCCTCGTGCTGGGAGCGGGAGGCGAAGTTCTTCAGCAGCGCGGTGTTGACCTGGCCCTCGCTGTTCAGCGCCCAGCTGGTGTCCAGGGCGTCGCCGACACCGGCGTCGGTGCTGACGGCGGCGTAGCCGTTCTTGACCGCGGTGCCCAGAGCGACGCCGTTGTCGCCGGCCAGGTAGGCGGCGCCGCCGAGCCCCTGGAAACGGCCGTTCCAGCCGCTGACGGGCAGCCAGGTCCGCACCTTGGCGTGGTCGCCGTCGCCCGGGTGGGTGAGGGTGACCGTCACCTCGCAGAAGGCCGGGACGCCGGAGACCGTACCGCCCAGGACCCCGGTACCGGCGACGGTGCCGCCCGCCTGGCGGACCGCCGTCACAGACTCCACCTCGGTGCCGGCCGGTGCCTTCACGGACGGCGCCGAGCAGGCGAACGGCTCGGAGGCGGAACCGTTCTCGGGCTCCGCCGAGGCGGTCGGCAGATACACCGCCGCAGCCAGCGGCACACTTGCCGCGAGGACAGTCAGAAGTCGTCTCATTGCTTTCCCATCCAAGAAGTAGGTGTGCGCAAGAAGGAGCTGTGTGCCTGGCCGCGACATCACATGTGCACGCCACACCGAAGATCGATCCAGACGCTATCACCGGTTAAGGCGGTGACGGAAGAGGGTGAGCCGAATTCCGGCAACCGGCCCGGCCCGCCCTCGACCCGGTCCCACTCTGGCCACGTGCCACATATCCCGACAACAGTCAGTTGACGGTCCACACCCAGGAGCCCCGGCCGAGCCCCGTGCCGGACGTGTTAGGTCATTCGACGGTCCGCCGCTCCGCCTCGGACACGTCACTCGCCCGCTCCTCCTTCAGCCACCGCGAGTGGTACCGCTGCGCCCACGACCGGCTGACGTATCCGGTGCGCATCCCCAGCCTCGCCTCGGGATCCTCGAACGCCTTGCGCAGGTGCCCGAGCACGACGATGGTGATCGCCCAGGCCAGAATGTCGTGGACGAAGATCGCACTGGTGCGGGAGATGAAGGGCAGCAGCCCCATGAACCACATCAGCAGGCCGGTGAACATCATCACCAGCACGGCGCCGGCGATCCAGCCCGCGTAGAGCTTCTGCCCCGCGTTGAACTTGCCGGCCGGGCGGGCCTCGGGCGAGGTCCGGCGCCGGCGGACGGCGCGCAGCCACTGCCGGTCGTACACCGCGAAGCGGTTCAGCCTGCGCAGGTCCGCGCGGAAGGAGGGAGAGAAGAGCCCCAGCAGGAAGGGCAGGGGCAGCGAGATGCCGGACCACTCGTGGAGCGTGACCATCAGGTTCCGCCGTCCGACGAGCTGGGCCAGCGGCCCAAGGTAGAGGCATGCGGCGGAGACCAGGCACAGCAGCATCAGGTAGCCCGTGGCCCGGTGGACCATGCGCTCGGCGGTGCTGAAGCGGCGGACCCGGCCGTCGTGTTCAGGCCGCGTCGCTGTGCCGGTCGGCGCCGTCGAGCCAGCCGTCGACCGCATAACCGCGCTCCTCCCAGTAGCCGGGGACGACCTTGTCGGTGACCGAGATGCCGGACAGCCACTTGGCCGACTTGTAGAAGTACATGGGAGCCACGTAGAGGCGGACCGGGCCGCCGTGCGCGTGGGTGATGGGCTTGTCCTGCATGTTCAGCGCCACCAGGACGTCCGAGCGGCGCGCCTGTTCCAGCGTGAGGCTCTCGCTGTAGGCGCCGTCGAAGCAGGTGAAGCGGATCGCCGCGCCCGCGGAACGCACCCCGGCGTCGTCGAGGATGTCCGCCAGCTTCACCCCCTCGAAAGGCGTCTTCTCCACGCGCCATCCGTCGGTGCACACGACGTCGTGGACGACCCGGGTCTGCGGCATCGCGCGCAACGCGTCGAGCGTGTAGGTCTTCGGCCGCTCCACCAGTCCGCCGACCGTGAGTTCGTAGTTCGTCTCGTCCTTGTGCGGCACCGAGCCGACGACGCTGTAGTACCGGAAGCCGCCCGGATTGGGCAGCAGACCGGTCAGCCCCGTGGCGTCGACCTGCGAGGCGGCGGCGAGGAATCCCTCCCAGCCACGCTGGAGACAGGGCGCGGCGGCGAGCCCCGCGGCGCCCGCGCCGAGCATGCCCAGCATCGCCCGCCGCCCCACCGGTGCGCCCCCGGCCCCCGGCTTCGGCTTTTTTGCCATGGTGTGTGCTCCTTCGGACACGTGTGAGCTCTACCTCTACAGCATAGTCACCGGTTCAACTGGTGACGATGCTTGCATGAGGGTCTCGGAGCTGTCAACAAGAAGCCGTTGACGGCACGACGACACACGTATGAGGCACACCGTGAACGGACGAAGACGACGGCTGTTAACCTGTGAGCGACGTAGACCGTGTATCGAGGAGTCGCAGACGTGGTGGGTGAAGACGACATCTCCGGGTGAGACCCGGATCTGACGGCCACCGGCCGGCGCTCAGGAGCGCCGCCGAGGTGGTCCGTCTCGTCGTACCCCTTTCTCCACGTCTGCCCAGGGCAGAGCTCTGTTCTCCGCCCTCAAACCGCTCGAGGTCGCCTTCATGTCCGACGCCGCCATCGTCTGCTCGAACCTCTCCTTCGCCTGGCCCGACGACACCCCGGTCTTCCACGACCTGTCCTTCACCGTGACCACCGGCCGCACGGGCCTGGTCGCCCCCAACGGCGCCGGCAAGAGCACCCTGCTCAAACTGATCGCCGGCGAACTGAAGCCCGCCACCGGTTCGGTGTCCGTCGGCGGCACGCTCGGCTACCTTCCGCAGAGCCTGCCCCTGACCGGCAACCTCACAGTCGCCGAGGTGCTCGGCGTCGCCGCGGTGATCCGGGCCCTGGACGCCGTGGAGTCGGGGGACGTCAGCGAGGAGCACTTCACCACCATCGGCGACGACTGGGACATCGAGGAGCGCACCCGCGCCCAGCTCGACCGCCTGGGCCTCGCCGACCTCACCCTGGACCGCAGCCTGAGCACGCTCAGCGGCGGCCAGGTCGTCTCGCTCGGCCTCGCCGCCCAGCTGCTCAGGCGCCCCGACGTGCTGCTGCTCGACGAGCCCACCAACAACCTCGACCTGGAGGCCCGGCACAAGCTCTACGACGTGCTGACGGACTTCACCGGCTGTCTGCTGCTGGTCAGCCACGACCGCGCACTGCTCGACCGCATGGAACGCATCGCCGAGCTCGGCAGCGACGAACTGCGCTTCTATGGCGGCAACTTCACCGAGTACGAGGAGGCCGTGCGCGCCGAGCAGGAGGTCGCCGAGAAGAACGTCCGCAACGCCGAGCAGGAGCTGAAGCGGGAGAAGCGGGAGATGCAGCAGGCCCGCGAACGCGCCGAGCGCCGCATGAGTAACGCCTCCCGCAACCTCAAGAACGCCGGCCTGCCCAAGATCTTCGCCGGCAACATGAAGCGCGGCGCGCAGGAGTCCGCGGGCCGGGCCGGCCAGATGCACGCGTCCCGGGTCAGCGAGGCCAAGGCCCGCCTCGACGAGGCCGGACGCGCCCTGCGCGACGAGCAGCGCATCACCCTGGACCTGCCCGACACCCAGGTGCCCGCCGGGCGCAACCTCTTCCTCGGCGAGGGGATGCAGGTCCGCCTCGGGGACAAGGCCGTGTTCGCCGCGGACGGCGTCGACCTGACCGTCCGGGGCCCCGAGCGCATCGCGCTGACCGGTCCCAACGGCGCAGGAAAGACCACCCTGATGCGTCTGATCACCGGCGAACTCGCCCCGGACGGCGGGGAGATCAAGCGCAACGACGGCCGGATCGCCTACCTCTCGCAGCGCCTGGACCTGCTGGACCTGGACCGCACCGTGGCGGAGAACTTCGCCGCGTTCGCCCCCGAGAGGCCCGAGGCGGAACGGATGAACCTGCTCGCCCGCTTCCTCTTCCGCGGCGCGCGGGCACACCTGCCCGTCGGCGTGCTCTCCGGCGGCGAACGGCTGCGCGCCACCCTGGCCTGCGTGCTGTGCGCGGAACCGGCCCCGCATCTGCTGCTGCTCGACGAGCCGACCAACAACCTCGACCTGGTCAGCGCGGGCCAGCTGGAGAGCGCGCTCAACTCCTACCAGGGCGCCTTCATGGTGGTCAGCCACGACGAGCGGTTCCTCGCCGAGATCGGCGTGAACCGGTGGCTGCGGCTGACCGACGGAACGCTCACGGAGACGGGAGCCCCCGCGGTGTGATCCGCCGACGTGTGCAGTGGCCCGCGTCCGAGGCAGCACGCCCCGCGGGCCGAACACCGATCACGTCGGACGGTTCCCCATGCCCCAGCCCGCTCTGCTCGCCCACGACCTCGTCCGCAACCTGGGCGGCCGACGTGTCCTCGACGGCATCTCCCTGACCGCCTCCCCCGGCCACCGCATCGGCCTGATCGGGGAGAACGGCGTCGGCAAGTCCACCCTGCTGCGCGTGCTCGCCGGCGTGGACGAACCCGACGCGGGAAGCGTCACCCGCCCGGGCGACCTCGGCTTCCTCCACCAGGAGATGCCGTACGACGCCGGCGACCATCGCCGCGGTGCTGGACGAGGCGCTGCGCGAGGCTCGCGAGGACCTCGCCGAGCTGGACCGGCTCGGCGAGGAACTCGCCCGCGTCCCGGAGGATGACCCCGGCCACCAGGAGCTCCTCGACGCCTACGGAAGGCGCCTCGAGCAGGCCCAGGACCGGGAGTCCTGGGACGCCGACCGACGCGCCGCCTTGGTGCTGGACGGCCTGGGCCTCGGCGCGTTCGGGCCCGACCGCACGCTCGGTTCGCTCTCCGGCGGGCAGCGCGGCCGGCTGGCCCTGGCCGCCCTGCTCGTCCGGCGGCCGCCGGCGCTGCTGCTGGACGAGCCGACCAACCACCTCGACGACCGCGCCGCCGCCTTCGTGGAGGAGCAGGTTCGCGGCCTGCCCGGAACCATGGTCGTCGCCAGCCACGACCGGGCGTTCCTCGACGCCGTCTGCACCGACCTGATCGACCTCGACCCGGCGGCGGACGGCCCGGTCCGCTACGGCGGCAACTACAGCGCCTATCTGTCGGTGAAGCGCGCCGAGCGGGAGCGCTGGGAGCGGCGGTACGCCGAGGAACAGGAGGAACTGACGGAGTTGCGGCACGCGGCGGGGGTGACCGCGCACCGGGTCGCGCCGGACCGGGGCCGCACCGACAACGAGAAGATGGGCTACGGCCACCGGGCCGGCCGGGTGCAGAACCAGATCTCCCGCCGGGTCCGCAACGCCACTCGGCGGCTGGAGGAACTGGAGCGCACCCAGGTCGCCGAGCCGCCGCGCCCCCTGCGGTTCGCGGCCGGGGAACTGGCCGCGCGTACCGAGGAGGGCCCGCGGCCGCTGGTGTCCCTGCACGACGTGCGGGTGCCCGGCCGGCTCGCGCTGGACGGCCTGGAGGTGTCGGCGACGGACCGGCTGCTGATCACGGGCGGCAACGGGGCGGGCAAGTCCACGCTGCTCGCCGTGCTCGCCGGACGTCTCCCGGCCGAGGGCGAGGTGCACCGGCGGCGCAGGCTGACGGTGGGGCTGCTCACCCAGGACACCGTGTTCGAGCGGCCCGACCGCACGGTCCGGGACAGCTACGAGCTGTCGCTGGGCGCGCAGCGGGCGGAAAAGGTGCCGCTGAGCTCCCTGGGTCTGATGTACGAGGCGGACCTGGACAAGCCGGTCGGACAACTGTCCGTGGGGCAGCGCCGGCGCCTGGCGCTGGCCCTCCTCGTGGCCCGCCCGCCCCAGCTGCTGCTGCTCGACGAGCCCACCAACCACCTCTCCCCCGCCCTGTGCGACGAACTGGAGGCCGCACTGGGTCCTGGCCCCGGCGCGATCGTCGTGGCCAGCCACGACCGCTGGCTGCGCCGACGGTGGCAGGGCCGCGAACTCCGCCTGGAACCGGGAGGCGGCCGACGGGAGGAGGTGTCGTACGATCTCGAGCACGCTGTCACCAGGGAGAACCGTCTGGAACGGTGACGCTCCTTGCGCCCGACAGGAGTCACCTGTCAAGATGGTGATGTGAATCTTGACCATGTATTCGTATGCGGGCACCCGGCTCTCGACTTCGCGGCCACCCTCCGGGCCCGGCGCTCGACCCGGTTCGAGATGTTCGTGACGCCGGAGCGGCTGAATGCCTGGTACCTGGAGTCCGGGCTGGTGGACACGATCACTCCCGGCGAGGAGGACGACGTCCGGGCGGCGACGACCGTGCGCGAGGCCATCTACCGGCTCGTCACGGACCGCCGTCTCGGCGAGGAGTTCGACCGCGAAGCGCTCGCCGTGGTCAACGCCGCCGCGCGCAAGCCCCCCGTGACGCCGCAGCTCACCCTGGCCGGACGTCACACCGAGGCGACGCCGGAGCAGGCACTGGCGACCGTCGCCCGGCAGGCCGTGGAGCTGCTGAGCGGCCCGGACGTCCCCTTGATGAAGGAATGCGGCAACCCCGAGTGCACCCGGGTCTACATCGACCGCTCCCGGGGCATGCGGCGCCAGTGGTGCGGCATGGAGTCCTGCGGCAACAAGATCAAGGCCGCCGCGTACCGCGCACGCAAGAAGACCGCGCCGGCCGTGCCCGCACGCTGACCCCTGTCAGTGCATCTGCGCCGTCTCCGCGGACTCCGGCCGTTCCCGGTAGTCCCGGGGTGACGTTCCCATGATGCGTTTGAACGCCGCGCTCAGGGCGCTGTCCGAGCCGTAGCCGACCGCGTGTGCGATGGCGGCGACGGTCTCCTGCCCTTTGCGCAGGTGCTTGGCCGCGAGCTCGATCCGCCACGCCGTGAGGTACTCGTGCGGCCCCTGGCCTACCGCCTTCTTGAACCGCGTGGCGAACACGGTACGGGAGACCGATCCCGCCCGGGCCAGTTCGGCGACGGTCCACGGGTGTGCCGGGTCCCGGTGTACGCAGGCCAGCGCCGCGGCGACCGCGGGGTCGGCCAGGCCCGCGAGCCAGCCGGGGCCGGTGCCTGCCTCGCTCGCCAGATGCGAGCGCAGAACGTGCACGAGCAGGACGATCGCGAGGTGCTCAGCGACCAGGGTGGCTCCCATCCGCCGGTGCCGCAGCTCCTCGTCGATCGCGTCGAGCACCCAGCGCACCGTCTGTGCCCGGTCCGTGTCGGCCGGCAGATGGATGACCGGCGGAAGGCCGTCCAGCAGCAGTTCCTGGGCCCGCGCGCCGAAGGAGAAGCGACCGCCCAGGAGGTGCACCTCGTCGCCGTGGCCCGCGCGGGCCACCCCCGCATCGGCCCGCGCGAAGAGGGGACCCGCCGCGACAGCCGGCACTTGCGGACCACTGCGGAGCGTGAAGCCGCGTCCGCGGGTCAGAAGGAAACAGTCGCCCTCCGACAGCGCAATGGGCTCCGGCATCCCCTCGACCTCCAGCAGACACCTTCCGCGCCGCACAGCGTTGAACTTCACACCTGGCGGCGGCGGGAAGCCCACGGCCCAGTCGCCGCCCGCCACCAGGCCGGCGGAGAGGTGACCGCGGGTGTCCAGCAGCGCGAGGACGTCTTCCAAAGGGTCCACGCGGCTTCCTTTCCAGAACCTGCAGCCCTCAGCGTACGCTCACACAAGTACTCCGGACGCCCGAACATGGCTGCCCCTCGTCACACTCTCTAGCCTGACTAGGGGACGAGCGGGACATATGTCTCCTCACGCGTGACCACTCATCAGAAGCACACGTCTGCCGCTCGGTCCCCTCGGCCATGTTTCCCTTCGAGAAAGTCCTGCCCCACATGACCAGCGCAGCACACACCGAACCCGTCATCCTGCTCGTCCACGGTGCCTGGCACGGCTCCTGGTGCTGGGAGCTGCTGGCTCCCGAACTCACCGCGCTCGGCTGGCGGGTGGAGACCATCGACCTGCCGAGCGCGTCGGCCGACCCCGACAACACCGCCGGGATGTACGACGACGCCCGCGTCATCCGCGAGAAGCTGGCCGGCCTCGACGGGCCGGTGACGGTCCTCGCGCACTCCTACGGCGGACTGCCCGTGACCGAAGCCGGCGCCGCTCCCCACGTGTCCCGTCTGATCTACCTCTCCGCGTTCCAGCTGGAGAAGGGGGAGTCCCTCTCGGGGCTGAGCGGCGGCGCGCTGCCCAGCGGCGAGACGGGCACCCTGCCGGCCCATGAGGACCCCGGGAACCACCTGTACGCGGACGTCCCGGACGACGTGGCACGGCAGTCCGTAGACCGGCTGGTGCTGCAGTCCGTGAAGTCCTTCAGCGAGCCCCTGACCACGGCCGCCTGGAAGACCGTGCCTGCCACGTACATCGTCTGCGAGCAGGACCGGGCGGTGGATCCCGGGTTTCAGGAGCAGATGGCGGCCCGCTCGGAGCGGTCGTACCGGATCGCGGCCGGCCACTCGCCCTTCCTGTCCGTGCCTGCGGAACTGGCCCGGCTGATCACGACGGACGCGGACCGCTGACCATGGCGGATTCCCCTGTCTCCGTTCAGGAGGAGCGGATGTTCTCGGGAAGGGCCTGGCGCGTGGAGCGCTTCGGCACACCGCGCGAGGCGGTCCGGCTGAAGGACATGACCTGGGAGGAGCCGAAACCCGGTCAGGTGCTGATCCGGGTGCGGGCGGCGGGTGCCGGATTCCCCGACCTGCTGATGGCCACGGGGCGCTTCCCGCTGCTCGGCGATCCCCCCTTCGGGCTGGGCGAGGAGGCCACCGGGGAGGTCGTCGCCGTACCGCCGGGCTCACGGTTCGCGCCCGGCGACCGGGTCACGGGTATCACCGGGTTCTTGGAAGGGTGGGGCGGATACGCGCAGTACACGTATGTGCGTGAGGTGTCGGCCGTCCGGGTCCCCGCGGGCATGACGGACGAGGAGGCGGGCGGGTTCCCGATCGCCTTCCGGACCGCCTACGCCGGCCTGGTCGAGCGCGCTCCCGTCGAGCCTGGCCAGACTCTGCTCGTGCTCGGCGCCGCCGGGAGCAGCGGCGCCGCGGCGGTGCAGTTGGGCAAGGCGCTGGGCGCCACCGTGATCGCCGTGGCGGGCGGCCGGTCCAAGACGGAGTTCTGCGCACGGCACGGTGCGGACCACGTCGTCGATCACCGGACGGAGGATCTGACCGCGCGCGTCACAGAGATCACCGGCGGACGCGGGGTGGACCTGATCTACGATCCGGTCGGCGGCGAGACGGCCGCCACCGCCCTCAAGAGCATCGCGCGGGGCGGCCGGATCGCCGTGATCGGGCTCGCCGCCGGGACGACCGTGCCACTGGACTCGGCCGACATGCTGCTGCGCAACTACTCGGCGGTGGGCGTGCTGGCAGGCCCCGACGAGGACCCGGACGTCGAGGCCGCCGTGTGGAGCCGGCTCACACGTCTGGCCGCGGAGCGGACGATCACGACCCCGGTGGGGACGGTGCACTCGTTCATCGGCGTGCCCGACATGATCGCCGGGCAAGGGGCTCCCGGCCCGGGCAAGTCGGTGGTCCGGGTGGCGGGGTAACGGCGACACGTGTACGGCCCGCTCCCGTCACAGGGATGCGGAAGCGGGCCGTACGACGCCAGTGGTTCACGAAAGGCGCACTGGCGGCCCGAGGGGGGACTCGGCCGCCAGTGCGGGGACGGGAACGGACCACGAGGGCGTGGCTGGATTCCGATTGCCCCGTCATGGCTCCGCCGCCCGCGTGTCCGACGGCAAAGCCTTCCATCTGGAGAACGCACCAGCGGGCCGAAAGGTTCACCGAGGTGTCTCAGAAATACATGGCTCGGTGGCTCCGGTAGGCGAATGTGTCGCCCGAGCTGAGAATGGTCACGATCTCCTCGCAGAAGTGCCGGTACTCCGCCTCCTGCTCGGCCGGTAGGGTCACGGAGACGACGGGCCCTTGTGGCACGACATGCCGCAGTGTGCCCAGAAGGCCCTGCGGGGGCGGCAGCAGCAGCACCTCCATGACGCGTCGGAACACATTGGTCAGGCTCTCTTCCCGATCCGGCGGTTCGGCACACACCTGCCCCAGCACCGCACTCCGGGCGTTGTCGTCGGCCTCGCCGAACAGGTCGAGGCAGGCCGTCAGGTGGCCGAGGTCGACCGCGGTCAGCTCGATGGGGTACAGACTCGTCAACTGGTCGCCGCGCACGCTGTACAGGGTGTACTGGGGCCGCTCGGCCGGAGCGGGGCCGGCGGAGGCGTCCTCGATGTGCCACTGGGACCACAGCGGCAGCTTCAGCAGCACCTGCACCCAGCTGTCGTAGGCATCCAGGATGACCTGCTCGTCGTCGGACTCCAGGCCCGCGCTGTGCAGGCGGTGGAGCTGGCGGAGAAGCGGTTCCTCCAGACTCTGGAACTTCGCGAAGAACACGGGATCGTCAGGGACCAGGGCGTACATGGGAATCCTCCTCTCCGCAGGGAGACACCTTTGTCATCTTCGGCTGTTCCGTCACCGACAAACACATCCTCGTTCCCACTGCACATGTGGTCGAGCCCCCAGCGACATGTCACCACATCGTGATCCACCGTGCCGTGGCGCATCCTGCCCTGTCACTCCATCGAGTAACCGCCTTGACAGGTGACGTGACCTCGACCGTTCACACTCGAGCGCCGCCGCACTCGCCGCCGCCTACCGCAGTCCGCTGGGTGGGCGTCGGCTGCTGCTCGTCCTGGACGACGCGGAGGAATGCGAACAGGTACGCCCCCCTGCACCATGGTCCCGCCGTCGCCGAGACCAGGGGTCCGGCCCCAGGAGTTCGGCGGACGCGCGGCAGCCGCCGAGTGGATCGTCGCCGAGCAGTACCTGCTGCCGGAGCTCGTCCGCTCCATCGGCCACGACCCCCGCGGCGAGACGTTCCGACGCCAACTGACCTCAGCGCTGGAGATGTGTCTCCACTCGACCGGCTTCTGGGCGGCCTCTGGTCGCACCACGCTCCGCAGCTTGCGCAGGGCGTTGTGGTGACGGCTCTTCACGGTGCCGGCCAGCACTCCGAGGATGCCGGCGGTTTCCTGAATGCTGCGGTCGCACAGATATATGTGGACCAGCACGGCACGGTGCTCGGGAGACAACTGGCGCAGGAAGGGCCTCGCCACCAGGGCGTCGTGCACCACCTCGGTGCTTTCGACACCTGACACGGGGTCGTTGTAGGTGACTCCGATGACTGGTCTCCCACACCGCCGGACGCAGCGGCTCGCCCACCAGCCGCAGATGGCTGGAGAGCAGCAGTGCGGCGAAGGCGGGTCAGCGGCCCGCACGTGCGGGGTCATCGGCGTGGCACCGTCGTCAAGAGATGTCATCACCGTTCACACGTTTCTTTGTCATTGTCAGGCCCTTGACAGGGAAGTGTCTGCCGCAACAACCTATGGCAACGTTGTCAGATCACGGGAGCCGCTCCGTACCCGGTTCCCGCCCGGTGATTGGACGCCATCCCATGGCCGATCAGTCATGTCCGTCGCACCACCCCTCCCGGCGCACCGTCGTCGCGACCGGCTCGACGCTGCTGGCCGGGTTTGCCCTCGGCACGGTGTTCGCACCGGCGGCCGACGCCGTCGATCGATCCACGAGTGTGAGCGGCACCGGCTCCGCCGCACCGCGTGAGATCGCCGCCCACCGCCCGGTCCGGGTCTCCTCGCAGGCCTACGCGCCCGCCCCCGCCGAGTTCGTGGTGGACGCGCTGCCGGCGCAGGGTGTGCGCGGCACCGGATGGCGCGCCGAGGCGGGCGACCCGCAGTGGATCGAGGTCGATCTCGAGGCGGACTGCCGTCTCGACCGGATCCGGCTGACCTTCGAGGCCGACGCGAGCGACCCGGTGTTCACCCCGCCTGCCGGCGGCAACCCGCGCCAGGGCACCACGGGCAGGGAGGTCCTCTCCAGCTACGCGACGGAGTTCGTCGTCGAGACGTCCCGTGACCACGACTCATGGACCGGCGTCCACCGCACCACGGCCGGCACCGGCGGCGTGGTGGACATCCCGCTGCCGAGGCCCGTCACGGCCCGCTGGGTACGGATGACGGCCCACCGACGGTCCAGCCCCCACCCCCTCGGCCTCAACGGTTTCGAGGTGTACGGCACCGCCCCGGGCCACCGCCCGAAGGCCACCGGCTGGACCGACTGGGGCACCCACCACGACGACACCCCCCGGCTCACCGTCGCCGCCGCCGGCACGGTGCCGCTGGAATCGGGCTGGACCCTCACCCTGGACGACTGGGCGGACGGCGACGGCGCGGCCCTGTCGCGGACCGGCGTGGACACCAGCCGCTGGCTGCCCGCGACCGTACCCGGCACCGTCCTGGGCTCCCTGGTCGACCAGGGCAAGCTGCCCGACCCGGTCGCGGGACTGAACAACCTGCGTATCCCCGAGGCGCTGTCCCGGCACTCCTGGTGGTACCGGCGGGACTTCGACCTGCCCCGCGGCCTGCGCACCGGCCAGGGGCGGCACATCTGGCTGGACTTCGACGGGGTCAACCACAAGGCCGAGATCTGGCTCAACGGACACGGAGTGGGCGAGGTGACGTTCCCCTTCGCCCGCTCCGCCCACGACATCACCGACCTCCTGGACACGAGGGGCGGCAACGCGCTCGCCGTACGGATCTCCCCCATGCCGGTGCCCGGCAGCCCCGGCGACAAGGGCCCGGCGGGCGAGGCCTGGGTGGACGCCGGTGCCAACACGATGAACCTCAACTCGCCGACGTACCTTGCTTCTTCGGGATGGGACTGGATGCCGGCCGTCCGCGACCGCGGAGCCGGTATCTGGAACCACGTACGGCTGAGATCGACCGGCCACATCGTGATCGGCGATCCGCGCGTGGACACCGTGCTGCCCGCGCTTCCGGACCTGTCGGTCGCCGAACTCACCCTGACCGTCCCGGTGCGCAACGCCGACTCCGCCGACCACGAGGCCACCGTCTCCGCCTCGTTCGGCGACGTCCGCGTCTCGCGCACGGTGACCGTCCGGGCCGGCGAGGACATCGATGTCATCTTCACCCCTGCCGCGTTCGGCGCCCTACGGGTGAAGAACCCCGAGCTGTGGTGGCCCAACGGCCTGGGCGAGCCCACGCTGCACGACCTGACCCTGGTCGCCCGGACCGGCGGCGCCGAGAGTGACCGCCGCACCACCCGGTTCGGCATACGGCAGTTCGGCTACGAGTACGACACCCCGCTGAAGTTCACGCCCTCCTCCGACGCCTGCACCCAGACCGTCCGGCTCGGCGACCGGCGCGCCCGCCACGTCCGCATCCGCTGTCTGACCCGGGCCACCAGCTGGGGCAGTTCGCTGTGGACGCTGTCGGTGTTCGACAGCGCCCGCCCCGGCACCGACCTCGCCCTGCACGCCCCCGCCGAGGCCTCCAGCGTCGACGAGGACGGCCACGGTGCGGCCAACGTCACCG